>CAYRDN010000042.1:0-30724 GCA_964423065.1 uncultured Oleiharenicola sp. | reverse complement strand
GTTGCACCTTCCTTGGTGCAGCCGCCCGCCCACTTTGACGCCTTCGCGGCTGAACCAAGGTCCAGCCCTACCGGATGGCCTTCATATGCCTCCACTCATGCCGACGGCAAAGTTGGGCGGCTTTTTTGTGGCTCCCGGACGGCAAGCAGTATTTGAAGGCCGTGACAATGATCCCGCAGGCATCCACCCCCGGTCCGGCGCAGACAAGTTTCGCCGTCCGGATGGAATGGCTGCTGGTGGCCGGGTTGGCGGCCACCCTAACCTGGACCACGCTCTGTCTCGGCGGCTACTTCGCGGAAACCATGGTCGTCACTTCCTGGGCGATGTTCAGCCTGGCCGCGCTCGGCGGCGGCCTGGGGTGGGTGCAAGCGGGGAGGGGGCCGCTCGAGTTCAACCGCGCGGTGCTGCTGCCCCTGCCGTTTCTGCTTTATGCCCTGGCCAGTGTGCTGTGGATCGCGCCCGCCCGGTGGCTGGCCTGGCGCGAATGGCTGCTGTGGCTGCAGATGTGGCTCGCGTTCGCGCTCGCGCTGCATTTCGGCCGCGGCCGCGGGCCGACGCGGTTCATCATCGGCACCTTCGCGGTCCTCGGGCTCGCGGGGGCGGCCATGGCCGCCTACCAGCGTTATGGGGACGGGACCTGGCTGATGCTCGGCCGCACGCAGGCGCAGCAATATTCCGGGCGGTCCGGCGGCATGTTCGGCTATCCCAACGCCCTCGCCGCCCTGATGGCACTGATGATCCCCGCGTGCCTCGCGCTGGTCTTTTCGCGCTCGACCCGGCCGCCGGTCAAGATCGCCAGCGGCTGGCTGGCGGGGCTGTTCGCCTTTGCCGCCGTGCTGACCGGCAGCCGCGGCGGCTGGCTCAGCCTGGGCGGCGCGCTGGTCCTGTGGCCGCTGCTGGGTGGGCGCCGGTGGCGCCGGCGACTCGGCGGGGTGGCGGTGATCCTGACCCTGGCGGCTGCCGGGCTCGGTTTGATTTACCGTTACAGCGCGTATGCTCACGAGCGGATCGAACCTTTTCTCGACGGCCGGTTTGAACTCAGCCGGCCCATTGTCTGGAAGGCCGGCTGGCAGATCTGGCGCGCCCACCCGTGGCTGGGCAGCGGCGCGGCCTCCTTCAATGTTTACTTCGATCAATACCGGCCGCGGGGTTTTCTGAACGTGCCGAACTGGACGCACAACGACTACCTGAACACCCTGGGCGACTATGGCGTCGCCGGCTTTGTGTGTTGGGCGCTGGCAGGCGGTGGAATCCTGTGGCTGGCCTGGCAGGCGGTGCAGCGCATGCGGGCGGAGAATGTTCCGACGGCTGATCCGTTCTCGCTGGGCCGTTGGAAACTGGGGCTGCTGCTGGGCCTGCTGGCCTTTGCCCTGCAACTGGGCGTGGATTTTCTCACCAAGGTGCCGGCCCTGGCCCTGGCGACCGCGATCGTCGCCGCACTGTTGTTGCGGGATGAGCCCGGGCTGCGGCGGCCGTTGTCCGCCGGCCGGGCGCGCGGCATCGGCCTGGGTCTCGCGGTCGGCGCGCTGGCGATCGGCGCCGGTCTGGCTTCACCGTTGTACCGCGCCGAGGCGCTGCGTTTTCCTGCCCGCTGGGACATCGACAAGAATGCCCGGACCGGATGGGGTGACCAGCGAAAGATTTTCCCCGCCGCCCGGGCTAGCTTTGAAGAGGCCGTAAAAATCGACCCGGCCAACGGCCAGGCCTGGTCCGACCTGTCCTATGCCACCGTTCTGAACTGGCATGTGACCAAGGGCGACTTGACCGCCATGGGCTCCCGGGCGGAGATCCAGGCCGACCGGGCGGTGCAGCTTTGCCCGATAAATGCCGAATTCTGGGTCCGCAAGGGCATTGCGTCAGACATGCAGGGGAAACATCAGGAGGCGGAAACGAGTTTCAAACGAGCCTTGGAACTGGCGCCCAGAACCACCGTGTGGTGGTATTATTACGCCTACCACTTGAGTACCCTTCCCGAGCGGAATTCCGAGGCACTGCAGGCGGTCAAAACCTGTTTATCACTTGACCCTTGGTATTCTGCGGCAGAAGCTTTGCAGCAGCAAATAACAGCCCGACATTAACCGTATTTCCACGAAGTTATATGAAAATTTCTGCCCTTCGTTTCATATTGTTCGCAGCTGTTGCAATGGCTTTGTCATTGAACGCGTCGGCGCAGACGCAAGCGGGGCAGATCAAGGTCGCCAAGCCTGAAGGTGAAGTGATGAAGCTGAACAAGGATGGCACGACCACGGCGATCCATAACAATGATGCCCTCACGGAAACCGATGTGATCACCACCGGCGCCGGCGCCAGCGTGGTGTTGGTGTTCATGAACGGATCCACGGTCAGACTGGGGGCAAACTCCCGGCTCGCGATCGACGAGTTCAAGATGGATCCCCTGGCGGAGGATCTCAAGATGTCCGAATACTCCAGCCGGGAAAAAACGGAGCCTTCCGTGTCCAAGACCGCGCTCAACCTTTCCTACGGCGAACTGGTCGGCGACGTGAAGCACCTGAACAAGTCCTCGAGCTATTCCGTCAAGACCCCGGTGGGCGCCGCCGGTATCCGCGGGACCATCTTCAAGATCGTCTACACGCCCCAGGCGGACGGCAAGGCGTTCTTCACCGTCTCCACCGCCGAGGGCCTCGTGGTCATGCAGGGCGTCACCGAGAAGGAAATCCCCATCGCCTCGGGCAAGGAGGTCGTGGTCACCGTCGACATCCCGACCACGCCAAATGCAAACGGCCAGACGCCGCCGCCCGCGGCCCCGGTCATCGAGACGAAGGACCTTACCCCGGCGGCGCAAAACGCCATTATCCAGACCAGCACGAGCATCGCCGCGACCGTACAGGCCACCACCTTCACGCCGACGCCGACGACCACCACCGGGGACAGTGGGAAGAACAACACCAGCTCCAATAATCCGACCGGCAGCCAGACGAACGGGGTTGATCTCTCGGCCCAGGGCGGAGGCTAGGCGTCATTTCTTTCTCCGCCCGGCACCCGGCGGTGCCGGGCTTTTTGTTGGGCGACTTTAATCTGCTTTATCTCGGGATTGCGCGCGCTACTGTCCGCTCCCGTGGCGCAGTCCAAAAAGAAGTTCTATTGGAAAATGCTGGTCCTGCTGCCGCTGCCGCTGGTCTGGGCCTTCGCCGCGCAATCGGGTTATCTGGTCCGGTTGGACAACTGGCTGATCGACCTGCGTTTTCGTTTCCGGGGTGAAATCGAATCAGACGCCAAGGTGATCTACGTCGATATTGACTCCCAGTCGATTTCAGAACTGGGCAACTTCCCGTGGCCGCGGTCCTATTTCGCCCAGGTTTGTGAGCATTTGCTCACCGCCGGATCGGTCAAGGCGATCGGGATCGACGTGGTGTTTTCCGAGCAGGGCGTATCGGCATCCTACGATCTTGCCAAGTGGGTGGCGGCAAATCGCGAGCTGGCCAAATTTCTTTTCAAGGATCCGCCGGTGGTCGTGGCAGCTTCCTATTCCGCCGACCAATACCGGGATGCGGCCACGGGCAAGCTGGTCAAGTTGGAGTTGCCGCTCCTGCGTGACGGCCTGCCCCCGCTGGAAAAGATCAATCCGCCGGAATTGCCGGAGTTCAACATCGGCCGGAGCGCCATGTGGAACCCACCTCGGATCGGTCTGATCGACACCCTGGAAGGCGACACCCGGTGGGTGCCGCTTTTCACACCCACCGCGATCAAGCGTTATGACCACATGGCGCTGAATCTCGCCATGCTTTATTGGGGCGTGGGCCCGGAGGCGCTGAAGATCGACCGGGATAAAATCGACGTGATGGCCCCGAATGGTTCGAAGATAACCACCATTCCATTGGTTGACGGGCAATTGCTGGAGGTCAACTGGTTCTCAGCGTGGCTGAGCGACAAAAACCCGCGGATCGGATTTTCCACGGTTTATAACTATGCCCAGATGCTGGCCGATCAGGACGAATCCCACCGGAAGAACGCGCAGGAATTCTTCAGACAATTCGAGGGTGCCGTCGTTTTGATCGGTCCGGTTGACAAGCTGCTCCAAGACCTGGCGACAACTTCCCTCGATGAAGTGCCGGTGCCACGGGTGGGCATTCATGGCAATGTTTTCAAGACGCTTGTCTCCGGCCAATTTCTCCAGCGGTTGCCGCTCTGGTGTCTGTACGCGCTGACCGTGGGTCTGACGTTTGCCGTGGCCACGCTGGCGGCATCCAGCGGGGCGCGGAGCATTTTTTCCAAGGTCCTGGCGTTGCTGGTGCTGGTGGGATTTACCGTTGTCTCCTTCCATCTCTTTGCCAAAAATCGCCTGATCCTGCCCATGGCGGCACCGTTGTGCTCCGCCTTTTCCACCTCGTTCATTGGCATCATCTGGCAGTTGGTCGTCGAAGAACGGCAAAAGGGCCGCATCAAAAGCATGTTCGGCACCTACCTCGCGCCTGAGCTGGTCAACCGCATGGTCGAGTCCGAGGCCGACCCGCAGCTGGGCGGGCACGAGGAGATCATCACCGCCTATTTCTCCGACATCCAGTCGTTCTCCACCTTCTCCGAGCTCATGCCGGCGTCCCAACTCGTCGAGCTGATGAACGAATACCTCACCGCCTGCACCGACATCGTGCAGGAGGAGAAGGGCACGCTCGACAAGTACATCGGTGACGCGGTCGTGGCCATCTACGGCGCGCCGCTGCCGGTGCCCGACCACGCCTACCGGGCCTGCGTCGCCACCCAGCGGGTGCAGCTCCGGATCGAGGAGCTGCGCCAGAAATGGAAGAGCGAAGGCGACAAGTGGCCGGCCGTCGTCCACGTGCTCCGCGCCCGCCTCGGTCTGAACACCGGCTCCGCCATCATCGGCAACATGGGCAGCCGCACCCGCTTCAGCTACACCATGATGGGCGACAACGTGAACCTCGCCGCCCGCATGGAGTCCGGCGCCAAGTCGCTCGGCGCCTACACCATGGTGACCGAGGCCACCAAGCTCGAGTGCGAGAAGCACGGCGGCGACCACGTGGTCTTCCGTTTCCTCGACAAGATCGTGGTCAAGGGCCGCTCGCAGCCCGTGCCGGTCTTTGAGATCGTCGGCCTGAAGGAAAACGTGAGCCAGCAGACCTTCGACTGTGTCAGCGTCTACGCCCGGGGCATGGAGCGCTACCTCGCGCAGGACTGGGACGGCGCGCTCCAGTGTTTCACCCAGAGCGCCGCACTCGAGTTCCACCAGCCGAGCAAGGCCATGGCCATCGACAGCAACCCGTCGCTGATCCTCACCGCCCGCTGCCATAACATGAAGGCGCACCCGCCCGGCGCGAATTGGGACGGGGTCTATGTCATGAAGGAGAAGTGAGCGGCCGTTTCCTATCGGAGCCTGCTGGCAGGCGATGGGAGATGCCGCCGCGGAGAAAATCCTGAATCGCCTGCCAGCAGGCTCCTACAAAAGAAAAACCGCGCCTCGCGGCGCGGCTGCAGGGTAGGGCGAATCCTCCGGATGAACCGTGGTATCGCCGTTCTTTGGTCAAAGCGCCGCGGCGTAGTTCGCCCCGGCGGCGTCCCAGTTGACGACGTTCCAGAAGGCCGCGATGTAATCGGGCCGGCGGTTCTGGTAGTTCAGGTAGTAGGCGTGCTCCCAGACATCGAGCCCGAGGACCGGCTGGCCCCCGATGCCGGCGACGGCCTTGCCCATCAGCGGGCTGTCCTGGTTGGCGGTCGAGCCGATCGAGAGCTTCTTGTCCGCGCCGACGACGAGCCAGGCCCAGCCGGAGCCGAAGCGCGTGGCGCCGGCCTTGGCGAAGTCTTCCTTGAACTTGGCGAAGCCCCCGAGCTGGGCGTCGATGGCCGCGGCGAGCGCGCCCGTGGGGGCGCCGCCCTTGCCCGGGCCCATGATGGTCCAGAAAAAAGAGTGGTTGCTGTGGCCGCCGGCGTTGTTGCGCAGACCGCCGCGGATGGCCTCGGGCACCTGCGACAGGTCGGCGATCAGCGCGTTGACCTCGAGCGCAGCGAGGGCCGGGTGATCCTTGAGGAGATTGTTGGCGTTGGTGATGTACGCCTGGTGGTGCTTGTCGTGGTGGATTTCCATCGTCTTCGCATCGATGTACGGGACGAGGGCGTCGTAAGCGTAGGGCAGTTTCGGGAGTTCGTAGGCCATGATCGTGGTGGGTTGATTTTGGAAGGACTTCAAATGTGCATGGGTGTGGCCCGGCGTCAACTGTGGCTCGTGTCACGGGCATGGGGTCATTCCCGCATGGCCCGTGTTTTCATTCCGCCTGCCGCTTCAGCTGGAAATACGCCCGCAACAGGTCGAGGCACGGCTGCTCGATCACGCCACGCGAGATTTCAAGATGATGGTTCGATTGCGGCAGCCCGTTCAGGTCGGTCGCGCCGCCGAGGCAGCCCATCTTCGGGTCGGGCACGGCGTAGACCACGCGCTTGAGCCGGGCCATCAGCGTCGCCCCGGAACACATGGGGCATGGTTCCTTGGTGACATACAGGGTCGCCCCCGTGAGCCGCCAGTCGCCCACCGCCCGCGCGGCCTGGCCGAGCGCGAGGATCTCCGCATGCGCCGTGGGATCGCGGGTGCTGTCGCGCTGGTTGTGCGCGGCGGCGATGATTTCCCCGCCCAGTTCGATCACCGCGCCGATGGGCACCTCGTCCTCCCGCCACGCATCGATGGCCTGGTTATAGGCCAGCCACATGTAAAACCCGTCGTCCCGCCGCAGTTGCGACGGGTGGACTTTTTCAAACGGGCAGGGGAGGGTGGGCCGGGTGGAATCCATGGGTGCCGCGGAAAGCCTTGACTACGGAGGGAATTCCACAGTTACAAGGGGCTTTTATTAGACCATCCCGCATGACCCCAACCAGCCAGCTCTCCTCTTCCAACTATGTCTGACGGCAAAGTGATTGAAGTGGAGGGCAAGATCATGACCGTCCTCCCCGGCACAATGTTTCGTGTGCAGCTCGACAACGGCCACATGGTGCTGGCCCACATCTCCGGCAAGCTCCGCAAGCATTTCATCAAGATCGCCGCCGGCGACAAGGTGAAGATGGAGATGAGCCCCTACGATCTCGACAAGGCGCGCATCACCTACCGCATCCGCGAGACCAACCTGCCGCCCCCGGGTCCCCGCCGGCCGCGCCGCTACTGACGCCCTGCCAAGGAGTGCCTGGTGCAGACGCGCAGCGGAGACCGGCCCGGGGAAAAAGCGGCGCCGCTGCCGGCCGCGCCCCCGGGTTTCGCCGATGACATCGACCGCTACCTGGGCTACGTCGAGCTCGAGCGCGGCCTCGCGCGCAACACCGCCCTGTCCTATGAGCACGACCTCCGCCAGGCGGCCCATTGCCTGAAAAAGCTCGGCGCCGCCGGCTGGGCCGGGGTGTCGGCGAAGCAGCTCACCGCGTGGCTCCACTGGCTGAGCGACCGCAACTTCGCCGCCTCCAGCCAGGCCCGCAAGCTGACCGCCGTCCGGATGCTCTGCCGCCACCTTGTGCGCGAACGCGTGCGCGAGGACGACCCCACCGCGCTGCTCGCGGGGCCGAAAATCCGCCGCAAGCTCCCACAGACCCTGTCCCCGGCCGACCTGGGCCGGCTCCTGGCCGCGCCGGCCGGTCACGACGCCTACGCGCTCCGCGACCGCGCCATGCTCGAACTTTTCTATTCCAGCGGCCTGCGCATTTCCGAGCTATGCGGGCTCACCCTGCAGCAGGTCGACCTCGAGCACGGCTTTGTGCGCGTCCTGGGCAAGGGAGCCAAGGAGCGCGTCATCCCGCTCGGCGGCCGCGCCGGCGAGGCGGTCGTCACCTACCTGGCCTCCGGCCGGCCCCGGCTGCTCAAGCCGCGCACGGGCAGCGAGCTCTTCATCAGCGAGCGCGGCCGGGCCATCTCGCGCAAGACCCTCTGGCATATCGTCAAGAAACACGCCCGGCGCGCCGGCCTGCCCCGGACGGTGAAACCCCATCTTCTCCGCCACTCCTTTGCCACCCATCTGCTGGGCGGGGGCGCCGACCTCCGGGCCATCCAGGAAATGCTCGGCCACGCCAGCATCGGCACCACGCAGATCTACACGGCGGTTGAAAATTCCCGGCTGCTTGATCAGCATGCCCGGCATCATCCCCGCAACCGTCCGCCGAAATGATCTTCCAGGCCGCCCTCCTCGTCTCCATCGCCATCATGCTGACCGGCGGCGCCACCTATTATTTCAACGAGGAGTATCCCGAGCGCCAGACCCTGGCGCGCGTCGGCCTGGCGTTCACCTTCATAGGCATCATCCTGCTCTTCGGCACGATGACCTTCCTGCGGCACTGGCCGAACGGCTAGGCCCGCCCCGGTGAGTCGCCCGTGATCGCTGCAATCCTGCCCGCGCCGCCACCCCGCCATGCATAAAGGCCGGCTTGAAGCGTTCAGCGACGGCGTGTTCGCCATCATCATCACCATCATGGTGCTCGAACTGAAGGTCCCGCACGGGGCGGACTTCGCGGTGCTCCAACCGCTGCTGCCGGTCTTCCTCAGCTACGTCCTGAGCTTCGTCAATGTCGGGCTCTATTGGAACAACCACCACCACCTCTTCCAGGCGGTGAAACAGGTCAACGGCGCCATCCTCTGGGCCAATCTCCACCTGCTCTTCTGGCTCTCCCTCTTTCCCTTCGTCACCGGCTGGATGGGCGAGAACCATTTCAGCCTCTGGCCCGTCGTCGTCTACGGGACCGTGCTGATCATGGCCGCGATCGCCTATTACATTCTCACGCGGACCCTCCTGGCGGCCCATGACCGCGATTCCACCCTGGCCCGGGCGCTGGGCTCCGACTTCAAGGGCCGGATCTCGGTGGTCATCTACGCCGCCGGCATCGGCGTGGCCTTCCTGCACGCGTGGCTGGGCCTCGGCTGCTACATCCTCGTGGCCGTCATCTGGCTCGTGCCCGACCGGAGGATCGAACGCAGCCTCGCCGGCTGAGCCGGTGCAAACGGCGCTCGACTCGGGCTCCCGACCCGGGGAACTTGGCCCGGTCAAACCATGGATACACCCGCCAACAACCGCACCACGGCCGAATACTACATCCGCGGCATCACCGGGGGCTTCGTCACGGCCTCCGAGGTGATCGCCTGGTCCGACGAGGTCATCGTGGCCGCGGCCAAGACCGAGGATTGGATGCTGGAGATCTCCTCCGCCAGCCCCGAGGACCGCATGGGCGTCCTCCACCACCTGCACGCCGTCCCGGGCGAGATCCAGCCGGAAGTGCTCGCGCGCCTGCTCGCGGGAAAATGAGGCTGGCGGCGGGGCCTGGTCGTTCCCCACCCCCCGGTGGACTCAACCCGTCGGGTGAGGATAGAGGGCCGCGAGCTTGCGCACGGTCGTCAGGTTTCGCATCGAGGAGGTCGGCAGCCGGACCGCTTTCATCGCCGGCGAGGCCCAGGCCTTGGACTCGTTGGACTTGATCCGGCAGAGCCAGTAATACTCCCGGTCCCGGACGCAAAATTCGTCCACTGCGGTCCGGCAGGCGAGCATCTGCCGGGCCTGGGCGGCGCCGAGCGGCGCCTTCAGGAAACCCGCGTATACGGTGTGCTCCGGCCGGGCGTGGTCGGCCGCGCTGAAAGGCCGGAACGCGGCCACGCCGGCCACCTCCGCCCGGGTGCGCACGAAGGTGTCCACCGCGTAGCCGAGCGACCGCTGCAGGTGCGCCTCGATCAGTCCCTCGATTTTCACCCCGTCCGCGAGCCGGCTGGAAAATATGATGTTCCCGCTCGCGATGAACGAGGCGACATCCGCGAATTTGAGCTCCGTGAACAGCGCCCGCAACCGCGCCATCTCCGGCCGGCGTTGGCCGAGGTTGATCCCGCGGAGAAAGGCGATGTAATGATGCATGCGTGGACCCGGGCCGGACGCTAGCCGCGACCGGCGAAACGGGTCAAGCCGCGCCCCTGGACGATCCGGGATGAATTTCCTTGTTCGGTTTTTGTCCCGGCGGCAGTTAAGGGAAAACCATCATGACCGATGACGCCGAACTGCTGCGCCGCTATGCGACCGAACGCTCCGAAGCGGCGTTCGCGGAACTCGTGCGTCGCCACCTCGGGTTCGTCTACCACGCGGCGCTGCGCCAATGCGGGGGCGACGCCCACCGGGCGGAGGATGTGGCGCAGGCCGTGTTCACCGCCCTGGCGCGCAAGGCGGCTGCCCTTGCCCGGCGGCCGGCGCTCGCGGGCTGGCTTTACACCAGCACGCGCTACGCCGCGGCGCAGGCGGTCCGCACCGAGGCGCGCCGGCAGGGGCGCGAGCAGGAGGCGGGCGTGAGCGCGGCGGCGGACACCGGGCCTGCGGCCGACTGGGAGCGGCTGCGCCCCGCGATCGACGAGGCGCTGCACGCCCTGGGCGAGGCCGAGCGCGCGGCCGTGTTGCTGCGGTTTTTCGAGGGCCGGCCGTTCGCCGAGATCGGCGCCCGCTTCGCGGTGAGCGAGGACGCCGCGCGGATGCGCGTGGAGCGGGCGTTGGAGAAGATGCGCGGCCCGCTCGCCCGGCAGGGGGTGACCTCCACCGCCGCCGCGCTGGCAACCGCGCTCGCCACCCAGGCCGGGGCGGCGGCGCCGGCCGGCCTGACCGCCAGCATCACGGGCGCGGCCCTGGCCGGCGGGGCGGTGGCGACATTGACATTTATGAGCATGACCAAACTGCAGATCGGCGTCGCCCTGGCGGTGCTCGCCGCCGGCACCACCGGCCTGGTGCTGGAACACCGGGCCAACACACGGCTGGCCGCCGACCTCGCCGGCCTGCGCGCCGTGGCGGGCGACAACGCGCGCCTGCGCGAGGAGAATGGCCGCCTGGCGAAGCAGGCGGCCGGGCTGGACGCACTGCGCGCGGATCGCGCCGAGCTCGAGCGGTTGCGCCGCGAGTCGGCCACGGCCCCGGTCCGCGCGGCGGCCCCGGCCGACATCCCGCTCGCGGCCGGACTCACCCCCGTCCTGTCCCTGGGCAACGCCGGCCGCGCCACGCCCGCCGCGGCGTTTACGACCCAGCTCTGGGCGGCCCGCACCGGTGACATTGCACTGGAAACCGCGGCGATCACGCTCGGCCCGGAGGCGCGCGCCAGGCTGTTGGATCTCGCGGCCCGGCTCCCGGCCAGCCTTGTCGCCGAATATGACACGCCCGAGAAACTCATGGCCTTCATCCTTGCCGGCAGCCGCCATCCGGTGGGCGGCATGCAGGTCCTCGGCGAGACCCCGCAGGGGCCCGATGACGTCACCCTGCAGACGCAGTGGCAGCACGCGGACGACACCATCGTGCATCAGAGCGACGTGCAGTTCCACCGCGCCGCCGACGGCTGGAAAATGGTCGTGCCGGTCATCCTCGTCGACCGGGCGGCGGCCTACCTGACCCGGAGCACCGCGACGCCGGGCGCGGGCCAATGACGCCGTTTGCCTTGCGGCGTTTTGCGTGCTCATTGGGCGGTCTATGCTCGCGACCTTCGCCCACGATTCCACGCGTCCGCCGGACGAAGCCCTGATCGACGCCTATTCCGCGGCCGTGTCCGGCGCGGTCGCCGCGGCGCATCCGGCGGTCGTCCACCTCGAGGTCCGCGGGAACGACGCCCCCGGCGGCTCCGGCTCGGGTTTTTTCATTTCGCCGGACGGCTATCTTCTGACCAACAGCCACGTCGTCCACGCCTCGACCACCCGGACGGTCTTCCTCGCCGACGGGCGCAAGCTGCCGGCCGACCTCATCGGCGACGATCCCGACACCGACCTCGCCGTGCTCCGCGTCAGCGCGGACGAGCTCGCGCACCTCGCGCTGGCCGACAGCGACGCGGTCCGCCCGGGCCAGATCGCGATCGCCATCGGCTCGCCCATGGGTTTCCAGCAGACGGTCACCGCCGGGATCGTGAGCGGCCTGGGCCGCTCGCTGCGCGGCGCGTCCGGCCGGCTCATCGACAGCGTCATCCAGACCGACGCCGCGCTCAATCCCGGCAACTCCGGCGGGCCGCTCGTCGACACCCGCGGGGAGGTCATCGGCGTCAACACCGCCATCATCCGGCCCGCGCAGGGCATCTGTTTCGCGATCGCGAGCAACACCGCGCGCTGGGTCGCGGCCTGGCTGATCAAGGACGGCCGCATCCGCCGCAGCTTCATCGGCGTGGCCGGGCAGAACGTGCCGCTCATCCGCAAGGTCGCACGTTACCACCGCCTCGACCAGGCCACCGGCGTGCTCGTGGCCGGTCTCGAGCCCGCTAGCCCCGCCGCCCGCGCCGGCCTGCTCGAGGGTGACATCGTCCTCGCCCTCGACGGCGTGCCGACGCCGGCGGTGGACGCGTTGCACAAGCAGCTCACGGGCGACCGCATCGGCGAGCGCGCCATCGTGACCTTCCTGCGCGGCGTCGAGCTCCGCCGCCACGCCATCATCCCGCTGGAAATGCCGGGGCGCGGCTAGCGGGAGGGCCTGACCAGGCCTCGTGATCCCGGTGGCGCATCGATTTGACCGATGAAAATCCTCCTCTTTGGCGCGAGTGGCACGGCGGGCGGCGGGGTCCTGGGCGCTTGTCTCGCCTCCCCGCGGGTGGAGTCGGTCCGCGCGGTCACCCGGCGGCCGCTCCCGGACGCCGGCGCCAGGCTCGAGTCCATCACGCACCATGATTTTCTGGACTTCACCGCGATCGCGACCGCGTTTGCCCGGGTCGACGCCGGCCTTTTCTGCCTGGGCAAGTCCGTGACCCAGGTGGGGGACGAGGCCGAGTACCGTCGGATTACGCGCGATTTCGCGATGGCGGCCGCACGGACGCTGCACACAGCCAGTCCCGCCGCGGTGTTTCACTATGTCAGCGGGCATGGCGCCGCGCTGGACAGCAGCCGGATGTGGGCCCGGGTCAAGGCCGAGGCCGAGAGCGAATTGATCGACACCTTCGGGGCGGTCTGCTGGCGGCCCGCGGCCATCGATGGCGAGCCTTCGCCCAGCAGTCCCGGCGCCTATCGCTTCATCCGGCCGCTTTATCCGCTCCTGCGGCGGTTCCGCGGACTTTACATCACCGCGGAGGACATCGGCCGGGCGATGCTCCAGGCCACGGCGGAAAAACAGCGGGCGGTCATCCTGGAAAACGCCGCCATCCGCGACCTGGCCGACCGGTCGGTGGAACGGACAGGTCCGGCGGCGTGAGTGCGCGCGCGCGGCGTCAAATGCCGCCCCTATGGCAGGGCTACACCGTAACGTTGCGCCCAAGGCGCGAGGGCTGTCAGGATTCCGGGATAGAGTTCGACGCCGTCCCGGAGCTGAGCACCCCGTCGGCGCAGGCCGCCCTCGCCGGGCAGGCGCACGCGTTCCACGCCCGGCCGGGGCGGTGTCGCCCGGCAGGCCTCCGCCAATAGGGTCGTCTCGCGCAGGAAACTTTCCGTGCCGCCGAAGAGCGCCGGGTCGAGCACCTGCAGGAAAACGGAGGCCGTCCAGCCTTCCGCCGGATCGGCGCGGCCGTGGCCGGCGAGCCCGCCCGACAGCGCTTCCACCAGCAGGCCGAGGGCGTAGCCCTTGTGGCCGTGGTCGAGCCCGCCGATGGGCAGGATCGCGCCGGCCGGGTCGGCAAAGAGCACCGCCGGGTCCTGCGTGGGCCGGCCGTCGGCGTCGAGCAGCCACTCGCCGTCCATCGGCCGTTTTTCCGTGTGCCGCCGCTTGACGAGGCCGTTCGTCGTGATCGACATCGACACATCGAGCATCACCGGGTCGCCCGCCGTGGGCCAGGCCGCCGCGAGCGGGTTGGGCGTGAAGACCCCGCGCCGGCCGCCGTGCGGGGCCACGGTGGCGACGGTCGGGTCGGAGCAGGTGAGCAGCAGCATCAGGCCCTGGTCGGTGACCCGCTGCAGATAGGCGGCGAGGCAGGCGATGTGGTGGCTGCGCCGGATGACGACGGTGCAGGTGCCGTTCTGCCGCGCGCGGGCCACGGCCAGGTCCAGGGCGCGGAGCACGAGCCACGGACCGGGCAGCCGGCGGCCGTCCCACGTGATGGCGGCGGGATAATCCGCGAGCACCCGCGGTTCGCCGGATTTTTCCATGGCGCCCTTTTCCAAGTCGGCCAGGTAGGGCGCAAGCAGGGCCAGCCCGTGCGTGGTGTGGCCGAGCAGGTCGCCTTCGGTGAGGATCTCGGCCACGGCCGCCGCCTTGGCCTGGTCCAGTCCGGCGGCCGTCAGGAGGGAGGTGGCGAAGGCGATGAGGGCGGACGCGGCGGGGCGCTGGTTCATCCGGCGATTAGGCGCGGGATCCGGCGGCCGTTCAATACACAATCGGCCCGGTGACACACTTCGGCCGACTTGGCGCGTGACTCGCCCCGGCGGACATGGCATGAGAACGGGCCACCCCCAACCCCTCCCGACCATGCAAAACGGCAAATCCTGGCGTCGCGTTTTCACTCTCACGGCCAGCCTCGCACTGATGGCGGGCCCGGCCCTGCCGGCCCGCGCGCAGATCCGGATCGCGCTCCTCGGCGAGCAGACCACGCACAGCTACCACCGGACGAACGACCCGGAATACCCGCTGTTCCTGGGCGAGGCGCTCGACGCGGACTTCAAGGTCGACACCACCAAGGTCCACCCGAACCAAGGCGGCTTTCTCGAGGGCGGCGGGACCCATTACCGCGTCGGCAACTTCGGCCATCCCCGCGGGACCGTGCTCGACCACGCCATGGAAAATCCCCGGGCGGTGTTGCGCAGCGACGAACTGAAGCTCGCGGAGGCGTTCGCCCCGCAGATCGTCATTGTCGGTCCGTTCGGCGAGCACGAGGCGCTGACCCATGTGAGCATGGACGCCTTCACGCCCGACCTCCACCGGCTGCTCGCCCGGATCGCCGCTTTTCCCAGCCGGCCGCGCGTGTTCCTCGCCCTGCCACTGCCCCATGGCGACACCGACAACGATGCCGGCTACCGGCGCATCCATACCGAGACGGCCCAGGTCGCCCGCGAGATGAAGCTGCCGGTCATCGACCTGTGGACGGCGTTTATCGGCCACAAGGAATATTTTCAGGACGACACGCACCTGACGGTGCCCGGCCGCCGCGAGCTGGCACGGATCGTGGCCGCGGCGGTCACGGCAAAATAATCGCGGGGACGGCGTTGACCTCAGGACCGGGATTGATTCCGTCCGACCGGCTGCGATGATGTCCGCCATGCCCGCCTTTGCGCTCCAGTGCGACCCCGTCCGCAACCTGCTCCGCATCTCCTATCATGGACGCGTCACGACCGCCGATGCCCGGCTGCTGGCCGGGGAGGCGAAAATAATCCTGCCCCAGCTGCGCCCGGGGTTCACCGTCCTGACCGATCTCACCCACCTGGATTCGATGGATCTCGGCTGTGTACCCCACGTGACCGGCGTCATGGAGCTCTGCAAGGCACGGGGCATCGGCACGACGGTCCGGGTGATACCCGATCCGCGCAAGGACATCGGTCTCAAAATCCTGGCGCTGACCCGCTACGACAGCACCGCCGTCCGGATCATCACCTGCCAGACGATGGCCGAGGCGGAAGCCGCGATGGGCGCGTAGCACCCGCGCCCCGTCGCGCCCGTCAGCGCCGGAGCGGCAGCAGCGCGCGCAGCCGCGCGTCCCGCAGGTAGAGGCCGCCCCAGACGAGCACCCCGCAGGCGACCGGCAGGATGAAGGAAGCGCCCATCCGCACCGATACGGCCGTGGCCCCGCCGAGGTAGCCGGTGAGGAGGATGGCGCCGAGCACGGCGGTGCGCGGGACCAGATAGATCACGGTGCAGGCGAGTTCGACGAGGCCGAGCGAGACGGCAGTGCCCGCCGGCCAGTCGGCAAAGCCCTTCACGACCTCGGTGGTCCGCGCCAGCTTCATGACTCCGCTCATGACCAGCATCAGCACCGGCAAGGCGCTCAGGATGTAACCGGTCACGCGCGCAGCCTTCGAAACGGGGGCGGGCGGGGTGGTGGTTTCCATGGGACTGATTAGGCGGGCAGCGGATGAAATGTCAACCGGAGCGGTCGGCCTGGCCGCGGGGTTTGGCCAGGATTGTTTCCAACCGGTCGTAACTCGCCGCCACACCGCGCTCCATGCCCGACTTGAGGACACCGTCACGTGCTTTCCCCGATTTGTAGCGCAGAGTCTGGGTCAGCGTGGTTTGCCCATCCTGCTCGTCAAACGACACGGTGATGAGCGCTTCGCCCGCATACCACGCCTCGTCGAAATTCTCGGTGAATACCAAGCGCTCCGGCGGGGCGACCTCGCGATAGATGCCGCCCATGCCCATCTCACGGCCGTCAGCGTTCCGCCAGACGTAGCGGTAACTTCCGCCGACGCGCAGGTCGATCTGGCAGACCGGCAGCGTCCAGCCATCCGGGCCCAGGAGCCAGCGCTTGAGCATCGCAGGCCGGGTGAAGGCCGCGAAGACCAGGATGCGCGGCGCATCGAACCGGCGGATCATCACGATCTCCCGGTCGCCGGGCGTGGTGACGATCAGTTTGCCTGTTTTGGATTTCATGGGCGGGAGCGGGCTTCAGGGTTTCGGTTTGGTCAGATAGGTGGTGAGTTGGTCGAGGGAACCACCCCAGCCCTGGTGCATCGACGCGTGGCCCTCGTCGAAGGTCTTTTGTTCGACCGCCGAGGCGTTGAGCGGCAGCCAGCGGATGGTGACCAGCGTTTGGTCGCCCTGTTCGGTGAAGGTGATCGTGGAGAGCAGCTCGAGAGGCCACTGGGCGCTGCCGGGATGGCGGGTGAGGCCGCCGGCCTCGTCCGAAAAAGAGTTCACGAACACGATCCGCTGGGGTTGGTCAATCTCACGGATGACCCACTTGCCCCACATGGCGTGGCCGTCAGGTGTCTTCAGGCAGTAATGGAAGATGCCGCCCGGCCGGAAATCCATCTTGGCGTGGCTGAGGGTGACGCCCTTCGGTCCCCACCACGCCATGTGCTTCACCTCCGTCCAGCAGGTCCACACCAACGTGCGTGGGGCCGAGAGGATGCGGCTGATGACGAACTCGCCCGCCTTGGCCGTCATCCTGGGCAGATATTCGCCCAGGCGCTCGAGGGTCTGCTTCCCGCCTTCGATGGCGCCGAACTCCTTGACGACAAAATCGCGCGCCGCTGCGGTAGGAAACACCATGCGGCCTGTCAGTTTTGTCTTGCCGCCCTGGACGGACTCAAAAGTCCACGTGGCCAGGAAGCTCGCGCCCGGTCCGTCCTCGCGCCCGCCGCCGTGGGAATAGGTGATGCGTTCCAGCGGCACGATTTCCCTGAAGGTGCTCTTGTTCGGGTAATTCGCCCCATCGGGACCTTTCATCGTGTGTTCCCACGCGCCGCCGACGCGGAAATCCATCTTCTTGATCGTGGTGCTGAATCCGCGCGGCCCCCACCAGTGAACGACGTGCTTCGGCTCGGTCCAGGCCGCCCACACGAGCTCGCGCGGGGCATCGACGACGCGGGAGATGACGATCTCGCGTGCGGCCATGTCCTCGGCCAGCGCGGCCAGCCGTTCCAGGCTCTGGGTCATGCCCGCCCGGTAGCCGTTGGTGTATTTTTCCGCCCCGGCGGTGGCGGTGAGGAGGCGCGAGCGGATGGTGACGGTGGTGACGCCGTCCTGCTCGGTGAAGGTGACCGCATGCTCGAACTCAAACAGCAGCACGCCGTGCCCGTCCAGGGCGCCGCAGGTCATGACCAGCCTCTCCGGCGCCACCAGCTCGCGGAACTTTCCACCCATGGGATATTCGGTGCCGTCGGGCCCGCGCATCACGTCGTGGATCTTGCCGCCCACCCGGGCGTCCCACTCGCAGATTGGATTGGTGAAGCCTGCGGGTCCCCACCAACGGGCCAGGTGCCGGGGATCGGTCCAGGTCGCGAAGAGCAGTTCGCGCGGGGCGTTGAAGCGGCGGGAGATCACAATTTCCTGCTCGGGACGGGAGCTATTTTTTGCGGCCATGTTTGGTCACCTTCGTGGGGGGTGGTTGGTTTTGCAGTTCCTTCAGATACTCCTCGAGCCGGTCCAGGCGCTGTTCCCAGTGGCCGCGGTAATCCTCCAGCCAGTCCGCCGCCTGCTTCATGGGCGCAGCCTTGAGCCGGCAGGGGCGCCACTGTGCCTCGCGGCTCCGCTCGATCAGCCCGGTCCGCTCCAGCACGCGCAGGTGCTTCGAGATCGCCGGCAGGCTCATGGCGTGCGGCGCGGCCAGCTCGGTGACGGATACCTGGCCCGAGGTCAGACGGGCCAGGATCGCACGCCGGGTGGGATCGGCCAGGGCGGAGAACGTCGCGCTGAGTTGATCGGTGACCATGGGGCCTTGTTAATTAACCAAATGGTTAATTAAGAAGTGCCACCCGTGTCAAGCGGGTTTCTGCCGGGCAGGGCAGCCGCGGCGGGGTCTCTTATTCGAAGTGGTAGACCGTGCAGTGCTGGATCACCGGCCCGCCCCACTGGCTGAAGCGCCAGGCGCGGCCCTGGTCGGTGTCGTCGCCGTTGAGCCGGCGGCCCCTGACCCACTGGCCGTCGCGATACCGGCCCTCGTCAACGGTGCCGATCCCGAGCCGGCCGGTTGAGCTGGCGGAGGATTTGAAGATCACGCGGAAGCCCGCGCCGGCCCCGATGAATTCGTCGGGGCCGGCGGCCATGACGAGGCCGTAGCCTTTCTCGGCCTTGCGGCCGAAAATGTCGTCCAGGCTGATCTCGACCGTTGTGCCGCCGAGGGTCGTGACGAACGAAGGGTGTTCTTTGTCCAGGGCGAAGCCGGTGATCGTGCCGGTGCCCTGGTGCGCGAGCACGAGCGGGGCGAGCTGGGCCATGATCTCATAGTTCTCCGGCAGGATGGCGGCGCCGGCGGTGATGGCGGCCGGCAGCGTGGCCGCCACGGCGGGCGGGAAGCTCAGGTCGATGCCGAATGGGGAGAAGCCGATGGCGTTGAAGCCGCCCACGGCGGTGAATAGGTTGCGGCCGACGTCCTCGCCGCGGCTCGTCTCGGGGATGAAGAGCGGGTTGCCGGCGCGCGTGTATTTTTCACAGAGCTCCGCGAATTCCGGCACGTAAAGGTCCGGGCCGAGCAGGTCGAGCGCCGGCGCCGCCGCCCGCCAGACGTCGTTGACCTGTGGCACCGGCCCGCCGCTGGGATAGGTGCCGGGAAAGGCGCAGCCGGGCTGTTGCAGCCAGGCGTTGGCGAACATCGGCAGGGGGTATTCGCGTTTCCCCGCCTCGGCCACGCGGTTGACATAGCGCGCGTAGTGCCAGGCCATGAAGACCTCATCGACCGGCCAGTGCAGCTTCCGCCATTCGGTCTGCCGCTGTGGCTCGGGCAGGTCCCAGGTCAGCACGAAGTCCGCCGGCTTGCCGGCGCCGAAGACCTCCGTCCAGGTGCCTGCGGTCCGCGCGCCGTTGGCCTCCCACGCCTGGCGGAGCTCGGGCGCGATCTCGTCCTTGTGCCGCACGAACAGGTCCATCAGCTCCGCCGGCACCGGGCCGGCGAAGGCGGCCTCGGCCGGCGCCGAGTGGTCGCGCGAATCATTGAGCACGCCGACCTCGTTCTCCACCTGCACCATCAGGACGGTGTGGGCGGCGGCATCGGTCTCGCGCAGGTGCTTCATCAGCGCGGCGAAGGCGCGCGCGTCGGCGTCGGCGGTGCCCAGGGCCAGGGGTGTGAGCAACTCGGGCCGGTCACCGTTGGCGAACTGCAGGCGGGGAAAGCGGGCGGTGTCGCGTTTCACCCACAGCGGCGCGTAGCACGACCGGCCGTTCTTCCAGCTGGCGAACCACAGCAGCACCAGCCGCAGCCGGTGCGCGCGGGCGTCGGCGATGAGCTCGTCGACGAGTTGGAAGTCGAATTTGCCCTCCTCGGGCTCGGTCAGTTCCCAGGAGACCCCGGCCAGCACGGTGTTGAGATGCTGGGCCACAAGGCGGTCCCAGACCGGCCGCAGGTACTCGCGGCTGGACGGGCTCGAGTTGAGCAGTTCGCCGCCGAGGATCAGGAAGGGCTGGCCGTCGACGACGAGCTGCATGGCCGTGCCCTGGCGGCGGAGGTGCGGGGTGCCGTCGGCCGGGGGAACGGCGGCGGTAGCGAGCGCCGTGAAAACCAGGACAGCGGCCAGGGCCGCGAGCCGACGACGGGGGTGCATCATAGATGCCGTCATCCTGCCCGTCCGGCGGGCGCGTGCAAATCCAATCCGGCGGCCGGCCGCGGCTGGCGGATCTGGAGGGACTCGAACCCCCGACCCCTTGGTTCGAAGCCAAGTGCTCTATCCAATTGAGCTACAGATCCGGTTCACCGCCACGCACGCTAACGGCCGCGGCCGGCAAGGCGAGCGGGATGCGCGGACTGAATTGCTACGGCTGCGTCTGCTCCGCCAGCTGCCGGGCCGTGGCCCAGTCGGGCCGGAGGCGGAGGGCCGCCTCGAATTCCGCATGGGCCTCGGCGCGGCGCTGGGCGCGCCACAGGACGATGCCGAGGGTGCAGTGCGACTCGGCTGACGCCGGATTGAGTCGCACGGCCGCGGCCAGCTCGGCCAGGGCCTCCGGCAGACATCCCGGGACCTGCGCGAGACCGATTCCGAGGTTCAGGTGGGCGCCGGGGTTGTCCGGATCCAGGCGCACCGCGGTTTCAAAATGGCCGAGGGCGTCGCCCGTGCGGTCGGGGCTTTGCGCCAGGGCGATGCCGAGATTGACGTGCGCCTGCGCGTAAGCGGGTTTGAGCTGCAGGGCGGTTTCGTAGTGCGCGATGGCGTCGGCAACGCGGCCGGGCATCCGGGCGAGGAGGTTGCCGAGGTTGTAATGCGCCTCCGGCAAGCCGGGGGCCAGGCGCACCGCGGTCTCCAGGTGCGCGACGGCCTCCGGCAGCCGGCCGGGATCGTTGCCGAGGAATTCGCCGAGGTTGTTGTGGGCGGATGCCAGGTCCGGTTCGAGGGCCAGCGCGGCCTGGAATTGCGCGATGGCGTCGGGTCCGCGGCCGGGCAGGGTGGCCAGCAGTTTGCCCAGGTTGTCGTGGGCCTCGGCGTAGCCGGGCATGAGCTGCAGGGCGTGCTCGTAATCGGTGATCGCCTCGGGCACCCGCGCCGGGTCCGCCGCCAGCAGGTTGGCGAGGTTGTACCAGACCTTGGGGTTGCCCGGCTCGGATTGCGCCGCCGCCTCGAACTGCGCCATGGCCTCGGCCTGCCGGCCAGGCAGGCCGGCCAGGGCTACGCCGAGATTGATGTGCGCGCCGGCGTAGCCGGGCCGGAGGCGGAGCGTGGCCTGGTAATGGTCCATCGCCTCGGGCACCCCCGCGGGCGACTTGGCGAGCAGGGTGCCGAGATCATAGTGCGCCATCCAGCTGTCGGGGTTGCGGGCCAGGGTCGTGCGGAAGAGCGTGAGGTCGTCATGAAACATCACGGTGTGCTGCCAGGTCATCGCGCCGAGCCCGCCCAGGAGCAGGCCGGCGGCGGCCGGGCCGAGCGGGCGCCAGCGGGACGGCACGGCCTCCCAGCCGCGGACGAGCCCGGCGGCGATGAGCGCGAGCGGGCCCAGGTCGGGCAGGTATTGCCAGTGATCCCAGACCCAGGAGTAGAGCGCGCCATAAAGGTTGACGAAGCCCAGCACGGGGAAAAGCGAGCCGGCGAAAAACAACGCGGCCGCGAGTGGAGCCCGGGAGCGGCGGCGCAGCGCCCACAGCCCGGCGAGCAGGCCCAGCGCCGCGAGGGGAAACAGCCACTGCCCCACCACCGTGGCATCCGGCGTCCAGCGGTAATAGATGAAATTGAGCCGCACCGGCCAGATGATCTGGCCGAGATAAAACCAGAAACAGCGGCCCGCCACGAGCGTGCGCTCGAGGAAAGACAGGTCGAAATTCTCGCCCTGGGCGCCGACATAGTGGCGCTCGACCCAGCTGGTGAACCAGCCCATGGCGGCGGCCAGCACAAACCAGGGCAGCAGCGGCCGCACGTCCCGCCATTCCACCCGGCCGCGCTGCCACCAGCGGACGACCAGCAGCGCGGCGGGGAGAGTGGCGGTGACCGTCTTGCAGAGCAGTGAGAGCACGAACAGACCGAGCGCGCCGCAGTAGGCCCCGCGGCCCCGCGTCCGGTCAAAGCGCAGGTAGAGCAGCGCGGCGCCCAGGTAGAACACGAGTGAGAGCGTGTTCTTCTGCTCGGTGATCCACGCCACGGATTCGGCATGCACCGGATGCAGGACGAAGAGGAACGCGGCCAGCCAGGCCCCGGGCACGGCGAGCCGCCGCAGGACGAGGGCGAACAGCACGGCCGAGCCGGCGTGCAGGGCGATCGTCACCAGATGGTAGCCGAGGGGATGCAGGCCCCACAGCCGGAACTGCAGCCAGAACGCACTGTGGAGGAGCGGATAATACTGCTCGGTCGCGCCGGGTTCCGTCCAGATCCGGCCGAGACCCGCCAGGGATCGGAGCGCGGGCTTGGTGACGTAGTCGAGGTCGTTCCAGATCAGTTCCCCCGCGAGCGAGGGGAAATAGGCGGCGAAGGTCGCGCCGAACAGCGCGACGGCCAGGCCCAGCAGGTGCAGACCGGAGTGGGATGCGGACGCCGGGGCCGGCCGGGGAGGTGCTGCTGCCATGGGCCAACACTCAGCCAACAAACTCCCCGCGCACAATCGTTTTTAGGGCCGCGGGTAAGACCCCATACCCCGGGGCGGCGGCGGCGGCTATCTTCAGGGCATGCCCCTCTTAAATGTTGTGCTCACTCTGGTGGTGGTCGGCGTGGTCCTCTGGCTGATCAACACCTACATCCCGATGCAGGGCACGATCAAGAAGATCCTCAACATCGTCGTGGTTGTCGCGGTCATCCTGTGGCTGCTCTACGGCTTCGGCGTCCTGAACGGCTCGGGCGATGTCCATCTGCCAGTGGTGAAGTGAGGCTCGCACCCGGCCGGACTGGTCCCCGGAGGGAAATTGAATGGCCGACGTAAGTTTTCATTATCTCCGGCTGCGGCCCGTTTTCGCCCCTTGCGCGACCGGCCGGTCGAAGTAGGGTGCGACCCATGGACGATCTCGTCGCCGCCCGCGCCACGATGGGCTTCTCGCTGGGCTTCCACATCATCTTTGCGGCGATCGGCATGACCATGCCGTTCCTCATGTCGACGGCCCACTACCTCTATCTGAAGAAAAAAGATCCGGCCTATCTGGAGCTGACGAAAATGTGGATGAAGGGCGTCGCGATCCTCTTCGCCGTCGGGGCGGTGTCGGGCACGGTGCTGTCCTTCGAACTCGGCCTGCTCTGGCCGGGCTTCATGCTGCACGCGGGCCCGATCATCGGCATGCCGTTCTCCTGGGAGGGCACGGCGTTTTTCCTCGAGGCCATCGCCATCGGCCTGTTTCTCTACGGCTGGAAGCGGATGCGGCCGTGGGTGCATTGGACCACCGGGCTGGCGGTCGGTGTGACGGGTTTCGTTTCGGGCATCTTTGTCGTCGCGGCCAACGGCTGGATGAACGCCCCGGCGGGCTTTGACTGGGTCAATGGCGCCGCGCGGAACATCGATCCGGTGCGCGCCATGTTCAACCGCGCCTGGCCGGCCCAGAGCCTGCACATGCAGCTCGCGGCCCTGCAGGCCGTGGGCCTGGCCGTCGGCGGCATCCATGCCTGGCTCTACCTGCGCGGCCGCGCCCCGGACCTCAACCGGAAGGCGCTGCGCATCGCCATGGTCTTCGGCGCCGCCGCCTCGATCGCCCAGCCGTTCGCGGGCCACTTCGCCGGCGAGACCGTGGCCGCGCTCCAGCCCGCCAAGCTGGCGGCGATCGAGGGGCTCTTCATCACGCGCCGGCACGCGCCACTCACCCTCGGCGGCCTGCCCGATGTGGAGACGCGGACCATGAGGGGGGGCCTCCCGATTCCCGGCCTGCTCAGTCTCCTCGCGCATCGCGACCCCGCGGCCGAGGTGATCGGGCTCGACCGGTTTCCGCGCACGGACTGGCCGCCGGTCGTCATCACGCATCTGGCGTTCCAGCTCATGGTCGCGATCGGCACGGCGCTGGCGCTGCTGGGCGGGTTTTGGTTCTGGTTCGGGTGGCGCGACCGTTGGCCACGCTGGCTGCTGTGGGCGATCGTGGTCGCGGCGCCGCTCGGCATGGTCGCGATCGAGGCCGGCTGGGTGGTGACCGAGGTCGGCCGCCAGCCCTGGATCATCTACGGCCTCGTGCGGACGAAGGACGCCGTCACGCCGGTGCCGGGGATGGTGTATCATTTCGCCCTGTTTCTCGTTCTCTACCTCGTGCTGGCGGCGGCCACGGTCTGGCTGCTGCGCCGGCAGATCCTGGCCGGGCAGCGGAATTCGGAGGCGGCCCATGATTGACCTCCTCGTCGGCTTCATCGGCGCCTCGCTCCTGCTTTACGTGCTGCTGGGCGGATCTGATTTTGGCGCCGGGATCCTGGAACTCCTGCCGGCCGGGCGGCTGCGCGAGGCGCAGAAGGAGGTCGTCAACCGCGCCATGGGACCGGTCTGGGAGGCCAACCACATGTGGCTGGTGCTGGTGGTGGTGATCCTGTTCATGGGGTTTCCGGCCATCTTCACGACGCTCATGATCGCCCTCCACGTGCCGATGCTGGCGCTGCTCGCCGGCATCGTGGTGCGCGGAGCGGCCTTCACCTTCCGGCACTACGATGCGGTCCGGGAGGCGAAGACGCAGCGGATCTACACATGGCTGTTCGGGCTTTCGAGCCTGTGGTCGGCCCTGTGGCTCGGGATCATCGCGGCCAGTCTCAACCGCGGGATCATCGATCCGGCGGCCCGTGGCATCTGGGCGGCGTGGTACGCGCCCTGGTGGGGGCTCTACCCGCTGGCGGTGGGCGGGTTCGTGGCGTGCATCTACTTTTTCCTGGCGAGCATCTTCCTCGTCGGCGAGACGGAGGTCCCGGAACTCAAGCGGCGGTTCCTGCGGCTCGCCGCCTGGGGCAACGGCCTGGTGATCCTGGCGGGCGGTCTGGTCTTTGCCGCCTCGCTGGGGGAACGCAAAAACCTGCCGGCGGCATTCCTGCAGGCCCCGATGAACCTCACCGTCGTGGTGCTGGCGACTCTGCTCTTCGTGGTGCTGTGGTTTTTCGTCGCCAAGCGCCGGACCATGGTCGTACGGATCGTGGCCTCGGGCCAGGTCGCGCTCATCTTGCTCGGCTGGTATGTGCTCTATGCCCCCAACGCCCTGAACACGGCGCAAGGACCTTTGAGTTTCTACGACACGGCCGCGCCCCCCGCCACTCTGCGGCAACTGGTGCTGGCCCTGCTGGTCGGCAGCGCGTTCATCTTTCCGAGCCTGTTCTACCTCTTCCGGGTCTTCAAACTGACGGATGGCAGGACGGAGAAAGCTGCTCCCGACGGTCCTTAGCCGGCGGATCGGGCGGCCTCGGGTTCACTCAGGAAAAATGTGGCATAACCGCAAGAACCCCTCCCGATTGGCTCGGTTTGGGCTTCAAAGCCGGGCATGGAGCAGCTCCCCACCCCGAAAGAGACTCTGTCCGGCAAACCCATCTGCATTGGCCTGACCTGCTGGCGCTGGGAATCAAAGCGCCCCAAGGCCATCATCCGGCTCGCTCAGCGTCTGGGCGTCACGCTCGAGCTGACCCAAAAGATCCACGGCCTGCACCGCGAGATCGAGGCCCAGGTCTCGGGCCGGAATGTCGACCGTTTCCTCGGCGAATTCGCCCGGCACTGCTAGGGCCCGGCCACGCAGCTTTGCCTGGGCGATTTGGAGGAGCGGCTTTACGCCGCGATGGTCGGAGCACCGCTGCACCTGTGGCGCCCTTTGGGATTATTTTGCGCACCTTGTCAGGCGTCCGTCCATCCGCTAGGGTCCGGTCCATGCCCCCTCCCATCCCTGGCGCCCTCTCGCGGCGAAGATTCCTCACCCTCACCGGAATGATTCCCGCCGCCCTGCTGGCCCAGACCGCCGCGGGCAACCGCGTCCTGGCGGCCTCCGACCCGATCCTCCCCGTCATGAAATCCGCCCCGAAAATCCCCATCGGCCTTGAACTCTACTCGGTGCGCACCGGGCTTGCGCGCGACCTTCCCGGCACGCTCCGCGCGGTTGCCGGGGCCGGCTACGAGGCGGTCGAGTTCTACGCGCCGTATTTCAGCTGGAAGATTCCATACGCCAAGGAGGTCCGCGGACTCATGGATGACCTGGGCCTGCGTTGTTATTCCACGCACAACCATATCGAGGCCTTCACCGCGGGGGAGGGCCTGGCCCGGGCGATCGAACTCAACCAGATCATCGGCGCCCGGCACCTCATCCTGGCCACGGCGCCGGCCGAGACCCGGGGGCTGGAAGGTTGGCAGAAGCTGTGCGAGCGGCTCACGGCCACGGTGGACCGGCTCCACCCCCACGGCCTGACCGCGGGTTACCACAACCATCAGGCGGAATGGGCCCGGCTCGACGGCGGCCCGCGCGTCATGGATGTCATCGCGGCGCACACGCCGCCGGAATTCGTGCTGCAGTTCGACGTCGGCACCTGCCTGGAGGCGGGCCAGGACCCCGTCGCCTGGATCCGGGCGAATCCCGGGCGCATCCGGAGCGTCCACCTCAAGGACTGGGCGCCCGGCGCCGCCGCCGCCGAGAAGGGCTACAGGGTCCTATTCGGCGAAGGTGTCGCGCCCTGGGCCGACATTCTGGCCGCGGCCGAGTCCGTCGGCGGCGTGGAATATTACCTGCTGGAGCAGGAAGGCAGCCGGGTTTCGGAGATCGAGACCGCCCGCCGCTGCCTCGAGAACTGGCGGGCGCTCCGGTCGAAAACCTGAACCCTCACGCGCGCTTCCGGACCAGGATGGCCCCCGGGCTCAGCGAGCCGAAGGTGAGGATGCGGAAAAAGACGGCGGCGATCCGCGACCCGATCCACCGGGCCTCGCCGCAGCCGAGCGCAGCCAGCTGGTCGGCGTAGTCTTGCTGGTGCCGGATATCCTCGATCAGCACCACGCCGCCCGGTTTCAGCACGCGCGCGACCTCGCCGACCGCCTTGGCCCGGCCGGCGGCGGTGTAGAGGTTGTGGATCGCGTTGCAGGAAACGATCACATCAAACGTGCCGTCGGGAAACGCCAGGGCCTGCATGTCCATGGTCAGGACCTCCACGCGGTCGGCCACCTGTTCCCGGCGGGCGTTTTCCAGCGTGGCCTCCGGCCGGTTGCGGGTCAGATCCTCGCTCTGCCAGATGTCGATGCCCGTGGCCCGGCCCGTCGTCAGGCGCTTCGCCGCCCCGAGGAGCATCAGTCCGCGGCCGCAACCCACATCGAGCACGCGCTCGGTGCCGCGCCACGTGATCCGGTCGAGGAGGGCCTCGCGCTCCCGGATCTTGCCCACCAGGCTGGTCCAGAGCATCCAGCCGCCCATCGCCGTGCAGACGAGACCCACCGACAGGAACGTCGCGCCGAATTGGAAGCGGATTGCCTGCCCATGGCCCGCCGGCACCACCACCACGCCGGACCACAGGCCGGCGGCGACGATCCCGCGCAGCGCGAGACCGGCGATGCCGCAGAGGAAGAGGTTGCGGATCACCCCGGGAGCATCGATGCCGTAGTCGGGTTTAAGCTCGGTGTTCATCACGGGCGATACTGGTATCATCGGGACGCACGGGCAATTCCATTTGGTTGCCCCGCGCCCGCGAGTTCGCTGCCACCCCCCCCGCCCTGCGGGCACCCCGCTCCGGATCCATGCAGATGATTTCCCGCGAATACCGCGAATTCACGCGGATTACAGAGGAAAAACAGGAGAAAATGGGCTTGCTTGGTCAAACGCACTGCCCAGTGGACGGGGATTTCCGGAAATTCAATTCGCGTTAATTCGCGTGATTGAAGGGTGGCTGAATTTTTCCCGCCAAGCCGGATTCAGCCTTTTGTTTTCCGGCTGACCGGCCATTTCTGACTCACCATGATGGATGCCATTCCCGGCCAGCTGGCCCGGCTGTTCACGCAACCGCCGTGGTTTTATCTTTCCTGGCCCGCGGTGGCCATGATTGCCGGCGCGCTGGTGGGGATGATGTCCCCCAAGGCCGCGACCGGGCTCGCGGTCGTGCCGCGGACCGGACGGGGGCTGGTCGGGCTCTTCACCGCGCCTTTCATCCACGCCAATTTTGCGCACCTCGCCGCCAACCTGCCGCCGTTCCTCGTGCTCGGTGCGCTCGTGCTCCGCCAGGGCGAGGCGCGTTTCCTGAAGGTGGCCCTGGGCATCGCGTTCGGCCAGGGCGTGCTGCTCTGGCTGCTTGGCCGCAAGGCCGCGCATGTCGGCATGAGCGGGGTCATCTTCGGCTTCTTCGGCTACCTCGTGGCGCTGGCCTGGTTCACGCGGGCCACGCCCGACCTGCTGGCGGCGGCCGCGGTGCTGGTCTTTTACGGCGGCATGCTCGCCGGGCTCGCCCCCGTGCGCAAAGGCACGTCGTGGGAAGGCCACTTCTCCGGCCTGGTCGCCGGGCTGGCCACGGCGTGGTGCCAGTTCCGCGGTTGAGTTCAGATCTCCGAATACGGCCGGGGTACGAGGAAGCGCGGGGTGTTTTTCGAGACGTTGTCGGCGTAGCGGGGGAGTTTCCTCATTTCGTCCCAGCGGGGGCTCCGGCCGAATTTGTCCCAGTTCGCCAGGTGGGTCGCGAGGTCGGCGGCCCCGGTCATGTAGCTGAGGTGCGGCAGGTCCGGGCCGGCCAGGGCCTGGCCGAAAAAGAACGGCGACATCCCGAGATCCTGCATGAGCGTGATCTCGCCGTCGTCGAACATGGCCATCTTGCTGAAGGCCTTCAGCTCGCTGTGGCTCTCGTAGTCGCGCAGCTCGAACACGCGCGCGGGCGCGCGGGCGGCCGAGAACGCCGGCAAGGCGAGCCGCGGCAGGCCGGGGAAGGCGCGGAGCAGCCAGGTGTCGAACCGCTCGAACGCGGGATGGTCCTTCGGCGCCTGCAGGTAGCCGGCCCCGGCCTGCTGCATTGCGGGGTCGGCATTGAGGTCGGCGCTGACCTGCACGAATGACTCCAGCGTCGGATGCGCGATCAGCAGCCAGACCGGCGAGCCGGGCTTGGGCGTGGCGGTGGCGGTTTCCTTCTTCACGTCGAGCTCGGTGAAGACGCCGGTGTGCGTGATCCCGAGTCTGGCCAGGGCGGGCAGCAATGCGTGCTCAAGGTAGCCGTCGAGGCGGTCGGGGTCGGCGTCGGTCTTAAGTCGCGTGCCGGCCTTGAGACGGTAGCAGCGGAGTTCGAGGTAATCGCGGCCGGAAGCAGGCGAGGCGGCGGCGCTGAGCCGGGCGGCGAGGACGCTCGCGGCCGAGGCGGCGAGGGTGCTTTTCAGGAAGGTGCGGCGGGGCAGGTTCATGGGGTGAAGTCTATTTTGACACTGGGGACGCGGAGAGCGCGGAGGACAAGGCCGGTTTCGTCACGGATTGCACGGAGGGGCACGGATTCAGGCAGGAAGGGAGTTTCGGGTTGTTCCGTTTGGATCCAGGTCAAACTGCCTCGGGGCGTATCGGCTGCAATTTGATTACGCCGCCGATTTTATCGAGGAGCGCCGTCTCGTCGAATGGTTTCATCAGCGTGCCGCTGGCGCCCAGGGTCAGGAACCGATCCATGACGGCGTGGTCGGTGCGGGAGGTGAGCATGATCACGGGGATGGCCGCGAGCTCCGGGTCGGCTTTCAGCCGGGTGAGGGTCTCCAGGCCGTCCATCACCGGCATGGCGACATCCAGGAGGATCAGGTCGGGCCGGGCCCGCTCGATGGCAAAGAAGGCATTGTAGCCGTTGCTCGCCTCCTGCACCTCGCAGGCAAAGGCGCCGAGGGCCTTTGCGACCAGGAGCCGCAGGCCCTTGGAATCATCGATGGTGAGGATGTGCGGGCGCATGGCGGAAAGAGGACACGGTTTGCCCCGCGAATAAACACTATTGGAATGCCGGCCATGAATTGCGCGCGGGACATGACACCGCGACACAGGCCAACGGGATTCGGTCCGACTCTTTTGGCAGCCGGAAATAATGGCTAGTCGCCGGTCGGACTTTGTCCTAGGGTCGCGGGGTTACCCACCCTCAACCCCGCTCCCACGCCATGAAGACCGCCCTGCTGCTTGCCCTGCTCACAATTGGATCCGTCCGCCTCGTCGCCGCGCTCGAACCGCCGCCGACCGAGGTCGTGCAGATCGATCACGCCAAGGTGGGCGCGGCGTTTGCCGGGGGCCTGCCGCTGCTGGCCAACACCAGCTACAAAATCTCGGCGGGCCGCCGCGTGGTGCCGGGCAGCGTGGAAGTGCACACGCAGGACACGGACATCTTCTATGTCGTCGAGGGATCGGCGACCTTTGTCACCGGCGGAACCGTCGCGGACTCCAAGACGGTCGGGCCGGGCGAGATCCGCGGCACCGCGACCACCGGCGGCGTCACGCACCATCTGACCAAGGGTGACGTCATCGTCATCCCCAAGGGCACCCCGCACTGGTTCACGGCGGTCGATGGCACCTTTCTCTATTTCGTCGTCAAGGTGACCCAGTAACCGGCGCGCCCCGGCGCGGCCGGCGTTGCCCGCCCTTGGCAGAGGGCATGTTCCGGCCCGGCAAAAATTACCGGCCAGAATATTGGCCGCGTAAATATCTTTTCTAACATTTTTGTTTCCAAACGGATGCGAGTATCAATTCGCGGCTGGAATCCGACTTGCTCAACAGAGGCAACAATCCCCGCCATGATCTCCTTCTGCCTGCTTACCCTCGGTCTTGCGTTGCTGGTTTTCTTCCTGACTCTCCGCCGCACGGGCGATGGCTACCAGGACAATCTCGGTTTTCACCACGGCCGCAAGGCCGGGTCAGACATGCGCTAAGCCGCCGCGAATCCATTCACCGCGCAGCCGAGGCGAAGAGGAAGCGGAGG
>CAYRDN010000041.1:0-30763 GCA_964423065.1 uncultured Oleiharenicola sp. | reverse complement strand
TGCTCGACGCCATCCGCAAGGCCCACGTCGCCGAGGGCGAGGCCGGCGGCATCACCCAGCACATCGGCGCCTACCAGGTCGAGCACAACGGCCGCAAGATCACCTTCCTCGACACCCCCGGCCACGCCGCCTTCACCAAGATGCGCGCCCGCGGCGCCTCCGTCACCGACATCGCCATCCTCGTCGTCGCGGCGGACGACGGCTTCATGCCGCAGACCGACGAGGCCCTCCAGCACGTCCTCGACGCCAAGGTCGCCCTCATGGTCGCCGTCAACAAGATGGACGTGAAGGGCGCCAACCTCGACCGCGTCAAGCAGCAGATGCAGGAGCGCCAGATCGCACCCGAGGACTGGGGCGGGACCACCGTCACCGTGCCCGTCGCCGCCATCAAGGGCCAGGGCATCACCGAACTGCTCGAGATGATCCTCCTCCAGGCCGACGTCCTCGAGCTGAAGGCCAACCCGAAGGCCGAGGCCAGCGGCGTCGTCATCGAGTCCCAGGTCGACGTCGGCCGCGGCCCGCTCGCGACCGTCATCGTCCAGCGCGGCACCCTCCGCGTGGGCGACGCCATCGTCTGCGGCCCGCACTACGCGAAGGTCCGCGCCATGTTCGACGACCAGGGGAACACCCTGAAGGAGGCTCCGCCGGCCATGCCCGTGCGCGTCATCGGCTGGTCCGGCGCCCCCGATTCCGGCGTCAAGTTCACCGCGGTCAAGAACGCCCGCGAGGCCGAGAAGCTGGCCGAGGAGGCCGCCGACGCCCTCAAGAAGACCACCGTCACCGAGGACGCCGTCCCCAAGGACACCTCCCTCGACGCCCTCTTCGCCAACATCGCCGCCACCCAGGGCAAGGTCCTGCGCGTGGTCCTCAAGTCCGACGTCTTCGGCTCGCTCGAGGCGGAGAAAAACGTCCTCGAGGGCATCAAGAGCACCAAGGTCTCCCTCGACATCGTCGCCTCCGACGTCGGCATCATCAGCAAGAACGACGTCCTCATGGCCAGCGCCGCCAAGGCCGTCATCATCGGCTTCAACACCAAGCAGGAGAACGGCGTCGTCGCCCTGGCCAAGCACCACGGCGTCGCCATCGAGAATTTCGCCATCATCTACGAGCTGGGCGACAAGGTCCGCGAGATGATGGCCGACCTGCTCGACCCCGACCTCAAGGAGAACAAGACCGGGGGCGCCGAGGTCCGCCAGGTCTTCCCCGTCGCCAAGGGCTTCGTCGCCGGCTGCCTCGTCACCGAGGGCAAGATCAACCGCGGCTCCGCCGCCCGCGTCCGCCGCGGCAAGGACGCCGTCTTCGAGGGCAAGGTCGGCACCTTGCGCCGGTTCAAGGACGACGCCAACGAGGTCCGCGCCGGCCTCGAGTGCGGCATCCGGCTCGACGGCTTCGACGGCTACCAGCCGGGCGACCGCATCGAGTGCTACGAGATCCAGAAGGTCCGGGCCTCGCTCTGATTTTCGATTCTTGATTCTCAATTTTCGATTCAACCAGGACCATTCGAGCGGAATTCGGGAATCGAAATTCAAAATTCGCGCCCTCCGATGAGCAATCGCCTCCTCCGCGTCAACGAGCTGATGCAGCGCGAAATCAGCGCGTACCTGCACTCGAAGCACGGCGGCGAGACCGTCGCCCTCACCGTCACGGGCGTCGAGGTCACCGGCGACCTGCGCGAGGCCAAGGTCTATTATTCCGTGCTCGGCGGCGCCCTGGAGGCCAGGCGCGCCGGCAAGTGGCTCCTCCGCCACCGCGCCGAGCTCCGCGCCGCCGTGGCGAAGAACGTCATCCTCCGCCACGTGCCGCTGCTGGCCTTCGTCCACGACAACCACGCGCCGCGCACGTTGCGCATCGAGACCCTGCTGGGGGAGATCGACCGGACCGCCCCGCAGCCGTGACCCACTTCACCAAGTTCGCCGGCCGCTTCGCCGTCCTGCTGCACGAGCTCGAGGGCCAGAAGGCCGTCGTCATCGGCCACCAGCGGCCCGACGGCGACTGCATCGGCTCGCAGGTTGCGCTCTGCCGCGTGCTCCGGTCCCAGGGCATCGACGCCGTGTGCCTGAACGCCGACGAGGTCCCGCGCCGCATCAAGTTCCTCCTCGGCGACACGCCATTCTACAAGCGCGAGAACCTGCCGCCGGGGGACCGTTTCGCCATCTTCACCGACTGCGCTGACCACGGCCGCGGCGGCGAGAAGGTCAGGGCCATGTACCCGGCGCCGCTGGCCTGCTTCGACCACCACGTGTCCAACGTCGGCTTCGCCAAGCGCAACTTCGTTGACACCGGCTCCGCCGCCACCGCCGAGGTGCTGGCCGGACTGTTCTTCGACGCCGACCTGTCGATCGACGCCACCACCGCGCAGGCCCTCTATACCGGCATCATGACCGACACCGGCCAGTTTCGCTTTCCCTCCACCACCTACCGCGTGTTCCGGCTCTGCGGCGAGCTGGTGGCCCGCGGCGCCAACCCGGCCCAGGCCGGGCTTGAGCTCTTCGAGCGCGAATCCTCCGGCAAGCTGAAGCTGCTCCAGCACTACATCAGCTCGCTCAAGTACGAGTGCGGCGGCCGCGTCTGCATCGGCGTCCTGCCCCAGGGGATCTTCGAGCAGGTCGACGCCACGGTCGAGGACACCGAGGGCCTGGTCGACTACGCGCGCTCCATCGAGGGCGTCGAGGTCGGTGTGCTGATCGAGGAGCGCCCGGGCACGATCAAGGCCAGCCTGCGCGCCAAGCACGCCTCCTACCGCATGGACAGCATCGCCAGCCAGTTCAACGGCGGCGGCCACGCCAGCGCCGCCGGCCTGAACTGCCACGACACCCTTTCCGCCTTCTATCCGAAGCTCGTCGCCGCCCTCACGCGCCGCCTGGCCGAGGTCGACGCGGCCAAGCAATGAGCCTCCAACCGCCGAGGGAAATGGAGGGCGTGCTCCTGGTCGACAAGCCGCGGGGCCTGACCTCGCACGACGTCGTCTACCGCCTGCGCCGCAAGCTGCAGATGAAGAAGATCGGCCACGCCGGCACGCTCGACCCGATGGCCACGGGCGTCCTCGTCATGCTCATCGGCAAGGCCACGCGCATCTCCCAGTACCTGATGAGCGTCGACAAGGCCTACGAGGGCGAGGCCACGCTCGGGGTCGTCACCGACTCGCAGGACGCCGAGGGCGAGGTGATGGAGACCCGCCCGGTGCCGGCGCTGACCGAGGCGCAGGTGCGCGAGGTCATGAAGACCTTCCTCGGGGACCAGTACCAGATCCCCCCGATGCACTCGGCGATCAAGATCGGCGGGGTGCCGCTCTACAAGCTGGCGCGGAAGGGGGAGGAGGTGGAGCGCGAGCCGCGTTTCATCCGGGTGGCGGCGTTCGACCTGCTGGCCTTCGTCCCGCCGAAGCTCACCTTCGACGTGCACTGCACCAAGGGCACCTACGTGCGCACGATCGCGCACGACCTCGGTCAGAAGCTCGGCTGCGGCGCGCACCTCTCGGCCCTCCGCCGCACCGCCAGCGGCCGGTTCACCATCGCGCAGTGCCTGCCCCTGGACGGGATCGAGCAGCTGAGCCTGCCGGAGATCGGCAAGCGCCTCATCCCGGTCCACGAGGCGGCGCCCAGCGTGGCCCAGTGAGCGCGCTGCTCCAGTTCGACGGCCTCGGGCGCGCGGTGCTGCCCGCCCGGCCGCTGCACCTCGCCATCGGCATGTTCGACGGCGTCCATCTCGGGCACAAGTCGGTCATCGAGTCCGCCCTCCATTCCGCCCGGCGCAGCGGCGGCCTGGCCGGCGTGCTGACCTTCTGGCCGCATCCCAGCGCCCTGTTCCGGCCGGAGCATCCCACGCCGCTGCTCATGCCCCGGGAGATGAAGCGGGCCGTGCTGGCCACGCTCGGCATCGATTTTGTCATCGAGCAGAACTTCTCGCGCGAGTTCGCGGGGACCGATGCCCGGGAGTTCGTGCCGCTGCTCCAGCGCAGCCTGCCGCATCTCGCGGCGGTCTACGTCGGCGAGAACTGGCGCTTCGGCCGGGGGCGGACGGGGGATGTCGCTCTCCTCATCGCCGAGGCACGGCCGCACGGCGTGGAGGTCTTCAGCGCTGCGCGGCTCAACCACAACGGCGCGCCGATCAGCAGCTCGCGGATCCGGGAGCTGCTCGCGGCCGGCGCGATGGCCGAGGCCAACGCGCTGCTCGGCTATTCCTACTTTGCGAGCGGCACCGTGCAACCCGGCCACCGGCTGGGGCGCACGCTCGGTTTCCCGACGCTGAACCTGCCCTGGGCGCCTGAGGCCCGGCCGCGCTACGGGGTCTATGCGGTCACCGTGACGACCCCCGCGGGGACGGTGGTGAACGGCGTGGCCAACTACGGCCTGCGCCCGACTGTCGGGACCACGACCGAGCCGCTGCTGGAGGTGCATCTGCTTGGCGAGATCCCGGCCGATGCCGGCGGTTTCCTGACGGTGAACTGGCTCCAGTTCCTGCGCGCCGAGCAGAAGTTCGCCTCGCTGGAGGACTTGAAGGCGCAGATCGCCCGCGACCGGGACGCCGCCCGGGAATATTTCGCAAGCAGGTAGGGCGGGTCGTTCCGCCGGCGCAAGGCTGTGGCGGACAGGCCCGACGAGCCGGTTCCCTGTAGCCGGCCTCGGTGAGGCCGGTCGGGGCCTCCGGGGTCAGCGACCCCGGCTGGAGCCTATTAATTAATCCGGTTCCATGCAGATGATTTCCCGCGAATAACGCGAATGCACGCGGATAACAGAGGGAAAACAGGAGATATTGGGATTGCTTGGTCAAACCCACCACCCAGTGGACGGGGATTTCCGGTAATGCCATTCGCGTTTATGCGCGTGATTGGCGGGATGCTGAATTATCCCGGAAAATATAATCCGAATTCATGCAGACGAAATTGGCCACGGATCACACAGATCGTCACGGATCAAAACATGGGCTGAAGATTCAGGCACAAATTAAGATCACTGTCCGGTGGAACCATCGAGACGACAAACCTTATATCGGTTTCACAGGGAATCGATCCGTGTCTATCCGTGAAATAAGTGGTTAAATTGCATGATTCCGGTGAATATCATGGCCATTAGCTCTTCCTGGGCAGGGCTGGATCTTGGTCCAGCCGCGAACGGGCAAAGCAGGGCGCTGCTCCGGCTGCACCCAGGTGCAGCCCTGCGGCAATCGGCGACGCTATTATTTCATATGCGCTATAGGCTGACCCGACCGGGTGTCGCTTCTGTTGGTCCCGCTTTCAGACGCAGGCCAGCCCGCTCGCGGGCGCGGTTTGGTGCGCCCGCGGCTCGTCAGGAAACGCGCCCGGAGGTCGCGTTCCACCTCTTCCCCTTCGCGGCTTCGGGTGAACTGGACAGGTTTGATCTGACCGGCCGGCAATCCGTCCTACTTCGCCAACGCCTCGTTGACCGCCTTGAGCAAGACCACCGGCAGACAGGGCTTGGCCAGGATCTCGGTGACGCCCAGGGCGGTGAATGCCGCGCGATCTTCCACTTGCTCCAGCCCGGTGGTCGCGATGACCCTGATGTCCGGCTTGATGATGCGCAACGAGCGGATCAGCTCGATGCCCTCGATGCCCGGCATCATGATGTCGGTCAGCACCAGGCTGACGGACTCGTTGTGCCGGATGAACAGCCGGATGGCCTCCTCCCCGCTGCGGGCGGTGATCACCCGGTAGTGGTGGAAGGTCAGGACCCCGCTGGTGGCCATCAGGATGGGATCCTCGTCATCCACGACCAGGATCAGTTCCTCGTTCCCCACGGGGAACGGCGTCAGGGAAGCCTCGACCTTGGCCGCCGCCGGTCTGCCCGCCGCCGGCAGATATACCTTGAACGTCGTGCCCAGGCCCGGTCGGCTGTCGACCGTGATGAAACCGCCATGGCTCTTCACGATCCCGATGGCCATCGACAAACCGAGACCGGTCCCTTTGCCGACGCCCTTGGTCGTGAAAAACGGGTCGAAGATGCGCTCGATGATTTCCGCCGGGATGCCCGTGCCGGTGTCCGTGACGGTCAACACGATGTAGGGCCCGGGCTTGGCGCCGGGATGGGCTTGCGCCATGGCTGCATCCAGCTTGATGTTTTCGGCGTTCATGGTCAGCACCCCGCCCTCGGGCATGGCATCGCGCGCATTGACGCACAGGTTCATGACCACCTGGTGCATCTGGGTGGCGTCGGCCAGCACGGTCCAGAGCTCGCTCGATATCTCCTGCCCGATCTTGATGCTCCGGGGAAAGGTTTCCTGCATGAGATGCTCCATCTCCTTGAGCAGATGCCGCAGCTGGACCTGGGTGCGCGCGCCCTCGATGCCGCTGCTGAAGGCCAGCAATTGCCGGATGATGGAGGCGCCGCGTTGCGCCCCGTTCTCGACCAGGGCCAGGATCGCGCGATCGCGCTCGGCGGGGAGCTTGTCCTTGAGGATGCCGGCCGCCATGAGCATGGGGGCCAGGATGTTGTTCATGTCATGCGCCACGCCGCTGGCGAGTGATCCAATGGCCTCCAACCGCTGGGCATGCCGCAGTTGCTCCTCCATTTGCTTGTGGGCGGTGATGTCACGCGAGATGCCGACCAGTCCGGTGATCCGGCCTTCCTTGTCGCGGGTGGGCACTTTGGTGGACGATACCCAATTGGTCCGGCCATCGGGCCAGGTTTCCTTTTCCTCAAAGCCGATCAGCGGCTCGCCCGACGCCATGAGCTTCTGCTCGTCCGCATAGGCCTGCTGGGCGTGCTCCGCGCTGAAAATGTCGGCATCGGTCTTCCCGACTGCCTCGGCGGCTCCGCTGAGACCGAGATCCTGCGCCATCAGGTTGTTGATCCAGACAAAACGGCTCGCCCGGTCCTTGAAATAGATATGATCGGGGACCGTGCTGGCGAGGCTGTCGAACTGGGCCTCCTTCTGCCGCAGGATTTCCCCGCTGCGCACGCGGGCGGTGATGTCCTGGATGGTGCCGGACTCCCCGGTGGGCCGGCCGTTTTCGTCAAAGGTCAGCTCGGCGATCTGATGGATGTAGCGGACTTCCCCCTGGGGGTTGATGATGCGATGCTCGAAATCGGCGCGGCGTGTTCCGGCCGCGGCGGCCTGCTTCTCCTGCCGGACGCGGGCCAGGTCGTCCGGATGCACCAGGCGGTAAAAGGACTCGGAGTTGGGCGGCGTATCCTCCCTGGAGACCCCGAGGATCCGGTAGATGCCGTCGGACCAGACGAGGTGGTTGCTGAGGAAGTCGTATTCCCAGTCGCCGAGGCGGGCGATGCGCTCGGCGTTGTCCAGCCGCGCCAAGTTATGGCTGGTCAGCTTCCGGTGCAGCAGGCGGAACTCCAGGATGTTTTGGACGCGGAACAGGACCTCCGCGAGGTCAAACGGGATGCTGATGAAATCCTTCGCCCCGGCTTCGAGGGCGCGCAGCTTGAGTTCCGGTTGCGCGGTGATCACGATGACCGGAGGGGAGTCGGCCACTGCGTTGGCCTTGAGGTCGGCCATCACCTGGAATCCATCGCGGCCGGGCATGTGCAGATTGAGCAGGAGCAGGTCGTGGCGGTGCTCACGGCACAGCGCGCAGACCGCCTGCGCATCCCGGGTCGACGCGACGGCCGTGTAGCCGTCCCCGTGCAGCATCTGCTCCAACAGCGCGATATTGGCCGCATTATCGTCAACGATCAGGATGCTGGCCTTGAGGATATCCGGTGATCTGAACATGGGCGTGATCCCGCGTCAGCCGGTCGGACCAGCCGTGGCCCTGGCGGGGACAGGCTCACGGGCCGACAGCGATGGTATGGGCGTATTCATGGGGTCTTCCAGGCGCATCTGCCGGCCCTGCAGAATGCGCCACATGGGGGCATCATGATTCTACAGCATTGGCCCCGGCTGCAAAGTGGGTGTTAACCTACCATAAGTGCCGCCGGGCGAATGCCTGGCCGGAATCGGCTTTGAGCTATCGTTCAAGCTCCATCGCGCGGCCCTGATCTTTGCAGGCAATCTGCGGACCTATTGCGACGTGCCGCATGTAGGTAGGAGCCTGCTTGCAGGCGATCCGGGCAGCAGCGCAGGCCATCCCGCTTCAGAGCGCGAGCAAGCTCGCTGACCCACGACGTAGGCGAGTCCGCTCGCGGACGCGGCATGGGCCCGCGGCTCGTCGGGCTTGTCCGCCATAGCCATGGCGACGGTGGAACGACTCGCCCTCCTCTGGTGCGGACCGGCCGGCCGACCCGTCAGCCCACCGCGCGGTTGATCCGGTCCAGGGCGGTCATGGCGCGCTCGCCGGCCCGCTGCATGGCGGGCGTGTCGAGGCCGGACGGACGGGCCGAATCCGTGGGATTGAGCCAGTAGGCGGATTCACCAGGCAGCCCGTGACCGAGGTTCTCGGCCAGCTGGGCGGCGAGGTTCAGCAGGTAGGCCAGCGGATGGCTGTGCGCGGCGGGGTAGTAGTGCTCGGCGATCGCCTGCGTCACCTCGCGCGGGAAATGCCATTCCTCGAGAATGGCGGCGGTCGCCTCGTTGCTGATCCGGCCGAAGGTCTGCTTTTCCCAATCGACAAGGCGCAGGTGACCCGCGGGCCGGAAGGCGGCGGGGGGCGCCTCGTCGTCCGCGATCCTGGCCAGGGCGAGCTTGCCAATCGAGCGGAACAGACCCGCCGAGTAGGCGGTGGCCGGATCCTCGCGGGCGGGCCGGGCCAGTTCCTCCATCAGGAGGGCGACGAGGAGGGCGTTGTCGCGCAGGTGCGGCCCGGTGAAGCCAAACAGCGGATAATTGCGGAACGAGAAATGATCGATCGCGACCGCGCCCGCGAGGCGATGGACGTCCCGCAGGCCGATGAGGGCCGTGGCGGCCTCGATCGACGCGACGGGTTCGCTCTGGGCAAAGGCGGCGCTGTTGGCGATGCGCAGGAGGCGGGCCGCGAGGGAGCTGTCATGCTTGAGGTGCCCGGCGACGTCCCCCAGCGCGGAGTTGGGATCGCGCAGGAGCCGGCCCAGCGCGAGCATGATCCTGGGTGCAGCCGGAAAGGACTGGGCGACACGCAGCAGGTTGAGGTTGGAATAGCTTACTTCGTTCATATCAGGGAATGCTGCCGACGGGGGCCGGCGATGGCTCGTTCCCCGGATGGCCTGGCCCGACGGCATCCGCTGCCCCAGGCCCGGGTGCCGGCGGGCCAAGCGGGAGGATGAGGGTGAACGTCGCGCCTGTTCCCGGACCATCACTGTGGACTTCCAAGGCTCCGCCCAGGTCACGGGCGGCGCGGGCGCCGCTGTGCAGTCCGAAGCCATGGCCCTGTTTCTTCGTGCTAAAGCCATGCGCAAAGATGCGGGCGCGAGCCTCCGGGGTGATCCCGACGCCGTTGTCCGTCACGCTGAAAAGCACGCGCGAGTCGCCCGGCCGCACGCGCAGGACGATGTTTCGCTCCGGCCGGCCCGAATCATTGCAGGCGTCCTTGGCGTTGCGGATGAAGTTGATGAGGATCTGCAGGACCTTGTGCTTTTCCACCGTGATCTCGGGCAGGTCCGGATCGTGTTCGCTCGTCACCTGGACGCCGTGGCGCGAGAGGCTGGCGGCGTTGATGCGCAGCGCGTCCGCCATCAGCTCGCCGGGCCGCATCTTTTCGCTGGTTCCGCCCAGCTTCGCGAAGTCCTGCTCCATCGTCACGATCTCCTTCACGTGGTGCACGTCGCTTTCGAGGTGGCGCAGTTCCTCCAGCACCGCCTTCCGCTCCGCTTCGAGGTGGGCGGCGAGCAGTTCGAGATAGGCCGGCACCTGCCGCCCCTTCGGGTCGCGGGTGAGGAACAGGCCGAGGTCGCCGCCCTGTTCGTGCATCAGGCGGGACAGCCGCGTGAGCCCGGGTGACTTGGACTCCTTGACCATCCGGGAAATGACGGTGGCGGAAACGTTGATGCTGTTGATGACGTTTTTGACATTGTGCAGGACGCCCGTGGTAAATTCGGCCGCACCGGCCTTGTGCGAGGCGTCGATCAGTTCCTGCTGCACCCGCTCCAGCTCGGTTTCCGCGGATTTCCGGGCGGTGATGTCCTCGATGGTCCCGATGTCTCCGGTCAACTCGCCGGTTTCCGAGCGCAGCGGCGTCGTGCGGGAGTGGACCCAGCAGGCCCGGCCGTCGCGCCGGACGAATCTGAATTCGCGGTCGAAGTCATGCCCGTGGCGATGGCTGTCCGCGAGGGCGGCCACCACGCCGGGGAGATCCGTCGGGTGGATGTGACGCGTCCATCCGCCGTCCGCCTCGTCGGGGAAAGCCTGGCTGATTTTCTGGAAACTGTCGTTGGCATACACGACATTTCCCGCCATGTCGGTCAGGAAGATCCCCAGATGCAGGGATTCGCCCAGGGCGCGGAACCGCCGTTCGCTCATCTCCAGTTCGTCGTGCGCGGCGGAGAGCTGGAGGGCGGCCGCGCCCGCTTCGGTGTCGCCGCGCGGCGTCCCGGCCGGGGCGACCGGGACGATCTCGACATACACGAGGGTCTGGTTGAGCAGTTGGTACGCGATTTCGCCGAACGTGGCCGGTCCGGCGAGGACGCCCTTCGTCCCACCCTCGAGGCCGGAATGCAGGTAGTTGAGGATGCAATTGCAGGAGAACAGCACCTGGTCCGGTGCCACCTCCTGCCGGCGCGCCGCGAATTCCGCGCCATAGTCCTCGATCGGCCGGGCCAGCCGGTACTCGATGCCGGCGACCACCGGCGCATAGAATTCCACCCGCCGGTTTTCCGGATCCAGGGTCTTCAGGCTCACGTTCACCATCGCGCCGCAATAGTTGGCCACCAGCGGCAGGCGGGTGTCCGCCCCGCTGCGCCGCAGATACGCGCAGAGGTTCTCCTCCCGGCCGTTGATGATCGCGGTCGTGGCGGCCAGGCCGCTGGCGGCAAAGCGGATCGTGTCGCCCGGGCCCGGCTGGAAGGGGTTGATGATCTTGATTTGGGCGCCCCGGTCGTCGGGCAGGCGCAGCCTCAGCGTGACGGCGCAATCACCGAGCGCCGCCGGGCCGCCGCAGAACACCTTGGGCGCCGCCGGGTGCGCGAGCCCGAGCTCGATGCCCGCGACCCAGCCGACGAGCGGGTGCAGGGCAAAGCCGGCATAGTGCGGGGCGTGCAGGGCGAAGGCCGTGTGGACCGCGCTGTCCGCCGGGAGGATGACAAAGCTGACTTCGTTGCTGCCGGCGGCCGCATGGATCCCGGGGAGCTCCGCCTCCTGATAACGATGGATCGTGGGGGAGAATTCGGGCGGGATCCCGGTGACGAAGATTTTGTCCCGGCACAGGCGGTTGCCGTCCTCCAGCATGAAGTAGGGGATGGTGCCACCGATCCAGTTCCCGGGCGGCAACGCGGCCAGCAACGCCTCCGCGCCGGCCAGCATCAGGCATTCCCCCGCGGTGATTCTCCGGGCGACCTCCGCCGGGTCCGACAGGCGGTTGGTCAGCGGCGGCTCCCGTTGGGCGACCCGGGCGAAATCCTTCGCCGCCATCGGCAGACGGCCAAAGTTCGACCGGAACATGCTCAATTCCCTGAGGCTGTCCGCCAGGGAAATCTCCCCGGCCTGCAGCTGGTGCTTCAAATTGCCCACGAAAAGCTGCAGGGCCAGGAAATCAAACCGGACCTTGGTGGTGCCTTGGAGGACGGCGGCCCATGCGCTGACGCTGGATTGATCCCAATTCATCGGGGCAGGGGCGGGTGCGCGGTCAAGCGGCGGGGCAGGCGAAACGGGCCCGTGGCGGCCTCACGTCCCCGGGCCCGCGCCGCTCGCGGCGTGAACGGGCAAGGACGGACACGGGGTGGTTGTTCATGGGATGATTGGGAGCAGGTTCGCCGGATGGGACGCGCGGAGCCGGTATCACCACTATATCGGCTGAAAGACCGGTGACTATAGCCGGGGGCAAGGGATGCGCAGCACCGGGCAAGAAATGCACGGGTCCCGGTCGGACGCCGGGAAAATATCCCGAATCCGTCGCCCGGCCGGACGTCCCCATTGTCGCAAGGAGCCTGCTTGCAGGCGCTCCGGGAGGAAGGGATTTGCCCAAATGGACTGATCCAACAGGGAAACAGTTTGGCCGTCTGTTCCCTGAAGAAGAGCGGCACGCACCCGGCCCGATGTTCAATGCCTCAGCCGAGGCGGCCGATTTCCGCCTGCCCGCCGCGCCACCGGGAGCTCGATGGCAGCTGCTGGCGGGCAGCTTGCGGCTTCTCGTCGTGGCGGCGGCGGCATTTTTGGATTTCGCGGGACGCGGCATCGCCGAGCGGCGTGCGCTGAGTGTGACGGAAAGGAAGCAAACACCCCGTGCGCCCGTCTCGGCGCCACGACGATGCGCCGGCTGACGGCGTTTCGCTGTCGCCATCCAACTCTCACCCACGATCCCGTGGCACCCCGGCGGCCACGGAAAATGATAGCGCGGGCCAACCCGAAATCATGGGGGTCGGGCGTAGGGTGCCCGCACTCAGCGGATGAGATTCGTCTTCATCAAATCGATTACCTCGTCGCCGCGACCGCTCAGCACCGCCTTGACCATGTAGAGCCCGAAACCGAGCGCCTGCTCCGCACTGAGGGACGGTGGCATCGAAAGCTCCTGGCGGTTGACGATCACGTCAACAAGGGCCGGTCCGTCATGCTGGAGCGCCCTCGTCAGGGCCGGGCGCAGTTCCTCGGGTTTCTCAACCCGCACACCCAGGATGCCGGCGGCATCCGCCAGCCTGGCGAAATCGGGATTGACCAAGTCCGTCCCGGTGGGGACCAGCCCCGCCGCCTTCATCTCCAGTTCCACGAAGCCGAGGGAGCCGTTGTTAAACACCACCATTTTTACCGGCAGCTTGAGCTGCGGCAGCGTCAGGATGTCGCCCAGCAGCATGGCGAGCCCGCCATCGCCGGAGAGGGTGATCACTTGCCGCCCCGGAAACGCCACCTGCGACCCGATGGCCTGCGGGACGGAGGCCGCCATCGAACCGTGAATGAACGAGCCCAGGAGCCGGCGTCGTCCGTTCATGCGGAGATAGCGAGCCGCCCAGATGGTGGGGGTGCCGACGTCGCAGATGAAGACGGCATCGTCCGCGGCGACCTCGTCCAACACCCTGGCCACATACTGGGGGTGGATCGGCGTGTGGCCCGGTTCGCCCACCGCGAGGTCATCGAGTTCCTTTCGCGCTTTTTGGTAGTGATCAACACATGCATCCAGATGCCTGCGCCGGGTTTTTTCCTGCAGCAGCGGCTCCAGTGCGGCCAGCGTGTCTTTCACCGTGCCAATCAAGCCCAGGTCCACGCGCGTTCGCCGTCCGATCTGTTCGCCGCGGCGGTCGACCTGGATGATCTTCGCCTCCTTGGGATAGAATTGCTGGTAGGGAAAATCGCTGCCGAGGACCAGAAGCACATCGCAGTTCATCATGGCGTGATAACCGGACGAAAACCCGATCAGACCCGTCATGCCGACATCATAGGGATTGTCATACTCGATGAACTCTTTTCCCCGCAGGGCATGGACGATGGGTGCCTTCAGCCGTGTCGCAATGGCGAGCAGCCCTGCGCGCGCGCCCTCACAGCCGGCGCCTCCCAAGATGGTCACCTTTTGGGCGCGATTGAGCATCCCGGCGGCGTGGCCCAGGGCGGAGCCGGCCGGGCGCTCGATGGAGGCGAGGTCCATGATTCCGAGTGAAAGTGGCGCCGAGGAGCACGGGCACAGGGCGACGTCGCCCGGCATGACGACCACGGCGACACCGCGCTTCGCCAGCGCAGTGCGCAGCGCGATCCCGAGTATCCGCGGGATCTGGCTCGCGTGGGAGATGAGTTCACAGAAATGGCTGCAATCCTTGAAGAGTTGTTCGGGGTGCGTCTCCTGAAAGAAGCCGCTGCCGATTTCCTGACTTGGTATCTGCGCAGCGATCGCCAGCACCGCAACGCGACTGCGGTGGCAGTCAAACAAGCCGTTGATGAGATGCAGGTTTCCGGGACCACAGCTGCCGGCGCACACCGCCATCGTGCCGGTCAGATGGGCGTCCGCCCCGGCAGCAAAGGCCGCGGCCTCCTCGTGCCGCATGGGGATCCACGAGATCGCATCATGGCGGCGAATCGCCTCGGTGAGCGCGTTCAACGAATCCCCGGCCACGCCATAAACCCGCCTGACACCCGCGGCGATGAGTGTTTCGACAAATACCTCTGCCACGTTTTTTGCCATGCCAAGCTTCTTCGAGGGGGTGGTTAGGTGCAGATTTGTGGGCCTCAAAATCACCAACTTCGCTTGGGACGATCTGCCATCGGCAGACATCGGGGAAGCCCTCCCTGGTTTCTGCACATGCCAGCATGGGCCGAAAGGTCGCGGGGAACCATGGGGTATTACCCGCCGCCGGGAAGCGAATGGCGGTTGGTTCGTCTCCCTGACGGGCCGCATCCGTGCCGGACGATTCACCGACTCCCGCCGTGTTTTCAAAGGAGAGGATTTGACCGATGATACGAAGCGGACATGTGTTTTTGAAATCCAGAGTGCCGCCAAAGCGAATTCCGGGGCGCGCTTGCTGGTGGGGAAGGCCGGCTCGCGGCCAGGATTGTCGTTGGAGGTTGGAGGGGGGCAATTGGGGCACGTGGTGATCAACTGGCCGATTGGCTTGGCTTTCATCTGGCGACCACGCTCAGCGCGCAGTTCGGGCCGCTGGTCTTCCGGCGGTTTTCGCGTTCCCAACCGTCTTCGAGGCGCAGTCGGGCCTCCGGGGCAGTCGGCGTCGAACCAAACCGCCGATGCCGCGCCTTGCGGGAAAACTCATCGAGCAGCAGGCAGAGGCAATGGTAGATTCCCTTTTCCCGCGTCGGCCGGTATGGGCCGCTACGCCAACAGGCGAACCGATGCTTCCCGGTCCCATTGCCGCGTCTTGGCTGCGGAGATAAAGCCTGTCATGTCACTGAGAGCAACGACGCCCTGATCTCTCCCGATGTTCGCCCGCAGAAGCAACATCTGGCCACCTTTGTCGAAGGCAATCGCCTTGAGGTGGGCAAATGCGTCGTGCAGAAAATCGATGGCGGCGGATTCCTTGGCCAGCAGCTTCGCGCTTTTGTCAGATAGGATGACGGCGATGGCGTCAAACATGATGGAAGGTGTTCCGGCCAGTTGTCCGTCAGCCTCCAGGATTGAGCCATCCGCAAGCCTGGCGCCGCCAACCTTGGGGGCGACTATCTGCACTTTCGCTCCGGCATTGGCTGCGGCTTTCCGAACCTCGCTGATGACGGCGCCGTCCGAGCCATCGGCGATCAGGATGCCAATTACCCGGCCATCGAGGGTGTTCTTCATTTTCCCGATGATCTGTAGCGCCGGCGAAGGTGCCAGGTCCTGGACGGGTGCGGCCGCCGGCGGAGCGTCGGGCAGCCTTTCGAGCCCCAGGCCGTGGGCGACGCGTTGGGCGAGATCCCGCTCGATGTGACGCAAATGAGCGACGATGGCCTGGCGCACATGAACATGCTCCACCTTCGACAGTTCGAAGACGAGCGCGGACGCGATGTGCGCCTGCTCATATCCCGTTTGGCTGCGATAGAACTGCCGTGCCTGGCTGTAGTGGTCGGCAAAGCTTTCTGCGCGGACCCGGCCCTTGTCCCCGCTTTCGCTTACACCGGCGCTGCGGAAGCCGGTAGGGGGGCTTTCGCGCGGCGAGTCTTGACTCAACGAGTTTGGCTCATAGCTGACCCGGCCTTTCGGCTGCATCGCCTGCATTTTCCCATCGCGCTGCAGATTGGCAAAAGGGCACTGGGGGGCGTTGATCGGGATCTGGTTGAAATTCGGTGATCCGAGGCGCAGGAGCTGGGTGTCCAGGTAAGAGAAGAGACGGCCCTGCAGCAGCGGATCATTGGAAAAATCGATGCCCGGCACGATGTTCGCGGGACAATAGGCGACCTGTTCGGTCTCGGCAAAGAAGTTGTCGGGCCAGCGGTCGAGCACCATCCGGCCGATCACCTGGAGCGGCACCAATTCTTCCGGAAGCAGTTTGGTCGGATCCAGGTGATCAAAGGGAAACCGGTCCGCCTGCTCCGGCGTGAAGAGCTGAACCGCAAATTCCCACTCGGGGAAAGCCCCGCGCCCAATGGCCTCAAACAGGTCGCGCCGATGGAAGTCAGGATCGGCGCCGGCAATCTTCATGGCTTCGTCCCAAAGGGTGGACTGCAGCCCCAGCTTTGGCCGCCAGTGGAATTTGACGAAGGTCGACTCACCGCGGGCGTTCACCAATCGGTAGCTATGAACCCCGAACCCTTCCATCATCCGCAGCGAGCGCGGGATCGTGCGGTCGGACATGATCCACATCACCGCATGCATGGATTCGGGCATTAAAGCGATGAAGTCCCAGAACGTGTCATGGGCGGTCGCGCTTTGCGGGAATCCACGGTCGGGCTCCATCTTGAGGGCATGGATGAGGTCGGGGAACTTGATGGCATCCTGAATGAAGAAGACTGGGATGTTGATGCCGACCAGGTCCCAATTGCCTTCCTTGGTATAAAACTTGACCGCGAATCCTCGCACGTCGCGCGGGGTGTCGACGGAGCCCGCTCCGCCGCTAACCGTCGAGAAGCGGGTAAAGACCGGCGTTCTGGTGCCGGTCTCGGTGAGTATCCTCGCAGTCGTGGCGTGCGCGAGTGAGGCGGTCAGTTCAAAGTAGCCATGGGCAGCGGTGCCGCGCGCATGCACGATCCGCTCCGGAATGCGCTCGTGATCGAAATGGGTGATCTTTTCACGAAGGACGAAATCCTCCAGCAGGGTCGGGCCGCACGCATTGGCCTTGAGCGAGTTCTGATTGTCGGAAACCGGGACGCCTTGATTGGTTGTGAGCCGGGGATGATTTTCGTCGGCGGCTTGGTGCGGTTCACCTCCGCTGCCCAAACGGACTTCTCCGTTCGAACCGGATGATCTCTTTTCCTCTTTCCGTGTCCCGGTGATTTTGCCGGCCTGCTTTTTCCTGGGCGTGGTCGATGTCTTGGCCGCTTTGCTTGTCATGATGATGACTCCTTTGTTCTCCGCCCCGGTAGAACGGGGCGATCTGGTTGGAAATCTTGAGTTAGTCCCGCTGTGACCACGGGGTGCGGCCCCCAGCGGAATCAGCAGATCAAGGGGATTGCGGTCTGGCTGCCCGTTCATCGGCCCGGTATTCCTTGGCCTTCCCGATGTCCCCGTCGCGGCTGTTCAGTCTGTAACCATTCAGGGTTTTGGCTTGGTTCAACATGATAGGTTTCTGGTCTAAATTTCGGTTGGTTTCCGGCGGGGTTTAATTTTCCGGGATTGCGCTGTAGGCTGCCGCGTCTTGCGAGGAAGTCCGCCCCGATGATGCGCGGTCCGCGGTGACTCCGCTATGGGGTATAAAGCTACCTTGGATTGTGAGGCGGTCATCCCCCATGCTCTCACTGCTGCGCGGGTTGGTGACCCGCAGCGAAATCTTGGCTGTGCAATGGGTCGCGTTTTCCGGGACTGGAATCTGTTTCCCGGCTGCAGCCCTCATGCGCCGTCAGGCCGCGGCCTTCGCCATGAGGAAGGCAAAAAAACACCCGGCAAGTCCAGATGCCACGCAAGGTGTAACGCGGACCACGAGGCCATCCCCGTGGGGATTTTCATTTGATTTTGCCCGGGCCGGTCGCGGGCGTCGCGGCGGATACCTTTGCCGGTTGATCGTGCCGTATCTCGCGCTCGGCCTGGTCCCAATCCTGAACGGCCCCCCCTTCCTTGCGTCCCCGTTGTTCGTAGAGTTCGAACGCGCGCTTGGCGATCAGCGGCGTCAGGTCGGCCGGTTGCCGCGCCACGGCATTGGGCATGAGCCGTCTGATCATCAGGACCTTGACGGCGTCGTTGACTCCCAGGCACGCCACCAAGGCATAGGCGAAGACGATGAGCGCCTGCCAGCCCGGCAAGGGCATAAGTCCTGGGAGGCCAACGAAGGTCAGGGCCGTGCCCACGAGCGCGTCCGCAACGAGCGCGGCCAGGAACGTCTTGCTGGGGAGCGTGGTCCAAAACCAGCGGCGTTCCCGCGCGGAGACGATCGAGAACACGGCGAAATACAGGAGCGTGAGAAAGCTGAAGGTGCAGAGGGCGCTGTTGTGGGTCGCCAAATCGAGGCGCAGCCAGCAGAGCCAGAGAAGGAGCAGGGTTTCCGCAACCATGGCGAGACCCAGGACCACGGACACGGTGATGAATCCCCCGAGATTCCACGTCTCCGGCTTTCTGGACGGCTGGACGTGATCGGTGGCGAGCGAAATCTTCGCAAAGTCTGTCATGAAGGTCAGCAACAGCATGGCAAAGGCGGACACGGCAAATTTCCCGGTGACCACATAGGCGACCGCCACGAAGGCTGATTTCAGGATTGTCCGGCTGATCTTGTTGATGATCCAGGTGAGGATGCGCTGGTAGATTGTCCGTCCCTGCGCGACCAAGGCCACGATGTTCGTCAGCCCCGGCTCGGTCAGGACGACGCTGGCCGCACCTTTGGCCACGTCGGTTGCGGAACTCACAGCTATGCCCACTTCGGCCTGGCGCAGGGCCGGCGCATCGTTGACCCCATCTCCGGTCATGCCGGTCACGTGCCCTGCGGCCTGCAGGTGTTTTACCACGGCATATTTGTCTTCCGGGAATACCTCCGCGAAGCCATCGGCCCCGGCCAACAAGTCCGGCGCATTCCCGGCCGCCGGGCCATCCCGGGCCTTGAGATCGGCGGCCCGCAGGATGTTGGGCAACCCAACCCCCCGTCCGATCTCCCGGCCAACCGCCAGGGCATCGCCGGTGAGCATTTTGACGGATATGCCCAGATCGCGGAGTTCGGCGATCAGCTGTTTCGCGTCGGGCCTGGGCGGATCATAGAGGGACACCAGCCCGATCAGGCTTGGGGCCCCGTCATCGGGACCGCGCGCGACGGCCAGGGTGCGGTAGCCCTTGGCGGCCGATGCATGGACCCGCGCCTCCAGCGCTTCGATGGCCGGCGCCTGAAGTCCGCAGGCCTCGGCGATCGTGCGGACCGCACCTTTCATCACGTGCTGGCGCTTTCCGTCTTGCTCGAACACGGCCTCCGTCCGCCGGTTCTTCGCATCGAACGGCGCAAAGGATACCCGGGTGACCTTGGCCAGGTGATCGAGGAGGTGCCGCTCCTGCGCTGCCGCCAGAAACGCCAGGTCGATGGGATCATGGTTCGCCTCCTGCGAGGCGAGTGCGCCCGCGACCAACACCTCGGCCTCCGTCGCGCGCTCCAGCGCGAGCACACCGGTGACGGCAAGCTGGTTCAGCGTGATCGTGCCGGTTTTGTCCACGCAGAGCGTATCCATGGTGGCCGCGTCTTCGGCTGCGCTCAGGCGGGTGACCAGGACTCCGCGTTTGGCCAGTTCCCTTGCTCCGACCGCCATGCTGACCGTGAACATGACCGGGAGCGCCACCGGCACCGCACTCATCAGGAGGACCAGCATCAGGGGGATCATCTCCACGAGCGGCGCACCCCGAATCAACGACAGCGCAACGACGGCGGCAATCAGCGTGCCGACGATGACGAACAGCCAGCGGACGACTTTCGCCACCACAGCCTCGATGTGCAGCTTGGGGCGCGCTTCCTTGACCAGTTCGGTCGTGCGGCCAAAACAGGTCTTCGCGCCGGTGAGCATGACGACCCCGTTGCCCTCGCCCCGGCGCACCACCGACCCAGAAGAGAGAACGGCCCCGGCCGCCTTTGCCACGTCCCCCGATTCACCGGTCAAGGCGGACTGATCAATGCTCAGGGTTCCGGTGAGGAGTTTGACATCGGCGGGGATGATGTCCCCGGGACGCACCCGGACGATATCCCCGGGAACCAGTTCGCGGGCGGGAAGCAACTGCCAGTTGGAATCGCGCCTTACCCGCGCACTGACCTGCAGCCGGCGACGCAGGGCCTCGACAACCCCGGCCGCCCGCCGCTCCTGGACGAAGCCCAGCACCGCGTTGATCACCAGCAGGGCGCCCACGACGGTCACGTCGGAGTATTTCCCAAGCACCATCGAGATGATGATGATCAACTCCAGCATCCACGCCGAGATCCCCCAGAATTTCCCAAGAAACTTCAGGACCGGGTGACCTTGCTTTGCGGTCACCTCGTTGTAGCCGCTCTCCTTGCGCCGCTTGTCCACGTCGGCGCCGTTCAGGCCGGTCTCTGGATTGACGTTGAGCGCGGCGAGCGCTTCGGGCACCGACGCCGCGGCGATATCGGGCGGATGGGCGTTCGCGGGTTTTTTGGCGTCGGAGGGAGTTTCCGATTTGTTAGAGCTTGTTTCCATGGCGATCCGGCCGCCGGGCATTGAGACGATCAGTCCGGGCCCACCCATGTTGCGTCCGCTACAACCGATATAGGGTGCGCGGCTGATCTGCCCTGTCAAATGGGCCCGCTTCCTCGTGCCGCCGATGGGGCAAAACGGGAAGTGATCAATGGGCGTCATCTTGTGCCACTCGTCGACCCACTCTCCGGGGACTGCCTCATGGGACTACTGCCCGGGCCCATCCTGCAAAACACCGGTCATTGTCCGCCCTGCATACTTTGGTGTAGACCCCATCCTTCGCTCCCGCGTGCGCCTCGCATGGCTGTGCCATCCGAAGCTCCAGCAGGAGCGAAGGATGGCGGGATGGACGAGACTCGAACTCGCGACCTTCTGCGTGACAGGCAGACGCTCTAACCAACTGAGCTACCACCCCGTGAATCGGGAAAGAGGCCGCAACGTAGATTCGGGGTCGGGGGTGTCAAGCGTCGTTTGGATTGGATGTTTTCCGGCGGTTTTGACCGCAAAAATGGGGCGCTTTGGCCGCCAAAACCACGGGCGGGAATGGGGTTGAAAGCCCCGCCCCGGTGGGCGAGGGCAGAGGGGCGGACTTCGGATAACCTGAAACTTGAGACCTGAAACCTGAAATGATCCGAGATCAGGTATCGCTTTCAGGTCGCAGGTTTCACGTCTCAGGTTTCCGCCAGAGGCGAGGGGCGCGTCCTTCGGTCGCGGTTATGTGTTAAGGGTTCATCGTAAGGTGTGGAGATCGCCTTACCCATAGCTCCTGACCCCTCACCCCTGACCACGCCTCATCCACCTTATGTCACGGCTGGTACGGCACCATCCGCTGGAAATCCGTTCGCGTGACCTCGAAGCTCCGCGATACCTTCACGAACAGCACACGCACGCCGCCGCCCATTTTCAGCATCACGGGCTGGGGCGCACACGCCGGGTCGAGTGTCTGGAAGCGCGCCTCCAGGCCGGCGTCGGTCACCTTGGCGATCCCGGCCACCCTCAGCGGTTCGCGCAACCGGACCGAGAAATCCTCGAACCCGCGCTGTGTCTTGTTCACGCGAAACCGCGCCTGGAACTTCTCCGCCGGGAACTCCGCGTTCGCGGCCTTCACCGGCAGCTCGAACACCACCGCCGTCGGCTCGTCCGCAAAGACCCGCACCTCGTTCAGGTCGACGACCTCCGCGAGCGCCGGCAATTCCCCCAGTCCCGCCACCACCCCATGGCCCTCGCTGCGCCACTGCTGGAGATAGTCCGGCTTCGGGTCCTTGCCGTCGACCTTGAGCAACGTGCAGCTCTCCGCCGGTGGCTTGGACGGATCAAAGCGCACGGTCGTCACGCGGTCGTCGGCCAGGGACCGCGACGTCTCGGTGAACGCCCAGCCGCCCTCGTCGCTGCCGATCCGGCCCATCGCATCGAAGAACAGCTCCTTCTGGGCCGCGGTCGCCACGGGCAGCTTCAGGAATGACGCGGCCAGCGGCGCGCTCGCGGTCCCCGGCCCGCCGCCCGCCGGGCCGGCGGCGGCGGTTTCTTTTCCGGGCAAAGCCTCGAACGGCCAACGGCCGGTCACCCGCCCGACCTTGGTCAGCCAGAAATCGAGCTCGGTCTGAAACCGGGCGCGGATCTCCTCGGTGGAAAGCTCAATGCGCTTTCCGTCAACCTTGGGCCCCGTGCAGCGCGCCTTGTCCATCGCGCCCGAGGGCGACGTGACGAAGCGATTGGCCCCCCGCTGCAGCAGGATTTCGGTCTTGCCCCGCTGCCGGGTCACCCAGATGCGATGCCAGCCCGACGGCGATTCCACGGTCCACTCATAGCCGAGAACGGGGGCCGCAAAGCGGGACGCGGCCCCCAGCAATGACTCGTCCTGGAGCACCGACCAGATGCCGTTGTCCAGCACCTCGCGGGTGAGGGACGCGAGGGGTCCCGCTTCCGGCACCACGGCTGGTATCCGTCCCGCCGGTGCGGTCCATCTCTCGCCGCCCCAATGCGGGGCCGGCGATGGCAGGACCATGGTCACCGTGCGCACATCGGTCGAACCCGGCGCGTGAACCTCCAGGGAGAAAGTCAGGCTCTTCGGACCGTTCGCAGGGGGGGTCCAATGCAATTGCCGCATTTTATTCAGTTTGAACGCCCCCGTAAACAACGACGTCGTTTTCCCGTCGATCTTGGAAACCAGCTCGCCCGGCCTCAACCCCGCCTTGGCCGCCGCCGTGTTCGGCAGGACTTCCCTGATCATCACGTAAGAGGGGCCGGGAATGGCCAGCACCCCCGTGATCCGGAAGCCAAACTCCTCCGTCGGGACGCCCTTCACCTGCATTGGGGGCAGTGTCAGGATATCCTCCGGTTCATCCCCCGCGCCGTCCTTCTCCGCTGCTCCCGCCCAGCCCAGCACCCCGCCCATCAGCACCGGCAAGGCCAGCACGCGGAGGGAGGCCATCCGCATCGGTGGGGTAGAAAACATCACCTCTGATACCTTGGTTTAAGCGACTTGTTCCGCACGCCAATTCGCCCAGGCGAATTGGCGTGCGCCCTCCATGGCTTCAGCGACGGAGGGCGGTAGTCTCCATGGCGCTCCCTGCGCCCTCCAATCTAACCCCTGGAGACGCGGCGACCCCGCCGCGTATATCCTCCCTTTGCGTGAGACAGATCGAACTGAAACAAACAAGGCTCACGCGAAGGCGCGATGACGCAAAAGCGGTGGAGCAGAGGACGGAGGGCGGAAAACCTGAAACCTGGGGCCTGAAACCTGAAATGATCCGGGAAAAGGTATCGCTTTCAGGTCGCAGGTTTCACGGCTCAGGTTGGCGCGGGGTGGTGGCCTTGAGGCGCGCGGCTTCCATCTGCTCGATCATCACCGGCATCTCCGTCAGGCCGAGCTCGCGGACCATCGAGCCGATGCTGCGCTGCGGGTCGTTGGACCAGAACACGCCCGTGTCCTCCCGCGTCGAATAGCTGCCGCCGGCGCTGAACCGGTCCGTCAGCGCCCGGCCTTCGCGCAGCGTCTCGCTCCAGTGCAGGATCGCGAACGAGAGGTCGACCTGCTGCACCAGGACGCCGGGGGCGGTCGTCACCTGCGCGACGGTCCGCCCGATGGGATCAAACACCGAGGCGTTGTCCCGGGGCGCGCTGTTGACCACGTAGTACCGGTGCCGCAAGGCCTCCGCCATCGGCCGGAGGTTCTGCGGTGAAGCGGATGGCAAGGCCACGAGCTCCGCCCCGCCCGCCGCCAGGGCGTCCCACGCCTCCTCGTAGGCCATGTCCCAGCAGATGAGGATGCCCAGCCGGCCAAAGTCACAGTCGAAGACCGGGTAGCCGCCACCCGGGGTGACGCCATCCTCGAACCCGCCGTGTTCGTCGGCGATCGGGTGCACCTTGCGGAAGATCCCCGCGACGCGCCCGGTCCGGTCCAGGAGCACCGCGGCGTTGCTGAAGCGCCCGCCGGCACCGTCCTCCTGCAGCGTCATCGGCACAATGAGCCACGCGTGGTGTTCGCGCGCCTTGGCCCCGAGGGATTGGAGCACCGGCCCGGCCAGGGGGACGGCGCGGTCCGTCGCGGTGGCGCCGCCCTCGCGGAGCAGGGTGAACTCCGGGAACACCATCAGGTCCAGCCCGCGACCGGGATACAGCGCGGCCGCCTTCCGGGCCGCGTCGTCGATCAGCTGGCCGACCTGCTTCAACCGTGCGTCCATGGGGCCGGTGACCTCGGCGACGGCCGAGGCGATGACGACCTTGCGGGGCAGGGCATTCGCGCGACTTGGCGCTCCCATCCGGGTGGTCGGCGCGGGGGCTGGTTCCGCCACCACCGCGGCCTGCGATCCCAGCATGCCCACGCAGATACCGATCAGGCAGACACAGGGGCATTTCATTCCAGCAGCCTAACACCGGCCCGCCCCCGCGAAAGGCGAAAGCAGCAGAGATCCGCCGTTGCCGGGACGATGGCGCGGCAAGGCGGGGAGGGGAGGACTGAGGACGGAAAACCTGAAACTTGAGACCTGAGCCGGAACGATTCAGTTGACCGCGGTATTCCTCTGAAATCGAGAAACTGAATAGTGCGACGGTAGGCCAGCCCGCTGGCGGGCGCCCAAAGAGCGCGAGCTAGCTCGCTGGCCCACGGGCAACTGCATAGATCCGTATCGGTAGTCCTAAAATGATCATGGAGCAGGTATCGCCTTCAGGTCTCAGCTCTCAGGTTGCTCTCCGCTCCTACGGCCAGAGGTAGAAGAAGACCAGGCCGGAGCCGAGGGCGTAGAGGGCGGCGTCGAGGAGGTTCTTCGCCGACGACGACCACGGGCGGCCCATCCAGATCGACTCGGTGACCGTGCCAAAGCCGTGGGCGATGAACGTGAGCGCGCCCACCAGCTTGGCCGCCCCGCGGGCATGGTTGTGACTCGATCCGTAGATCCCCGACGCCACGAACGCCGCAACCACCGCGATGGCCAGGCTCCAGAGAAACCATAGCCCGAGATACTTGCCCATGTTGGGGGTGCCGTTCGGCCGCAGCGTGAAATGCACCACCGGGCCTTCCTGGTATTTCTTCTTCATCGCCTCGCTGCCCATGTCCTTCATCTCCTTGCAATGCGGCACGACATAGAGGCCGGGCGCCGGATTGCCGGCGCGGATGGCGTCGCGCACGGCATCCTCGTTGGCCAGGCCGGTGTAATCGGAGGCATGCCATTTGAGGACCATGTGGACGAGGGTACTGATCACGAACACGACCACTGCGCTGAGCAGGATCGGCAACCAAAGGGCGAGGAGGGCATTCATTGGGGGGCGTGGTTTGTGCGGCCGATTATTCTCACAAGCGACCCGCCGACGAAAGCCGAAAAGGAGGCGGAGGGCGGAGGGCGGAAGACCTGAAACTTGAGACCTGAGACCTTAAAAGGGGGCAACCCACACTGGCCTCGGCCTTTCAGCTCTCAGGACTCTGCTTTACCCCGCGCCGGCTCAATCGGCGGAGTGATGGTCATTTCCCAGCAAGGTCCGGCTCCGCTTGATCGCAAGGCGGGCGGCTTCGCTTCCGAGCAACTCCATCCGCTTGTCCCGATACTCCTCCGCCGGCTTGGATCCCGCCTGGGCGGCCACGATGAACCAGGCCAGCGCCTCGATATCGTTCTTGGGCAACGCCGCATCCCCGATCAGATAAATGACCCCCAATCGAAACTGCGCCGGAGCGAAGCCGGCTTCGGCCGATTTCCGCATCCATTCCGCGCCGCTGCTCCAGTTGACCGGCACCCCGTTGCCTTCCAGCAACATCTCCCCCAGGATCACCTGCGCATAATTGTCCCCGTGCCCGGCGGCCTGGGTGAGGCACTTCACGGCCGCGGCCCCGTCCCTCGGCACCCGGTTTTTCTCCCGCCGGAGCAGGCCCAGGACCAACCCGGGCCGCTGGTCGCCCAACTCGGCCGCCAGCTCGCACCACCGGGCGACCGTCGAGCCCGCTTTAACGGTCCCGTCCCAGCCGTCCCGATAGACGAGCCCGAGAATGAACTCCGAATCCGCTTCGCCGCGCCTGGCCGAATCCTGGAGATAGCCCATGAAAGACACTTCCGCCCGCACCGGCACGACCGGGGCCAATAGGGCCAACGAAAGCAGCAGGACTTTCACGGGTGCGGGTGGTGCGGTGGGAGCGGTTGTTTGGCAGGATGCGTTTCGATCAGGACTCCGACTTCAAATCTGGCCCGTAACACTTCCGGCCGGCTGGAGGGACGCAGACGGCGGCAACGGCCAGCGTCAAGCTGTATATGGGGTATGCACCTACTTCGGCAGAAACCCGGTGGAGTGAAGGGGAGAAAGCGGAGGAGGGAGGACGAGGACCGAGGACGGAAAACCTGAAACTTGAGACCTGGGACCTGAAAAGGGGTCTGCCCCGCCAAGCGGCCCACTCGCCATTTGACGCGGGGACACCCTGGGCCAAGGATGTCGCCCCTCTATGCCCCCCGTATTCCGGTTCCGCATTCCTGGTCTCGCGATTCTTTTCCTTGCCGGTTTCGCCGGTCCCCTGATCGGGGCGGAAAGCCCGCCCGCGGAGGCGGATGTCACCGTGGTGCGGCGGATTCCCAACGGGGTCGAGGTCTACAACGGAGCCCAGACCGTCCGGGTGCAGTTTGAGTCGGCGGGCACGGTGCATGTGACCAAATGCCGGGGCCACGAGACCCTGACCCGGCCGAGCCTGGTCGTACTGCCGCATGCCTTGGCCAGATGCGACGTGGCGATGACCCAGGATGCGGAGAATGTCTTCCTGCATTCCCCGCGGCTGACGGTGACCCTGGCCAAGCACAGCGGCGCGGTGGCCTACGCCGGCGCCACCGGCGTCCCCGTGATCAGCGAGGAGGGGGCCTCGGCCATCACGCCCGAGGCGGTGAAGGGCGAGACCAAGGCCTATGCGGTCGAGACCCGGTTCAAGCTGAAGCCGGACGAGGGCATCTACGGCTTCGGCTCGCACCAGGATGGCCTGATGAACCACCGCGGCCACCGGATCAACCTGGTGCAGTCCAACACCGAGTCGGCGATACCCTTCCTCGTCTCGACCCAGGGCTACGGCCTGCTGTGGGACAACTATTCGCGCACCGTCCTGGACGACCAGGCGGACGCCTGCTCGGTGTGGTCCGACGTGGCGGACGGGATCGACTACTATTTCGTCTACGGCGGCTCGATCGACGGCGCCATCGCGGGCTACCGCGACCTGACGGGCGCGGCGCCGCTCTATGGCCGCTGGGCCTACGGTTACTGGCAGAGCAAGGAGCACTACGCGAACCGCGACGAGGTGCTCAAGGTGGCGGCCGAATACCGCGCGCGCCACATCCCGATCGACGGCATCGTCCAGGACTGGGACTACTGGGACGGCAACGCCAACTGGAACCAGCTCTCGTTCTTCCCCCAGACCTACCCGGACCCCACCGGGATGATCGATCTCCTGCATCAGGAGAATTTCCATTTCATGATCTCCATCTGGTGCGCCTTCGGCCCGCAGACCGCGGTCTACCAGGAGATGGAAAAGAAGGGCTACCTCTACCCGACCGTCGGCTGGGCCGGGTTCAAGTATTTCGACGCCTACGACCCGGCGGCCACCGACCTGTACTGGCAATATATCCGCCGCGGCCTGTTCGCCCACGGGGTGGACGGCTGGTGGATGGACTCCACCGAACCGGATGTCGTCAACGCCCTCACCAAGGGCGGCGAGGAATACGAGTTGAAACGGATGGCGCCGAACCACCTCGGGACCTTCGCGCGCTACCTCAATCCCTATCCGCTGCTGGCCACCGAGGCCGTCTATCAGGGCCAGCGGAAGGACACCGACCGGAAGCGGGTCTACATCCTCACGCGCTCCGCCTTCGCCGGCCAGCAGCGGGCGGCGGCGACGACCTGGTCGGGCGACATCGGCGCGACCTGGGACGTTTACCGCCGCCAGATCACCGCCGGGGTGAATCACAGCATGTCCGGGATCCCGTACTGGACCTTTGACATCGGGGCCTTCGTCATCGGCAGCTACGGCGGGGAGTTTGTCGACGGCGGCAAGGTGCCCGCGTACCAGGAACTCTACACCCGGATGTTCCAGCTCGGCGCCTTCAGCCCAATCTTCCGCTCCCACGGCTCCGAGACCCCGCGCGAGATCTGGGAATTCGGCGCGTTCACCCCGGTGTTGGTCAAGTTCGACCAGCTGCGCTACCGGCTGCTGCCTTATATCTACTCCCAGGCGTGGCGGATCACGCACGAGGGCTACTCGATGATGCGCGGTCTCCCGATGGATTTCCCCGGCGATCATGCGACCTACAATCTCACCGACCAGTTCATGTTCGGCCCCGCGCTTTTGGTCTGCCCCGTCACGGACTACATGCTCCAGCGCCCGCCGGCGCCGAGCGTACTCATCACCCCCGATCATTTCCGGACGCCGGACGGCCAGCCCGGCCTCGTGGCGAAGTATTACGGCGACGACCATTTCGGCCCGGAGATCCGCACGCAGGTCGAGCCCGACATCAACCTCGACTGGTACAACGGCTGGCCGGAATTCATCAAGGGCGAGAAGTTCTCGATGCGCTGGGACGGCAAGCTCGTGCCTCCCGAGACCGGCGCCTACCGGTTCCGGGCCAAAACCTTCGGGCCGCGCCTGCTGGAGATCGACGGCCAGCCCGTGAAGTTCACCTACACCTCGGTCGAGGGCGTCACCGAACCCGTGGAACTGCAGGCCGGCCGGGAATACCGGTTCTCCTTCGCCACGGGCAACGCCGTCCTCGGGGCGTTTCGCTCGCAGCTACTCTGGAAGACCCCGTCCCAATTTGTCGCGGAACAGGTGCACGAGGATCGCCCGCAGACCCGGACGGTCTATCTGCCGGCGGGCCGGAGTTGGGTTGATTTCTGGACCGGCGCCACCCTGGCCGGCGGGCAGACGGTCACGGCCGCCGCCCCGATCGACCTGATCCCGCTCTATGTGCCGGCGGGCTCCCTGCTTCCGCTCGGCTCACCCGTGCAATATGCCGCCGAGAATCCCGGCGCTCCCCTCGAGCTGCGCGTCTATCCCGGCGCCGATGCCGCGTTCACGCTCTACGAGGACGAGAACGACAATTACGACTACGAGAAGGGTGTGCATGCGACGATCCGCTTGGAGTGGCACGACGCCACGCGGCAGCTCGCCATCGCGGCGCGCGACGGCAGCTATCCCGGCATGCCCGTGCGGCGCGAGTTTCAGATCGTCGTGGTCGGCCCCGGCCACGGCGCCGGCCCGGACCCGACCCCCGCGGCCGACCGGACGGTGAGCTATGCGGGAGAGGCGATGACGGTGAAGCTCTGAACGAGCGGAGGACGGAGGACGGAAGACAGTGGACGGAAAACCTGAGACCTGAAACCTGAAATAATCCAGGACCAGGTATCGCCTTCAGGTCTCAGGTTTCTGCCGAGCGGATAGGGCGAACCGTCCCGGTGAGCCGCGAAGGGGTCGGGTGGGCTCGCTCGGCGCCGGGCGAAGGGTCGCATTTTACCGGCTGGCCATGAGGGCCGGGAAGGGGTAGGGTTTGCCTTGGCCGGCATGCGACTTGCGGCCGCGGGCATCCTCGTTTTGTTTAAACATCCCTCACACTCGCTCTCCATGAATCCCACCGACGACACCGACCAGCTCGAGGATCTGGAGGTTGAAACCGCACCGGTCCGGGCCGTGCGCCTGACCTTCATGGGCAGCCTGGGTTTCTGGCCGCTGTTCCTGTTTGCGACGTCTTTCATGCTGCCGGCGGTCGGCAAGGCCGCCGCCGCGGTGCTGGAGCGCCGCGTCCTGGTCGACAGCACCTGGCTGTATCCGGTGGCCGTGCTGCTGGCCTGGTATCTCTGCAAGCGGGGCAAGCAGCGGGGCAGCACGGATCTGGTCTGCATCCTGCCCTATGTGATCCCGGCCTTGTTCGCCTGCTACTGGCCGGTTTATTTTCTGCTCTAGGGTTCCGGCGGGGAGGAAGGACGGGGGACTGAGGACGGTGGACGGAAAGCGGAGAGCAGGGAGCTTGATATCTTCTTCACGCCTTCGCGTGAGATCGTTCGGGTTGAGCCTGCACATATTCACCGGATCCATGCAGATGATTTCCCGCGAATAACGCGAATTCACGCGGATTACAGAGGGGAAGCAGGAGCAAATGGGATTGCTTGTTCAAACCCACCACCCAGTGGACGGGGATTTCCGGGAATTCTATTCGCGTTGATCCGCGTGATTGGCGGGCAACGGAATTTTCCCGTTAATATGCGCTGGCATGGCTCAGGCGAAGGCGGAAACCAGCGTCCGGATCCCGGCCCCGCCCCGATGCCGGGCGGGAGCTTCACGGAGCCGGCTTCGAGCCAGGAGACCTTCGGGTAATACCCCATGTTTTCTCCCGGGCCCGCGGACTAGAGTAGGGTCGCTCAGCAACCCACTTGTTCGCGCCCCCGCGCGGCAACGACCAAGACGCCGGCCCGGATGGCGTCATCCTCCCATGACCAACCATCGTCTGCCCTGCCTGCTCTGCGTCGCCGCCCTCGGTGCGGTTGTTCTCATCACCACCGGATGCTCGGATAAAAAGACCGTGACGGATACCAGTCTGGCCGTGGTCACGGTGGCACCGGCCGCCCCGCTCCCCGCCGCCGTGCCGGCCGTGGTGCCGGATGCACTCCCCACCGGGGTGACGCCGGTCAGCTGGGCCGACATCAAGGATGACACTTTCGATCAGCGCGCTCATTTCATGTCCGGGTTGAAGGGGCTGGAAAGCCGGGTGGACGACCAGATCGCCGCGCTGACCGCCAAGCGGGCGACAAAAATGAGTGCCACCGACACCACGAATTGGGACTCGGCGATGAAGGAGATGGATGATGCCCGTTCGAGCCTCAAATCCATCGACGAGGCGCTCGACCAGGCGACCCAGGAAACTTGGGCGCCGCAGAAGGACCGCGCCGGCCAGGCGTGGGTGAGGGCCCAAGCCGCGTACGACAAGGTCAAGGGCAGCACGACGGCGTGAGCCGGGAGAGAAGGAAGGAAAACCTGAAGCTTGAGACCTGAGACCTGAAATGGGTCAACCCAAGCCTCGGGCTTCAGTTCTCAGCCCTCAGG
>CAYRDN010000040.1:0-32431 GCA_964423065.1 uncultured Oleiharenicola sp. | reverse complement strand
GCCACCTACTGGGACATGGTCGACTGGCGGCTGCTCTCCACCGACGACCTCGTCACCTGGCAGGACCACGGCTCGATCTTCCGGGTAAAGGATTTTGCCTGGGCGTCGCGCTGGGCGTGGGCGCCGGATTGCGTCATGGCCAACGGGAAATATTACCTCTTTCTCCCCGTGGACCGCACCAAGATCGGCGTGGCGGTGGGCGACAGTCCGGCCGGACCGTTCAAGGACGCCATCGGAAAGGCCCTGCTCGACAATGCCGTGTCACCCGAGGCGGGGGCGGAGCCGATCGATCCCGCGGTGCTGCTCGATGACGACGGCCAGGCCTATCTGTACTTCGGCTGCCGCCAGCCGATGGTCGCCCGGCTCGATGCCGCCCTGACCGCCGTGGTCGGCCCGCTCCAGACCGTCCCGCTGCTGGATGCGCAGGGCCGGCCGGTGCCCCAGGCGGCGCCCGGCAAGGATCCGGTGCTGCCCGCGGGCTATGGCGAGGCACCCTTTGTTTTCAAACGGGAAGGGAAATACTACTTTGTCTACTCCACGGGCTGGGGCCCCGAGTGCACCCTCGTCTATGCGATCGGCCGGCATCCCACCGGCCCGTTCACCTATGCCGGCAAAGTGATGAACCATGTCGCGTGTGTCACCCATCACGGCTCCGTCGTCGCGTTCAAGGGCAAGTGGTATGTGCTTTATCACACCAGCGAGCTTTCCCACGGCAACACCTTCCGCCGCTCGGTCTGCATCGACGAGCTGACCTTCGGGGCCGACGGCCTGATCAACACCGTGACCGCCACCCAGGCCGGTCCCGCCGCCGCCCGCTGAGGCACCCTCTCCCGGGCTTGCGCTGCACGGCCGATTCGCGTTTTTGTCCGGGCATGTCGCCCCGGCTCGTCATCGTTCTCCTGCTCGCCGGCTTCGTTGGCTGCGCGAAGCCGCCGCCGCTGCCGGAGATCGCCGTCCGCGCCGCCACCGCCGACGATCTGGCCGGCTTCCGCGCCGACCTCGGGAACCGGTTCGCGGCGGAACAGCTTCAACCCTTCGACACCGCGCTCCAGGAGTTGAAATTGGACGCCATGAACCGGGGCGTGGCCACCGCCGACGCCCGCGAGCTGGACATGCAGGCCGTGGTGAACGGCAAGACGGTCCGTGAAACCCTCATCCTCGGCTGGCAGGCCCGCCGCGCCCGCCTCCTCCGGGAGAGCGCGCAGCTGGCCGGGATGCTCGAGCCCGACCTCAGGCTCCGGCAACAGACCGCCGCCCGCGGCACGCCCGAATCTATCACCACCCGGATCCAGAACGAGCAGGACATCCTCGGCCGCCTCCAGCGCGACCTGACGGACGCCGAGAGCCGCCTGACCGCCTGGGGTGCGACGCCTGAACCGGCCACCAACCCGCCCTTACCGGCCCGCTGACGAGCGACCACGCGGGGAAGGACCCTTCAGTTCAGGGTGAAAGTGCTATTTGGCCGGGCCGAGGGTGAGCTGGAACGCGAGATAGGCCTGGTAGCCGGCGGGGCCCCGGAGGGTCGGGCCGATCGAGGCCAGCACATGGCGCGTTTGGTCGAGGTCCCAGATGAGGCCGACATTCATCTTGGTCGCGGAGCCGGCGTTGTCGCCCTGGGCCGTCTCATGAAAAACCTCCGCCCCGACGGTCAGGCCTGGGCTCACCTGTTTCTGCACCAGCCAGCCCATGAACCACCAGTTGCGATTGCCCGCGCCCGGATTGAACCAGTAGCCGGCACCACCGTAGGTCGTCCAGGTGCCGGAACTTTTTTGCAGCCACACCGGCAGGAAAACCTGCGTATGGCCGCTGCCCAGGCCCTTGGCGCTGTCCCCGGTCGGCAGTTCGACCAGCGGGAACACCCCCACCTGCACACCGCCGTCCGCTTCGTCGACCAGGCGGTACTTGGCACCGAGCTCGGTGTCCCCATAACCCGACTGCCGGCCCGCGCCGGCCGGGGCGGAGAACGCCACCGGGGCGATCAGGTGCAGCTGAAGATTGGGCGCCGCCCCGTAGTTCACCTCGACGTGCGGCAGCGTACCGGCGGCGCCATCATCGCCGTGGGCATATTGCGAACCGAGGTAGACCTCCCCGTGCTGGTACTCCACCGGCTCGGGATCGTCGGTCACAAAGGGCGGTCCCGCCCGCGCGAGGGTGAGCACGGCCAGAAACGCGAGGGCGCGGAGGGCGAGGCTTGGCATGAGCGGGGGGTTGACCCTGGCGCGTTCAGGACGCGAGCGCGGCCAGCACCGCGGCGGTGGAGCGCACGCGGCCGAGGCGCGGGAAGATGTTCTTCACTGCGAAATCGTGCAGCTCGGCGCTGCCGCCGGCCATGGCGTCCTCCACCAGGATCTGGGCATAGCCATGCTCGTGGGCGCTGCGGGCGGTGGACTCGACCCCGATGTTGGTGGCGATGCCGCCGAGGATGATGGTCCGGACCCCGCGGCGGCGCAGCTGGAGGTCGAGTTCCGTGCCGTGGAAAGCGCCCCATTGGCGCTTGGTGATGATCAGGTCACCCGGCTGGGGACCAAGCTCGGGCGCCAAATCGGCCCAGGCCGGAGGCAGCGCAGCGGGGTTGAAGGGCGCGGCCACATCGGCGGGCGCGTTGAGGGCGTCCTTGCCATCCGGGTGATAAGCCACGCGGACCAGCACAACCGTCGCACCCAGTTCCCGGAACCGGGCGGCCAGCCGCGCGGCGTGCTGCACCACCTCCGGGCCGGTGCGCGGGGCCCACGGCCGGCCGACAATGCCTTGCTGGAGATCGATCAACACCAGGGCGGATTCCTGCGGGTCAATGGCAAGTGGGGTCATGCGCGATCGTGGAACCCTTCCGCGAGCGGTTGGATCTGAGGGGACACCTACCGACGGCCGGCGTCCAGGGCGAGGTTGAAAGCGCCATCCTTGACACCCGCGACAACGGGGCATCTGGTCAGACCACGATGACCGCCCTGCCCCAGAGATTGTCGCGGAGCATCGCCGTGATTTTATTGGCCGCCGGTTCATGGTCCGCGGCCCGGGCGCAAACCGCCATGGAATCCGCCGCCGGCCAATCCCCGCCGGCCGGCATCAGGCCCGATCATCTCCTCTCCCCCGATTACCTGCGCCTCGTCCTGGGTGACACCCGCGCGGTCCTGACCGCCCCGGCTGCCTGGGACCAGGAGGATTGGTTCATCGCGGCGGGCGCCACGGCCGGCGTCGTGGTCACGGCCGGGTTTGATCGCACCATCCGCGACCATGTCCAGGCCGCGCGCACCGCCGGCGAGGACCGGTTCATGCAGCACTGGCAGAATCTCAACAGCCTCTACCTGCTGGGCGGCTTTGCGGTCTGGGGCGAGCTGGGCGGCGATACCGGCGCCAAGAATGTGGCGATGGACGGTTTCGCCACCAGCCTGATCGCCTCCGGCCTGATCACGCCCGCGCTGAAATACATCATCGGCCGCGAGCGGCCGAACCACACCGCGGCCACCTTCAGCTTCCGGCCCTTCAGCGGCAATTATTCCTTTCCCTCCGGCCACGCGACCCAGGCGTTCGCGGTCGCGACCGTCATTGCGGAGCATTATCCCGTCTGGTGGGTGCAGGGGCTGGCCTTTGGTTCCGCCGCCGTCGTCGGCTACGCCCGCATCGAGCAGAACGCGCACTATGCCAGCGATGTGGTCGCGGGGTCCCTGATCGGCTGGTCGGTCGCCCGGGCCGTCGTGCACCGCAACAACGGCCCCCGCAATCCCCGGCGGCTGAGCTGGGCCCCCTACGCCGGCGGCAAAGGCTGCGGCCTCCTGTTCTACAAGTCGTTTTGAGGCGGCCCCAGAATCGCCTTCAGGGGCGGGCTGGGTGTGCCGATAGGCGGGGTTTACACGGCCGGATACGTCCGTGCTTTTTTCATGCCCCGGCGCTTTGCCGGAACTTTGTCTCCCCATCCCCGCCTTCCTTCATCCGCCTCTGCGCCCCATGCCCATTTCCTACCTCATCGACCCGCCCAACCGGCTGGTCAGCTGTTCAGTCAGCGGCACGGTCACCATCGACGAGGTGCAGGCGCACCGGGACCGGTTGCATCGCGACCCCGCGTTCACTTTCCAGGAAACGGCCGGCATCCTCTGGGATTTCTCCGCCGCGACCCATTTTGACCATTCCATGGCGAAGGCGGCCCCGCTGGCCGAGTCGTGGTTGCTCTCGCCCAAGGTCCGCCGCGCCCTGGTGTCCAAGCCCAGGACCGAAATCAGGAAATTCCTTTCCCTTTGGGTCCTGCACCGCGCCACCCGCCGGGATCTCCACGTCCGGAATTTCGACAGCGTCGCACTGGCACAGCAGTGGCTGGCGCAGCCGCGCTAGAATCGTCTGATAAATTCTGTCGCTCGGGTCGGTGGCCCCGGCTGCAGTCTGACTGCCTGCGCGATGGCCGCGGACACCGGCATCGGATGGGTTCCTGGCGCGTTGATTGACGCCCGCAAAAAGCCCCGCCTTGCGGGCGGGGCTGGTGCTTGTGAATGCAGCGGAACCGATCCGCTTACTTGGCCATCCAGAAATCGGGGTCCGAGGCCCGGACTTCCCTGGACACGTAGCTCATGCCAGGATCCAGGCGGAAGCGCTCCGTCTCGGCCTTCGAGACGGCTTCGCCCCACTTGTCAAAGGCCGCCTTTTCCTCGGCGTTCAGCGCGGGATAGACCTTGGCGTCTTCCGCCATGGTCCGGTCAAAATCGCCATAATCCTCGACCGAGCTCAGGACGAAATACGTCGGCCCGGGCATGCCGGCGACGACTTCATACGTGCGAAAACTGGCGTCCGGGCTCACCCGTTTCCGCGCGCCGGCATAAGCTTTCGCCACGGCCTCGAACTTGTCCTGCTGGCCGGGCCGGACCGAGAAAATGAGGATCTCATAGAACCGGATCTTCGCGACGGTCGGAAACTTGCCGAGGCTGAGATCGGGCCGGGCCTGCAGCTGGATGGTGGTGGACCCGGTGATAAATTCCGAGTCGGCCAGGGACAGACGGTCCAGTTCGGCCGAGAGCACCGGATCCTTGGCGTCGCGCTTCATGCCCGCGGCCTCGTCGGCGTATGATACGGACGGGATCAGGAACCATGCCTCCGTGGGTCCCGTCACCGACGTGAGCGCGACGTAGTAATCGGGCGACTTGGCCTTCTCAAAGGCGGCCGGCCAGCCGGCCTCGTTCCTGGCGTGGGCCGCTCCATGGCCGACCTTCACAAACTCGCGGATGAGGGTCAGATGATTCGGTTGGACAACAGGCAGGCCGTTTTGGGCCGAGGCGAACGGAATACTGATCAGGGTCAATCCGAGCAGCAGGCAGCGTGGCAATGTCATTTTATTCATGACTATCCTTCTGGGTTGGGGGTTGTGGGGTTTTCCGGCGGACCCCAAGGCTGGGCGCGACGCCCGCGCGAGACGAGTTCAATCCAGATCATGCTGGTGCGGGGGAGGTGAGATGCGCAGCCGGTAAAAATCCTGCCCGACGGACCCGAAGACTACGCGGCGTTCGCCGGGCCCGCCGGATTCAACAGGCGTCCGGCCAGCCGCGCGGTCAGCAGCATCAGCACGCATGAACCGCCGACCAGTCCGGCATGCAGCAGCCAGAACCGGGCCCCGGACATGTGTTCCAGCAATCCGCCCAGCCAGCCGACGAGGTTGTTGGCGAGGAAGAGGTGAAGCATATACGCACCGACCATCGTGCCCAGGACCGCCTTGGGCGAGGCGCGGGCATACATGGCCAGCCCCACCGGAAAAATATTGGCGAAACCGGCGCTGTTCAGGACCTCGAAGCCAAGCACCCAGCCGATGCCGGCCTTCTGACCGGGCGCACCGCTCAGCGCCGCCCCCGCCAGGCACAGCACCCCGAGCGCGCTCAGCCCCAGCCCGATCGTGATCTTGGTGACCTCGTCCGGTTCCTTGAACCGCTTCGCCCACAGGCGCCAGAACGCCACCGCGCCGACGAGGAAGGAAATGCTCACCACGGAGTCCAGCGTGATCAGCCACGTGGTCGGCATCGTGCGGCCGAAGAAGACCAGGCTCACGTGGTCCGGCACCCACAGCATGTAGGCGTTGAAGATCTCCTGGTTGCCGACCGCGCCCATGGCCAGCACCGGCAGGAGCAGGAGCAGCAGGATGACGGTCTTGCGCTCGTCCGGGGTCAGGTCCGCCCGCCGCGCCGCGCCGGCGCGGGCGGAGGGCCGGTCCGGCGGGAGCCATTTCCGCCCGGACAGATAGATCACCAGGCCGATCACCATGCCCACCCCGGCCGCACCGAACCCGTAATGCCAGCCGTACACCTCCCCGAGCGTGCCCGCGACCAGCGGCGCGGCGATGACGGCGCCGTTGATGAACAGGTAATAGATCTGGAACGCATCGGCCCGGCGCAGATCCCCCGGCGCGTAGAGGGCGCCGATCTGGCTGGCCAGGTTGCCCTTGAAGCCGCCGACCCCGACCAGGAGGCACAGGAGCGCGAGCAGGAATGTCCCGTCAAAGGCCATGAGAAAATGGCCCGCGGCCATCAGCAGCGAACCGAGGGTGATGGTGACGGTCCGGCCCAGCCACCGGTCGGCGATGAAGCCGCCCGCGATCGGGGTCAGATAGACGAGGCCGGTGTAGAGCCCGAAGATCGCCGACGCGAGCGCGACGTTCGAAAGGTGCCCGCCATAGGCGCGCTCAAGCAGTCCGCGGAACCAGCCGAACCCCGCGACGCGCTCGACATGTCCCGGCAGCAGGAGCTGCCGCACCATGTACAGCACGAGGAGCGTCTGCATGCCGTAATAGGAGAACCGCTCCCACGCTTCCGTGAAGGCGAGATAGCCGAGTCCGCGGGGATGGCCCAGAAAGGAATGATCGGCGTCCCTGGTCGGACCGGCCGGAAGGGGTGGCGAGCTCAAGCCCCCACGCTCAACCAACCCGGGCCGCATGGCAAGCGCCCGCGTTCACCGCACGGGGAGGAAGCGTTCGCAGAACGGACCCGGCACCGCGACCGGATCGCCCGCCGGCGTCAGCCGGCCGCTCGCCTCGTCGACGCGGAAGACGACGGCGTTGTTGCTGCCGTGGTTCGTGCAGAGGAGCCAGCGGGCGCCGGGAGCGAACGCGATGTTGCGCGGGGTGCGGCCGCCGCTCGGGACGTGCTGCACCAGCGCCAGCCGGCCGTCCGCCGGATCGATGGCGAAGACGGCGATGCTGTCGTCCCCGCGGTTCGTGGCGTACAGGAAACGGCCGTCAGGCCGCACCTCGAGTTCGGCGCAGGCGCTCGTGCCCTTGAAGCCGGCCGGCAGGGCCGATATCGTCTGCTTCGCCGCGAGCCGGCCGGCCGCGGAATCCCAGTCGTAGGCGATGATGCTGCTGCCCATTTCGTTGACCAGATACACCCAGCGGCCGTTGGGATGAAAGCGCACATGGCGCGGGCCCAATCCGGGCGGCACGGCGACAAAGGCGGGATCGTTGGGCGCCAGGGTGCCGGTCGCGGCGTCGAAGCGATAGACGTAGAGCCGGTCCACACCCAGGTCCGGCACGAGGGCGAAGCGGTTCGTCGGGTCGGTGATGATGGCGTGGGCGTAGGCGTGCGTCTGGCGCACCGGGTCCGCGCTGCGGCCCGTGTGCTGGTCGAAGGCCGTCCGGTCGCCGAGGCTCCCGTCGGCGTTCAGCCGGAACACCGCCACGTTGCCCCCGTCGTAATTGGCGACGAGGGCGAATCGCCCGGCCTGGTCGAGGCTGACAAAGCTCGTGTCGCCTCCGCCGGCGGGCACGCGGTTGAGCCGCGTGAGGGCGCCGGTGTGCGGCTCGATCGCGTACGCGGTCAGCCCGCCCGGGGCGCCGGAATTGCACGCGTAGAGCCGCCGTCCCGCGCGGTCGAGGACGAAGAACGCCGGTTCCTTGTCCTCGGCCGCGAGCACCGGTTTCGTCAGGACGCCGGTGGCGTCGTCGAAATGCGCCAGCGACAGCCCGCGGCCCGGACCGGAACTGTGCGAGCCGAAATAGACGAACAGGTCGGCCGCGACCGAACGCGGCGGGGTGAACAGCAAGGGCAGCAGCAGGACAGCGGCACGCAGGGTTTTCATGGGAGAAAGGGCGGCACCAGCCGGCCGCGAGGGCATCAGCGCAGCACGCCCTGCCGGCGCATCGAGCGGGCGTAACCCCACAACAGCGCGCCGGTGACGAAGATGACGGCGGAGAATACCACCGCCCCCGCGCCGCCGCCCTGCACCTCGAGGCCGTTCGCCAGGACGTAATTGTGGAGGGTCGTCAGCACGATGCCGACAAGCGACGCGAGAAAGATCGGCCCGGCCAGTTTTTTCCGGCACAGCAGGAGCAGCGATCCCGCCAGGCCGCCCCAGACCGCGATCCCCCAGGCGACCACCACCCAGACGGGGAGGCTGTAGAAAAACTCCAGCTGCGTGGGGGTGAAGGCGCTCATGTAGGCCGCGTTCCTGGTCTCGGTCATCGTGAAATCCAGGACGCCGACGGCATTCCACAGGACGGCCAGCACGCCCACCGCCCAGAGGTGCCAAGGGGTCTTGGGCGCGGGGATTGCCGGGTCAGCCATGGCGACAGGAAAAAACTCCCGGACCATTAGTCAATCCCAAGCCCGGGCGGGACCGGCGCGGGTTTCACCGGGCGCTGACGGCTTCGCCCAAGGCCGCTCCGGGTGCCGGGGCCCGCACCCACTTCGTCACCACGAGGGTGACGGTGAAGTTTACCACCAGCCCGAGGAAGCCCGCGTTCCAGCCGTTCAGCGGATCGCGGCCGGTCAGCACGAGGAACGCCGTCACCAGCACGCCGGCGACGATGCCCCCGAGCACGCCGGCGCGGGAGACGGGTTTCCAGAACAGCCCGAGGACGATCCCCGGAAAAAACTGGCTGACCAAGTCGTAGCCCAGCAGCAGCAGAGCCACGAGCGACGTCGACCGGGTGAGGGCCAGCCCCAGGCTTGCCGCGATCAGGCAGACGACGATGAACCGCGCCAGCCGCCCCACCTGGGCGTCGGACAACTCGCGGCCGCAGAGGGGCCGGAAGACATTTTTCGCGAACAGCGTCGCGGCGGTCAGCACCAGCACCGCCGCCGGCACCATCGCGGTCAGCGCCCCCGCCCCGCCGACGATGCCGAGGAACCACGGCGGGAAGGTCGCGCGCACGACGGTCAGCAGCGACAGGTCCCCGTTGGCGAGCTTGGGATAGAGCAGGAGCGCGGCGAAGCCGACGAAGAAGATGAAGACCAGCGAAAGGTTGTAGAGCGGCATGACGACCGCGTTGCGCCGGAGGGTGTCGCCGCTGCGGGCGGTGAACATGGCCGCAAATCCGTGCGGCCATATCGGCCCGAGCGAGCAGATGATCACCGTGGTCACGTACCAGAGGTGGCCGAGGTGGGCGGTCCCGCCCGGCATCACCAGCCAGTCCGGCCGGGTCTCCGCCAGCCGGGCGAACATCGCGCCGACACCGCCGAAATGGATGCGCGGCACGGCCAGGCCGACCGTCACCACCACCCCGAGCATCAGGAAATCCTTCAGGATGCTGACCGCGGCGACGGCGCGGATGCCGCTGATCAGGACGAAGGTCCCGATCACGACGCCTGCGAGCAGCATCGCCGGGTCGCGGCCGATCCGGTCGAAGCTCGCCAGCTCGACGATGATCCCCAGGCCCGTCAGCTGCAGCTGGAGATACGGGATGATGGCGGCGATGCCGATCAGGGCGACGAGCACCGGCAGGGCCTTGCCCCCGAACCGGTAGGCGAAGAAATCGGCCTGCGTCTGCAGCCCGTGCCTGCGGCCCAGCTGCCAGATGGCCGGGCCGAGGTGGTAGGCGAGCACCTGGCCCAGGGGCAGGTACGCGAGGATGTAGAGCGCCGGCGCACCCTTGGCATAAATCCAGCCGCTCGCGCCGAGGAAGGCGAACGTCGTGTAGATTTCCCCCGCCATCAGCAGGAACACCATCAGCAGCCCGAAGCCTCGGCTGCCCACGGTCCATTGCTCCAGATCCATCTGGTGGCCGCCGCGGGCCAGCAGCCCCAGCAGCGCCCCCGCGCCGATCAGCGCGAAGATGATCGTCAGGGCCACGGTGCCGGGATTCATGGCTGGTCGCGCTCGGCGGGCGGCTCATTCCGCTCCAGCCGGAAGGTGAGCGCGAGACACAGGCTGGTGAACACGATCCCCACCAGCATCCAGAAAAGGTTGAACGGCAGGCCCAGTACGAACGGATGGATCCGGTCCCACCAGCCGACGGAAAAACAGAGCACGATGAACGGCAGCAAGCCCAGGAAAATGGCCCGGCGTGACGGGAACCTCATCGCCGCATTTGTTCCCGAAGCCGCAAGGGAAGTCAACCTCCCGCCGGCGGGATCGGCGGGCCACCGGCCCTCCACCACTAAAATGTGTCTTCAAATTGGCTTGGTGGGCGAGCGAGCTTGTCCGTTCGACAGGGCTCAGGACCCCGAGCAAGTCGAGGGGCTCGCGCTTCATCCGCGCCCGCAAGCGGGCTGCCTACCGTGGCTTGATCGGCCAAATCGGATTTTTGAAGACTCGCCTTAGCCTGCAACCCCGGCAAGCCGCCAGATCGTCGGGGCAAGCCGCGCGGCCTTTGCCGGGTGGAGGCGGGACTGACATTCCCGCCTCCATCCCGGCCGAAGCTGCTTCGGAGCCATCGACCCGCGGGGAATAAAATCTTGCGGGCCCCGGGGGGCGGTCAAACGCTCCCGCATGCAAGTACGGGCCCTGATTTTCCTGGCCGCCGCCGCCGGCCTGCTCCTGCTCGATGCGGGCGCGGCGCCGGTCACGTTCGTGTTCACCTCCGATGTCCATTTCGGGCTCAACCGGGGCAGTTTCCGCGGCGCCGCCAATGTGGAGTCACGGGAGGTGAACGCCGCGCAGGTGCAGGCGATCAACGCGCTGCCGGCAGCCGTGCTGCCCGCCGATGCCGGCCTCAACGCCGGCCGGCCCGTGGGTCCGGTGGATTTCGTGGTCATCACCGGCGACCTCGCCAACCGGCAGGAGCTCTACCCGATCCACCTCCAGAGCGCCACGGTCTCCTGGGCCCAGTTCCAGGCCTGCTACGTCGACGGCCTCGCGCTCCGGGACGCATCAGGCCGGCCGACGCCGCTGCTGCTGGTGCCGGGCAACCACGACGTGTCCAACGCCATCGGTTCCCCGAGCAAGCTCGTGCCGGCGACCGACGCGACCGCGCTCGTGGAGATCTACAACCGCATGATGCATCCCGCCGTGCCGCGCACCAACGCCACCTACGCCTACGCCGCCGACAAGGTCGAGTACTCCCGCGACTTCGGCGGCGTCCATTGCATCTTCCTCTCGATCTGGCCGGACAGCGCGGCCCGCGCGTGGATGGAGGCCGACCTCAAGGCCGTGCCCGCCACCGAGCCGGTGCTCCTCTTCTGCCACGACCCGCCCGAGATCGAGGCGCGCCATCTGACCAACCCGAACGGCGCCCACGACGTCAACGCCCGGGACCGGTTCGAAAACGTGGTCGGCGACATCTACGCCGACAGCGCGGCCGCCACCGGGGGCAAGCCGGACGGCCCCACCACCGTCGAGCAGCGCGCGCTGGCCGCCTTTCTCCGGGCGCACCGCAACATCACGGGCTATTTCCACGGTCACAACAACTGGACCGAGTCCTACCGCTGGCCGGGACCCGACGGCGACCTGCGGCTGCACGTGTTTCGCGCGGATTCCCCGATGAAAGGCAAATTCTCCGGCAGGGACGAGACCAAGCTGGCGTTCTGGGTGGTGGTGTATGACACCGCCGCCAACCGGCTGACCGCCCGCGAATGCCTGTGGAACAGCGGGGCCGCCGCCGGGCCGCCGGCCTGGGGCCAGGAATGCGACGTGAGCCTCGCCCCGCCCTGAACCGGACCACCCCGCATGAAAACGCGCCCGCCCCGTTCGCGACCGCCGGTCATGTTCCTGACCGGCCTGCTCGTGCTGACCGGCCCGGTGCTGCGCGGGGCGGAAAAAGTGCCGCCGCCCCCGCCGGTGGAATCGATCGAGATGCCAAAGATGAGGGTCAAGGGCCACGCCGCCTGCAGTTTTGGTTTCGGCCTTGTCGGCACCCGCGATCCCGCCACGAAGAAAATCAGCCGGCTGTTCATCTCCGCGGTGACGCCGGGATCGGAGGCGGAACGCCGCGGCCTCAAGGTCGACGACGAGATCCTGGCCATCAACGGCGAGAAGGTTGCCGGCATGGACGGCTGGGTGAGACCCGGCTCCCGGCTGTTCGACCTGCTGGTCGACCAGGTGCCCGGTGAGACCATCGAGCTCGAGCTTGCCGTCCGCACCAAGCGAACGCTGACCCTGCAAGCCAGCCCGGAGGAAGACCCGCACGACAGCGGCCGGCGCCGCTGAGGCGCGGTCGGCCTGCGCACAAATTGAAACCGCCCGCCGGCGGGCAGCGGCCGCGAGCACCCGGTTCAGGGCTTCGGGCCCTTCCTTTCGTCCGCCGGCCCGGAATCGGGCGCGGGCAGCGTGGCGATGAAACGGTACGCCCACGTCCCGGCCAGAGTGAGGACGGCGACGGTGTACGCCAGCGTGCGGCCGTGCCACAGGGCGTCAAACCCGTCGATGAGCTCCGCGGACAGCACGTTCGCCTTGCCGCCGTACAGGGCGAGATCCCGGTGATACTTCCGCTCCGCCCGCGGATCCTGCCGGAAGGGATCCTCGGGCGGCTCCGGCGGCGCCAGCACGAAGATCGCCAGCGCGCTGCCGAGGCCGAGGGCGAGCAGCAGGCGGGTGACGACCTTGATCCGTCGCGGGTTCATGCCCGTCACCTTGGCCGGCCGCGGGGCCGGCTCAATGACTTTGTGGCCGGGCGAAAGCCGTGGAAACAAATTGGCAAACGCCGGTTCTCACTTGAGGCTGGCGCCCGGCCCGGCCCATCGCATTCAATCCCCACCCGTGTTCAGCTTCCTCCAATCCGAACAGAAAAAACTGCGCCAGAGCGCCGCGAACTGGCTGGAGACGGCCGACCGCGTCTACAAGTTCCGGTGCGACCTGCTCACCCCCGCCCAGCGCGAAAGCCTGGTCGCCGCCACCGGCGCGGTGCGGCTGAGCCTGAAGGAAAACGCCGGGGCCGGCCGGATCGAGCAGGCGGTCGCGGCGCTCGAGAAGATCCTGCGGGCCACCGGCGGACGGATTTATCCCGCCTCCTCGCTCACCGAGAACGTGGAGTTCTTCCTCGTCGCCGCCCTCGTGATCCTCGGGTTGCGCGCGTATTTCGTGCAGCCGTTCAAGATCCCCACGAACTCGATGTGGCCGTCGTATTATGGCATGACGGCCGAGGTCTTTCCCGCGGATCGCGAGCCCGGGCTGCTGCGCCGGGCCGCCCGGCTGGCGGTGCTGGGCGCGACCCACTATGCGGTGACCGCGCCAGCCGATGGCGAGGTGCTGATCCCGGTGTTCGGCGACCTGCGCCCGGCCTTCACTGAAAAGCCCGGCCGCAGCCTGCTGGTGTTCCCGACGACCGTGCGGGAGTACACCTTCTCCGTCGGCGGCGAACTGGTCCGGGTTGACGTGCCCGCCGAATGGGCCCAGTCCGGCAATTTCGAGACGGTCCTGCAGGAGAGCCTTTTTCCGGGCCGCGGCGCCAGCCTGTTCGCGGCGCTGGAGGCGGCGGCGACCAAGGCGCAGCCGCTGGAGCAATCCACCCTGCTGGTGCAGCAGGGCGGGCGCAGCGGGGAGGCGCGGATCTACTGGGTGCCGGTCGGGCGCACGGTGCGGCGCGGCGACCGGCTGCTGTCCTTCGACATCCTGACCGGCGACCTGCTCTTCGTGGACCGGCTGACCTACAACTTCCTCCCGCCCAAGGTCGGCTCGGGCTTTGTCTTCCGGACCGAAAACATCCACAGCCCAAACATGCTCGATCCCGCCGGCGAGCAGATCCGGCAGTATTACATCAAGCGGCTGGTCGGCGTGCCCGGCGACCGGCTCGAAGTCCGGAAGCCGCAGCTGGTGGCCGACGGGGCCGCGCCCGAGGCGGGGCGCAACGACGGCCAGCTCTACCGCAACGGCCGGCCGATCGACGGCGCCGCGGCCTTTGGCCGGAATTCGCGCAAGGAAGGGCTGTATCCCGGTTACATCGCCGACGGCCGGCTGAGCTTCGGATCGGTGGTCGACGTGCCCGCCAAATCCTATTTCGCCATGGGCGACAACTCACCCAACAGCAAGGACAGCCGCGCCTGGGGCTTTGTCCCGGACAAGGAAGTCGTCGGCCGCCCGCTGTTCATCTATTACCCGCTGACGCGCCGCTGGGGCGTCGCGCAGTAGGGGCCGCCGGTCCCGGCGGTCGCATTCAGCGCGGCCAGACGCAACTGAGCCCGCCCAGGAAGATGTCCGCGTCGCGGTTGTAATTGCTCATGACCCGGTCGAAGACCAGCCGCAGCCGCCAGTGCTCGGAGAGCCGGGCGGAAAGGGTGAGCGAGGCCAGCGGGGCGACCGACGCCGGGATGCGCTGCGCCGGATCCACCGGTTGCTTGTGATCCAGGTAGAAGTACGGCCCGAGGCCCGCACCCACCGAGATCCGGTCGTGGAAGAACGTATTGACGCCCCACAGCTGCAGCGCCAGCCCGCTGCGCCGGATGATCTCCGGGTCGCCCTCGTAGATCAGCGAGGCGGTCGCGTCGAGATGCGGCATCACCCCGCGGCGATACTCCGCGGCGCAGGCGCGCGCCGACTGGCTGAGGAAGGTGTTCACCACGCTCTGGCCGCCAAAAAGGGTGAGCTCGTTGTCCGTGACATGGGCCTTCTCCCCCGGGGCGTCGCCGAGCCTACCCGGCGTGGGTTTGCGGTCCTGCCCGAACCAATAGCCCACGCCCACCGCCGCCGTGTTCACCTTGAGGTCGTGGGCCGGGCTGATGCGATTGGCCATGAACCGGAGCGACCACCGGTCGGCCACGTAAGCCGTGGCGGAAAAACTGTAGATCGGCGCCGCGCCATGGATGTCGGCCGAGGTGCCGTCCGGCAGCAGCACCGTGTCGAAGTAGTAATATTCGCCCACCCCGACGGCGACCGCAAAGCGGTTATCCGCGAACGGCAGCCGGCCCCAGGCCTCCCACGCCGTCCCGTCCCGGTGATGCCCCGGCACGTGCCCCTCGTTGATCACGGCGATCGACGCGGCCAGGTTGCGGTAGATGTCCTGCCGGTAATCGACCTGCCACGAGTAGCTCGAATCCTCGTGGTCCTGCGTGTCCATCACCCCGCCGAAGAGGGACAGCTCCTGCGCCGGCAGTGACCGGGCGGCGCCAAGCAGGACCAGGACGGCGCCAAGCCAGCGGGAACGGGAATGAGACGGCCGGGAGCGGGCGTGGAACATGGAAGTGGACGACCAACCCCCGGCCGCGCGGTGAAACTATAATCATCCCGGTTGATTTATTCGGGAACCACCCCTCCCCGGCTAATGCTGGACTGGTCCCGCACGACCTGAATTCAGGCGTTTTTTCTCCACGGGCGGACTAGCCGGGCCGGTTATGTTCATGACCACCCCCGCCGGGGGAATCGCCGCCGGTCCCTCTGACAAGCTTCCCAGGACAACCTATGAAACAACTTGCACACCTTGATGGCGGTCGACGGATTGCGGCGGAGAGCTGACCGATGGCCACGAAACCACCCGCAGAGGATGCCGGCGACCCGGGTGCGGGCGGTCATCACCCGCGCCGGCCCACGGGCACGGTCTTTCTGGTTTTCCTGTGGCTGTTCCTGCTGGTGCTGCTCGCCGGAACCTTTGCCGCCCATGTGTGGTTTCTCCCCGGCCTGCGCCAGCCACCGTCTCCAGCCGAGCTGATCCGGCTGGATCGCTATGGCCGGCTCGAGGCGATGTCCGACATCGACCTGCGCTGGTACCTGGGCAAGGACGCCGCCGCGGTGCTCGGGGCCGCCATCCGCGGCAACTCGGACCGGATCGACCATGCGAAGACCGGCGTGGTCAACCAGGCCCTGCTGGAGTTCGAGGTCAAGTTCACCCCGGCCGCCGCGGCTTCCGACCCGCGCTGCGCGCCGGCCCGGCCGTTCGACCGGATCCGGCAGGACTATGAGGCCGGCGACTTCGCCGCCGCCGCGCAGGGCCTGCGGAATTTCGTCAAGGGCTGGTCGCCCGACAGCCAGAAGCAGGCGGGCGAGGTATCCTTGTTCAACCTCATGTACCAGCTGCAGCAGCTTGCCGACTTGCAAGAGGCCCAGACCCATGCCCGCGACAGCCTGCAGGTGCCGTATCTGCACAGCATCTTCTGGATGCGGCCGCGGGGCGCCCTGGCCGAGGCGGTGCTCTGGTCCATCTTTGGCACCCTGGTCAACCTGATCGTGAACGTGGCGCAGGTCCGCGCCCGCGGCCGCTACCGGACGAGCGAAGTGTGGATCAGCCTCTCCAAGATCATCTACGGTCCGGTCCTGTCGCTGGTGCTGATCCTGTGGATCTATTTCGGCATCATCGATGCGAGCGTGGAAGTCCGGTTCTGGCTCCTGCCGCTGCTGGGCTTCATCTTCGGCTACAACACACGGAAGACCGCCGTGCTGGTGGACCACATCTCCGACAAGATTTTCACCGCCGTCGGCGCCAGCACCAAAAATGCCGGCGCCGACGACGACGGCCCCGGCGCCAAGTCCGCGGCCGACGGCGTTGCGGCCGCGGCGCAGCCGGCCACCCTGCCCCAATTGAGGCGGATGGCGGCCACCGTGGCCGCCGCCCACCTCACGTCCGCCCTGATCGCCACCAACAACCCGCCATGAATCCTCCCCTCAAATCCGCCGCGAACCGGTGCCGGCTTGGTCCCGGCCTCGTGGGCGCGTTGCTGTCACTGTCCGGGTGCATCCATGTCCCCCCGGCCATCGTCGCCCAGCCGGAAAAGATCCGCCTCGCCGCCGACGCGGTCGCCGCCAGCCAGACGGCCGGCATCCGGACGCTCGCCACGTTTGGCGAGCAGGCCGTCGCGAAAAACCGCCAGGCCGCGCTGGCCGCCGCCGCGCTGATGAAATCCTACCGGGCCGAGGCCCTCCGCGCGGGGCAGCTGCAGGTGCTCGAGGCCTTCGACGACGCGGCCTTCCGGCTGATCACCGCCGGATTGACCGTGGAACTCGAGGGCAACGACGCATTCCTCCGCCTGCGCGCCGCGGAGCAGGCCAGGCGGAACGCATTCACCAAGGTCCTCAGCGGGGAGAAGAACCATCCCACCGATCCCTTCATCCCTGAGGGCGCGCTGAAGGCCGCGCAGGATTGGGAGGACACCCAGCGCCTGCTGGTGGAGACGGAAGGCCGGATCCGCAACCGGCTCATCCTCGCGCTGGCGGCGCGGCGCGAACAGTTCCGCGCCGAGGTCGCGCAGGAGTTCGAGACCCTGCAGGCCGACCAGTCGATGCTGCCCGACCCGCCCGATCCCCCGGCGGCCGGCGTCTCGAGCGCCACCGACACCTATCTCCTGCAGGTCCAGGCCGCCAACGCCTCGATCGACCAGGCCTTGCTCGAGCTGGGCGCGGCGCTGCAGTACGAGACCAATGCCCTGAATGTCGGGCTGAACGTGCTCACCGGCGTGGCCCAGGGCCTGGGCGCCGCGCTCAACAGCGACAGCCTGATCGCCTCGCTCGCCGGCGGGGCCCTGGCAAAAAACGCGCCCGCCGTGGTCCGGGACATCGAGAGCGCGGTGCAACGGCTGACCGCCAAGGCGCAGTCTGACGTCGCCACCACCGGCCAGGCCACCGCGAACGCGGCCGCGACCCAGGCGGCGGCAACCACCACCCCCTGATGGAGACCATACCCATGAGCGACGACAACAGCGGCCTCCTGCAGGCCCAATGGAACCGGTTCAACCGCAGCTACACGCCGCCGGCCAGCGAGGACGCCCAGCGCATCGCGGCGGAAGTCCGCCAGTCGATGGACGCGTGGATCACGTCGAGCCTCGACACACTCCAGCAAAACATGGAGCAGAACCTGGGCAACGTGACCGGCTCCCTGCAAAAGAGCCTCGCGGCCTCGGCGGCGGCCTTGAACACCGCCCAGCAGGACCTCAACGCGAGGCTGGCCGAGCTCGAGGCGGCGCTCGCCGCGAACAACGGCACGCCCGCCGCCGTGGCCGCGCTCACGCCGGCGATCGCCGCGGTGCGCCAGGCCGTGCAGGATTCCAAGGACCAGTGGCAGAAGGCCGGCAATGACGCGGTCGGCGCCGTTTCCAGCGTGGCGAAGAAGATCATCTCCCTGTCGGCCTGAGCCCGATCGTCCCCTCCCCATGCCACCGGATTGGAAAATCCCGCCAATCTGGTCATGATGGGGGATGGTTCCTTTTTCCGTCCTTGATCTGTCCAACATCGTCCAGGGTGGCAGCGCGGCCGATGCGCTGCAGCGCTCGCTCGACCTCGCCCGGCATGCGGAGCAGCTGGGCTACCGCCGCTTCTGGCTCGCCGAGCACCACAACATGCCCGGCATCGCCAGCGCGGCGACGGCGGTCGTCATCGGCCATGTCGCCGCCGGCACCCGCACGATCCGCGTCGGGGCGGGCGGCATCATGCTGCCGAATCACGCACCGCTGGTGATCGCCGAGCAGTTCGGCACTTTGGAAGCGCTCTTCCCCGGCCGCATCGACCTCGGCCTCGGGCGGGCGCCCGGCACCGACCAGGCCACCGCGCGGGCTTTGCGCCGCGGCGCAGTCAATTCGGCGGACACCTTTCCGCAGGATGTCGTGGAATTGCAGTCCTATTTCCACCCGGTCGTCCCCGGCCAGGTCGTGCAGGCCGTCCCCGGCGGCGGCCTGCCCGTGCCCATCTGGCTGCTCGGCTCGAGCCTGTTCAGCGCGCAGCTCGCCGCGGCGCTCGGCCTGCCCTTCGCCTTCGCCTCCCACTTCGCCCCCGACCACCTCGACCAGGCCCTGGCCCTCTACCGCCACGATTTCCGCCCGTCGGCCGCCCTCGCCCGGCCGTACGCGATGGCGGCGATCGGTGTCGTGGCGGCAGACACGGACGCCGCGGCCGCCCGCCTGGCCACGTCGCTCCAGCAAAGCTTCGTGCTGCTGCGCCGCGGCATGCCGGGGCCGCTGCCCCCGCCGGTGGACCGCATGGACGGCCGCTGGTCGCCCCTGGAGCGGGCCGGCGTCGAGCACGCGTTCAGCGCCGCGGTCGTCGGCGCCCCCGCCACCGTGCAGCGCGGGCTCGCCGCGTTCCTGCAGCGGACGCGCGTGGACGAGCTGATGGTGACCGCCGCCATCTTCGACCAGGCGGAGCGGCGGCGCTCCTTCGCGCTCGTCGCGCAGGTCCGCACGGCCCTGGCCGGCTGAGTCAGGCGCGGCCGAGTTCCCGCAGCGCCGCGCCGGCGCCGGAGAGGTTCGCCGGCTTCATCTCGACATAATTCCGGGACAGGATGATGCCCGCGGCGCCGCCGCGAAAGGCCGCCTTGACCGCGAAGCCGACGCTTTCCGGCGTGACCCGGTTGCCGGCCGGACCCGCGGGCACGTCGATGTCGACGCCCGGCCAGATCTGCACCGGGCTCCCGGCCACCCCCGCGACGGCGCGGGCCGTCTCGCGCTGCACGTAGTCGGCCGAAAAACCCGCGGCCGGGAGCGCGGCGTAGGCCGCCTCCTGGTAGCCCAGCTGCGCCGCCAGCAGCGTCGTGATCGCCTCCGGGGCCAGATCGCCGAGCACGGCGCCCTGCGCCCCCTGGACGAAGCGCACGAAACGCTCGCCCGCGACATTGTTGTAGAGCGCGGGCCGGAGAAAATCCGACCAGCCGGTCATCTCGGCGTAGTCCTCCTCCGCGCGCTGGAACGGACTGAAGGACACGTTGTGCCACACATGCCAGCCGACCTGCAGCTCCGGGTTGGCGGCCTTGACCCGCCGGTAGAGCGCGGCCTGGAACTCATGCCGGCTGGAGACCCACAGGCTGGCCCAGGCGAGCACCTCGGGATATTTCAGCAGTAGCCGCCAGAACGTGGCGAAGTGACCGTCCCGCGGCCGGGTCCCGGCGCGGCCCGCGAGGACGAATTTCTCGACCTCGCCGAAGCCCAGGCGCGCGCGCGCCGCGTCGATGCCGCGCTCCCGTCCCTTGGCCACGCAGAACTCGCAGAAGCACGTCGTGCGGCCCGGGTCCTGCCCGGGGCTTTGCGAGAGGCCGAGCGCATTGAGCAGGCCGCTCTGGCGTTCCGAGCCCCACATGATCCCCCCGATCGCATAGGAGCGGGCGTAGTCCTCGACCAGCCCGAGGGAGAAATTCCGGTACTGCGGGTGGTTGTAGCACGGGCCGCCCGGATGGCGGTCGGTCCGGCGGCCGTGATGATCCACCTCGTAGAGCGCGGCCCAGTGCGGCACGGCGGCGGGCAGCGTGTTGTCCTCGAGCAGAAACGGAAAGACCCTGATGCCGCGCCGGGCCGCGACCGGGATGACCCGGGCCAGCACGTCGAGCGCGCCGAATTCCGGGGCGCGCATGTCGTCGTAGGTCAGCGGCGTGTCCTGATAATACTGCAGGTGCGGCGTCGCGTAGTTGCCGCCATGAAAGCCGGCGGCCGGCACGCCGCCGCGGTGCGGCTCGTGCGAGTAGGCAAAGGGCATCAGCACGTTCACCCCCGCCCGTTGCTGCATGTCCTCGAACATCGCCTCGAGCTCGCGCGTCGCGAGGGCCTCGATGCTGATGGGCAGGGCGATCGTCGTCGGCCGCACGGGAGCGGAGGCCGGGATGGCGGGAGCGGCCGGGGCGGCGGCCCGCGGTCCGGTCCCGGCCAGGGCGGCGCCGGCGCCCAGGGCGGTCAGCCTGATGAAGTCCCGGCGTTCCATCCCGCCAAGGTAACCGGCCGTGCCCCCCGACTCAAGCCCAAGCCGCCGGCGGCTTGGCCCGGCGGCGCCGCTGCTTTCTTGGTGGGATTCATCGTCTTTCGCGTCAGTCCAAGCGCAGGCTAGACAAGCCGGTGATTTTTTGCTGAATGGCGGACCCTTTTCCCAATCATGAGCACCGACCTCAACGAACTCCACGCCCTGGTGGCGGCCCTCAAGGCCGACCAGCAGGCCCAAAAAGACAAGGCGAAGCGCGATGCCTGGACGAAGTACGTCTCGCTCTCGATGATCTGCCTCGCGGTCCTCGCCGCCATCGCCACCCAGCGCGGGGCGGGATATTCCTCCGCCACCATGAAGCAGTTGAACGAGGCGACGTTCAACCAGGCCGAGGCCTCCGACCAGTGGGCCTTTTACCAGGCCAAGGGCATCAAGCAGAGCATCTATGAGTTGGAGCGCGAACGGGCGACGAACGGCAGCACGGTCCTCGAGCCCAAGGTGGTCGCCGGCTTCACCGCGAAGGTCGACCGGTATGAAAATGAGAAAAAGGAGATCATGAAGGCGGCGAAGACCATCGAGGCCCGGCGCGATGTCGCCCGGGGACTCGCCACCTATTCGTCCGACTGCGGGCGGGAGATGGGGCTCGCCACCACCTTCTTCCAGATCGCCATCGCCCTGGGCGGTGTGTGCCTCGTCGTCAAGAAACGCTGGCTGTGGTACGCCTCGCTCGGCATCGGCGCGATCGCCGCGCTGCAGATGCTCAAGGTCCTCCTGCTGTCGTGAGCGCCGCGCGGGCGGCCGGGAAAAATTGAGGCGGCCGGGCGCGGCGCTCAGTTCTTTTGCTTTTTCTGTTCCTTGAAGCAGTCGGCGCACATCCCGTGCGTGAACTCGATCCCGCTGCGGGAGGCGAAGTAGTCCTCCACCTGCTGCCAGTAGCCGTCGTCGTCGCGCACCTTCTTGCACCAGGCGCAGATCGGCAGCAGGCCGGACAGCGCCTGCACTTCCGCCCGGGCACTGTTGAGCTCCTGGTTCCGCAGCTGCAGGTGTGCGATCAGCAGGCTGACGAAGAGGGCCACCATGAAAAAGCTGACCTCGAGGTCGCCGAGGATCTGCAATGTGTCCATGGCGGCGGTCCAGGCGTTCATGCCGAAGAGGACGGCCAGGCACACCCGCGCGACATGAAACAGCCCGTGGACCAGAAACGCGCTGGCCGGTGCCACGGGTGAGTTCCAGAACACCGGGTGCGCGTGGCGGAAGTTCCAGGCGGACACCAGCGACAGGCCACCCCAGATGATCCCGTTGAAGACCATGCGCCAGCTGGACCAAGCGGCATACCCGACGAAAAAGGCCAGGCCGGCGGCGTGCACGAGGATGATCGCGACCATCAGCCGCCATTGCCGCGGGCGGTCGGCCGTGCGCTGCGCGCCCAGGAACAGGCCCGCCTGCCCGACCGTGACCAACAACGTCGGGAAGATCCGGCCGATCCAATAGGAAAGTTCCGGGCGGGCGGCGAAGAGGATGTCGGCGGCGGTCATCACCCAGGCCGAGAGCATCCAGTAGCGCATCGTCAGGGGCCGGCCCTGCCTCAACCAATAATGCGTCATCAGGCACGCCAGGATGGTGCCCAGGACAATGTTGGTAAGATAGATGGCGGTTTCCTGACCCATGGCTGACTGTGCACCATGGACGGGAAACGGTGGTTGAAAAGAGCTATTTCTAATGCTCCCACACTACCCGCGCCCCCTCCGTCCGCGGTTCAGGCCAGCTTCGCGTCGAGCGTGATGGTGGCGTTGAGCAGGCGGGAAACCGGGCAGTTGGCCTTCGCCTTGGCCGCCAGCTCGCCGAACCGGACGGCGTCGAGGCCGGGGATCGTCGCGGTCAGCACCAGGTGCGAGGCCGTGACGGTCCAGCCCTGCGGCGGGACATTGTCCACGCTCACCTCGGCCGTGGCCACGAGGCGCTCGGGCGTGAAGCCCGCCTCGCCGAGCACGCCGGAGAGCGCCATCGCAAAGCAGCCCGCGTGGGCCGCGGCGATCAGCTCCTCGGGATTCGTGCCCGGACCGGAGGCGAAACGCGACGCGAACGAGTACGGCGTGTCGTGCAACACCCCGCCGGGAGCGGTGAGGCCGCCATGGCCTGCCTTGAGTGAACCTTGCCAGACTGCGGTCGCGGTGCGTTTCATCGTGATGGGGGGTTGGTGGGTTCGGGGAGCCACGAGGGTAGTCAGAAAGTTTCGCGATGCAAACCACCCGGCGTTTGCGCCTTGCCGCAGGTGGCCGGATGGCTAATCATGTTTTCGAGCATTTTCCCGGCACCGATCATCAACCTCCAGCAAGCGATACCCCATGCAATCCCCCCTCCGCGTCTCATCCTGGCCAGCCCTGTCGATCCTGGCCGCATTGCTCCTCGTCGGTGGCACCCCGGCCGCCCGGGCCCAGGCCCCGGCCACCGCCAAGCCGGCCGAGGCCGCAAAGGCGACCATCCGCATCAACGCCGGCGCGACGGCTCCCTACAAGGACGCCAGCGGCAACACCTGGCTGCCCGACCAGGGCTTCGACGGCGGCGACACCGTCGACCGCGGCGACTTCGTGAAGATTGAAAACACGGCCGACCCGGCCATCTACCGCCTGGAACACTACAGCATGGGCAGCTTTTCCCAAAAGCTCCCCAACGGGAAGTACGTGGTGAAACTGCATTTTGCGGAGACGTTCGAGGAGATCACCAAGCCCGGCCAGCGCGTCTTCACGATCAATGTCGGCGGGCATGAGCTCAAGGACTTCGATGTCTTCGCCAAGGCCGGCGGAGCCCTGCGGGCCTACGTCGAGACCGTCAACGTGGAGGTCACCAACGGCAAGCTGGACATCACCTTCACCGGCCAGGTCGAGAATCCCGAGATCAACGGGATCGAGATCATCCCCGCCTCCTGATTGCTTGCGGTCCGGGGGCGGGACCGCCAGCCGCCCCCGATTGACCCCCGCCAATTGAGCTAGACTCTTGGCCGGGGTTATGGATTTTCTGGGCTGCTTCCGGTCCCCACGGAGGCCAGGTCCAGGATCCACCCCATGCCCACCCTCCACGCCCGGTTCCGTCGCGTCCTCTCCCTTTCCCTCGTTGCCGCCTGCGCGGCCCTGCCGGCCGCCCGGTCGCTGGCCGCGGGCGAGGCCGTCGCCGTCGTGGTCAAGGTCGGCGGCATCCCTTGGTTCACCGTCATGGAACAGGGCATCCAGCAGGCCGGCCGCGAGACCGGTCTGGACGCCAGCATGGTCGGCCCCACGGCCGCCGACCCCGCCCAGCAGGTCCGGGCCGTGGAGGACCTGATCGCGAAGCAGGTGCGTGTCATCGCCGTCGTGCCCAACGACGCAACCGCCCTCGAGCCGGTGTTCGCCCGCGCCCGCGCCGCGGGCATCACGGTCCTGACGCACGAGTCGCCGAACCAGCGGGGCGCGGCGTGGGACCTCGAGATGATGGACAACCAGGAATATGCCGTGAAAAACCTCCGCCGCCTCGCCGAGGCCATGGGCGGCGAGGGCGAGTACGTCGTCTACGTCGGCTCGCTGACCGTGCCGCTGCACAACCTGTGGGCGGACGCCGCCATCGCCTACCAACAGGCCCATTATCCCCGGATGCACCTCGTCGCGGACCGCTACGGCGTGGCGGAGAGCGTCGACGACAGCTTCAACACCACGCGTGACGCCCTGCTCGCGCATCCGGGCCTGAAGGGCATCCTGACCTTCGGCAGCCAGGGCCCGATCGGCGCGGGGCGCGCGGTCAAGGAGCGCGGCCTCGCCGGCAAGGTCGCGGTGGTCGGCGGCTTCTCGCCCTCGCAGGGCCGGAAGCTGCTCAAGGAGGGCGTCATCACCGAGGGTTTCATCTTCAACCCGCGCGAGGCGGGCTATGCGCTGGTCTATCTCGCCAAGCTGATCGTCGACGGAAAACCCATCCAGGACGGCCTGGAGATCCCCGGCCTGGGCAAGGCGAAGGTCGATGCGGAACACCATGTGATCCGGTTCGACCGCATCCATACGCTCAACCGCGACACGATCGACGAGTTCGCCGCCCTCGGGCTCTGAGCGCCGGTCACATGGTCGATCCCGCACACCCCGGCCCACCGCGCTTGTCGCCGGCCCTGGTGGAACTGGCCGGCATCAGCCGGCGCTTCGGCGGTGTCCAGGCCCTGGCCGGCGCCAACTTCACCGTGCAGGCGGGCGAGATCCACTGCCTCGCCGGGGAAAACGGCTGCGGCAAGAGCACCCTGATCAAGATCCTCGCCGGCGTGCTCCCGCCCGACTCCGGCCGGATCACCCTGGCCGGCGTCGGGCATCCCCGGCTGTCACCGGCGGCCTCGCAGGCCGCCGGCATCCAGATCATCTACCAGGATCTCGCCCTTTTCCCCCAACTGACCGTGGCCGAGAACATCATGTTTCACGACCATGCCGGCCACGCCGCCCGGCTCGTGCGGCCGCGCCGCCAGCGGGCGGCGGCGGCGGCCGTGCTGGCGCGCCTCGGCGTCACGCTCCCGCTCGACGCCGCCGTGCAGGACCTGCCGATCGCCCTGCGCCAGCTCGTCGCCATCGGCCGCGCCCTGGCCGTCGCGGCACGGCTCGTGGTCATGGACGAGCCGACCGCCTCGCTCACCCACCACGAGACCGACGCCCTGCTGGCCACGATCCGCAGCCTCAAGGCCCAGGGCATCGCGACCGTCCTCGTCAGCCACCGGCTCGACGACATGCTGCGGATCGGCGATCGCGTCACCGTGCTGCGCGACGGCCGCAACGCAGGCACCTTCGCGATGCACGCCCTGGATCGCGCGCAACTGGGCCGGCTGATCTCCGGCCAGGCGGACGCGGCGGCGCCCCGTCCCCCCTTCACCGGCGACGCCCCGCCGGTGATCGAGGTGCGCGGCCTGACCCGCCCGGGCCAATATGCGGACGTCTCCCTGACCGTGCGTCCGGGTGAGATCCTGGGCCTCACCGGCCGGCTCGGCTCGGGCCGCACCGAGCTGGCGCTGTCGCTTTTCGGCATGAATCCGCCGGACACGGGCGAGATCCTCGTCGACGGGCGGCCGGTCGACTTCGGCGACAACCGCGCCGCCATCCGCGCGGGTTTGGGCTACGTGCCGGAGGACCGGGTGGCCCTCGGGCTGGTCATGCCGCAATCGATCGCGGACAACACCGTGGTCACGGTGCTCGCCCGGCTGGCGGGGCGGCTGGGCCTCATCGACGGACAGCGGCGGCAGGAGACCATCGGCCGCTGGATCACCGGGCTGCAGATCAAGACCGCCACGGTGGAACGGCCCGTGCAGGAACTGTCGGGCGGCAACCAGCAGCGCATCGTGCTGGCCAAATGGCTGGCGACGCAGCCGCGCGTCCTGATCCTCGACTCGCCGACGGCGGGCATCGATGTCGGCGCCAAGGCCGGCCTCTACCGCACCATCGGCGAGCTGGCGGCGCGCGGCCTCGCGATCATCCTGATCTCGGACGAGGCCGAGGAGGTGCTGCAACAGGCGCACACCGTGCTCGTCATGCGCGGCGGCCGGATCACCGGCCGCCATGCCCCGGCGGACACGACCGAGGCGCAGCTGCGGGAGGCCATCAATGCGTGAGTTCCTGCGCCGCCTCGGCCGCAGCCACGAACGCCGGCTGGCCGTCGTCACCCTCGCGATCGCGGCGGTCTTCGCCGCCCTTTCGCCGGGCTTCCGGTCATGGGGCAATTGCGCGGACCTCCTCGAGAGCCAGGCGGTCCTGGCCATCATGGCGGCGGGCCTGCTGGTGGTGCTGATCGCCGGCGGCATCGACCTGTCGTTCGCGGCCATCGCCGCGGTCAGCCAGTACCTGACCGTCAGCCTCGTGCTGCGGTACGGCGGCAACTGGACCACGGCGGTCCTGCTCGCCGGGGCGCTCGGCGCGGCGCTGGGCGGGATCAACGCGCTGCTGGTCCACGGGCTGAGCGCGCCGCCGGTCATCGTGACCATCGCGACCATGACCTTCTGGTTCTCACTGCTCATGGCCGCGACCAAGGGCGCGCCGCTCTACGACCTGCCCGACTGGTTCACGGCAAAGAATGCGTTCCTCGCCGTGCCGCTGCCCCTGGCCGTGGCCGCGGTCGTGCTGGGGGCGACGGCCTTCCTGCTGCGGCGGCTGGGGCTCGGCCGGCAGATCTTCGCCCTCGGCAGCAACCCCGAGGCGGCGCGGCGGATGGGCTGCCCGGTCGGCCGGCTGCAGGGATTTGTCTACGGTTATTCCGGCGCGCTCGCCGGGCTGGCGGGGCTGATGCAGGCGCACCGGGTCGAGGAGGTCGCGCCCAATGCGCTGATCGGCCGCGAGCTCGACGTGCTGGCGGCGGTGGTGCTCGGCGGCGCCAGCCTCACCGGCGGGGTCGGGACCGTCGGCGGCACGATCACGGGCCTGGTGCTGCTGGCGATGCTGCGCAACGGGCTGACCCTGCTCGGCGTGTCGTCGTACTCGTTCGGCTGGGTGACCGGCCTGGTGATCCTGCTCAGCGTGGGCACCACCGCGCTGCTGGCGCGGTCGCGGAAGGGAGGCCGGCATGCCGCCCCCTGAACCGCGGGCCCTTGCCCGCCCCGATCCTGCGACCATTCAGCTCGTCGTGCTGCTCGCCGGCGCGGTGGTTATTTTCGGCGGGCTGGCCCCGGCGCGCTTTTTCTCCGTGGAAACGGTGCGCTCGATGGCGCTCCAGCTGCCCGAACTGGGCCTGCTCGCGCTGGCCATGATGATCCCGCTGGTCAGCGGCGGCCTGAATCTCGCCATCATCGCCACGGCGAACCTCTGCGGCCTGGTCATGGCCGCCATCCTCACCCGACTGGCGGGGCCTGCGAGCCCGCCGGCGCTGGTGGCGGGCGTGATCGCGCTGGCCCTCCTCGCCGGCCTGGCCGCGGCCCTGCTCATCGGCGGGCTGAGCGGCACCCTCGTGGCGCGACTGCGCGTGCATCCGATCCTCGTCACGCTGGGGGCGATGATGCTGGTGAAGGGCATCGCCGTCGCGGCGACCCGCGGCGGCGTCATCGGCGGCTTCCCGCCCGCGATCCTCTTTCTCGGCAACGGGACGATCCTCGGCGTGCCGGTGTCGCTGCTGCTGTTCGGCCTCTGCGCCGGGGCGGTGGGCCTGCTGCTACAGCACACGCCCTTCGGCGTCAGCGTGCGGCTCATCGGCTCGAACGAGCCCGCGACCCGATATTCGGGCGTAAACACCGCGCGGGTCCTCATCGGCGTCTATCTGGTCTCCAGCGTCCTGTGCTGGGTGGCCGCGCTCGTGATGATCGCGCGGTTCAACTCGGCCCGGGCCGGCTATGCGGAGTCGTACCTGCTCATCACCATCCTCGCCGCCGTGCTCGGCGGCGTGGACCCGTTCGGCGGCTTCGGCCGGGTGCGGGGGGTCGGGCTCGCGCTGGTCCTCCTGCAGGTGATCGCCACCGGCTTCAACCTGCTCGGCTTCAGCCCGCAGCTGACCGAGATGATCTGGGGCGCCACGATGATCCTCGCCCTGGTCATGGCCCGCCTCCGGACCCGCTGGGCCGGCCGGCTGCGCGCGGCGGAGTGAGCGGGCTGGAGACGGGCGCGGTTTGAGCGCCTCGCGGGCGCGGATGAAGTGCGAGCAAGCTCGCTGGCCCACAATGCCAGTTTGAAGACACGCCCTGACCGGCTCAAGCCGCGATCGAGGCGTGGGCCCGGACGTGCGCGGCCACCAGTTGCGCGGCCTCGTCGAGCGGCACATGAATCGTGTTGATCACGAGGTCGTACGCGGCGGGATCCTCCGCGGCGCGGTTGAAGTGGGCCGAGACATAGCGGCGGCGCGCGGCGTCGCAGCGCGCGTTGTGCTGCAGCGCCTCGGCCTCCGTGACGTTGAAGCGCTGTGCGTAATACCGGGCCCGGTGCTCGGGTGGCGCGACCAGGCGGACATGGACACCGCCGGCGATGCCCGTGGTGGCGTAATTCGCCCCGCGGCCGACGAGGATCACATTTCCATCCAGCGCCAGCCGCCGCATGGTCTCGTTGGCCTTCTGCACCAGCTCCCACAGGCTCGGATGCAGGCCGACGATCTCACCGATCGTTGCGCTCACCTCCGGCACCCGGTCCTCCGGCAGAAACCGGGCCAGGTCCTCGGGCAGGTGGTTCGACCGCAGCATCCGGTTGATGAGGTTGCCACCGAAGATGCTCCACCGGTCCGCCGCGGCGGACCCGGCGCTGAGCTTTTCCGCCAGCAGCTGCGCGAGGCCGGATCCGCCGGCGCAGCTTTCCCGGGAAATGGTGATGAAGGGGGCCGGGGGCTTGACCCAAGGGGCGCGCGAGTCGCGCAGCTCCGTCGCAAAATAACCGTCCGCTCTGTCCAAAGGCAGATGAGTATTCATGGTGGTGATGACTGGCGGGCCGCCGGGTGCGTGGGCAGAAGTTCGGCGCCCGTGGTCCCATTCGAGCATATCCCATGCCTCCACCCTGCCAATTCCCAGCCCGGGCAACTGGACCATTGCGGCGGCGGATCAGCGCGCGCATAAGCAGCTTGCATGTCCGACCCCGCTGCCACGCCCGATTCCGGCCCGCCGGCCCCGCATCGCCGGCGGCCGCGCTATGCGGGGAAAAATCCCCGGCAGTTCGGGGACAAATACAAGGAGCTCGACCCGGAACACTACGCCGCGGACGTGGCCAAGGTGCTCGCCGCGGGCAAAACCCCCGCCGGTTCGCACCGGCCGATCCTGGTGGCCGAGATCATGGGCGCCCTCGCCCCGCAGCCGGGCGAGGTGGTCGTGGATTGCACGCTCGGCTTCGGCGGCCATGCCCGCGAGCTGCTGGCGCGGATCGCGCCCACCGGCCGGCTGATCGGGCTGGATGTCGATCCGATCGAGCTCCCCAAGACGGTGGCCCGCCTGCGCGCGGCCGGCTGGGGCGAGGAGATATTCACGCCCGTCCGGAGCAACTTCGCCGGCCTGCCGCGGGTGCTGGCGGAACTCGGCCTCGCCGGCGCCGATGCCATCCTCGCCGACCTCGGCGTCTCCTCGATGCAGCTCGACGACCCCGCGCGCGGCTTCAGCTTCAAGGCCGACGGACCGCTCGACCTGCGCCTGAACCCGCACCGCCCGCCGTCCGCCGCCGACTGGCTGGCCCGGGTGACCGCCGCCGGCCTGGCCGCCGCGCTCGCGGAAAACGCCGACGAGCCGAACGCGGAGCTGCTCGCCCGCGGGCTCGCGGCGCGGCGGGCGCAAACCCCGTTCACGCGGACCCGGCCGCTTGCGGACGCCATCCGCGGGATCCTGCGCGCGGACCGGCCGCGGTCCAATCCGGCGGAGGACGACTGCGTGCGCCGCGTGTTCCAGGCGCTGCGCATCGCGGTGAACGACGAATTTGGCGCGCTCGACGCGTTCCTGCGTGCGCTGCCGTCCTGCCTGCGGCCGGGCGGGCGCGCGGCGATCCTCACGTTTCATTCCGGCGAGGACCGCCGGGTGAAGCACGCCTTCCGCGAGGGCCGGCGCGACGGAATCTATGCCGTGGCGAGCGACGAGGTCATCCGGGCCGGGCCGGCGGAACGCCGCGCCAATCCGCGCAGTTCGTCGGCCAAGTTCCGCTGGGCCGTGCGCGCGTAAGCCCGCGGCCGGATCAGGCGGAACGCCGGCGCCGGCAGCGGCAGGCCAGCAGCACCAGGCCGCTGCCGAGCAGGGCCCAGGTGCCCGGTTCCGGCACGGAGGTGAACGTGATCGATTTGGGCAGATAGTTCACCATGAAATCATAATTCACGCTGGCAAACGTCGCGCTGAGCACCGAACCCGACGTCGGCAGGTTGGCAAAGGTGCCGGAGAAATTGTACGAGCTTGAGGTGATGGTCATCACCGTAAAGGTGGTGGAGGGCGTGGGTGCGCCGAGCAGGGTCAGGCTCACATTGAGCAGGCTCCCGAGGTTAACGGTGCCGGTGGGATTCTGGAAGACCAGTTTGTCGGCGGTGGCGCCGCTCAATTCCAGGTCCAGGGTGCTCGACCCGGTGACGGCGAGATTGCCGCCGTTGATGGTGAGGGTGCCGACGGAGTTGCCCGGGGCGAGCGAGCCGCCGGCGAGGGTCACGAGGCCGTTGATGGTGCCGGAACCCTTGATCACGCCGGTGCTGGTCAGAAAATTGTTGGTGTAGAGCGTGCCGCTCTGGACGTTGAGGAGGCCCGCGTTGCTGAAAGGGGAATAGATGTAGGCGGTGCCCCCGTTCACATTGACGGCGCCGCTGGCCGTGTTGGCAAATGCGTAGGTGCTGGAGTTGCCGAGGTACAGGCCGCCGGCGGTGATGTTGACGGTGCCTTGGTTGGTGAAGGTCGGGGCGTAAAGGTAGCCGGTGCTGGCCGAGGTGTGGTTGATGGTGCCCTGGTTGGTGACGGCGGTGCCGGTGGAGCCGTTGGTGTAGATTTGAATGTCGCCGGTGGCCGTGGTGGCGGAGTCGAGCGTCAGGGTGTCGTTGGTGCCGGTGACATAGATGTAGGCCCCGTTCCCGAAGGTGAGCGCCTTGCCGGCGAGGGTGCCCGGCTGCTGCCAGTAGACGCCTGCGCTGTTCGCGAGCTGGAGGTTCGTGCCGCTGAACATCGAGCCGCTGGCCAGGTTGACATAGCTGCTCGTCGGCAGAACCAGGTCGCCGGTGATGCTGACATTGCTGAGCGTGCCGCCCGAACTGGTGAAGCCGAGCGCGCCCGCGCCGATGGTCCCGTTGTTGATCGTGCCGCCGTAAAGCTCGAACTTGCCGCCCGTCGGCGCCGTCAGGGTCGCGGCGGTGTTGTCGAGCGTGCCGTTGAGGAGCGCCCGGCCGCCGCTGGCGAGGGTGACGTTGCCAAGGCTGGCCGTGGTGTTGGTGCCCTGGAAGGTCAGGATGCCGGCATTGGTCGCGGTGTACAGGCCCTGGTTCAGGACGCCCTGCAGGTAGACATTGGCGTTCGACCCGTTGGCCGTGATCGTGCCGGTGCTGGTGTTGGTCGTGTTGTAGTTGCTGTAATAGTAACCGAGGTACAGGGTCGAGCCGGCGTTGGCCGTGATCGTCCCCTGGTTGATTAAGGTTGGGGCGTAGAGGTAGCCGCTGCCGTTGTTGTTGGTGATCGTCCCTTGGTTGGTGATCGTCGAACCAGTGGTGCCGTAGACGTAGACATCGCCGGTGAGCGATGTGGCGCTGTCGAGCGTCAGCGAGTTGTTGTAGCCGACACTGAGGTAGGCGTAATAGCCGGACGTGAGGCCGGACACGATGGTCTTGCCCGTCAGGGTGCCGTTCTGGTTCCAGTTCAGCGTGGCGTAATTGCCCAGGGTCAGGTTGCTGCCGGTGAAGGCCGTGCCGCCGGTGAAGGTGACGGAGGTGCTGGCCGGCAGCGAGAGGTTGCCGGTGTAGCTGACGTTGCTCAGCGTGCCGCCGGAGCCGGTGAAGCCCAGCGTGCCACCGGCGATGGTCCCGTTGTTGATCGTGCCGCCATAGAGCTCGAAGAGGCCGCCGACCGGCGAGGTCAGGGTCGCGGCGGTGTTGTCCAGCGTGCCGTTGAGCAGCGCCCGGCCGCCGCTGGCGAGGGTGACGCTGCCCAGGCTGGCCGTGGTGTTGGTGCCCTGGAAGTACAGCACGCCCGAGTTGTTGGCGAAAAGCGCACCCAGATTCTGGATGCCCTCCAGGTACACGGTGGTGTTGGCCCCGCTCGCCGTGATCGTCCCGGTGCTGGCGTTGGTGAAGTTGTAGGTGTTGTAATAGTAGCCGGCGTAAAGGC
>CAYRDN010000039.1:0-35243 GCA_964423065.1 uncultured Oleiharenicola sp. | reverse complement strand
ATTAAAATAACACGGCAGTCATTCCACAGTCCGCGTAGGGTTGGACCTTGGTCCAGCCGCGAACCGATGATGAGCCGCGAACCGGCGGCTGCACTATGATTATCCGGGAATATTCAGTTGCCCGCCAATCACGCGGATAAATGCGAATGGAATCCCCGGAAATCCCGGTCCACTGGTTGGTGGGTTTGAACAAGCAATCCCATTTGCGCCTGTTTCCCCTCTGTAATCCGCGTGAATTCGCGTTATTCGCGGGAAATCATCTGCATGGATCCGGATAGTCGGTGTTCCCGTCGCCGCAGATTCGCCCCGGTATGGGTCGATGGATGCACGCCTTTGGCCAATAAGTGCGCAGCGGTTTGCCGGCGCTGGAGTAACCTTTGGTCAACCCCTGATACTCCCATGAAAGCAAATGTTGGCTCCTTCGATGCGGCGGTCCGCTTCTCGGTCGGCTGCATCATTCTAGGCCTGGGCATTCACTTGGAAAACTTCTGGTTCCTCCTCGGCTTTGTGCCGATCATCACCTCCATCGTGTGCTTCTGTCCGCTCTACGTGCCTTTCCACATCGACACGACCTTCACCGACCGGCCTCACGCCTGACGGTCCAGGGTGAGGAAGGTGTAGCGGTATCTGGCATCGTGGCTTTCCCGGCGCGCTGACTCGCGCCAGGACAGGTGGCGCCATTCGGGAAAATAAGTGTCCCCCGGCACCTCGGCGTGCACGAGCGTCAGCAGCAGGCGGTCGGCAACCGCGAGGGTCTCCTCGTAAATGCGCTGGCCGCCGCAGATCATGATATCACCGGACAGGGTTTGGGCGATGGCCAACGCGTCGGGGACGCTGCCCGCCACGCGCACCCGGTCACCGGCGAGCTGACCGTTGCGCGTGATCACCACCGGCTGGCGGCCATCGGCCAGCACCCGGGGCCAGGTTTCGAAACAGACGCGGCCGAGCACGACGGTCGTGTTGGCCGTCCGGTCGTGAAACCACGCCTTGTCCTCGGGGATGTCGAAGGGCAGCCGGCCGGCCCGGCCGATGACGCGGTTCTCGGTGCAGGCGACGATGAGGGTGATGGGCTTGGCCATGGCCGCGGCGGCATCAGGCCAGGTCAATTTTCACGACGGCGCGCTCGAAATCCTCCGCCTGCAGCAGGGGCTCGGGCCGCATCCCGCGCAGGGCCGCGACCCAGGTGTCCGGCACGATCCCGAGGCGGGTGGCAAACTGGGTGGCGATGTCGTTGTAATAACCCCGCGCGAGCGCGATGCGCTGCTCGGTCTGGATCAGCTCGTGCTGCAGCGCGGTGAACCCGGTCTGGGCGCTGAGCTGCGGATATTTTTCCACCACGCCGCGCACGGTCGCCGCGAGGCCGGAGAAATCCGGCCCGGCCACGCCGGGCGCCGTGGCGCCGAGCTGGCCGCGCAGCCGGGCCACCGCGGTCTGCACCTCCTGCTCATGGGCGCTGAGCCCGCCGACCACGGCGCTCAGGCGCGGGATCAGGTCGTGGCGCCGCTTCAACTCGATGTCGATGAGCGACCAGCCCCGGCGGACGCGCTGGCGCAGCCCGACGAGGCTGTTGTGCACCATCCAGATCCAGCCGAGCGACCAGGCGACCAGGTAGAGGGCCGGCGGCAGAAAGAGCACGGCCGGAAGCCGGACCGGCAGACCGGACCGATGGTTGGCGACCGTGATGATCATCGGCGCGAACGCGATGATGAGGCCCAGCATCCCCCAGAACCAGGCCCAGCCCCCCATGGCGGACTGCACCTTCTCCTCGCTGCGGGTGGAAATCAGGAACAGTTCCGCCTTCCGGTCGGCCGCGATCTCCGCGGCGACCACATCGGCGCGTTCCCGGGCGGTGCCCACCACGAACAGCGGGGCATGCAGCGGCAGCCCCTGCTCCACAAAGCGCCGCCGGTGGTCCGAATCGGGAATGCCCTGCGCCGGACCTTTACCATAATACAGCGGCTCGCCGCGGCCCACGGTCTCCGCGCAGAAGGACGCGGGCTCGAGCTTGGCGCCTTCCGGACGCACCAGCACGACGCCGGTGTCATCCTGCAGATAAAAGGGAATGGCCTCGCCGCCCTGGGCGACGGTCGTCCAGCCGCTCTTCTGCACCGTGCGGGTCTGGGTGTGACCCTTCTCGTCGGTGTAGGTCTCGGTCTCGGTCCGCGACCAGGATTCCTCGACGCTCCAGGCATAATGCACGCAGGCCTGCGCCGCAAGGTAGCTGGTCAGGGGCTGCGCGGCTTCGGCCGTGCCCTTGAGTTCCGTCAGACCGATGAAGACCCCGAGCGCCTTGGAGGTCGGGGTGTCGTCGAGCAGCCGCCGGCGCCGGAGCTCGCGCAGGTTGCCCCACAGGCAGAGGAGGCTGACGAGGACGCCGCCGCCCAGCAGGGCCAGTACTTCGTTCATGGGCGACTATCTGCCGCCTGCCGGCGCGGTTGCCAAGCCTGCATCTGCGCCCGACCGGCCGGGCCGGGATCGCGCGCCGGACGGGGGCAAGCGGAATCGCACCCGGGCACTTCCGGCATTGCGTGCCGGTGGGGAACCCGGTGTCATAAACGCAAATGATCATTGGAGTCCCCAGGGAAATTAAGATCGGTGAAACCCGCGTTTCGATGACCCCCAGCCTGTGCCGCCGCGTCGTGGCGCTCGGCGGCAAGGTGCTCATCGAAAAGTCCGCCGGCAACAGCGCCGGCTTTACGGATGACGAATACAAGGCCGCCGGCGCCACGCTGGCACCCTCGGCCGCCAAGGTCTGGAAAACCGCCGACCTGATCATGAAGGTGAAGGAGCCGCTCGAGACCGAATACGCCCTGATGCAGCAGGGTCAGACCCTCTTCACCTACCTGCATCTCGCCGCCGGGCCCGGGCTGGCAAAGGAACTCTGCCGGAAAGGCATCCTCGGCATCGCCTATGAGACCGTCGAGGGCGGGGACGGCCAGTTCCCGCTGCTCAAGCCCATGTCGCAGATCGCCGGCCGGCTCTCGATCCAGACCGGCGCGTATTTCCTCCAGTCGCAGCTCGGCGGCTCAGGCGTGCTGCTCGGCGGCATCCCCGGCACCGCCCCGGGCCACGTCGTCGTGGTCGGCGCGGGCAACTCCGGCGCGCACGCCGTGCGCATGGCGGCCGGCATGGGCGCGCGCGTGACCGTGCTCGACCTCGACACCCGCAAGCTGGAGGTGCTCGACCAGGAGTACCGCGGCAAGGTCATCACCCTCATGTCCAACCCCGCCAACATCGAGGCCGAGGTGGCGGACGCCGACCTGCTCATCGGCGCGGTGCTCATCCCGGCGGCAAAGGCCCCGATCGTCGTGATGAAGGAGATGGTCGCCCGGATGCGCCCGGGCAGCGTCATCGTCGACATCGCCATCGACCAGGGCGGCTGCATCGAGACGGTGCATGCGACCTCGCACACGAAGCCGACCTACAAGGAGCACGGCGTCATCCATTACGCGGTGCCGAACATGCCGGCGCTGGTCGGCCGCACGTCGACCATGGGCCTCACGCAGGCGACCGAGCCCTTCATCGCCATGATGGTGCAGAAGGGTGTCGAGCGCGCGCTGAACGAGCACAAGGGTCTGGCCCGCGGCGTGAACACGCGCAACGGCCGGATCACCTACGACGCCGTCGCCAAGGCCGTCGGCTTCGACTCCTGAGCGGGGCCGGTCCTAGGCCTGAGCGACGATCTTCACGCTCTCGAGCGCGACGCGCTCGATGGGCGTGCTCTTCTCGCCGCCGCCGCCACCCTTGGTCGGGACGTTGGCGAGCCGCTCGAGCACGTCGTCCCCCGCGATGAGCTGGCCGAAGGCGGTGTACTGGTTGTCCAAGAACTTGGCGTCGCCGTGGCAGAGGAAGAACTGGGAGCCGGCGGAATCGGGGTGGGCCGATCGCGCCATGGAGATGACGCCGCGGACGTGGGACTTCGGGTTGAACTCGGCCTTGATCTTGTAGCCGGGGCCGCCGGTGCCGGGCATCCCACTTTCCCCTTCCTTGGTGTTGGGGCAGCCGCCCTGGATCATGAAACCCTTGATGATGCGGTGGAAGGCGGTGCCGTCGTAAAATCCGGCGCGGGCGAGCTTCTTGAAATTCTCGACGGTCTTGGGCGCAACGTCGGGCCAGAAGGCGATGGTCATGTCGCCGTAGCTGGTCTTCAGCACGGCGACTTCGGCGGGGGCGGTGTCTTTGCTCATGAGGGCGTTCAAGAAGCCGCCGCCCGCGCCAATCCGCAAGAACCAAATGGACAGCGGCGGCGGCCGCCGCCTGACTGGGGCCGTGCGTTTCCAGAGGATCACCCTGCAAGGCTTCCGCAACCTCCCGTTCGTCGACGTCGCGCTGGCGGGGCGGCGGACGTTCCTGCACGGGGGCAATGCGCAGGGGAAGACCAATTTCCTCGAGGCGGCGGGCTATGTGACCGCGCTGCGCTCGTTCCGCGGCGCGGAGGCGCGGGCGCTCATCGGCCTCGGGCAGCCGCAGGCGGGCCTGGCGTTCGTCATTGCGCACGAGCGGTTCGGCGAGAGCCGGCTGACGGTGACACTCGCGCCGCAGGGCCGCGAGGTGATGTGGGAGCAGGGCCGGGTGGCGCGGCTGGCCGACTTCATCGGGAAGTTCCCGACGGTGGTTTTCTCCTCGCAGGACAACCAGTTTCTGCGCGGCGCCCCGGCGCTGCGCCGGCGCTGGCTGGACCTGACGTTGGCGGCGATGGATCCGGAATATCTCACGGCCCTGCAGGCTTACACCCGGGCGGTGGCGGAGCGGAACATGCTGCTCCGGCAGGGCGGGCGCGACGCCGGTTCGCTCGGGGCGTTCGAACATGAGCTGGCGGCCCACGCGGTCACGCTGGTGGCGAAACGCATGGAGGGCGTCGTGGCATTGAGCGGGCTGTTCCGCGCGGCTCACGCCCGGCTCGTGCCGGAAGGCGAGTCCGCCGGGCTCGCCTACGGGCCCGACAGCGCCTGCGCCCCGGCGGAGGAATTCGCCGCGGCGCTGGCGCACGCCCGGCCGCGCGACCTCCTGTTGAAGTCCACGGAACGCGGCCCGCACCGCGACGACCTGGAACTGCGGCTCAACGGCCGGCCCGCGCGGCAATTCGCGTCCGAGGGCCAGCAACGCTGCCTGGTCATCGCCCTGCGGCTGGCGCAGGCGGCGTATTTCCAGGCCCGGGGCGGGATCACGCCCGTGCTGCTGTGCGACGATGTGCTGGGCGAACTGGACCCGGAGCGGCGGGGAAAATTCTGGGACGCAATCGAGGGCGATCCGCAGGTCATTGCCAGCGGCACGAGCCCGCCCCCGGCCGGCGGCGGCTGGCAGGTCCTGCGGGTCGCCGGCGGAATCATCGTGCCGGCGGGAGGCCCGGCATGAGCTTCGGGACCGGGCAGTGGATCCTGCTCCTGGGCGGTGCCTTCGTGGCCGGCCTGTCGAAAACGGGCGTCACCGGCCTGAGCATCCTGTCCGTCGGCCTGCTGGCGGTGGTCATGCCGGCACGGCAGTCGACCGGTGTCATCCTGCCCATGCTGATCCTCGGCGACGTGTTCGGGGTGCTGCTCTACCGCCGCCACGTGGAGTGGCGTCATCTGGTGAAACTGTTTCCGTGGACGGCGGCCGGGGTGGTGCTCGGATGGATCGCGCTCGGGCAGATTGATGACCGGCAGACCCGGCGGCTGATCGGCGGCATTCTCGCCCTGCTGGTGGCGGTGCATTTCTGGCGGAAGTCGCGGCAGTCGCCCCGCGAAGACCTGATCGCGCCGGCTCCGCCCTGGGTGGCGGCCGGCACGGGATTGCTGGCGGGATTCACCACGCTCGTGGCGAACGCCGCCGGATCCGTGATGACCATCTATCTGCTCGCGATGCGGCTGCCCAAGCTGGGATTCCTGGGCACGAACGCGGTGTTTTTTCTGCTGCTCAACTGGTTCAAGGTTCCCTTCATGGTCAATCTGGGCCTGATCAACCGCGAAAGTTTGTGGCTCAACCTGAAACTGGCCCCGGCTCTGATCGCCGGCTGCCTGGTGGGCCGTTATGCGGCTGCGCGCATGAACCAAGGTGTCTTTGAAAGCACCGCCCTGGCTTTGACGCTTGTTGCGGCGATAAAACTGCTTATATTCTAGGCTAAAATATGGTCTAACTTGGTCGTAATAAAATGCATGCTTTGTTGCGGAGTATACTTATTGCAATATAGGATAAACACCCTAGTTATTATTCGTGAGCCTTAATTCCCGCCAACTCGCCCCGCTGGTCCTGGCCGTATGCCTGCTGCTTTCAGGCCGGGTGGCTTTTGCCGGATCTGCGACTGATCTGAACGGGCTCTATTACACGGGACTGAATTCGAGCGGTGGGTTGGCAGCGGGCGGCGCGACGGACTCTCACTGGACGGTCACGTATGCGCGGGTCAATGGCACCAACTACAGCGGCACCAGCACGTACACCGGCACGGCATATGTCCTGAGCAGCAGTTATATTGACGCCGCGTATGTGGCCAACACCTCCTCCTCGCAGTGGATCACCGCGCCCGGAGCCAGCACGGCCTCGACGGGAGGCACCGCCAATGTCGGCGGGGATTATCTGCCGGGCAACGGCACCACGGGCACCAACAGCGCCTACTACGTCTACCGGCTGGCCTTCAACATCACGGGCACGGGCAGCGGCACGGTGTCGAATGACATCCAGATCTCGATGACGATCGCGGCGGACGACGCCTACACGGTGTATGTCAATCCGTCCTCGTCCCCGACGGTCAACAGCAGCGGGGTGATCAACGCCGGCGGCACCGCGGCGTCGGCCAGCGGCACCTCGGCCTGGAACAACACCACCTCCTTTGCGCTCGGCAACAGCACGGCCCACAGCGGCGACGTGAACGATGCCGCCTTCGTCATCGGCACGAATTACATCTACATCGTCGTGGCCAACACCAACAGCCAGACCGGCACCAACGGTTCCACTGCCCTGAATCCCAGCGGCCTCCTGGTGTACCAGGTCGGCTCGGGCATCACCATCGACGGTCATGTGATCCCCGAAACCGGCACCTGGCTGCCCGTCGTCGCGGCCCTGGGACTCTTCGGCTGGCGCCGCCTCCGCCGGCGGCCGGCGGCCGGACGGTCAATCGGCTAGGGCGGCCTTGATCATTTCGACCTCGCGGATCGTCAGCGATTCCGGGGGCAGCCGGTCCAGCAACACGTGGGCCTCGGGTTTTCGCCCGGTGCCGGCGAGCGCCAGGCCGTAGGCGAAGGCGAGGGCCGGCGAGCCGGCGGCGTCCGCCGCGCGCGGCCGCAGCATCCTTTCGGCCGCGTCGGCCTGGCCCTCCGCGAGGAGCACGAAGGAGCAGGTGGCCAGATAGAGCGCGTTGTTCGGCTCGCGGGCCAGATTATCGCGGGCGGCCTGCTCCGCCAGCCGCTGCTCGCGGCCGGTCAGCGCGGCGAAGAAGGCGAAATTGTTGCTGATGGCGGGATTTTGCGGCTGCAGCAGGTGCAGCTGGCGGAACACGCGATATTGTCCCTCGGCGTCGCGCAGCACCTGGTAATGGCGCGCGAGCGAGCCGAGCGCGTCGATCGCCACCTTGCCCTCCGCCGCCGCCGCCCGCCACCAGAGCGCCTCCGCCTCCGGGACCCGGCCCCAGCTGTAGAGCGTCGAGGCGGCGAACAGGGCGTGGACGCTGTTCAGCTCCGCATGGCTGTAGAGCGTGCGCCAGAGTTCCTCCGCCTTCACCGTGTCACCCTGCATGTGCGCGGCCTGCAGGCCGTAGGTCCAGCGCAGGAATTCGGCGTCCGGACCCCAGTCCCGGTCCCGGATGAGGGCCTGCAGCCCGGTCCAGTCGCCGGTCTGCCGCAGCGCCTCGGCCGCCGCCACCGCCACAGGCGGGCGCAGCAGGCCGGAGGCGGGGAGGGACGGCAGCCAGCGGACCGCTTCGGCGCTGCGGCCGATCTGGTTCAGCCAGCTCAACAGCTGGGCGGCGGCCGCCGGGCTGACCGCATGATCCTTTTCCATGGCGGCGAGCACCGCGGCGAATCGCGTCTCATCGGCCCGGGACAGCGCCAGCAGGCAGTTCGCCATGTCCGCGAGCGTGCAGCCCGGGTTGATGCGGAGGGCCTCGGCCCAGCGCAGGAGCGGCGCCCGTTCGCGGCGCAGCAGCGCGTCCTGCAGGAGGCTGCGCAGGGCGGTCGCGCCCCAGTCGCGGTCGGCCGACCATCTGGCCAGCAAATCCAGGCCACGCTGCCGTTCGGCGGGATCGGTGGCGTTGAGCAGGATGAGGCCCAGCGGCACCTCGTCGACCGCGACCGGGCCGTCGAGCCGCAGGGCGGAGGCGAAATGATCCCGGGCCTCGGTCAGCCGGCCCCGCCGCCGGGCCAGTTCGCCGAGCAGGCGCTGGGCGTGGGCCGAGGCCGCGAGCTGGTCCGCCGTAAGCCTGGCCAGGGCGCGCTCGGTCTCTTCGGGCAGTTCGGCGCGCAGCGCCTCCGCGGCCCAGCCGAGCACAAGGTCGGGATTGCCGGGTGCGAGGATGGCGGCTTGGTGGGCATAGGCCACGGCCTTTTCCTTCTGGCCGGCGAGCCGGGCCAGGTCGGCGGCAATCTGCCAGGGCTCGGGGTTGTCCGGGGCGACCTCAAGCGCCGTCTTCACCGCGTCCAGCGCATACTGGTAGTGGCCGCTGGCGACCCATTCGCGCGCGATCTTGATGGCGTTGTGCTCGGCCCAGCGCGGGCGGACCCACAACACGAGGACAAGCACGACCACGGTTGCGGCCAGCAGGGCGTACGCGGCGCGACGGAAGTCCGCGCGTGACTCCCAGGTGTCGAGCAGGAGCCACCAGGCGTCGCGCAGCCGGAAGGCCGCCAGTCGCGCCCAAGTCCGCTGCCAGCGCGAGGGAAAGGGCGGGGCGGTCCTTTCGGGCGGCAGATCCTGGTCGGAGCGGTGCTTTTTCATCGGGGCAGATCCATCCGGGCGCGAGCTTGGCGGACGGTCCGGCCGATGCACAAGCCGGAATGGCGGCGCCGCGGCCGGGCCGCGCAAACATTCCGCTTCTGCTTTGCCCGGGTTCGGTGTATGCGGTCTGCCATTCTTATGGCGCGATCATCGGTCCGGCGGATGTGGCAGGCGAAGCTCGAGGGGAAACTCCCGGCCCGGTCCTGGCCCGACGCCCCGGTCGTGGTGCGGACGGAGTTCCACGGCCGGGTGCTCGGCATCGATCCCAGCCTGCGTGGCACGGGGCTGGCGCTGCTGGAGTTCGCGCCCGGGCGGCCGCCAGTGCTGTTGCGCTGCGCGACGGTCCGGATCGCGGCGAAACAGCCGATGGCCCACTGCCTCGGGGCGATCCACCGGGCGGTGGCGGCGTACATGGCGGATTTCGCACCGCGGCATGTGGCGCTGGAGCAGACGATCTACGTGCAGAATTTCCAGACCGCGCAGATCCTCGGGGCGGCGCGCGGCGCGGCCATCGCGGCGGCGGCGCAGGGGACGGAGGAGATCTTCGAATACGCGCCGCGGCGCGTGAAGCAGGCCGTCACCGGGCGGGGCGGGGCCGGGAAGGACCAGATGGCGCGCACCGTGATGGCGCTGCTCGGCCACGGCCGGGCGCTGGCGTTTGACGAGGCCGACGCGGCCGGCGTCGCCCTGTGCCACGCGATGACATGGCGGCCATAGGTTTGGGGCGCGGCTAAAGCCGGCCAGAAACAGCGCTGCTACGTCGGCGGGCCGCCGAGTCGCCGGTTGCAAAGCGCGGCCGGCACGACAGTGTCGCCGCCATGATCGACACGGCGGCCCCCTGGGCCAACAAGCGGTTTTATTTCCACCCCAAGCTGGTGGATGCGCTCCGGGGCTACACGCGCGACAAATTCATTGCTGACCTGGGGGCCGGGCTGACGGTCGGAATCGTCGCGCTTTCGCTGTGCATCGGCTTCGGGATCGCCTCCGGGGTCACGCCGGCCGCCGGCCTCTACACCGGGATCATCGGCGGGTTCCTCATCTCGGCGCTGGGCGGGTCGCGGGTGCAGATCGGTGGTCCGGCCGGCGCCTTTGTCGGCCTGATCGCGCTCATGGTCGCACGCTACGGCCTGGCCGACCTGCTGCTGTGCACGATGATGGCCGGGGTGATCCTGTTTGTGATGGGCGCATTCCGGCTGGGCAGCCTGATCAAGTTCATCCCCCATCCGGTCACGGTGGGCTTCACCTGCGGCATCGCGATCACGATCCTGTCCACGCAGGTCCGGGCTCTGTTCGGACTGCATCTGGCGCCCGAGCCGGCGGAATTCATCCCGAAGCTGGTCGCGCTGGCCCGCGCCCTGCCGACGATCGAGTGGGGCACGGTGGCGCTGTCGGGCATTTCCCTCGCGATCATCCTGCTCTGGCCCAAGCGCTGGAGCCGCGTGCCCGGCTCGATTGTCGCGGTGGCGGCGGGCATGCTCCTCGTGCAGCTGTACCACCGGCTGGGGTGGGCCACGGACACCATCGGCAGCAAGTTTGGCGGGATACCCCGGGGGCTGCCGCCGTTTCATTTTCCCGGGATCAACCTGGAGCATCTCGGCGGGCTGGTCCGGCCGGCATTCACCATCGCCCTGCTCGGCGCCATCGAGTCGCTGCTCGCGGCGGTGGTGGCCGACGGCCTGATCGACGACCGGCACGACTCGAACCAGGAGCTGATGGCGCAGGGCGTGGCCAATTTCGTGGCGCCGCTCTTCGGCGGCCTGCCGGCGACGGGCGTGCTCGCGCGCACGGCGACCAACATCCGCAGCGGCGCCATCACGCCTGTCGCCGGCATCGTGCATGCGCTGTCCCTCCTGGTGGTGCTGTTGGTGGCCGCGCCGCTTTTCACCGACGTGCCGCTCGCGTCCCTCGCCGCCGTGCTCGCCGTGGTGGCCCTCCGCATGGGGGAATGGGAGGAGTTTCCGCTGCTGGGCAAGAAGCCCCGGGGCGACGCCGCGGTGTTCCTGACGACGTTCGGGCTGACGGTGCTGTTCGACCTGACGGTGGCGGTCGAGGTGGGCATGGTGCTGGCCGCGATCTCCTTCATCAAGCGGGTGTCGGACACGACGAAGATCCACCAGATGACGGGCGAGGAGGCCTCGGCCGGCGGCCAGGGCCACGAGCCGGTGGCGAATGTGCCGCGGGGCGTCATGATCTACCGGGTGTTCGGCGCGCTGCTGTTCGGCTCCGCGGAAAAGATCGAGAGCATCATCCGCCGCACCGGCGGGGACACCCGCGTGGTCATCCTGCACCTCGCGGCGGTGACGGCGATGGACGCCACGGCGCTCAACCGCGTGGAAAACCTGCACGAGAAGCTGCGGCGGCACGGCAAGCACCTCATCCTGAGCGGGCCGCACACCCAGCCCTATTTCATGATGGAAAAGGCCGGTTTTTTCGACACCCTCGGCCGCGAGAATGTCGCGGCCAACCTCGACGCGGCCGTGGCGCGCGCGCGGGCGCTGGGGCCTGGCCAATGAGCCCGGCCGGCTACTTGCCGAGGATGGTGCGGATGATCTTGCCGAGGTCGCCGACGCGGTAGGGCTTGGTGAGGTAGCCGCAGAAGCCCATGTCGAGGAACTGCCGGGCCATCTCGTCGTTGTCGTAGCCGCTGGCGATGATCGCGCGCACCTCGGGGTCGAGTTCGCGCAGGACCTTGAAGGTCTGCTCGCCACCCATGCCGCCGATGATGGTCAGGTCCATGATGACGGCGTCGTAGGGTCGGCCGATGTTGAGGTAGCGCTTGTAGAGCTGGACGGCCTCCTCGCCGTGCTTGGCGAGGTCGTACTTGTAGCCGAGGCTCTCGAGCATGCCGCCGGTCAGGAGGGAGATGTTCTCGTCGTCGTCCATGAAGAGGACGCGGCCGGTGCCGAAGCGCAGGCTGGGGGAGCGGCGGGCCTCGACCTCCTCGGGCTTGTCGGCCTGCGGCAGGTAGACGGTGAACGCCGTGCCGACCCCGACCTCGGACTCGATGCCCATCTGGCCGCCGTGGCGCTTGACGATGGAGAGCACGGTGGCGAGGCCCAGGCCGGTGCCGGTCTTCTTGGTGGTGAAGAAGGGGGCGAAGATCTTCTCGAGATGTTCGGGCTTGATGCCGCTGCCGTTGTCGCGCACCTCGACCGCGACGTAGGTGCCGGCGGGGAGCGGGGCGATCGCGCCCTCGGCGAGCGCCTGGTTGGCGGCGGTGATCCAGATCTGCCCCTGGCCGGTGGCCATGGCCTGGATGGCGTTGATGATGAGGTTCTGGAACACCTGCAGCATCTGGGCGCGGTCGACGCAGACGGTGCTGATGTCCGGCGCGACCTTGAGCTCGATCTTGACCGTCGAGCCGGCCGCGGCGAGCCGCATGGCGTCGGTGAGGATGTCGGCGGGCTTGACCACCTGGCGGACGGACGTGCCCCCCTTGGAGAAGGTGAGCAGCTGCTTGCTCAGGCCCTTGGCGGCGAGGCAGGCGCGCTCGCTGTTCTCGAGTCCGGTCGAGTCGCGGGCGTCCTTGGCCAGGGAGACGCCGCCGAGGATGGTGGTGAGGAGGTTGTTGAAGTCGTGGGCGATGCCGCCGGCGAGCTGGCCGAGCGCCTCGAAGCGGTTGGAGCGCACCAGTTCCTCGGGCGTGAGGTTCATCTCGTCCGGGTTGCGGAACACGACGACGGCGCCGGCGGGCTTGCCGGTGGGATCGATCACGGCGCGGGCGCTGAAGGCGACGGGCACGGGCCGGGGGCCGCCGTTCTCGAGGGCGAACTCGGTGTTGAGCGGGCTGGCGTCGCCCGAGGTGATGGCCTTGTCGATCGGGCTCTCGCCCGGCTGGCCGCTGAGCCGGTGCACCAGGCGGAAGATCTCCGAGGCCTGGTGGCTGCGGCTCTGCTCGTTGGTGCGGCCGAGCAGCTGCTCGGCCTTGGGATTGAGGAACAGGACCAACCCGTTGGCGTCGGCGAGCAGGACCGCCTCGTGCATCTCGGCCAGCATGTCGGCCAGGTGGGCGCCGGGCAGCCCGGTGGCGGCGGCCGGGGCGGGGTCCAGGCCTTCGGGCAGCGGCACGATGAAGCCGAGCACGCGCTGGAGTTCCTTGCGGCGGGAGATCTGCCGGACGATGCCCGCTTGCACCCGCACCTCGCGACCCTCGCGGTGGCGCAGCCGCAGGGTGTCGAAATAGGCGACCTGGCTGGGATGCCGGGCCAGAAAGTAAGCCTGCAGGCCGCCGGCGGTTTCATCCATGGGCAGGGTGCGGAGAAAGGACTCGAACGTGTCGGGCAGGTCGCTCTCGTGGTAGCCGAGCTGCGACTTGAAGCCCGGCGAGAGCCAGCAGAGGCCGGAGGAAAAATCGAGGTCGAACACGCCGACGCGGCCGCGGTCCGCGAGCTGCAGCAGCCGCTCCTCGGCGCGGAGGCTCGCCTCCTCGAATTCCTTGCGGTCGCCAATGGCGAGGTGCGCGCCGATGACCCGCTGGAGCGCGCCGTTGGGGCCGAAGTACTGCAGGCCGACGCTCTGCACCCACACGTAGTGGCCCTGGGCGTGCTTCATGCGGAACTCGAGCGAGAACTGCCGGGTGCCGGTGGCGCCGCCGCGGCCCTGGCGGTCGGGCGCCGCGGCCGAGTCGTCGGGATGGATGAGGCTCAGCCAGCTTTCGTAGGTGTTGGCCAGCTCCGCGTCGGCGTAGCCCAGCATGCGTTTCCAGGCGGGGGAATAATAGACCTCCTGCTTCAGGAAGTTCAGGTCGAAAAAGCCGAGCGGGCTGCGCTCGTTGAGCTGACCGAGGAAATTGTCGGTGACGGTGAACGGCGGCGCGGTCAGCAAGGGCGCCGGCGGCGCCACCGCGGGGGCGGGCCGGCTGATGAAGGCCAGGTAGCGGACGGGATTGTCGCCGGCCTGTTCGAGCCGCACCAGGGAGTCGAAGGCGGCGGCCTCCTTGGGCTGGAGCTTGAGGCTGATAGGCTGTTCCTGGGCGGCGACGAGCAGGACTTCCCACTGGGACTGGATCCAGCCGGCCTCCCGCGAAACCACGTCAAAGCTGAAGAGGTTGGGAAAAAAATCGTTCACCAGTTCGGTCGCGGAGGCCTGCCAGAGGGTGCGGGCGGCGGCGCTGGCGATCAGGATGCGGCCATCCGTGTCGAGCACGAGGACGACACTGGCTCCAAGGATCGGACTTTTTCCGGCTGATGTATGTGCGGAAGGTGTGTTCACTCCCTGAGATGGTTTGTATGCAGCCAGCGGCCGAGGGCCGCGAGCAAAGACTGAGGCCGGGCGGCGGCGCCGCCGATATTTAAACGGCTTTTACGATTGCCCGGAAAAGACGCGTCCCGGCCGAAGCACGGCTTCATGGCTGGCCGGCGTTTTGTTGCCAGCGGCGAATGCGTTGCTCCAGAAAATCGATCCAGACCGGCTGGTCGTTTAGGCAGGGGATATGGGTGAAGGTTTCGCCGCCCGCCGCCTTGAAATCCTCCGCGCCCTGCATCTGGATTTCCTCCAGGGTTTCGAGACAGTCCGTGACGAAGGCGGGGGTGATGACCAGCAGCCGTTTTTTGCCTTCCCTGGGCAGGCTTTGAAACTGGAAATCGGTGTACGGGGCGATCCACGGTTCGCCGACCAGGCGGGACTGGAAGGAGATGGACCACCTCGAGTCGGCCAGTCCGGCCCGGCGGACGAATTCGTGGGTGGTGCGCGTGATCTGGGCCTTGTAGCAGGTGCCGTGGGCGGGACTGCACACGTTGCAGCAATCCGGCACCACCTGGCAATGGGCCCGCGAACTGTCGGCCTTGGTCAGGTGCCGCACCGGTATGCCGTGGTAGCTGAAGAGCAGGTGGTCGTGAGGCAGGGCGAGGTAGGGGCGGGCGCTCTCGACCAGCGCGGCGACATAATCCTCGTCGGCGTAATAGGGCTGGACGCACTCGAGCCGCATCGCCGGGGCGATCCGCGCCGCCTCCCGGTGGGCCTTGGCCACCACGGTTTCCCAGCTGGACATCGCGTAGTGGGGGTATTGCGGGAAGAGGAGGAGCCGGGACACGCCCGCCTGGGCCAGCCGGGTGAGCGCATCCGGGATCGACGGGTTGCCGTAGTTCATCGCCAGCTCGACGGGCAGGTCGACGCGCGGCTGCAGCTTGGCCTGGGTGTGCCGGCTGGTGGCGACCAGGGGCGAACCCTCGGGCGTCCACACCTTCGCGTAGGCGTGGGCGGACTTGGGGGCGCGGCGGGGAATGATGATCCGGTGGACGAGGAGGGAACGGAGCCAGGCGCTGCGGGGCCGGTCGATCACGCGCTCGTCACCCAGGAATTCGTGCAGGTAGCGGGCCACGTCGGGCACGGAGGTGGAATCGGGCGAACCCAGGTTGAGCAGCAGGACGGCGCGTTGGGACATGCAGGGCCCATTCATCACGACGGTCCGGCGCTTTGTCAAACGAGGTCACGGGCCCGGCCGGTGTTTCCCGCGCCCCCGGCGGGCCGCGCGCCTCAGGCGGCCAGGGCGCGGATGCCGGCGATCAGGCGGTGGACGTTCTCCGGGGCGATCCGATCCGTCACGACCGTGCGGGGCGTGCTGCGGGTCAGGTCCAGCCGGGTGCCCGCCTCGCTGCCCGGCCGCACAAAGTCCTCGATGAAATCCATGCCGCCGCGCGGCTTGATCCACCGGTAATAGATGTCCGCCGTCTCCGATTCGATCACGATATCGAGCTTGAGCAGGATATGGCAGTACAGGGTCAGGTCCCGGTACGAGGCGAACCAGGTCGGGGGACAGACGAGTTGATCGCGAATGACAAGGGTCATGGCAGAATCCTTTCTGCAGTTTTTGTGCCGTCCGGTGGCGGGGATGAGATTTTATCTGGATTTAGCGGTGCGCAGCACGTTGAATGCTTCCGCCTCTATCGGCACAAATCTCCATGAATTCAACCAGACCGCCCGTGCTGCTCGTCATTCGCGATGGTTGGGGCCAGAATCCCCACCCCGAGCAGGATGGCTTCAACGCCGTCCACCTGGCCGTCAAGCCGTGTGACGACATGCTCCATGCCCGGTATCCGCGGACCCTCGTCGCCGCCAGCGGCCTCGACGTCGGCCTGCCGGACGGCCAGATGGGCAATTCCGAGGTCGGCCACGAGAATATCGGCGCGGGCCGGATCGTGGACCAGGAGTTGGTGCGCCTGAACAAGCTGTTTTCGGAAAAACAGCTCGCGCGCAACCCCGTCTGGCACGCCGCGGTCGCGCGGGTCAAGGCCTCGCCGACGGCCCGGCTCCACCTGATGGGCATCGTCTCGGACGGCGGCGTGCACGGCATGCTCGAGCATCTCTATGGCATCCTGCGGCAGGCCAAGGAGGACGGCCTCGGCGCCGGCCGGGTCTTCATCCACGCCTTCACCGACGGCCGGGACACGCCGCCGCAGAGCGGCCTGGGCTTCATCCGGCAGGTCGAGGCGAAGTGCCGCGAAATCGGCACCGGCCAGATCGCCACGGTGTGCGGACGCTTCTGGGCGATGGACCGCGACAACCGCTGGGACCGGGTGCAAAAGGCCTATGACATGCTCACCGGGCGCAAGGCCGTCGCCACGGCCCCGAGCGCCGAGGCGGCCATCTCCGGCTATTACGCGCACCCGCTCAGCCCGACGCAGCATGGCGACGAGTTCGTGCCCGCGACCTGGATTGTCGGTCCGGACGGCAAGCCGGTCGCCACCATCGGCAACGGCGACTCGGTCCTCTTCTACAACTACCGCGGCGACCGCCCGCGTGAGATCACCAAGGCGTTCGTGCTCGACGGCTTCAAGGATTTCGACCGCGGCCCGAAGCTCGACCTCTACTACGCCACGATGACGGAGTATGAGGCCGGCCTGCCGGTGCAGGTGATCTCGGGGAAGCCGGCCCCGTTGCAAAACATCCTCGGCCAGGTGGTCAGCGATGCGGGCATCGCGCAGTTCCGCTGCGCCGAGACGGAAAAGAACCCGCACGTGACCTTTTTCTTCAACAATTACCGCAGCACCCCGTTCCCCGGCGAGGACCGCGCGTGCCCCGCCAGCCCGAAGGTGCCGACCTACGACCTGCAGCCCGAGATGTCGGCCGCCGAGGTGACGGCCGCGGCGAAGGCCGCCATCCTGTCCGGCAAATACGGCCTGGTGGTCGTGAATTACGCCAACCCCGACATGGTCGGGCACACCGGCTCGCTGCCGGCGGCGATCCAGGCGTGCGAGGCGACGGACCGCGGGCTGGGGGAGCTCCTGGCGGCGCTGGCCACGGTGCACGGCAAGGCCGTGGTGCTTGCCGACCACGGCAACTGCGAGCAGATGTGGGACCCGGTGACGAACAGCCCGCACACGTCGCACACCCTGAACCTGGTGGAAGTCTTCGCCATCGGCGAGGGCCTGGTCGCGGGAAAAACCAAAATGCGTGCGGGCGGGCGCCTGGCCGACATCGCCCCGACGGTTCTCCAGCTCATGGGTTTGCCCAAGCCGGCGGAAATGACGGGCGAAGCGCTGATTATGACGTAGGAAAATCTGTTTGCGCTGCTCTGGGGCGCCCAGCTTAGTTGGACGTTCGTCCCCATGAAACGCACCCATCACTGCGCCCAGCTCACCAAGTCCGACCTCCACGCCACGGCCTCCCTCGCCGGCTGGGTGGACTCCGTCCGCGACCACGGCGGGATCATCTTCGTCGACCTGCGCGACCGCCAGGGCATCACCCAGGTGAAGTTCGATTCGAACCTCCGTGCGCAGGCGGCGCTGCTCAAGGATGAGTCGGTCATCGGGGTCACCGGCCGGGTGGAGCTGCGGCCCGAGGCGATGGTGAACCGGAACCTCCCGACCGGGGAGATCGAGCTCGATGCAACCGAACTGGTGGTGCACAACATTTCCGACACCCCGCCGTTCCCGCTGACGGACGCCGGCGGCGACAAGGTCAACGAGGACCTGCGCCTGACCTACCGCTACCTCGACCTGCGCCGGCCGAAGATGCGGAAGAACCTCGTCACCCGCCACCGTGCGACCAAGGCCGTGCGCGACTACTTCGACGCCCAGGGCTTCATCGAGGTCGAGACGCCCGCGCTCTTCAAGAGCACGCCGGAGGGCGCGCGCGAGTACCTCGTGCCGTCGCGCATCCACCCCGGGCAGTTCTACGCGCTCTCGCAGTCACCCCAGCAGTTCAAGCAGATCCTGATGGTCGCGGGCGTCGAAAAGTATTTCCAGATCGCCCGCTGCTTCCGCGACGAGGACCTCCGTGCCGACCGCCAGATGGAGTTCACCCAGATCGACGTCGAGGCCTCGTTCATCGACCGCGAGGGCATCTACGCCCTGTTCGAGGGCATGCTGCAGAAGGTGTGGAAGGACGTCCTCAACCACGACCTGCCGGTCCCGTTCCCGCGGCTCGCCTACCACGACGCCATGAACCGTTACGGGGTGGACAAGCCCGACACGCGCTTCGGCCTCGAGCTGGCGGATTTCTCGGACACGTTCAAGACGTCGGGCTTCAAGGTCTTCGCCTCGACGGTCGCCGCCGGTGGCTGCGTGAAGGCGTTCAACGCGAAGGGCCTCGCCGACATCACCCAGGGCGAGATCACGGCGCTGGAGGAGATCGCAAAGTCGCTCGGGGCGAAGGGCCTCGCCTTCATCAAGGTCGCGGGCGGCGAATGGAAGTCGCCGATCGTCAAGTTTTTCTCGGAGGCCGAGAAGGCTGCGCTGACCGCGCGGCTGGGGATCGCGGACGGCGACCTCATCTTCTTCGCCGCCGCCCCGTGGGAGCGCGCCTGCGCCATCCTCGGCCGGACCCGGCTCGAGGCGGCCCAGCTCCTCGTCAAGCGCGGCAAACTCAGCATCCCCGCCGACCAGTGGAATTTCCTCTGGGTCGTGGATTTCCCGCTCATGAGCTTTGACGAGGAGCGGAAGAGCTACGTGGCCACGCACCATCCGTTCACGGCGCCGGTCCCCGAGGACGCGGCCCTGCTCGACTCCGACCCGAAGGCCGTCCGCGGGCAGCATTACGACGTCGTGCTGAATGGCATGGAGCTGGGCGGCGGCTCGATCCGCATCCACCAGCCCGCGCTGCAGAAGAAGGTTTTCGAGGACGTGCTGAAGATTCCCGCCGACGTCGTGGAGAGCCGCTTCGGCTACATGCTGAAGGCCTTCACCTTCGGGGCGCCGCCGCATGGCGGCATCGCGTTCGGCCTCGACCGGATGGTGGCGCTGCTCTGCGGCACCACGAGCATCCGGGATGTCATCGCGTTCCCCAAGACCCAGAAGGCCCAGGACCTCATGGCGCAGAGCCCGACGCCGGTCACGGCCAGGCAGTTGAAAGACCTGCATATCCAGACGGTCGTGCCGCCACAGTAAGTCTTGCGCTCAAGGTGCAAACGCAGGACACTGTCCCTCCACCAATTACCCCATGAAACTCATTACCGCCATCATCAAGCCGTTCAAACTCGACGCCGTGAAGGAAGCACTGACCGCCGTCGGGGTGGAAGGCATGACCGTCAGCGAAGTCAAGGGCTTCGGCCGCCAGAAGGGCCACACCGAGGTCTACCGCGGCAGCGAATACACCGTGGACTTCCTGCCCAAGGTGAAGGTCGAGATCGTCGTCGCCGATGACATCAAGGAAAAGGTGGTCGCCGCCATCGTGAACGCCGCCAAGACCGGCAAGATCGGCGACGGCAAGGTGTTCATTTCCCCGGTGGACGACGTCGTCCGCATCCGCACCGAGGAGCACGGCGAGACGGCAGTCTGAGCCGCCTCCGGGCCCGGGTGAACTGACGCTGGTAGGGCCGGACCTTGGTCCGGCCGCGAACGTGGCGAGCCGGGCGATGATCCGGCTGCCCCAAGGTCCAGCCCTACAGGAACAGCCATGCCGTCAGGGCCAGGATCGGCAGCAGCACAGGCAGACTGTACTTGATGATGTAGCCGAAAAAGCTCGGCGTGTGCGCGCCGGCGTCGTGGGCGATCGACTTGACCATGAAGTTGGGCCCGTTGCCGATGTAGGTCATGGCGCCGAAAAAGACCGCGCCGAGGCTGACCGCGATGAGCGTGAGCGGGTCATGCTCGATCAGTGCCGCCACCTGCGGCCGTTCATCCTCGGGATCGCTGCCGGGCTCGGTTGGCCGGTTGCTCCGGGTGCGGACCTCGGCCAGCTTGAGGAAATTGACATAGGTCGGAGCGTTATCGAGCACGGAGGACAGCGCCCCGGTGGAGAAGTAATAATGGGCGGGCCGGGTGAAGTTGAACTCCTGGCCGTGCTCCCCGAGATAATCCAGCGCCGGCATCATGGTGGCGAAGATGCCGAGGAAGAGCCAGGCGACCTCCTTGATCGGGCCGAAGGAGAAATGATTCTCCTCATGCACCAGGCGGGGGGTCAGCTTGTAGGAGGCGAAGGCCGCCGCCGCCATCAGCAGTTCGCGGCTGAAGTACACCTCGGGCACGAACACCGCGCCGATGATGACGCCGAGGAAGAGCAGGTTGATCATGCCCTCGAAGCGCCAGGTCTCGTGGGAGTCCGTGATTTCCTCCCGGATTTTCACCGGGGCGTGCCGGAAGGAACGGCGGTCGAAGGCATAGAAGGCCGCCAGGATGGCGCCCACCGTGAAGAGCCAGGCGGGCAGCACATGCCCGGTCAGCCAGAAGAAGGGGACGCCGCGCAGGTAGCCGAGGAAAAGTGGCGGGTCGCCGACCGGGGTCAGCGACCCCCCGACGTTGGAAACGATGAAGATGAAGAACACGACATGATGGGCGCTGAGCCGGATCTTGTTCATCCGGAGAAAGGGGCGGATCAGGACCATCGAGGCGCCGGTGGTGCCCACGACATTCGCCAGCACGGCGCCGATGAGCAGGAACAGGACGTTGCCGTGCGGGGTGGCCTCGCCCTTCACCTTCAGGTGGATGCCGCCGGCCACGACAAACAGGGAGCCGACGAGCGCGATGAAGGAGGCGTACTCGTGGGCGGTGTGTCCGACGAGGACGCCGCCGCCGGAAATGGTGCCGACATAATAGGCCACGACCAGCCCGGCCAGGCCGAGCGCGACCAGGTGGTAGCTGTGTTCCCACCACGCCTTGATTCGGGCCGGCGACAGCGGCATGACCGCGATGAGCAGCAGCAGCAGGCCGAAGGGGAGGATCAGCCAGGGATTTATGTGCACAGGCAGGCTGGCAAGCGCGGCGAAAAGCATCCCCGATGCGACGCAAGGCTCGTGCCGAACGCCACGTTATTGCGCCGGCGAGGGCGAACTTCTTATGACGGGATCAATCCGCCAAAACCCGGGACCGGCCGCCATATTGAATCACTTGGCATCATTAGTGCTAAGTTTGGTCCCGCCGCTGGGCCCATTTAGGCGACTTCCTGGATCCGGCGGCGCCCGTTCCCGTTTCCACAGACGGGGTGGGCCCACATCCACACGTTCATCACGACAGGTCAGGCGGAGACGCTAATCCATCCTATGATTAATCCATACCCAGGAAAAAATTGGTTGCGCGCGGCCATATTGGGGCTCGCGCTTTTGCTGAGCACCGGCCCGGCCAGGCTGCTGGCCGATGACCCCAAACCTGACCCGGCCGGCACGTCGACCGGCGTTGCCGCCGACGTCCCCGGTTTTGTCGTCACGGCGCCCGCCGATCTGAGCGCCGACGACAAGAAGGACAAGGACAAGGCCAAGGCCTACGACGACGCCAAGAAGGCGTTCGACGACTACACCAAGCAGGCGGCCATCGAGCCGCTCGCGGTGAAGCTCGCCGACGGCGTCGGCCACAACCGGGTCGCGATCAACTTCATGTGGACCCTCGTCACGGGCTTCCTCGTCATGTTCATGCAGGCCGGTTTCGCCCTCGTCGAGACGGGTCTCTGCCGTGCGAAGAACGCCAGCCACACCATGGCGATGAACTTCATGATCTATCCGATGGGCATGCTTGGGTTCTACGTCTGCGGTTTCGCCTTCATGTTCGGTGGCCTGGGCGCCATCGGCACGATGGGCGGCTACGCGGGCCTGAACAACGAATTCACGGTGACACTCTTCGGCCATCCGTTCGGGTTGATTGGGCTGAAGGGCTTCCTCCTGAAAGGTGCGGGTTATGACACCGCGGCCTTCGCCCTTTTTCTCTTCCAGATGGTGTTCATGGACACCACCGCGACCATACCGACGGGCGGCGCGGCCGAGCGGTGGAGATTCTCCGCGTTCATGATTTATGGCGTCTGCATCGGCACTTTCGTCTACCCAGTGTTCGGCAATTGGGTCTGGGGCGGCGGCTGGCTCTCGCAGTTGGGCTCCAATTTTGCCGGTCTCGGCCACGGCCACGTCGATTTCGCCGGCTCTTCCGTCGTGCATATGCAGGGAGGTGTGATCGCCTTCATCTTCTGCTGGCTGATCGGGCCGCGTCACGGCAAGTACAACAAGGAGGGCAAACTCGTCCACCCGATCATGCCGCACAACATCCCGATGGTGATGCTCGGCACGTTTATCCTGGCATTCGGCTGGTTCGGCTTCAACCCGGGTTCGACGCTTGCCGGCACCGACCTCCGTATTGCGGTGGTGGCCGTCAACACCATGCTCGCCTCGGCGACGGCAGCTCTGGCGACCACGCTTTACATGTGGTGGTTCAAGACCAAGAAGCCCGACCCATCCATGATGTGCAACGGCATGCTCGCTGGTCTCGTGGCGATCACGGCTCCCTGCGCTTTTGTCAGTGCCGGCGGCGCGGCGATCATCGGCATTGTTTCCGGCATCCTCGTCGTTGAGTCGGTGTTCTTTTTTGACAGGATCAAGATTGACGATGCGGTCGGTGCCATCTCGGTACATGGCGTCAACGGCGCTTGGGGCTGCCTTTCCATTGGTCTGCTCGCTGATGGCACCTATGGTGATGGGTGGAATGGCGTCGCCGGCACCGTGACGGGTCTGTTCTACGGTGGTGGCATGGGCCAGTTCTGGGCCGAGCTGATTGGTGTCGTGACCTGCTTTGTCACGGTATCGATTCTCTCGATCATCGTTTACTATATCGCCGAGATGTTCGTTGGGAACCGTGTCTCGCTGGAAGTCGAGATCGAAGGTCTCGACGTCCCCGAGATGGGCGTGCCCGGCTACGGTGGCATGGTGATGGACAAGCAGTCGGAAACCCCGGTGGCCCACTAATCCTCATCCCTTCCCCTTCATGCAAATCCATCTCCTCGATCTCTTCCGCGACCTCGCCGGGCTCCTGTCCGGTGGGGCCATCGGGTTCGCCTTCGGTCTCCTGCAACAGGGGGCCTTGCGGCGGCACGCCCGACGCGAACAGGAGGGCAAGCTCAAGGACGGCTGGTCGCTCATCCCCGGTTCCGGGGCGCGCGTGGCCTACCTGCTCCTCGCCCTCATCGTCGTGCAGCTCGTCTGCCCGCTCCTGTTCGCCGACGGCACCCAATGGTGGGTCTCGGCCGGCCTGGTCGTGGGCTATGGGTTTGTGCTCTACCGCCAGCTGCGCCTGCGGCTGCAGGAGGGGCGGGCCTGAGCCCCGGAAACTTCAACCATTACCATCAACGCACATTTAATCATCCATTCATGAAACTCATCATCGCCATCATCAAACCGTTCAAGCTCGACGAAGTGAAGGAGGCGCTCACCGCCGCCGGCATCGAGGGCATGACGGTCACCGAGGTCAAGGGCTTCGGCCGCCAGAAGGGCCACACCGAGATCTACCGCGGCAGCGAATACACCGTGGACTTCCTGCCCAAGGTGAAAATCGAGCTCGCCGTGGCCGACGACATCCTGGGCAAGGCCATCACGGCCATCACCGCCTCGGCCAAGACCGGCAAGATCGGCGACGGCAAGATCTTCGTGCTCCCCCTCGAGGATGTCATCCGCATCCGCACCGAGGAGCACGGCGAGACCGCCGTCTGAGTCCCCGCCCCGTTCTTTTCCAGCCGGCCTCCGCCAGGAGGCCGGCTTTTTTATTCCCGGTGGCACCTACACTCCGAAGCAGCTTGCCCCGGCTTGGATGGAGGCGGAACTATCAGTTCCGCGAGGCAGGCGCCGTGCGGCCGAAAGCCCGCGGGACTGACAGTCCCGCCCGCCCTTGGCAAATGCCCGGGGGCAGGCCCCGATGATCTTGCTTTCCGACATTGCGGCAATCGCGATTCTGGTTTCTCCTCCGCCCAGTGACGGCGCCCCATCGCATCAAAATCCTCGATACCCACACCGGCGGCGAGCCCACGCGCCTCGTGCTCGAGGGCGGACCCGACCTCGGCACCGGTCCGCTCAGCGAGCGGGTGAAGGTTTTCCAGGAGAAGCACGACGCCTTCCGCACCGCCATCGTCAGCGAGCCCCGCGGTTCCGATGTCATCGTCGGCGCGCTGCTGTGCGAGCCGCACGACAAGAGCTGCCAGTTCGGCGTCATCTTCTTCAACCACATCGGCTGCCTCGGCATGTGCGGCCACGGCACCATCGGGCTGGTGGTCTCCCTGGCCCACCTCGGCCGGATCCAGCCCGGCACGCTGCGGCTTGACACGCCGGTCGGGCCGATCGAGGCCACCCTGCGCGCGGGGGGCGAGGTTGCCTTCAGCAACGTGCCGTGCCACCGCAAGCACCAGGATCTCGAGCTCTACCTGCCGGGCGTCGGCGACGTCAGGTGCGATCTCGCCTGGGGCGGAAACTGGTTTTGCCTGATCGAGCACCACGACCAGCGGCTGGAATTGGACAATATCGCGCAGCTCACCGATTACGCGGTGCGCATCCGGCAGGCGGTGAGCGATTCGGGCTTCCCCGAGGTGGATCACGTCGCGCTGTTCGGACCTTCCCCCGCGGCGGGTGTGAACAGCCGCAACTTCGTGCTCTGCCCCGGCCTGGCCTACGACCGCTCCCCCTGCGGCACGGGCACCAGCGCCAAGCTCGCGTGCCTCGCGGCCGACGGCAAGCTGGCCCCCGGCGTCGAGTGGGTGCAGGAGGGCATCGTGGGCAGCCGCTTCCGCGGCCAATACCGCAGGCAGGGCGACAAGATCATCCCCACGATCACCGGCGCCGCGTTTGTCACGGGCGAAGGTTCGTTGCTCGTGGAGCCGGGGGATCCGTTCGCCTGGGGCATCCGCTGAGCTGATGCGCCCGACCCGGTCGGTCATCATCTGCGGCGGCGGCATCATCGGCCTCTGCAGCGCCTACTACCTCGCCCGCGAGGGCTGGGCGGTCACGCTGGTCGAGCGGAACGGCGCCGGGCGCGACCACTGCGTGCTCGGCAGTGCGGGCTTCATTTCGCCGAGCCACGTCATCCCGCTCGCGGCCCCCGGCATGGTCTGGCAGGGGCTCAAGGGGATGACGAATCCGCGCAGCCCGGTCTACATCCAGCCGCGGCTCGACAGCGACCTGATGCGCTGGGGCTGGCTGTTCTGGCGGGCGGCCAGCCGCCGCCGGGTCGGTCGCGCGGCCCCGGTCCTGCGCGACCTCTGCCTCGGCAGCCGCCGGCTGTTCGAGGAACTCGACGACATCACCGGCCATGCCTTTGAGCTGCGGAAGGAGGGCTTGCTCAACCTGTGCAAGACACCGGCGGCCCTCGACCACGAGGCCCGCGGACTCGCGCGCCTGGCCAATGAGCTCGGGATCGAGGCCCGCGTGCTCGACGCCCGCCAGACGGCCGAACTCGAGCCGGGCACGCGACTCGACATCGCCGGGTCGGTCTATTTTCCCATTGATGCGCACCTGACACCCGCGCGCTTCGCCGCCGCGATGACGGCGCTGGTCCGGGACATGGGCGTGCGCCTCCAGTGGAACACGACGGTTTACGGCTGGCGCACCGAGGGCGGCCGCATCGCCGCGGTCCAGACCACGGCGGGCGACCTGCTGGCGGATGAGTTCGTCCTCGCCGGCGGCTCGTGGTCGCCCCCGATGCTCACCGGCCTCGGTCTCCGGCTGCCGTTGCAGGCGGGCAAGGGTTACAGTCTCACGCTGCCGCAGCCGCGCGCCCGGCTCACCCGGTCGCTCATCTGCACCGAATGCCGCATCGCGGTGACCCCGATGGGCGACGCTCTGCGCTTCGGCGGCACGATGGAGCTCAGCGGTCTCAACCACGAGATCCGGCCCGGGCGTGTGCGCCAGATCATCGCGTCCGTGCCGCGCTATTTTCCCGATTTCAAGGAGTCGGACTTCGCCGGCATCACGCCCTGGCACGGGTTGCGGCCGGTCTCGCCCGACGGGCTGCCCTACCTCGGCCGTTTCAACCGCTACGGCAATCTCACCGCCGCCTGCGGGCACGCCATGCTCGGGCTGACCCTGGCGCCGATCACGGGCCGGCTGGTCGCCGAGGTCCTGACCGGCCGCAAGCCGGGCGTGAATCTGCAATTGTTGGATCCCAACCGCTATGCGTGAACCATGCCCCGGCCGGCCGCGGGCGGGTGTTGACCTCGAATTCACGCACACCGGGCTCGCCAAGCCGCGGAAAAATCTCCCCAATTGGCAGGGTGGAATCGCCGATCCCGCCACGAATACCCTTTATCCACGCCGGCGGGAGCAGTGATCCCGCCCCACCTCACTTCGCATGAAACCCGACGGCGGTTCTCTCATCGGCTTCGGCTCCAGCGGACTCGGCGGGGCGACCTTCAAGGCGTTTGATCCGGCGCGGAATGCCCCGATCGAGCCTTCCTTCACCTCGGCCACGCCGGAGGATGTCGATCGGGCGGTGCGCCTGGCCGCCGCGGCCGCCCCGGTCTGGGCGGGCTTGCCGGGCGCGCGGCGCAACCAGTTCCTGCGGGCCATCGCCGACAATCTGGAGGCCAAGGCGGCGGACTTGGCGGCCCGGGCGGGGCAGGAGACGGCGCTGACCGAGGCGAGGCTCAAGGGCGAGATAGTACGCACCGCGGGGCAATTGCGCCTCTATGGTGCGACCGCGGAGCGCGGCGACTGGCTGGATGCGCGGATCGAGACGGCGCAACCCGGGCGGCAGCCGCTGCCCAAGCCGGATCATCGCTCGATGCTGCGACCGCTCGGCCCGGCGGTGGTTTTTGGGGCGAGCAATTTTCCCTTCGCCTACTCGGTGGCCGGCGGGGACACGGCGTCGGCCTTCGCCGCCGGCTGCCCGGTCATCGTGAAGGCCCACCCGGCGCACCCCGGCACGAGCGAGCTGGTTGGCCGCCTCATCCTGCACGCCGTCCGGGACTGCGGGTTGCCCGAGGGTACGTTCTCGCTGCTGTTCGACGGCGGCTTCGACGTGGGCCGGGCGCTGGTGCAACATCCGCTGGTGAAGGCGGTGGGCTTCACCGGTTCGCTCCGGGGCGGACGCGCGCTCGCCGACCTGGCGGCCGCGCGGCCCGAGCCGATCCCGGTTTACGCCGAGATGGGCAGCATCAACCCGGTGTTCATCCTGCCCGGTGCCATCGTGGAACGCCCGGCCGCGCTGGTCGAGGGGCTGTATGCGTCCTCCATGGCGGGGGTCGGCCAGTTTTGCACCAATCCGGGTCTGATCGTGCTCGAACGGTCCCCCACCGCGGAGAAATTCGTGCAGGACCTGGCGGGCAAGCTTTCCGCCACCCTGGAGGGCGTGATGCTCACGCCCGCCATCCGGAAGAATTTCGTGACCGGCACGACCGCGCGTGCGCACCAGCCGGGGGTGAAGACCCTGGCCCAGGGCAACGCGGTCTCGCTGTGCAGCGCCGCGCCCGTGTGGTTCGAGACGAACGCCCGGACCTTCCTCGGCAACGACGCGTTGGCGGAGGAGATCTTCGGGCCGAGCGCGCTCATCGTGTGGTGCCGGGACCGCGCCGAGATGCGGCAGGTCGCGCACGAGCTGGCGGGCAGCCTCACCGCCACGATGCAGGCCGGCGCGGACGACGGGCCGGACTGCGTTGAGCTGGCCGGCGAACTGGCCGCCAAGACCGGCCGGTTGATCCTCAACGGCTATCCGACGGGGCTCGAGGTCAGCCCCGCCATCGTGCATGGCGGACCCTGGCCGGCGACGAGCGACGGCGGGCGCAGCACGTCGGCCGGCACCCGGGCCCTGAACCGCTGGGTCCGCCTCATATGTTACCAGGGATTTACCGATGACCTGCTGCCGATCGAGCTTAGGAACGCCAATCCGGCCGGCCTGCTCCGGATGGTGAACGGGGAGTGGACGCGGGACGGCGTGGCCGAAAAACTGTAGGGCTGGACCTTGGTCCAGCCGCGGACGGCTAACTGGGCGATTACGCGGCTGCACAAGGCGCAGCCCTACCTCGGTGGCAGCAGGCCCGGCTTGAGCCGCTCGACGGCCATGAAGTGGGGGGCGGCCTCGCTCATCCGGCCGAGCTGGCGGAGGGCGATGGCGAGGTTCAGGTGCGCATCGGCGTTGTCCGGCTCGAGCTGCAGGGCGCTTTCAAGCTGGAGCACGGCGGCTTCGAGCCGGCCGGCCTGGGCAAGGGCGCGGCCAGAGGTGAAACGGAATTCGAAGGAATCGGGGTTGAGTGTGACCGCCCGCTCGAAGTGGGGCAACGCCTCCGCCACACGGTCGAGGCTCATGAGGGCGCCCCCGAGATCATTTTCGGCCTCGGCATCGGTGGGGGCATGCTGCACCGCCTGCTCGAAATGGGGAATGGCGTCGGCGGGCCGGCCGAGGGTGAGGTAGGCCAGCCCGAGGTTGCGGTGGGCCACAGCGTAGTCGGGCTGGAGCTGCACGGCGCGTTCCAGGCGGGTGACCGCCTCCACGGTCCGGCCCAGGCGCAGCAGGTCGTAACCGAGGTTGTTGTAGGCCGGGGCGAAGTCCGGTTTCAACCGGATCGCAGTCTCCAGGTGCGGAACCGCCTCCTCCGTCCGGTCGGCTGCGTCCAGTGCGAGGGCCAGGTTGTTGTGCGCCATCCAACAGTCCGGATTTCCGCGCAGGGTCGCGGCGTAGAGCGCAAACAGGTCGTGGTACATGCCGCACTGCATCCAGGTGAGGGTGCCCAGGGTGGCGAGCACGCCGGCTGGTGCGACCAGCCGCCCTGCGGGCGGGAGCCGGCGGCCGAGCGCGGTCAGGCCGGCCCCCGCCAGCGCGAAGACGGGGAGGCTGGCCAGGTATTGGAAATGGTCCGCCACGTAGGAAAAAACAAACGGGAAGACGTTGACGAATCCGAGGACGGGGAAAAGCGCGCCGCCAAACAGCAGGGCGGCCGCCAGGGGGGCGCGGGAGCGCCGCCGCCACCAGAGGAGCGCGCCCAAGAGGGCCAGCGCGCCGGGCAGGAACAGCCATTGCCAGAATTGGGCGGCATCGACCGTCCAGCGGGGATAGATGAAGATGAGCCCGGCCGGCCAGGCCAGCTTGCCCAGATAGAACCAGAAAACCCGACCGGCGAGCAGGCACCTTTGCGCCAGGCTGAGGTCGAAGTCCGCGCCCTGGGCGCCGATGAGTTCATGCTCAAAATGGGCGGTGACCAGTCCGGAGACGGCGCCGAGTGCAAACCACGGCAACAGCGGCAGCACGTCCCGCCGCCAGTCCAGCCGGCCGCGCTGCCACCAGAACACCACCAGCAGGGCGGCGGGCAGCGAGGCGGTGACCGTCTTGGTCAGCAAGGCGAGGATGAACAGTCCGGTGGCCAGCGCATAGTGCCGGCCGCGGCAGTCGGCAGCGAAGCGCAGGTAGGCCAGGGCGGCGCCGAGATAGAGGACCAGCGAGAGGGTGTTTTTTTGCTCGGAGATCCAGGCGACGGATTCGACGCACACCGGATGGAGCGCGAACAGGAGTGCGGCCAGCCAGGCGCCGGGCACGGCCAGCCGCCGCAGCAGCCCGCCGAACAAGCCGGCGGCCGTGGCATGCAGCAGGACGTTGAGCAGGTGGTAGCCCAGCGGCGAATCGCCCCAGGCGAGGTGTTCCAGCCAGAAGGCCGAGTGCAGGAGCGGGTAGTACTGCTGGGTGGCGCCGATCTCGAACCAGATGCGGAACAGCCCGGTGACGGAGGTGAGATCGGCCCGCGTCACATGGCCGCTGTCGTCCCAGATGAAGCCGCCGCCCAGTGCGGGCAGGTAGGCGAGGAGGGTGGCGAGATAGATCGCCGCCCAGGTCCAGCCGGCCGGCCATGCGGCGGCACCGGCGGTGGTCGGAGCGACGGGCGCCTGCGGGGTGTGGCCGGAGCGGCGGGACATGGGGTTTACTAAAAAGCGTGGCCGGGAACGGGCGATATTAATCGGGGGGGGGAGCTGCTCGGGCAGCGGCGCAGGCTTGCTGCGCCGCGACGGTCGGAGCGAAAAAGAAAATCGCCGCCCTCCCGGAGGATGGCGGCGATGCACAAGGGCCGGCGCGGCCGGCGGATTCCCCGTGGCCTTGCTCAGAGATCGAAGCTCGCCGACAGCAAGAACTGCTGCGGATCGATGATGCGGAAAGTGCTGATCGACCCGTCGGGGAACGCATTGATCGGCTGCAGCCGGCCGTTTTCACCCAGGTTGCGCACGTTGAACTGGAAGGTCGCACCGACCTTGTCGTGCCAGAGCTTGGTCTTGTAGGAAACGAACATGTCCACGTAGTAGTGGGCCTTGTCGTAGATCGGCCGGTTCGGGTCCAGGTCGGTGATGATGGCGGGCAGGGACTGGACGCCGTAGTAGCCGATGGCCCCCTTGTCTTCCCAGCGGAAGGCGCCGCCGACGGTCACGTGTTTGAGGAACCTGTTGTCGCTGATGCCCGCGAGCTGGACGCTGGTGCTGGCGCGGAAATTGTAGCGACGGATCTGCGGGTCGTTTTTCCCTTCCTGGGCCGCGATGACCGCAAAGGGCGCGGTCACGAACGCCTTGAAGTTATCCTGCGGGGTCACGGCCGTGGCCGAGTAGGACGCGGGCTGGCCGGCCACGGGGGCGGTGGCATACCGGTGAAGCCACCAGAGCTTGCCCGGGTTGCCTTCGGCGATCGCATTGGCCGTGGTGATGGTCGGATCCACGATCGTGGTCCAGATCGGCATGCGGTCATTGATCCAGTTGACGAGGGCCTTGGAGACATTCTGGGTGATCGACTGGGTGTCCGTGACCGAACCGGTGAGGGTCCAGAAGTGGGTGGGGTTGTAGTTGATCTCAAGCTCGGTGCCGTGGGAACGGATATCCGACGTGGCGCCGATCGGGGGCGTCGCGTTGGAGTAGTACGCGGCGTCAGCGGCGCTGATCTTGGTCTCGGCCTGCACCTCGGCGGTGACCTGATCGGCGGTCCAGGTCGGATTCTGGAATGCCACCCAATGCTGGGCATTGTTGTAAAGGTTGATGAAGGGCGTCGGGTTGCCGGAACTCGGCGGAGCCACCAGGTCGATGCGCAGGACGCGTCCGGCCAGCGTGTTCATGTCATTCGTCTGGGCATTTTTCTGGAAGTCGTCGTAGTGGGTGACCCGGACGACCACCTTGCCGTCAAACAGGTTCAAGCCCAGGCCGAAGCTCTTGTCCGTGCCGGTCGTATTGGGCAGAAGGTTCTTGAACAGGTCCTGCGCGGGATTCGTGATGAGGAAGCTGTCCGAGCGGTTGGTGGTCAGTGACAGGCCGTTCAGCAGGTCGCCGAAGAAGCGACCGCCACCGTTGCCGCTCTGGTCCAGGTTCTTCGTGAGCTTGGAGTCCAGGAACGGACGGGCGACGAACTGGACGTTGGTCGTGCGACCGCCATTGTTGTAGGATTGCGCGGCCCAGCCGTCGGTCAGCGAGTAGTCGAAGTTGATGCCGTCGGGGGCGAAGGCATTCACCGGGTTGCCGGGGTTGCCGAAGTGGAGGTTGGTCTTGTCATAGCGCGCACCAAAGGTCGCGACAAGGCGGTCACCGATCAGGTGATTCTGGATGACGCCGCCGATGGTCTTCACCGACAGCTTGGTGTTGAAGGTGCCGCCGGTCTTGTCCGCGGCCACCGGGGAGAGGGCCATCAGGTTGGTCTGGAAGGCGCCGGTCGCGGCGTTGCCCCAGACGAACGGGTAGGTGCCGTAGTTGAAGTTGCCCGGGGCGTAGTCGACGTTGTTGCCGATGGCATCGCCGACGTAAAACCTATCCAGGCCGCGGGTGACGGTGATGGCGGCCGGCGTGCCGGTGGGGACGCCGTTGTATCCCCGGTAGTTGCCGGCGGGGATCCACGAGGCACCGGAAGACATGGCGTCGCGCCAGGAATACTGGCGGTTGACCCGGTATTTGTATTCGCCGTAACCGGTCAGCTGGAACCAGCCCAGCCATTTGATCAGGCCGTTTTCATTGGTCAGGTCGAGGCGGTAGGCGAGCTGCGCCCGGGTGGTGTCCCACTTCTGGGGATTGGACTGGGTGCGGGGCTTGTCGACGCTGAGATAGGGCCGCAGGAAGAAAGGATTCGGGCTGCCGTCGAGGAGGCGCTCGTTGACGTCAACCGTGAGCTGGCCGGACTGGCCGTTGTCGTTGACGATGCCGACGAGGGCGCGGTTCCAGCGCTTCGAGTCCTCGCGCATGAACGAGACCTGCGCCGCGAGGGTCTGCATGGGGGTGTTGATGATCATCTGGTCGAGCGAAATGTTCGACGTGGTCGTCTTGTCCCAGAAGCGGTTGGGTGCCGAAAGGTTGATCGAGGACCAGTCGTAGATGCTCTTGTCACTGATCGTCGGCGTGGTGTTGAACAGATACTGGGCGAAGGGCCGCGGGGCGGTGCCGGAGAAGACGGCGCCGGCCACCGCGCTGGGCTGCACATAGCGCGCGGCCTGCAGAGTCGCCAGGGTGGGGCCGGCGGTGCTGGTGGTCCCGCGGGGGGCCCCCCAGTAGCTCAGGCCATTCTGATCGATGAACATCTGGCCGCCGTCGTTGCCGAGGTAGCCGACGTTGAAGACGTCCGGGCCGTTGTAGGTCGCGGCGGTGTAGGTGCCGGCGAGCGTGGGGTCGGTGCTATGGATCGTCTGGGTGACCGGATCCCAGGTGGGCTTGCCCTTCGACAGCCAGTAGGAAATGTTGTCCCGGGGCGGCAGCTCGTTGGGCCGGTTGCCGTAGGCATGGTAATAGGAGACGGAGCCGGTGATCGTCGTGTACTTGAACGGCTGGTATTTGATCATGCCGTTGTAACGCTCGGTGTCGACGCCGGAGGGCTTGCGCTCGAAGCCGTCGTGCTGGAACACGCCGCTGGCGCGGATCGCCAGCTTGTTCTGCAGCAGCACCTGATTGACGTCGAGGGTGGTGCGCCAGCCGCCGTAGCTGTCACCGCGGCCCGTCGTGCTCGCGCGGTTGCGGGTCAGGTTGGCGGAGGCCGGCACCATGTTGACGGTGCCTGAGGGATTGCCGAGGCCGAAGACATTGGCGTTGGGGCCGCGGCTGATCTCGACCGACTCGACGCTGATCGGATCGATCGGCACCCGGCCCATGGTCTCGATGTTGCCGAGCGAGACGTTGGCCGGCGCGATGCCGCGCACGCGGTTGGCCTGCGTCGGGTTGTTCTGCACGTTGTCGCCCACGCTGCCGTTGCGGTCCATGGTGAAGTCGGTGTAGGTGCCCGTGCCCTCCGTGCCCGCGACGTAAAGGAAGATGTCATTGATATCGAGCATGCCGAAGTCCGACATCTGCTCCTTGGTCATCACCGTGATCGACGAGGCGAGGTCATCGAGCTTCGTGTTGAAGCGCGTGCCGGACATCGTATTGGCGGAGTAGTAACCCTTGTTGTTTGTGGTGACCTGAAAGGGCGACAGCTCCACGACCTCGCCGGGAGCTGCGGCGGCGGTGGCGGCCACCTTCTCGACCGGGACGATTTTGGGTGCATCACCCTTGGCGGTGTCGGTGCTGGCAGGTGCGACCTGCGCCTGGGTGAACGGGGCGGTCAAGGCTAGGCAAAGCTGTGCCAGCAATAGCCAGCGCAGCGACATGGATAGTCGGTTGCTTGATTTCATGGGGGTGTACAGGGGCGAGGGGTATTAGGTTCTGACTCTTTACGCCCCGACTGATTAGGTGCCGGGACGGCATAATTCAATACCATTAATGAACCCGTCGTTTATTAGTGAACTTGATTGCACAATTTTATCATCCGCGAAAGTCGGCCGAGGGCCGCCCTCCCGGCGATTCAGCGCAATTTTGCCGCCGCGTGGCGGATGGCCCGCTGGTAGGCGGTGAGGCCGGGGTCCTCCGCCGTGGCGCAGAGCGTCTCCAGCACGAGTTGCAGGGCCTCGGCGGCCCGGCCCTGTTGATGGAGGGTCAGGGCGAGGAAGACCGCGAATTCCGGATTGTCGGGGAACTGCGCCTGGCCGGAACGGAGCACCTCGGCCGAGCGTTCGAGCTGGCCGAGGAGCCGGAGCGTCGAGCCGAGCCCGATCAGGGCGCCGGACAATTCGTTCGGCGGCAGGCCGAGGGCGATGGCCTTCTCGTAGTAAGGCAGGGCCTCCGCCGCGCGCTCCAGCACGTCACAGGACCAGGCGAGCTGGAAATTGATCTCGGGGACATTGGGATGGCGGGCGTCGAGCGTCCTGAGTCGCGGCAGGATCTCCCGCGACTGCCCGTGGGCGCGGGCGCCGACGATGGCGTCGAGCTCTTCTTTCCAATCCATTTGTGGTTGCCGCAGGGAACGGGGGAAAGACGGGAGCGGGAATCTTCGCCTTCTGCGGATTGATCTTAACTCGGTTCTCTCCGTCTCCTCCTGTTCGTATTCAGGCCTTCTTCTTTTCCGGCAGGGCCTTGGTGGCGACCTCCGACTTGAAGCGGGCGATGACGTCGTCGACCTTCAGCACGCCCTCGTCGCCCTTGGCGCGGGAGCGGACCGAGACGCTTTGCGCCTCGGCCTCCTTCTGGCCGATGACGAGCACGTAGGGGATCTTCTCGAGCTCGGCGCGGCGGATCTTGGCCCCGAGCTTGTCGGAGTGGGTGTCGAGCGTGACGCGGAGGTCGGCGGCCTGGAGCTGGGCGAGCGTGGCCTGGGCGTAGTCCATGACCTTGTCGCTGATCGGCACCAGCCGGACCTGCTCGGGCGCGAGCCAGAGCGGGAAGTCCCCGCCGAAGTGCTCGATCAGCACCCCGCAGAAGCGCTCCATCGAGCCGAAGGGCGCGCGGTGGATCATGACGGGGCGGTGCGACGCGTTGTCGGCCCCTATATAAGAGAGGTCGAAGCGGACGGGCAGGTTGTAGTCCACCTGCACGGTGCCGAGCTGCCACTCGCGGCCGATGACGTCCTTGATGACGAAGTCGATCTTGGGCCCGTAGAAGGCGGCCTCGCCGGGCTCCTCGGTGAAGGGCACGCCGAGGGTCTTCGCGGCCTCGCGGCAGGCGTGCTCGGCCTTGTCCCAGTTGGCGGCGTCGCCGGTGTACTTGTTGGAGTCGGGATCGCGCAGGCCGACGCGCACGCGGTAGTCGGCCATGCCGAGCGTGGTGAGCACGGTCTTTACCAGCGAAAGGCAGCCGATGATCTCCCGGGGGACCTGCTCCTCGGTGCAGAAGAGGTGCGCGTCGTCCTGGGTGAAGCCGCGGACGCGCGTCATGCCGTTGAGCTCGCCGCTCTGCTCCCAGCGGTAGACGGTGCCGAACTCGG
>CAYRDN010000038.1:0-35694 GCA_964423065.1 uncultured Oleiharenicola sp. | reverse complement strand
CGCGGTCCTGGGCGGCCCGGACGAGGGCGATGGTGAAGGTGTCGGGCACATCGAAGGCATCGATGAGCACGCGCTCGCCCTTCTTCAGGTCGGTGGAAAAGCCGGTCAGCACCTCGGCCAGCCGGGCAAAACGGGGGTCACTCATGGCCTCACCTTCGGCGCAGCCCCGGTGACGTTCAATCCCAAAGCGGTGGCCCGACATTCCGCCGCGGCGGTTGGCGGTATCCTCGCCCCCGCCGCCCTCCCGGCTCACATCGGCGGATTCGATCCCATCACGGGTTCGCCGAGGGGGAAGCAGATCTTGCCCACCGCGTCCTGGAAATCGTCGGCGCCGCGCAGGATCTCGATCTCGAGCCGCAGGTAGTAGCACGGCAGCGGGATCCTTTCGTCGGCGGTGATGCGCACGGCGTCCTTCTCGGTCGTGATGATCAGCTCTACGCCCGCGGCCCCGGCCTCGGCAAACACACCGGCCAGATCCTCCGGCGTGAACCGGTAATGGTCGAGGAACCGGCGGGTGTAGCCGAGCTCGGCGCCCGTCTCGCGCAGGAAGGCCTCGAAGCTCTCCGGCGCCGCAATGCCGCTGAAGGCGCCGATGCGGCGCCCGGCGAGCGCCGCGAGCGGCAGGCGCTCGCCGCTGGTGATGTGCTGGAGGTAGCGCGGCCGGTGCGCGCACTCGATGATCTCCGCGGCCGGGTTGAACCGGCGGATCATCGCCTCGAGCTCCTCGTCCCGGTGCCCCTTGGACTTGGTCAGGAAGACGTAGGAGGCGCGCTGCAGGTGCTTGATCGGCTCGCGCAGGATGCCGCGCGGCAGCAGGAAGCCGTTGCCGAAGGGATTGGTCTTGTCCACAAGCAGCAGGTTCAGCCGGCCCTTGAGCGGCAGGTACTGGAACCCGTCGTCGAGGATCAGCGTGTCGCAGCCGAAGCGTTTGATCGCATACACGCCGGCCTTGACGCGGTTCTTGTCCACGAGCACGACCACGCCGGGCAGGTTCCGCGCCAGCATGAAGGGCTCGTCCCCGGCGAACTCGGAGTCGAGCAGCACGCGCTCGCCGTCGCTGACCACGCGCGGCGGCGCCTCCTCCGTGTGGTTGAGCCAGAACCACCATTTCTGCCAGAGGGGCGGGACCTTGCTCTTGTAGCCGCGGCTGAGGATGGCGACCTTGCGCCCGCGCTCGCGCAGGGCCTGGGCGAACATCTCGACGATGGGCGTCTTGCCCGTGCCGCCCACGGTCAGGTTGCCCACCACCACCACCAGGCAGCCCAGCGGCTGGTCGCGCAGGATGCGGTTGCGGTAGAGCCAGAGCCGGAGCTGCACAATGCCGCTGAAGAGATGGGAGCACACCTGCAGCAGGGCCCCGAAGAGCGCCGCCGCCGTGCCCTCGCGGCGGCCCGTGATCACATCGATGGCGAATTGCTCGAAGGCATCGAACTTATGACGGAACCAACGGGTGGGCATGAGCAAGATTGGCTTTGACGCTGCGGGATGGGCGGGTGTGAGTTTGTGCTAGCTGCTGGGCTTGCGACATGCAACACCGGCTTCACCTCCCATGAGCTACAAACTTTTCATTCCCGGCCCGATCGCCGTCTCGGACAAAACCCTGCGCGCGATGGCGCAGCCGATGATCGGCCACCGCAGCCCCGACTTCGTCGCGCTCTACCAGTCGCTCCAGCCCGGCCTGCAGGCCCTGGCCGGCACCCGGGGCCCGGTCTACCTCTCGACCAGCAGCGCCTTCGGCTCGATGGAGGGCGCCCTGCGCAATGTCGTCCAGAAAAAGGTGCTGTGCTGCATGAACGGCGCCTTCGCCGACAAGTGGCACGACGTGGCCCTCCGCTGCGGCAAGCAGGCGGCCGCCCTCAAGTTCGAGTGGGGCCAGCCGGTCGACCCCGCCGCCGTGCGCCGCGAGCTGGCCACCGGGGCCTACGACGCCATCACCCTCATCCACAACGAGACCTCGTGCGGCTGCATGAGCGACCTGCCGGCGCTGATGGCGGTCATCCGCGAGTTCCCCGACGTCGTCTCCATCGTCGACACCGTCAGCTCGTTCAGCGCCCTGCCGATCCGGCAGGACGAGCTCGGCATCGACGTCCTCATCACCGGCTCGCAGAAGGCCCTCGCCCTGCCGCCGGGGCTCTCGCTCATTTCCGCCTCGCAGAAATCCCTCGCCCGCGCCGCCCTGCTCAAGGACCGCGGCTATTATTTCGATTTCCTCGAGTTCCAGAAGAACCACGAGGCCGGCATGACCCCGAGCACGCCGGTCATCCCGCTGATCTATGCCCTCCAGTCGAAGCTCGAGGACATCAAGGCCGAGGGCCTCGAGGCCCGTTACGCCCGCCACGCGCGGCTGAACCAGCTGGTCCGCGCCTGGGCCTTCGCGAAGGGCTTCACGCTCTTCCCCCGGGAGGGCTACGGCTCGGTCACGCTCAACTGCTTCGCCAACACCCTCAAGGTCGACCTCTCCGCGGTGAACAAGGCGCTGAAGGCGAAGCACGGCTGCGTGATCGACGGCGGCTACGGCAAGCTCAAGGGCACGACCTTCCGCATCTCCAACATGGGCGACGAGACCGACGCGTCGATGGGGGTGCTGCTCTCGGCGCTCGACGCGGTGCTGGCGGATCTCGGCGTGAAATAAGCGCGCGGGCAAGGTCGCCCGCGCTCCCCCTTGGAGCCGCGGCGACCCCGCCGCAGAAATATTCACGGACCCAAAACGGCTCGGATAATTCACCGGCGCGCGGCCCAGGCTTAAAAGTATTGCTTGATCTTCTCGGCGGCGGAGCTTAACCGCTCGCCCCCACATGAAGTGTCTCATCATCGCCGAGAAGCCGTCCGTCGCCGCCGACCTGGCGCGCGCGCTCGGGAAAATCCCGAAGAAGGGCGAGCACTTTGAGAACGACGGGTACGTGATCTCGTCGGCGGTGGGCCACCTGGTCGGGTTGCAGATGCCGGAGGACATCGACAGGAAGAAATACGGCTTCTGGCGGCTGGAGACCCTGCCCATCATCCCGGAGAAGTTCGAACTCATGCCCATCCCGGAGTCGAAGACCCGGTTCGACCAGCTCAGGAAGCTGCTGGCCCGGAAGGACGTCACGAGCGTCATCAACGCCTGCGACGCCGGCCGCGAGGGCGAGCTCATCTTCACCTATATCTACCAGCTCACGAAGTGCAAAAAGCCGTTCCAGCGGCTCTGGATGTCCTCGATGACCGACGGCGGCATCAAGGAAGCCTTCAAGCACCTGCGTTCCGCGGAGCAGATGCAGGGCCTGGCCGACGCCGCCCGCTGCCGCAGCGAGAGCGACTGGCTCATCGGCATCAACGGCACCCGCGCCCTGACCAAGCGCATGTTCGGCTCCCGCGCCGGCAACGTGGCCTCCGTCGGCCGGGTCCAGACCCCCACCCTCGCCATCGTCTACAACCGCGAGCTGGAGATCCGCAATTTCCAGCCCCGCGACTACTGGCGCGTCACCGCCACCTTCGAGGTGGCCAAGGGCCGCTACGAGGGCGCCTACCAGCGGCCGGATTTCAGGAAGAACGACGACGAGCACGACCGCGTCGACCGCCTGTGGCTCAAGCCGGCCGCCGAGGCCGTCGTCGCCGCCTGCGCGGGCCGGCCCCTCGCGGCCGTCAGCGAGGAGCAGAAGGCCAGCACCCAGATCGCCCCGCGGCTGTACGACCTGACCACCCTGCAGCGCGAGGCGAACGGCCGCTACGGCTTCCCCGCCAAGCGCACGCTCCAGATCGCCCAGGCGCTGTACGAGCGGCACAAGATGATCACCTACCCCCGCACCGATTCGCGGGCCCTCCCCGAGGATTACCAGCCGCTGGTGCGCGAGACCCTCGCCAACCTCCACGGCGACCTGCAGCTCCACGCCCGCCGCGTGCTCGACTCGGGCTGGGTGCAGCCGAACAAGCGCATCTTCAACAACGCCCAGGTCTCGGACCACTTCGCCATCATCCCGACCCAGCACGAGGCCAAGCACCTCGACGAGGCCGAGGCCAAGCTGTTCGACATGATCGCGCGGCGCTTCGTCGCGACCTTCCACCCCGTGGCGGAATTCGCCATCACCACCCGGCTGAGCGTCGTGGCCGGCCACACCTTCAGGACCGAGGGCAAGGTGCTCACCGCCCCCGGCTGGCTCGCCGTCTATGGCAAGTCGACCGTCGACGACGATGCGCCCGACTCGAAGGCCCTGCCCGCCATGGCGCCCGAGGACAAGGGCCAGGCGAAGACCCTCGACCCGGTGCTGCACGGCGAGAGCACGCGCCCGCCCCCGCGCTACACCGAGGCCACGCTGCTCTCCGCCATGGAGGGCGCCGGCAAGCTCGTCGAGGACGAGGACCACGCCGAGGCGATGAAGGAGCGCGGGCTCGGCACGCCCGCCACGCGCGCCGACACCATCGACGGCCTCATCAACCAGAAGTACATGGACCGCAACCAGCGCGAGCTGGTGCCGACAACCAAGGCCGAGCAGCTGATGCAGTTCCTCACCGCGGTGCAGGCCACCGACATCACCAGCCCGACCATGACCGGCGAGTGGGAATACCACCTGCGCGAGATGGAACACGGCAAGTTTTCCCGCGAGAAGTTCATGGCGGAGATCATCAAGGAGACGAAGGGCATCGTGGAGCGCGTCAAGGGCTTCGAGGAGGATGATTCCGTCGCCCGCGTCACCGGCATCATTTCCCCGACCGACCAGAAGCCGATGAAGGAGACCCTCCGCGGCTACAAGTCGCAGGACGGCGAGCTCATGGTCTACAAGATCGTGGGCGGCCGGCGCATGGAGGAGCCCGAGGTCAAGGCCCTGGTCGAGCAGCGCCAGGTCGGTCCGCTCGACGGTTTCATCTCCAACAAGACCCGCAACCGTTTCTCCGCCGTGCTCAAGCTGGCGCTGGTCGAGGAGACGAAGAAGGACAAGGTGTCCAAGCAGGACGTCGTGACGAAGAAATGGAAGACCGAGTTCGATTTCGGCGACAAGGCCGACCTCGCCACCCTCACGCCCTTCTGGACCGACCCCGCCACCGGCGCGCAGCTGTGCGAGAACGGCGGCAGCTACATCGTGCGCGAGCGCGACGGCGAGGGCTGGAAGCAGACCTTCCGCGTCGGCCGCATCATGTGCCAGAAGGCGATCCCGCCCGAGCAGGCGGTCAAGCTGGTCGCCGAGGGGAAGACCGACCTCATCCAGGGGTTCATCTCCAAGAAGGGCCGCCCCTTCGACGCGTTCCTGAAGCGCGAGGCCGGCAAGATGTCCTGGGAGTTTCCGCCGCGCAAGCCGAAGCTCGACAAGGACGGCAACCCGGTCGCGCGCAAGGCCCGCGCCCCGCTCGATCTCTCCAAGGCCACGCTCCTCGGCGAAAGCAAGTCCCCCGCCGGCGAACTGGTGATGACGGACGACGCCTATTACGTGCGCAAGCCGGGCCAGGACAACCGCGCCGTGTTCAAGGTGCAGCGCACCATCTGCTCGGTCGAGATTCCGGCCGACGAGGTCCGTCGCCTGGTCGAGGAGGGCCGCAGCCACCTGATCGAGGGTTTTGTGTCCAAGCGCGGCTCCCAGTTCAGCGCCTACCTCGTGCTCTCGCAGAAGCAGGACAAGGCCGAGTTCGAGTTCCCGCCGAGATAATTCCGGTCGGGACGTCGCCGCATATATTGCGGATTAATTGGCATAAGTAGCTGTGTCACATATTCACCGGGACGCCGGAATAAATCTTGTGACGCATGCCATCTGGCAGGATAGTTGCTCAACTATCCTACCATGATCGTCACGACCGCGCAGCTCTTCAAACACGCCTATGGCAAGTATGCCGTCGGCGCCTACAACATCAACAACGCCGAGCAGGCCATGGGGCTCTTCAAGGGGGCCATCGCCTCCCAGGCGCCCTTCATCATCCAGATTTCCAAGGGCGCCCGGAAATACACGGACAAGAGGATGCTCGAGGCCATCATCCGCGCCGCCGACGAGATCTTCCCCACGGCCATCTTCGCCGTCCACCTCGACCACGGCGACGAGGAAACCTGCTACGACTGCATCAAGTCCGGCTTTTATTCCTCCGTGATGATCGACGCCTCGCACGACCCGTACGAGAAGAACGTCGCCATCACCAAGCGCGTTGTCGACGCGGCCCACGCCAAGGGCATCTCCGTCGAGGCCGAGCTCGGCATGCTCGGCGGCGTCGAGGAGGACATCAAGGTCGAGGAAGGCAACGCGTGCCTGACCGACCCGGCCGAGGCCGAGGCCTTCGTCAAGGCCACCGGCTGCGACTCCCTCGCCTGCGCCATCGGCACCTCGCACGGCGCCTTCAAGTTCAAGGGCAAGCAGTCCCTCCACTTCGAGGTGCTGACCAAGATCAAGGCCCGCCTGCCCGGCTTCCCGCTCGTCATGCACGGCAGCTCCAGCGTGCCGAAGGAGGAGGTCGACCGCATCAACGCCGCCGGCGGCACCATCGCCGGCTCGATGGGCGTCGACGTCAACGAATACCTGCCCGCCGCCAAGCTCGGCGTGACCAAGATCAACATCGACACCGACGGCCGCCTGGTCTGGACCCGCGTGCACCGCGAGTTCTTCCGCGACAATCCCAAGGAGTTCGACTTCCGCCCCCCGGGCAAGATCTTCATCGAGGAATACGCGAAGTTCATCGCCAGCCGCAACGTGCTGCTCGGCTCCGCCGGCCAGCTCGAGGACCTGCGCCAGAGCCTCGGCAAATAAGCCTCGCGGTCCCGGGATTTAATTCGTGCGGCCCGCTTGGGCCGCACTTTTTCTGGCCTGTTGCCTTTCCGGCCGCAAACCGCCAAGGTGGGCCGCGTGGGTATTTACCGGCTTCTCCGACTCTGCGGCCCGCTGCTCGGGCTGGCACTCGCGCTGCTGCCGGTCCGCGCCGCGGCGGCGGACGCCGCGCTCGGCCCGGGCAGCCGGATCGATGCGCTCCCCGTGGGCCCGACCACCTACCGCCAGGTCCAGGTGCGTTCCGTCAACGCCCGCACCGTCCTGATCACCCACGCGGGCGGCATGGCCTCCATCCATCTGCGCGAACTGGCGCCCGAGTGGCAGGCCCGGTTCCATTACGATCCGGCGGCGGCGGCCGCGGCGGACGCCGCCGAGCCGGCCCTGTCCGCCCCCGCGGCCCGGCCGGGAAAGCCGGAGCCGGCCCGCAGCGTCTCGAAATTCGACCAGCTGCTGCAGCATTTCGGCCAGCCGGCCGAGGTGAAATCCGGGGTCGACCTGCGCCCGAAATTCTTCGAGCTCGATCTGGGCGTGAAAAACCAGGGGCGCCGCCCGAGCTGCGCCATCTTCGCCGTGGTCAGCGCGCTGGAATTCCAAAACGCCGAGCTGGCCGGCAGGGTGGAGAAATTCTCCGAGGAATACCTGATCTGGGCCGTGCGCAAGACCGTCCAGCGCCTGCCCGCGGCCGCCGCCCCGGCGGACGAGACCGGCGCCAGGGATAACGAGGACGAGGGCTACGCGCTCGCCGAGGTGGTCGACGCCCTGCGCGCCTACGGCATCCCGCTCCAGTCCAGCATGCCGAACACCTTTGGGAGCAACATCCGGAACATCCCGGACCCGCCGCCCGCCGTGGTCGAGGAGGCCCGGACCCATCAGCGGGTGTTTGTCCACCGCCTGCCGGGGCGCGATACCGTGACGCGCATCAACAACCTCGTCCAGGCGCTCAACGCCGGGGTGCCCGTCGCCATCGGCATCGGCTGGCCCAACTACCGCACCCTGCGGGGCGGCTTCCTCGACGGCCAGAAACCGGTCACTGGCAGCGGCCACGCCGTCACCCTCGTCGGCTACACCTCGGCCACCGGGCGCCTGGAGGACACGGTGTTCATCTTCAAGAATTCCTACGGCGCCGAATGGGGCCAGGGCGGCTACGGCACGGTCACCTACGCCTACCTGCGCAATTACCTCAACGATGCGGTGCTGCTCGAGGTCCAGGCCGGCAAGGCCTCATGAAGCTGGTTCTGATCCATGGCGACCCGGCCACGGGCAAATACACCGTCGGCCGCGAACTGGCCGCCCTCACCGGCTGGCGCCTTTACCATAATCACCTCGTGGTGGATGAGGTGCTGCGGCACCACGCCTTCGGTACGCCCGGATTCGTCGCGGAGCGCGACCGGGCCTGGCGGAGCGCGTTCGAGGAGATGGCCGCCGACGGCCGGCAGGACATTATCTTCACTTTCAACCCCGAGAACACCGTGCCGCAGGATTTCATCGACTGGTTTTTCCAGGACCTGCCGCGGCGCAACGTGGCGATCTTCTCCATCGGGCTGTCCGCCAGCGAGGGGACCATCGAGGCCCGGCTCGACACCGGGCAGCGCCGGGGTTTCCGGAAATTGACGGATGTGCCGCTCTACCGGCGGCTCCGGGCCGCCGGCAGCTTCCAGTTGCCCGTCATCCCCCGGTCGGACCTGTGGATCGACACCGACCAGGTTTCCGCGACCGAGGCGGCCCGGCTGATCGCCCGCCTGGTCCAGCCGTGAAACCAGCCCGCGCCCCGGCTCCGATCCACCGTCGCCGGACCCGGGAGCCCGGATGCTTCCGCCCTTTCGTCCCGCCGCTTCTTCTGTCTTTCTCACCGGATGCTGCCTGACTTCACCACCCGGCTTCGCGTCTACGCCGACGTGATCGTGCGGGTCGGCCTGAACCTGCAGCGCGGGCAACGGCTGCTCCTCGCCGAGCCCTACGAGTTGCAGGGCGTGGCGCGCAGCGCGGAGGTGCTGGTCGAGGCGGTGCGCAGCGCGGCCGGGGCGGCGGGAAGCCCCGGCGCAGCGGCGATCGAGGTGGTCTGGGGCGACGGTCCGCGCCTGCGGGAGTTCGCCGTCCGGCGTGACTGGCGGGGATTCGCCCGGCTCGTGGCGGCCCATGCCAGGATCATGGCAACGGCGCTGCGAAATGGCGACGCCCTGCTCTTTCTGCAGGGCAGCCAGCCGGAGCTCATGCGCGGCCTGCCCGCCGGTCCCGTCGCGGAGCTGCGCCGGATCGGCTGGGAACACTTCGGGCCCCTGGCGCAGGAACTCGTGGCCGGCGCGACCAACTGGACCGCGGCGCCCGCTCCGTCGCCGGCCTGGGCGCACGCCGTCTTCCCGGACCTGCCGGCAGAGCAGCGGCTGCAGGCGCTGTGGGACACGGTGTTCGCCGCGTGTCGCGTCCCGGCGTCGCCGGAGGCCGGGCCGGAGGCCATCGCCGCGTGGCGGGATCACCTGCAAACGTTGGCGGACTACCGCGACCGGCTGAACCGCGCACCCTCATCCACCCTGCGTTACCGGGGTGATGGCACCGACCTGACCGTGACGCTGCCGCCCGGTCATCGCTGGTGCACGGCGCAGCTGACGACCCGTTCCGGCCTGCCGTTCGTCGCGAACCTGCCGACCGAGGAGGTTTTCACCCTGCCCCACCGGGATTCCGCGTCGGGCACCGTCCGGGTGTCGCGACCGGTCAGCTACGGCGGCGCGACCATCGAGGGCGTGGAACTGGTCTTCCGCCACGGCGCGGTGATCAGCGCCACCGCGACCGGCCAGGCGGCGTTGCTGCGGCAATTGCTGGCCAGCGACGAAGGGGCGGCGCGCCTGGGCGAGGTCGCGCTCGTGCCGGGCGGGACGCCGCCCGCGCTGGCCGGACGGTGTTTCCATCATCCGCTGCTGGACGAAAATGCCGCGAACCACATCGCGCTCGGCGAAGCCTACGGCTTCTGCCTCCGCGCGCCCGATCCGGCCGCGGCCAACCGCAGCCTGATCCATGTCGACCTCCCGCTGGCCGCGCACGCCTCGCTGTCCGGCGCGGAACCGTCCTGACCGTCCGGAGGCGGCGATCGGCCGGGGCTGAAGCCGCTCCTGCGCCGGCGGGTTCAAGGCAGCCACGGAAACTTTTCGGTCCGCGGCTTCCGCTTTTCCTTCTGGGCCGTCATGAACTCCTTCGCCTCCTCGGTCATGTAATAAAGCATGGTGGCGTTGCCCGCGAGTTCCTGGATGCCGCTCTGGCCGTCGAGCTCGGCGTTGAAGGCGGACTTGAGGCAGCGGATGGCGAGCGGGCTGCGCTGGAGGATCTCACGCGCCCAGGCCACGCCCTCGGCCTCGAGGTCCGCCACCGGCACGACCTTGTTGACCAGGCCCATGGCAAGCGCCTCCGCCGCGCTGTACTGGCGGCAGAGGAACCAGATCTCCCGCGCCTTCTTCTGGCCGACCAGGCGGGCAAGGTAGCTCGAGCCGAAGCCGCCGTCGAAGCTGCCCATCTTGGGCCCCACCTGGCCGAAGATCGCATTGTCGGCCGCGATCGTGAGGTCGCACATGACATGGAGCACGTGGCCGCCGCCGATGGCGTAGCCCGCGACGAGGGCGATGACGACCTTCGGCATCGAGCGGATGAGCTTCTGGACCTCGAGGATGTTGAGCCGCGGCACCCCCTGGCCGTCGAGGTAGCCCCCATGGCCGCGGACCGACTGGTCGCCGCCGGCGCAGAAGGCATATTTGCCGTCCTTGGCCGGACCGGCCCCGGTCAGGAAAACGACCCCGACCGACTGGTCCTCGCGGGCGTCGAGCAAGGCCTCATGCAGTTCGACGACGGTCTGCGGGCGGAAGGCGTTGCGTTTTTCCGGCCGGTTGAGGGTGATCCGGGCCATGCCGGCGGCTTTCTCGTAGCGGATGTCTTCGTACGTCTTGGCGGATTTCCAGGCGGGAATCATGCGGGCAACGCTAGCCGTGTCCGGCTGCCGGGTAAAGCCTTGGGATGCAATTTGTCGGCTCCCCCCTTCTGCTCGCGTCTGGCCAGGTCAAGCAGTTTCCAAATAAACTGCGAATACAGCTTGGACTGGCAGGCCACAGGCTCACATCATTGACCCTTTCATGCAGACTAATCCGCAAAAGGTCAGCACGGCCGCCAGTGCTGGCCTTACCCTGGGCGCACTGGGCGTGGTCTTTGGCGATATCGGCACCAGCCCGCTCTATGCCTTGCGCGAATGCCTGAACGCCCTCCCGCCGGGCCATCGCTCCTCGGGCATTTTCGGGGCCCTGTCGCTCGTGCTCTGGGCCCTGGTCATCGTGGTCTGCGTCAAGTACCTGCTGTTTGTCATGAAGGCGGACAACCGTGGCGAAGGCGGCATCTTCGCCCTGCTGGCGCTGACCCATGCGGATCGCGACCGGGCGGCCCGCACCGGGCTGTTCACCCTGCTGGTCCTGTTCGGTGCCGCCCTCCTCTACGGCGACGGCGTCATCACGCCGGCCATTTCGGTGCTGGGCGCGGTCGAGGGCCTGAAGAGCATCGAGCCGGCCTATGGACACTACATCCCCGCCATCAGCTGCGTCATCCTGGGCGCGTTGTTCTACTTCCAGTACAAGGGCACGCAGAAGATCGGCCATGTGTTCGGCCCGGTCATGCTGGTGTGGTTCCTCACCATCGGCGGGGTGGGTCTCTGGCACATCGCGGACTACCCCGGGATCCTGGTCGCGATCAACCCGCTCCACGGCCTGAACCTGCTCTACTCCAACCCCGGCAGCGCGGCGCTGATCCTCGGGGCCGTGGTGCTGGCGGTCACCGGCGCCGAGGCCCTGTACGCCGACATGGGCCATTTCGGGCGGAAATACATCTCCTATGCCTGGTACGGCATCGCCTTCCCCGGGCTGCTCCTGAATTACTTCGGCCAAGGCGCCTACGCGCTGGGCCATCCGGGGGACATCGACAACCTCTTCTTCGCCCTCGTGCCCGAGGGCATGCCGCGGCTGTGGCTCATCGGCCTGTCCATCGCGGCCGCCATCATCGCGAGCCAGGCGCTGATCTCCGGCACCTATTCCCTGACCCGGCAGGCGATCCAGCTCGGCTACTTTCCGCGCCTGCTCATCAAGTACACCAATGCGCTGCATTCCGGCCAGATCTACCTGCCGCTGGTCAACATTTTCCTCGCCCTCGGCTCGATCTACGTGGTCCTGCAGTTCGGTTCCAGCGACCGGCTGGCCTCCGCCTACGGCATCGCCGTCACCGGCACCATGTTCGTGACCACCCTGGCCTTCTTCCGCGTGGCCCGGATGCGCTGGCACTGGGCCTGGTGGCGCATCCTGCCCCTCGCCGCGTTCTTCCTCGCCATCGAGGCCGCGTTTGTGAGCGCCAACCTCCACAAGTTCGCCGACGGCGGCTGGCTGCCGATCTTCATCGGCCTGGGCCTGCTCGCCATCATGCACACCTGGAAGAGCGGCAAGACCGAGATCTTCCGCCGGATCTACGCCAACGAGATCACCGAGGACGAGCTGCGCAACATCGCCAGCAGCGACCGGATCGTCCGCGTGCGGGGCGCCGGCGTGTTCATGGCCGGCAACCCGACCGGGACGCCCCTCGTGCTGCTCCACCACGTCAAGGCCAACAAGGTGCTCCACGAAACCGTCGTGCTGCTCAGCATCACGACCGAGGACGTGCCCCTCGTGGACGAGCACGAGCGCTTCACCGTCTCCGAGATCGGCCACGGCGTCTGGCGCGCCGTGGGCCGCTACGGCTACATGGAGTCGCCGGACGTCTCGACCCTGATGGAGAACGTCCGCGCCGCCGGCGTGCCGCTGAAGCTCAACGAGGCCACCTATTATTTCAACCGCGAGATGATCATCACCGGCGGCGACAGCCTGATGTTCGACTGGCAGAAACATTTCTACGCCTTCCTCAGCCGCAACGCCCGGCAGGTCCGCGACTACTACCGGCTGCCCCCGATGCAGATCATCGAGGTCGGCATGCCGATCCAGCTCTAACAGGTTTTCCCGCCGCCACGGCGACCCCGCCGTGATTGCGCGAAACGACAGGGCTGGACCTTGGTCCAGCCGCGAACCGGCAAAGACGCCGTTGCACGGCGGCGGCACCCAGGTGCCGCCCTCCAGCCAGCGGCCGTGAAATATGCTCAGGCGCAACCCTAGCCCACCGCCCGCTCCGCCGCCCGGGCCGCGGCGGCGAACAACCGCTGCCGGAACGCCGCGTCGCGCTTCCGGTCCGTGCGGATCTCCAGCACGCGCAGGCCGCGGCGCGGCAGCTTCCCCACCAGGCCGGCCAGTTGCCGCCAGTTCCGGACGGCCACATGCACCACGCCGTGGGCCGCACACAGCTTCCGGAAATCCGCCGCCTGCGGGGTGGCAAAGAACTCCTCGAACGGGGGATGGAACCGCGCCACCGGCAGGTGCTCGAAGATGCCGCCGCCCCGGTTGTTGATCAGCACGACGGTCAGGCTGCCCTTGAACTTGGGCCGGAGCAGGAAGCCGTTGCTGTCGTGCAACAGCGCCAGATCCCCGGTCAGCAGCACCGCGGGTCGCCCCTCGTGCGCGAGGCCGAGGGCCGTCGAGAGCGTGCCATCGATGCCGTTGGCGCCGCGGTTGCAATGGAGCGTGTGGCCGAGATTGTTGGCCGGCCAGAAATACTCGACGTCGCGCACCGGCATGGAATTTGCCACGAACACCGGGGTCAGCGCGGGCAGGTGCCCCGCCAGCACGGTCACCGCGGTGCCCTCGAAATTCCGGTGCGCCCGCGCCAGCCCCTGCGCGAGGCTGCGACCGGCCGCGCGGTCCGCCGCCCGCCACCGGGCGGCATAGGCGTCGGGCCGCCGCCGGGCGGAGGGCACGCTCTCGGCGAAGGCCCGGAGGCCGCAGCGCAGGTGGCGCGTGGCCAGGTGGAGCGCATCCTGGTTATCCGCCCGCGTCGTCACCAGCCAGACCTCGGGCGCGCATTTTTCCAACCAGGCGCGCAGGGCCTTGCTCGTGGGCCAGCCGCCGACGCAGAGCACCACCTCCGGCTGCAAGCGCCGCGCGGCCCGCGCGCTGCGCACGATCGCGTCGTACCGCGTGATCAGCCCGGGAAAACGCTCGGCATCCCCGCGCAGTCCCGACAGCCCGTCCGCCAGTACCGGCCAGCCCAGGTCGTCGGCCAGCCCGGCCAGGATGCCGGCCTCCCCGGGCGCCCGGCCCGTCGCGGTCGCGCCCACGATGATCACGCCCCGCCGGTCGACGGGGAAGCCCGTCGCCTCGCTGCGGGCGAGCACCCGCGGCGGCGGCGCCACCGCCGCGAAGAAATCCTCCGCCGCCAGCCGGCCGCGCAGGAGCTTGGTGCTGTCATCCGCCACCGGCGCCAGGGGGTCGCGAAAGGGCGCGTTGAGGTGCACCGGGCCGGGGCCGGGCCAGGTCGTGCGCTCCCACGCCTGGATGACGGCCTGCCGCAGATAGCGCAGCATCGGGCGGCTCATGACGGGCACGGCGAGCTCGTGATAAAAATTCACGTGGGCGCCGAAGAGTTTCTGCTGGTCAATGGTCTGGCCCGAGCGGCATTCGCGCATCTCCGGCGGCCGGTCGGCCGTGATGACCAGCAGCGGCACGCCGCTTTCCTGCGCCTCGATGACCGCGGGAAAATAATTCGCCCCCGCCGTGCCGCTGGTGCAGAGCGCCACAACCGGCCGCTGCGTGCGCTTGGCCAGGCCGAGGGCGAAGAAGGCCGCCGAGCGCTCGTCGAGCACGGGCACCGCGCCAATGCCCCGGTGCCGGGCGAACGCCATCGCCAGCGGGGTCGAGCGGGAGCCGGGGGAGATGATCGCATGGCGCAGCCCCAGCCGGTGCAACGTCTCGACGAGCACGCTGCCCCAGAGTGAGTTGGCATTGCGGAAATCGAGGGTGGCGGCGGCCATGGGAGCCGATAGTGAACACGAATCCCCCTCCGTGGCTAGCCTATCGTTGGGTGCCTCCCGCCCCCCGGCCGCGAGCCTCCGGGCCGCCCCGCCGGATCGGACTGGAACCGCCGGCAATTCGGGGCACCCTGCTGGAATGTTCCTGAGAAACTGCCTGTTGCTGTTCGCCCTGGCCGGCCCGCTGGCGGCCCAGCCGGTGACGCTCAGCCTGGTGCCACCGGACCATGCGCTGGCTGCCGGCGCGGCCTCAGCGGTTGATCTGGTGTTCCTCAACCGCGGCGCCACGATGCAACCCGTCACCCCGCCGGCGGCACTGGCGGCGGAACTGCAGCTGGGCGCGCAATCCCGGCGGCTGGAGCTGTCCCTGGCCGCCGGGAGCGCCGGCCAGTCGGCCGCGGTGGCGCCGGGCGGGTTCGCCGTCCGCACCTATGCCTTCACCGTGCCGGCCGGCGCCGGGGGCCGGGGCATCATCGAGGTTCGCCTCGCCGGCTTCGCCCCCGTGCGGGCCGTCGTCGATTTCCAGGCCGCGGCCGGGGACGGGGCCCCGCCGCCGGACGACCCCGCGCGCAAGCCACCCACCAGCCTGGCGCGGGCCATGCCCGCCGCCTCCGCCATCCAGCGCACCTTTGCCAACCGGCTCGCACCGCACGAGCCGATCTACTTCATCTACGGGGCCGACGTGCCCGCGGCGAAGTTCCAGTTCAGCTTCAAGTACCGGCTGCTCAATTTCACCGAGATCTCCCGTGAACGGATGTCGCGCACGCTGCAGTTCGGCTTCACCCAGCGCTCGCTCTGGGACGTCACCGGCACGTCCAGCCCGTTCTACGACACCAGCTACATGCCGGAGCTGATCTTCGAGTCGCTCGCCGTGGAGCCCGACGCGGGCGACCGCCCCTTCACGTGGCTCGGCTACCAGGCGGCGCTGAAGCACGAGTCCAACGGCCGCGACGGACCGGCCTCCCGCAGCCTGAACACGGTCTATTTCCGTCCCGCCTTCGCCTTCGGCCAGCTCGACGGCTGGCACCTGATCGTGCTGCCGGAGGTGTTCGCTTACGTCAGCTCCCTCGACAACAACCCCGACTTGAAAAACTACCGCGGTTACGGCCAGCTGCGGATGGTGCTCGGCCGCAACGACGGCCCCTCATTGCTGCTCTCCACCTGGGCCGGCCGGGACTTCGACCACCCGACCGTCCAGTTCGACCTGACCTTCCCGGTGCGCACGAAGCTGCTGAACTTCGCGACCTACCTGCTCGTCCAGTATTTCAACGGCTACGGCGAAAGCCTGCTCTCGTACCGCGAAAAAACCTCCGCCCTCCGCGCCGGGTTTTCGTTTGTACGCTGAGCCGGCACGATGCACTTGACCGCGTATTCCTCTGAACTCGGGAAACTGAATGGTGCGACGGCAGGCCAGCCCGCTGACGGGCGCCCAAAGGGCGCGAGCAAGCTCGCTGGCCCACGGGCAACTGCATGGATTTGGCTGAGCCGGCGGGGTCCGGGCGAAGTCAGCGCGCGGCGCGCGCGACCAGCACGTCGAGCAGGGCCTTGAACTTCAGCTCGGTCTCGGCGAATTCCCGGTCCGGGTCCGAGCCGGCGACGATGCCGGCGCCGGCGTAGGCCGTGGCCTGGTGCCCGTCGACCAGGGCCGAGCGGATGCCGACAAAAAACTCGCCGCCGCCGCGGTGGTCCACCCAGCCCTGCGGGCCCGCGTAGAGGCCGCGGGCGAACGGCTCGAGCCGGAGGAGCGCCGCAACCGCCGGCCCGCGCGGCGTGCCGCCCACGGCGGGCGTGGGGTGCAGCCGGGCCACGAGATCGAGGATGTGCACCCCCGCCGGCAGGGTGGCGCTGATGGGCAGGTGCAGGTGCTGCACGTTGGCGAGGCCCAGCAGGCGGGGCTGGCTGGCGTGCTCGAGGGTCAGCCCGAGGTCGGCCAGGCGGCGCGCGATGGACCCGACCACGAGCCTGTGCTCGCGCTGGTCCTTTTCGCTGAGCAGGAGGGCCCGCGCCAGGGCGGCGTCCTCGCTCGCGGACTCGCCGCGCGGCGCGGAGCCGGCGAGGGCCTCCGTGTGCATGCGGCCCTGGGCGACGCGCACGAGCCGCTCCGGGCTGGCGCCGATGAAGCTCTGGCCGCGGCCGTTGGCGATCGAGAACGCGTAGCAGGCCGGAAAGTGCTGCCGCAGGTGGTTGAGGACGCCGAGGGGATGAAATTCCTCGGCCGTGGTCAGCCGCCGCGCCCGGGCGAGCACGACCTTCTGGTAATCCCCGCGGGCGATCTCCGCCAGGGCCGTGGTGACCGCGCGGCGGTAGCAGCCCTCGCCGCCGATTTCCTCCGCGGGCGTCGGCGCGGAGGGCCGGTCGCGGCGCCGCGCGCTCTGGTAGTCGAAGGCGCGGAACTTGGCATGGGCCTTCCACACCCGGGCCGCCAGCGGGTCGACCGTCGTGTCCGCCGCGACCAGCAGGTTGGCCACGGCCACGGTGCTGTCGCCCATCCGCGCCACCTGCCAGCGGGGCACAAACAGGCGGAGCGCCGGGAACGGCGCGTCCGCCGCCGCCTCGGGCGCGAAGCCGCTGGCAAAAAAGAAATGCGGGCCGGCGAACGGCTCGTCCAGCGGCCCGACCGCCAGGGTGTCCGCGAGGATCCCGGCGATGCGGTCCCGCGCCACGGTGAAGCGGTCCGCGCCGGCCGCGGTGAATTCCAGCACCGCCTCCGCGCCCGCCACGGCGAAGCCCTGCGCCGGGCGCTCGGCGTAGAAATGCAGCTGGGCCGGCTCGAAGATCGACTCGAGCACGGCCAGGGGATCGAGGTGGTCCACGGCCAGGCTGATGCTGACCAGCTGCGGCCGGCCGGCCGCGCGGGCGTGCGCGCGGCAAAGTTCCAGGAACGCCCGGAGCGATTCGGGGGAGACGTTGGCGGTCGGGTTGACCGGCAGGATCTTCACGGCTGGGCGGGCGGGGCCGGGCGCGGGAATAGCACGAGGGCCGGCGCCACTTTCGCCCCGTCCAGCCGCGAGCCCCAATTCAGCTCGTCGCGCCAGTCCGGGCCGGGTGCGTAGCCGAGCACGGCATTGATCTTCTCCGTGGCGGCGGGCATGACGTGCTGGATGAGGGCGACGGCCAGGCGTAGCGCCTCGGCCATCGTGGCGAGCGCGGTGTGCAGCAGGGCCTGGTCCGCCGGGTCGGCCGACTTGCCCAGTTTCCAGGGCGCGCGCTGCTCGATGTAGGCGTTGGTTTCCGTCAGGAACTGCATGGCGCGCTCAAGTGCGGTGTGGAACTGGAAGGCCTCGCAGAGCGGGATGAACTCGTCGCGGGTCTTCGTCCACCGCTCCTGGAGCGAGCGCTCGAGGTCGCCGGCCGGGCCGGCGGCGGGCAGGACGCCGGCGGCGAAGCGGGTCGTCATGCTCAGCGTGCGGTTGACCAGGTTGCCGAGATTGTTCGCCAGCTCGCTGTTGTAGCGGACGAGGAACTGCTCGCGCGTGAAGTCGCTGTCCTGGCCGACGTTCATCTCGCGGATGAGGAAATAGCGGAAGGCGTCGGCGCCGAACTCGGCGACGAGGTCGAGCGGGTTGAGGGCGTTGCCCGTGCTCTTGGACATCTTGGCGCCGTCCGTCATCCACCACCCGTGGGCGATGATGCCGCCCGGCAGCGGCAGGCCGGCGGCGTGCAGCATGATCGGCCAGTAGACGGCGTGCGGCGGCACGAGGATGTCCTTGCCGATCACATGCCACCGGGCGGGCCAGACGCCGGGCCGGTCCGCCACCGCGGAGTAGTAGTTGAGCAGCGCGTCGAACCAGACGTAGGTGACGTAGTTCCCGTCGAACGGCAGCGGGATCCCCCACTCCAGCCGCTCCCGCGGGCGCGAGATGCACAGGTCGTTGAGCGGCTCCTTCAGGAACTCGAGCACCTGCTTCTGCCGGAAGCGCGGGAAGATGAAATCCTCGTGCGTGGCCAGAAAATCCACGAGCCAGCCCTGATACTGCTTCAGCTTGAAAAAATAGTTCGACTCGGTGATCTCGGTGACCTCGCCGAAGAGCTCGGGCCAGGTGCCGTCGGGCAGCCGGTCCTTCTCCTGGAGGAACTGCTCCTGGCGCGTGGAGTAGAAGCCCCGGTACTCGGCCAGGTAGATCAGACCCGCGTCGTAGAGCTGCTGGAGCACGGCGCGGACGACCTGCTTGTGCCGGTCCTCCGTCGTGCGGATGAAGTCGTCATTGGAGATGTTGAGCTGGGGCAGCAGGGCCCGGAACTCGGCGCTGACCTCGTCGGCGAACTGCTGCGGCGGGATGCCGCGTTTCTTGGCGCTGGCCTGCACCTTCTGGCCGTGTTCATCGACCCCGGTGAGAAAATGCACGCGGTCCCCCAGCTGCCGCCGGAAGCGGGCGATGACGTCGGTCAGCACCTTTTCGTAGGCGTGGCCGAGATGGGGCGACCCGTTCACATAGTCGATGGCGGTCGTGATGTAGAAAGACTCCATAAAAAGCCGTAAAACTAGCCCTCCGGGGGCAAATGTCGAAGCCTTTGACGCGACCCGGGAGAAGTGTATAGCTATCAGCCTTCAAGCCCGCCATGAACCTGAACACCCGCTCGCTGGGACTCGCGATCCTGCTCCTGCTGTTTTTCCTCGGCGCGGCCGTGTCGCTGCAGTGGTGGCTGCAGCGGGAGACCCGCCAGCTGCAGACGCTCGCGGTCGACGAACAACGGGCGCTGCTGGTCCGGCTGATCGCGGCCGGCGCCCGCCCGCCCGCGCAGTGGGATGGCGCCTACCAGCGCGAACTCGGCGCCATGCTCGGGGGCACGGTGGAATTGTACCGGACGGACACGCCGCCGCGGCCCGCCGGTCATGGCAGCGCCCTCACCTTCACGCAGGCCGTGGCCGGAACGGCGGACTGGCAGGTCCGGGTGACCTTCGCCGGACCGGCCCTGCTGCGCGTGCAGGTGCTTCACCAGCGCTTCCTGGCGGTCATCGTGCTGCTGGCGCTGCTGCTGGCGCTGGTGCCGCTGCTGGCCGTGCTGCTGGATTCCCGGCGGGCCCTCTCACTCGACGGCGCCACCCGCACGCCGTGGGCCGCGGTCCGCGCCCACGCCACCGGGATGGAGCATTTCGCCAAGATTTCCAACGAGCGCACCGCGGCCCTGGCCGAGGAGCATGGCGCCCGGGTCCGGGCCGAGGAGGACCTGCAGGTCAACCGCACGCTCCTCGACCATTCCGTCGGCGAGCGGATCCGGCTCGGCCGCGACCTGCACGACAACATCTGCCAGACGCTTTACGCGGTCTGCCTGACCCTCGAGAGCGTGCAGAAGAAGAGCGCGCTGGGGCCCGAACTGGCGCAGCGGGTCGACCAATGCATGGGGGAATTGCGGCGGATCAACCGCGAGGTGCGCGCATATCTGCAGGACCTGGAGCCGGGCCGGGTCAACGGCCAGTCCTTCACCGGCGCCCTCGCCGGCATGATCGAGTCGTTCGCCGCGGGGGACGGGATCCGCATCGAGCAGCGGCTGGATGAGGAGGCCGTCGCGCTCATCGCGCCGCCGCACGTCGCGGAGATCATGAACATCCTGCGCGAGGCCGTGAGCAACAGCCTGCGGCACGGCCACGCGCGGCACATCACGGTCCGCGCCGGACGGGGCGAGCAGTCGATCGCGCTCGCGGTCCAGGACGACGGCGTGGGCTTCGCCCCCGGCCGGCCGCGGGGTGATTCCGGCCACGGGCTGGTCAACATGCAGGCGCGGGCCGCGGCCCTCGGCGGCACGCTGCGGGTGGAATCCACCCCCGGAAAAGGGACTCGCGTCCTGCTCAACCTCCCCGTTATTTCCCCGCCATGAGCGGCCCCGCCCCCACCAAGCCCATCCGGGTGCTGATCATCGATGACAGTCCGCTGATCCGCATGGGCCTCCGCGCCGCACTCGAAGACCGGCCCGAGATCACGCTGGCCGGGGAAGCCGGCACCGCCGCCGCCGGGCTCGCCGCCGTGGCCCGGCTGGCTCCCGCGGTGGTCCTGCTGGACCTGCGCCTCCCGGACAAGCCCGGCCTGAGTGTCTGCCGCGAGATCACCCGGCTGCATCCCGCCACGCGGGTGATCATCCTCACCTCGTCGGCCGACGAACGCAGCATGCACGACGGAATCGCCGCCGGCGCCCGGGGTTATCTGCTGAAGGAAAACGACGGCGCCGCGCTGGCCTCGGCCATCCAGCGCGTGGCCGCGGGGCATTCCGTCCTCGATCCCACCCTCAGCAACCAGGTCCTGCACCTCATGAAGAACGGCCCGGGAGCCCGGCCCGAGCAGCGGCTGGCGACCCTTTCCCTGCAGGAGCGCCGGGTGCTGGCCCATGTGACCGAGGGGCTCACCAACAAGGAAGTTGGCGAACGCCTGAACCTGACCGAGAAAACGGTGAAAAACTATCTCGCCACCGTCTTCGACAAGCTCGGCATCACCCGCCGGTCACAGGCGGCGGTGCTGTACGCCCAGTCGAAGTCCGACCCGGCTTGAATCCGCCCCGGGCGACTGGCGTTTCAAAATTGCTGCTGCGGTTCAGCGGTCCGCGTCGGGCTGGACGGTTCATTCGGACTAGAGGCGAAAGCCTCCCCCGCAAGTAGGGGCGAAATCATCAGCTTATGGCTGTAGCCAAGGACCGGGTATCTGCTATGATGGCCTCATGCGTTACTCATCTGCCCGCGGCCAGACCGTCCCCGCCGCCCTGAATCCGAACCGGTGGCCGGCCCCGCGCCGTGCGCTCACCGTGGTGGAGGTGATGTTTTCCATGGGCATCCTCGCCCTCGCCCTGATGGGCATTCTCGCGGTCCAGATGCAGTCCCGCCGGCTGACGGAGGGCAGCATTTACCAGAACACCGTCCTGACCATCGTGCAAGGCTACCTGGAACAGATCAAAAACATGCCTATCACCGATGTCGTCAACTTTGACAGCAGCGGCAACCCCTCGCTGGGCTCGTCTTATGCGGTCCTGACCAAGTACGACGACAACACGAATGATTACATCTACACCTCGACCCTCAACACCGTCACGAAGACCCCGCCGGCCGTCTCCTCCATCACGCCGGGCACGACCCCGGCCGACGGACCCAATTCGCAGCACGTGCAGGACAACCTCCGGGGCTTCGACATGGCCAAGGACAGCACGGCCACCAGCATGACCAGCACGGACACGGGCACGGGCGATGTGGCCGTCCAGGTCACCTGGCAGAGCATCTGGCCCAATGCCAGCGACTACACGACATCCTGCACCTCCCGGGGGTCGGCAACCACGACGACCGGCCGGAATGACATGCACATGAACATCTGGATCTGGGTCCAGGACTTGAACGGCTCCAGCACGGCCACCCAAGGCGTCTACGGCATCACCGTCATGTACAACTGGCAATATCTCGACGGCAACCGTCCCCGGTACACCATCGGCTCGGTCCGCACCATCCGCAGCGTGGTTCCCAGCTGGTAAACATGAAAACAACCACCCCTCCCCCGTCCCGCCTGGCCCGCGCCTTCACCCTCGTGGAAATCCTCGTCGCCATCACCGTCATGGGACTGGTCGTGACCGGCGTCATCCGCCTGCTGAGCCAGACGATGCGCACCTATTTCTACGACGGCGCCCGCGCCCGCATCAACCGCGACATCCGCACGTTCACGCAGGACATGGACACCGACGCGGCCTACGCCAATTATTTCCTGGTCTATCCGGATTTCTCCACCCGGACCAAGAACTCGGGCACCGCTGACAATTATCTCGTCGACGGCCAGTCGGGCGACTTCCTCCTCCTCGTCTCGGTCTCCATCGACGCCACGACGGGCAACCAGTATATCAACAAGCTCGTCGGCTACTACCGCGACGCCGCCTCGAATGCCGTCGGCCCGGTGCGCAAGTTCACCGTCAACATCAGCCCGAGCGTCGACCCCACGACCTTGGGCGCGACCCCCATGGCGACACTGCTCAACAGCAACGTACCGACCGCCAATCAAAGCACCTACCCGATCGTCGTCCAGCTGGCCCAGGCCCTGGCCGTGGGCACCTCGAACACGGAGGGCCTGTTCTACGACTTCAAGGACCGCAGCGTGATGGTGCGCGGCCAGATCATCGAGACCGGCAGCGGCTCCGCCAACGACGTCAACCGGCGCGCGGTCAACACCTACAATTTCGCGGTCTCCCCGCGCGGCTGACCGCCCGCCCCGATTCCACCATGAAAACCAATACCGCCTCCCTTTCCCTGTCCGGCAACCGCGGGTCCGCCTTCATCACCGTCCTGATCTTCACCTTCATGCTGACGGCGATCATCGGCTCCATGCTGCAGTGGTCCCTGTCGGAACGGCGCCTCAACGTGCGCAACAGCTACTGGCTGGAGGCCCGCAATGGCGCCGAGGCCCTGGCCGAATACGGCGCCTCCCAGCTCGACACCCAGTTCAAGAGCCAGGCCTCGCCGCCCTCCTTCAACCCGACGGGCACAAACGCGCTCGCCCTGCCCGCCGCTTCCTTCTTCGCGGGCAGCCTCATCGACTCCGCCGCCTACACCTCCTCCCACACCACGGGGCTGCAGCTCGTCGCCGGCGACGCCGTCCTGGTCCCCGCCGCCGCCAATGCACTCTACTACATCAACGGCAACGACCCGAACAACCGGCAGGACCCGATGAAAAACCAGTGGGTCTACCGGCGCGACGTCCAGATCGTGGCCAGTGCGACGGTCATTCCGCCCAATGGCGGCAAGCCGGTCACGGCCCGCGTCAGCCAGACCGTCATGGTCCGCGGCGCGCCGCTCTTCTCCCACGCGATTTTCTACAGTGCCAACGACCTGGAGATCTTTCCCGGCCCGGTGATGAACATCTACGGCCCGGTGCACTGCAACGGCAACATCTTCATGAGCAGCCAGGGCTCGAATTCCCTCACCTTCAACGGACCGGTGTCCATGACCGGCAACATCTATCACGCGTGGTCGAATTCCAACACCGCGGCCGAGGGCACGGGCAGCGAGGCCCTGAAGGAGGGCGCGGTCAACTTCCTTGTCTCGGCCACCACCAGCGGCGGCACCACCACCTACACCACCGCCGCGATGGATCCCACCAACTCGGTCCAGGGCTGGCAGGACAGCACCTGGAACGGCACGTCGAACCTGGATTACAACAAAGCCGGGCTCAGCACGGTCTCGGCCCTCGTCAGTTCGACGACCAACGCCGCCTTCGCCAAGGCGGCCTCGCAGACCTGGGGTTCCAACCTCCAGACCGCCGCCATGGGCGTCGGCGGTTATTATCCCATCGCCTTCAAGTCGGCGGTCGACGCGGCCGGTGACCTGCCCGACTCGCATGTGCTGATCGACCCCCCCAACCCCAGTCTCAGCACCACCGATCCCTATTACTCCGCCAAGGTCGAGGTTGAAAAATCAAAGATGTCGACGCAGGCCGGTCTCTATGTGCAGGTCGACACCACCACGCTTGATGGCAACGGCAATCCCACGATCCGCATGTATGGTCCTGCAGGTTCGTATGACGCCTACGTGGCGGCCGGCAACGCCGCCAATCTCGCCCTCAAGGGACCCAATGGCGGACTGAAACTGATCCCCCCCGCCAACACCATCGACGGCACCGTCAGCGGCACGGGTTACGTGATGAACACCGGCAACGCCCCGTCGAACAGCTCAGCCCCCCCGCTCATCCGCTACCTGCCCTTCCGGCAGTTGAAGGTCGTCACCAATGGCTCCGGCGTCAAAACCCTGACCGTGCTCAAGGCCGACGGCACCACCGACACCACCATGACCACGGCGGTGAGGGCCAAGACCGGCACCGCGATTCCGCCCGGCGCGGGAAACAGCACGACCGACTACACGGTTTACTCGGATGACAGCACCGACAGCCAGGCCGTTTACTCAGCCAAGAACATGGGCTACGGCATGATCGACCAGCGCCGCGCCTCGAATGGCGCGACGACGGCAACCGACTACTCCACGGGCGGCATCCCCGCCAACAACGTCGGGGCCACCGATCTCGTCCAGATCGACATGAAGGCCATGAAGGCGGCAGTCGCCAGCATGGCCAGCGGCACGCTCGACGCCACCAACAGCATCAAGAACCCTGATGGCACCCTGTGGCACGACTCCTCCGGCTGGAACGGCGGCGTATACGTGGACGTCAAGACGGCCCAGACCCCGTCAACCATCCCCTATGTGTCCGCCGATTATCCCAGTGCCCTCTCGACCCAGACCACCAGTGTCCGTCTGGTGAACGGCCAGGTCACTTCCGGCCAGAGCCTGATCCCCAGTTACGGCGCCAACGGCACCGGCCTGACCATCGCCACCAACACCCCGGTTTACATCCAGGGGAATTTCAATGCCGACGGCACCCAGAGCACGGGGGCGAACGGCAGTGCCGTCACGCCGGATGACGGTAACTCCGGCGCCGCCGGCCACGCCAGCGCCGAAAGCCCCGTCTGCATCGCGGCCGATTCCGTGACCATTCTATCCAATGCCTGGAGCGACGTGAAAAGCGTCAACGTCAAAACCAACGCCACGGACACGGAAGTGGCCGCGGCGCTGCTCGTCGGCCTGCAGCCCACGTCCAACTCCTACAACAGCGGTGGCGCGCACAATCTGCCGCGCTTCCTCGAAAACTGGGGCAACTCCACCATCCGCGGCTCGCTCGTCACGATGTACAGCTGCAAGATCGCGACCCAGCCCTTCACCGGCGCCTATTACGGCGCGCCCAACCGCAACTGGGGCTTCGACAAGATCTTTCAGAACGGCAACTATCCGCCGATCACGCCGAAGGTCATCGACACGCGCCGCATCCAGTTCACCAGCATGAATGCGACCGTCTACGCCGCGGCCCTGCACACGCTCTGGCCGACGCTGTACTGATGGCGGCCTGATCCCGCGTCCAAACATTTTATTGGAGGCGGGACTGGTAGTCCCGCCTCCTGGTCACCCCGGACCCGGTGCGCACAACGCCCGCGCGAGCCGGGCCCACGCCTGGGCCCGGTGGCTGATCCGGTTCTTGGTCGCCTCATCCAGTTCGGCATACGTCTGGTTGAAGCCCGCGGGCTCGAAGAGCGGGTCGTAGCCAAAGCCGTTCCCGCCCGCCGGCTCTGACCGCATCGTGCCGTCGCAACGACCCTCGGCGGTGTGCTCCACGCCGTCCGGCCCAAGCAGGACGAGCACGCAAAGAAAATACGCGCCGCGCCGGCCCGGAGGCACCGCCTGCATGCTCGCCGCCAGCTTCCGCAGGTTGGCGGCGCTGTCGTGCTGCGGCCCCGCGTAATAGGCCGATTCCACCCCCGGCGCGCCCGCCAGCGCCTCCACGCACACCCCACTGTCATCCGCCAGCACCCACGCCGAGGCGGGCAGCAGGATCTTGAGTGCGGCGGCCTTTTTCCGGGCGTTGCCGGCAAAGGTGCCCGTGTCCTCCACCACCGCCGGCATCCGCTCCGCCGGCAGGATCCGCACCGGCGGCCCGGAGGCGTCGGCCAGCCGCTGGAATTCCTGCGCCTTGTGCGCATTGCCGGTGGCCAGATGGATCAGCCGCGGGCTATTCGCCATAGGGTTTCCGGGCGAAGTTCGCCTCGTCCACGTACATCCTGGCCGGATACCGGACGAAGCCGCGCATCAGGGTGTCATCCCCGTGCGCCTCGTGTCGCACGCGTTCCAGCCGCACCGCCTGGTCGAGCGTTTCCGTGCGCAGGCCGCGCAGGATGGTCTTGCCCTTGTCGTCGGCGAACAGCACCGGCGCATGGTAGACCAGCAGGTAATCCAGCTCGCGGGCCTGCAGCAGCTCGCTGAGCAGCTGCGCCCCGCCCTCGAAGAATACCCCGGTGATGCCCTCGGCGGCGCAGCGCTGGCGGAAGTCCGCGAAATTCACCTTGGGCGAGGCCGCCGGCAGCACCCAGGTCTTCACGCCGCTGGCGTTCAGCTTGCGGACATACCCGAGCCCGCCGTGCGGGGTGGTCACGACGATCGTCCGCTCGCGGAACTCATCCGTGTAAAGGTTGGGCATGGCCTTGTCGGTCACGGTGCGGAGCAGGCCGTCGAAAACAAAGCGCCAGGGGCACCACTCGGTGTCCCCCACCCGCGCGGTCAGCCGGGGATTGTCCGCCCGCACCGTGCCGGCCCCCACGGCGATGGCCGGAAACAGCCGCCGCCAGCGGTGGCCGTCCGCCCGGGCCGGCTCGCCCGTGATCCATTTCGAGTCCCCCGTGCGCGTGGCGACCTTGCCGTCGAGCGTCACGGCGGACTTCGCCGCGAACAGCGGCCGGCCGGTCGCGATCCAGTGGTTGAAGATCAGGTTCAGGTCCGTGCACTCCTCCGCGAGCACGCCGCTGACCACCTCGACTCCGCCGGCGCGCAGGACGTCAAAGCCCCGGCCCGCGTGCGCCGGGTTCGGATCGGTCGCGCCCGCCACCACCCGGGTCAGGCCCGCGTCGACAATAGCATCGGTGCAGGGTGGCGTGCGGCCGTGGGTGCAGCAGGGCTCCAGCGTGACGTACATCGTCGCCCCCGGCCCCGGCCGGCGGCCGAGCGCCCGCAGGGCGTTGATCTCCGCGTGCGGCCCGCCCGCCGGCGCCGTCGCCCCCTCGGCCACCACCACGCCCTCCTCGACGATGACCGCGCCGACCATCGGATTGGGATGGGTCGTGCCCCAGACACTGCGCGCCTGCTGCAGCGCCCGGCGCATGAAAGGCTCGTGCAGTGCCGTCGCGGTCATGGGGCGGCCGGCGTCACATAGGGGTTGCCCGTCTTTTCCTCCCCGACGGTCGTGCGCGGGCCATGGCCGGGAAAAACGATGGTGTCGTCCGGGAGGGTGTAGATCTGCTCGCGGATGGACCGGGTCAGGAGCTCCAGGTTGCCGCCGGGCAGGTCCCACCGGCCCACGCCGCGATTAAAGAGGGCGTCGCCGACAAAGGCCGCCTTCGCCCCCGCGGCGTAAAACAGGATGTTGCCCGGACAGTGCCCGGGCACCTGCCGCACCTCGAATTCCCGGCCGAGGGCGGCGATCCGGTCGCCCTGCCCGACCCAGGTGTCGACCGCGACCCCCTCCAGTCCCATCCGGGCGCCCATGAACTCCTCCATGATCTCCGGCGTCTCGATCAGCGCCTGGTCTTCGCGCTGGGCGAGCACGCGCACGCCGAGCTCGCGTTTGACCCGGGCCGCGTCCTGCGTGTGATCCCAGTGCCCGTGCGTCAGCCAGAGCTGCGTCAGCTTGCAGCCCTCCTGGGCGAGCAGCGGCCGGATCTTCTCCAGGATGCCGCCCGGGGCGTCGATCAGCACGGCCTCGCCGAGCTTGGGCTCGGTGAGCAGGTAGCCGATGGTCTGGATCGGGCCGGAGGGCAGCACATGGATTTTCACGCGGCCAGATTCGCGCACGCGGCCGGGCGCGTGCAACGCCAAAGCGGCGGCGCAGGCCAGAACGGCGGCCGGCCGCGCCCGCCGGGACTCACGAGGCGGCCGATGCCCGGTCGCCGGCCAGCGCCCGCGCCACCGCGAGCAGCAGCTGCGCCGGCGCATAGGGCTTGCCGAGGATTTCCTTGATCCCGGCGGCCACCAGCTCGGCCCGCCGTTCGTCCTGGTCCAGGCCGCTGCTCGCCACGATCCGGATGCCGGGCTGCAGCACCCGCAGGGACTGGATCAGCTCCACGCCGCCCATGACCGGCATCATGACATCGGTCACCACCAGCTGCACGGCGCCGTGATGCTGCACGAAGAGCCGGATCGCTTCCTCCCCGTTGGCCGCGGTGAGCACGCGGTAGTTCTGCCGCTGCAGCGTGTGGCGGATGGTCTCGCAGATCAGCGCCTCGTCATCCACCACCAGGATCAGTTCGTTATGCCCGGCCGGCGCCGCGGCCTTGAGCGTGCCGGGCGGAACCGGCGGGGCCTCGCGGCTGGCGGGCAGATAGACGTTGAAGACCGTGCCGCGGCCGGGCTCGCTGTAAACCGTGATGAACCCGCCGTGGCTCTTCACGATGCCCACCACCGTGGACAGACCCAGCCCCGTGCCCTTGCCGATGCCCTTGGTGGTGAAGAAGGGGTCGAAAATGCGGTTGATGATCGCGGGCGGGATCCCGTGGCCGGTATCGGCGACCTTGACGACGACGTAAGGACCGGGCTTGGCGGACGGGTTGTCTTTCACGTCAGCCTCGCCGAGCTCGATGTTGCGGGCCTCCAGGGTCAGCTTGCCGCCGTCCGGCATGGCGTCCCGGGCGTTGACGCACAGATTCATCAGCACCTGGTGGAGCTGCGTGGCGTCGGCCACCACGCTCCACAGCTCGCCGGTTGATATTTCCTCGAAGGTGATATTGCGGGGAAACGTCTCGCGCATCAACTGTACCATCTCCTTGATCAGGTGGCGCAGCTGGACGCCGATCCGCGCGCCCTCGATGCCGCGGCTGAAGGTCAGCAGCTGCCCGATGATGCTGGCGCCGCGTTGGGCCCCTTGCTCGACCATCGTGAGGATCTCGCGGTCATGCTTGTCGTGGAGCTTGTCCTTCAGCAGGCCCGCCGCCATGAGCATCGGGGCGAGGATGTTGTTCAGGTCGTGCGCCACGCCGCCGGCCAGGGTGCCGAGGGCCTCGAGCCGCTGGGTCCGGAGGAATTTCTCCTCGAGCAGTTTCCGCTCCGTGATGTCCCGCCCCGTGCCCACGAGGCCGATGATTTTCCCGCTGCTGTCCCGGCGCGGCAGCTTGGTCGTCAGGATATCCCGGCGGCGGCCGTCGGGGCCGGCCGAGGTTTCCTCCCGGTCGATGACCGGGATGCCCGCCAGCACGGTCAGCTCGTCGGCGCGAAACCGGGCGGCCAGCTCCGCCGGATAGAAATCCGCGTCGATCTTGCCGATGATTTCCGCCGGGGAGGCCGCGCCCATCCCGAGGGCGCAATGCTGGTTGCAGGCGAGGAAGCGGCTCTGCTCATCCTTGATGTAGATGTAGTCCGGCAGGATGTCGAACACGGTGCGCAGCAGGTTCCGCTCGGCGGCCAGCGCCTCCTCCGCCAGCCGGCGGCCGCGGCGCTGCCGGCCCTGATCGAGCACGTGGGTGATGGCGGGCCCGAGGCGGGCGAGCCGGTCCTTGAGCAGGTAGTCGGCCGCGCCCTCCTTCATGATGGCCACCGCGGTTTCCTCCCCCACGGTCGCCGACACGAGGATGAACGGCACATCCAGCCCGCTCTGCTTCAGCAATTCCAGCGCCCGCGACCCGCTGAAATGCGGCAGCGCATAGTCGGACAGGACCAGATCGAGGCCAGGGTGCAGCCGGGCCACGAAGTCAGCCTCGGTGTCCACCCGCTCACAGGCCGTTTCAAAACCGGCCAGCCGGATCTGCCGCAGCAGGATTTCGGCATCGGGCAGGTTGTCCTCGACGAGGAGCAGTCGGAGCGGTCGGGCCATGGTCGGGGATCAGTCCGGCAGCTTGGGCGGATGGTTCAGCAGAAGCCAGTAGAAGCCCAGGTCCCGGACGGCCTCGGAGAACCGCTCGAAGTTCACGGGTTTCACGAGATAGCTGTTCACCCCGAGCTGATAGCTCTCGACCACATCCCGCTGCTCCTTGGACGAGGTCAGGATGACGACGGGGATCATCTTGGTGCGGGGATCGCCCTTGAGCCGCCTCAACACCTCGAGCCCGTCCATCTTGGGCAGCTTCAGGTCGAGCAGGATCACCTTCGGTCCGTCCTCCAGCCGGCGGCCGGCAAAGGGCCCTTCGCCAAAGACGAAGTCCAGGGCCTCGGCCCCGTCGCGGGCCACCTGGATGTGGTTGGTCACATTGGCCTTTTGCAGCGCGCGCAAGGCCAGTTCGAGGTCCTGGGGGTTGTCCTCGACGAGCAGGATTTCCACGATGTTGTTGGTCATGGGTTGGTTTCGCCCTGGAGGGTGAAGTAAAAGGTGGCGCCGCGATCCACGGCAGCCTCGGCCCAGATCCGGCCCCCGTGGCGGTGGACGATGCGCTGCACGATGGCGAGCCCGACGCCCGTGCCCGCGTAGTCCTCCTGCCGGTGCAATCGCTGGAAAACCCCGAATAATTTGTGGGCATATCGCATGTCGAAGCCGGCGCCGTTGTCGCGCACGTGGTAAACCGTCCCGCCCGGCTCCGGCCGGCTCCCGATCTCCACGACCGGCGACGGTTGTTTGCCGGTGTATTTCACGGCGTTCGCCAGCAGGTTGAGCCAGACCTGCCGCAGCAGCGCCGGGTCACCCTGGCAATCCGGGAGGTCACCGACCTTGAATTCGATCCGCCGGCCGTCACGGGGCAGTTCCAGTTCGCCGAGCACCGACCGGACCACCGCCGCGGTCACCACCGTCTGCCGGCGGAGGGGCTGGCGGCTCAGCTTGGACAACGCCAGCAGGTCGTCGATCAGCGTGCCCATCCGCTGCGCACTCTCCCGGATCGTCTGCAGCTGCCGCCGGCCCTCCGGCGGCAGCTGCGGGCCGAAATCCTCCAGCACGGCCTGCGAGAAACCGTCCACCGCGCGCAGCGGCGTCCTCAGATCGTGCGACACCGAGTAGGAGAACGCCTCGAGCTCGTGGTTGGTGGCGAGGAGCTGCCGGCGCGACTCCTCCAGCGCCTGTTCCGCCCGCTGGCGCGCGGAATAGTCGATGATGGTCGAGCGGCTGCGCACGAACCGGCCCTCCGGGTCGGTCGCGGCGGTGGCGCTGAGCAGGACCGGGAGGGTCGACCCGTCCTTGCGCACCAGCGCCAGCTCCAGATTTTCCAGGCGGCCGCTGGCCTTGAAGCCCGGAAAACTTTGGCGGAAAGTCTCGGCGCTCTGCGGGGTCATCAGGTCCGTGGCGCGCAGCTTCCCGACGATCTCATCCCGCGCATACCCCAGCCACTCCAGCTCCGTGTCATTGATGCCGACGAACCGGCCCTCGGCATCCAGCGAGTGGTACCCGCAGGGCGCGTGGTTGTAGAGGTCGGCCAGTTCCGCCGTGCGCTCGGCCACACGCTGCTCCAACTCCGCGTTGAGCCGGCGGATCTCCGCTTCGTCCCGCTTGCGCTTGGTGATGTCCAGCGCCGAGCCGAGCAGGCAGGATTCCCCCTCAAGCTCCAGCTGCACGCCGGACCACGAGACCTGGATGACCTCGCCCGATTTGGCCCGCAGTTCCATCTCGAAATCCTGCACCCCCCCGTGCCGCCCCAGCGCGGCAAACAGCGCCGCGCGGCGCGCCGGGTCCATCCAGATGTTCAGGTCGGCCACCGTGCGCCCCACCACTTCCTCGCGGGACCATTGGAACATGCGCAGGAACGCGTCGTTCACGTTGAGATAGCGGCCCTGGGCCGTGGTCAGCGACGTGGCCACCGGGTTGGAGTGGAACATGCTGGCGAACCGCTCGTTGCTTTCGCGCATCGCCGCTTCCCCCCGTTTCCGCTCGCTGATGTCGCGGGCGATCTTGGACGCCCCCACCACCCGGCCGCCGGCATCCCTGATCGGCGAGACCGTGACGGAAATGTCGACCCGCCGCCCGTCCTTCCGCAGGCGGACTGTCTCAAAGTGGCGCACCGGCTCGCCCCGCGCCACCTGCGCCAGGATGCGGTCCTCTTCGGCCTGCCGTTCCGGCGGAATGAGCCGCGTGATGGAGGTGCCCAGGACCTCAGCGGCGGTGTAGCCGAAAATGTTCTCCGCACCCGGATTCCAGCTCGTGATGACACCGTGCAGGTCCTTGCCGATGATCGCATCGTCCGAGCACTCGACGATCGCCGAGATGACCTGCGTGGCGGACTCCGCCCGCCGACGTTCCGTGATGTCGTGCATGATGCTCAGGACACAGGCCTCGCCCTGGAGCGTGATGGCGCGTGAGGACAGGCTGAACGGGACCAGTCGACCGTCGCCCAGCCGCAGGGTGGTTTCATAGTCCAGACATTCGCCTTTTTCGTGCAGCCGCCGCATGTAGGCTTCCCGCTCCGAGTCGTCCAGCCAGGTGGTGAAATCCCGGCTGGGTTTGCCCACGACTTCATCCGGTGTGCTCCCCCAGAGGCGGCAGAGCGCCTCGTTGGCCCGCAGGACCGTGCGGTCGGACAGGCGCACGATGTTCATGCAACCGGGGCTCAGGCGGAAGGCCTTGGCAAAAAGCTCGTCGTTCTCGCCCAGCGACACATTGATCCGCTCCAGTTCCGCCGTGCGTTCGCGCACCCGCGCCTCCAGGCGCTCCTTGGCGGCCCGGGCCGTTGCCAGGGCGGCGGCCGCAAGGCGGTTGGCCTCCCGCAGGCGGCCATGAAAAACGCTGAACAGGATGCCCATGCCCAGAAACACCCCGATCGAAGCCAGGGTCCGGGGATTGGCGACCGCGAAGGTGAATGCCGGCGGAATGAAAAAATACACCACCAGCAACGTGGAAAGAATGGTGGCCGCCAACCCGCCTGACCGGCCGCCAATCCATGAGCTGAAGAACACCGCCGGATAAAAGAGAAACCAGCTGAAGGGCTGGATATACGACCAGAACGTCCATTGTATGGCTAGGGCAGCCAGCGGGGGCAGCAACGCGAGCACATGGTTCCAGGCCGGCGCCCGCGCACTGACCCGTGGCTCGACCACCGGGATCGCAACATTGGAATGGAAGGTCAGCATGATGCTTGCCCGCAAGGGCCGCCGGCCAAGTGCCAATCCGTCGGCAAATTTTGCCCGCTTAGCACGTCCCGGTTCGGATGGCACTCCGGTGTGCCGTCGGTAGACGACCGTCCACCACCGGACATATCCTTTAAGGGTGGATTCGGCTTGGTCCCTTCCTTCGCGTCGGAGCGGTTGTGGGAAACGGGTAAAAACAAAATTTCCATTCGCGCACCCATGCTGGCAGAAAATACTCCGGTCGTCTCGCCATACCTTGGCGTTTTTACCCCATTTCTTGGTCCGCGGCCCGTATTGTCCGTCTGACCTGCCGGGCGGCCAGGGAAACTCTCCGCCCAAAATGCTGACGCCCAGTTGCGGCGGTATGCATCACGGGGCCGGATGCAGGAGAGGGTATTCATTGGGCACATGTAGGAATGACTGTACAACTACGTACCCCGGCAAAGTCACTTGGCCCATATCTCTAGCTGACTTCACCGATGTATCCACAGTCACTTACGATAATGCAGGATGATGACAATTCACGAAGAGGCAAGTGTGCTTTCCCCCGTGTCCGGCTCATATCTGATTGTGAAATTCTTCTTTCCCCGGACTCCGGGGCGATCTTAACTGACCCCTTGCGGAATCCGCCTTCTGGACTCCACCGCCTCATGACCTCCGCCGAAATCCGCCAGTCGTTCCTCGATTTCTTCGCCTCGAAGCAGCACACCATCGTGCCCTCGTCGTCCCTGATGCCGACGGCGCCCAACCTGCTGTTCACGAATGCCGGCATGAACCAGTTCGTCCCCTACTTCCTCGGCGACCAAACGGCGCCATGGAAACGCGTGGCCGACACCCAGAAGTGCATCCGCGCCGGGGGCAAACACAACGACCTCGAGGACGTCGGCTTCGATACCTACCACCACACGCTGTTCGAGATGCTGGGCAACTGGTCATTCGGCGACTATTTCAAGAAGGAGTCGCTCACCTGGGGCTGGGAACTGCTCACCCAGGTCTGGGGCATCCCGCCGAAACGGCTCTTCGCCACCGTCTATTCCCCGGACAAGGCCAAGGGCGACCCGTCCGCGTTCGACCAGGAGGCCCATGACATCTGGGCCGGCATCTTCCGCGCCGCCGGCCTCGATCCGGCCGTCCATATCGTCAACGGCAACAAGAAGGACAATTTCTGGATGATGGGCGACACCGGCCCCTGCGGCCCGTGCTCGGAAATCCATTTCAATTTGCTCGAGAGTGACGACGAAAATGCCGGCCGCGCCAACGTCAACTCGAGCTCGCCGCGCTGCATCGAGATCTGGAACCATGTCTTCATCCAGTTCAACGCGAACGCCGACGGCACCTTCGCCCCGCTCGCCGCCAAGCACGTCGACACCGGCATGGGCTTCGAGCGCGTCGCCGGCATTCACGCCACGACGAACGGCTTCAAGGACTTCACCGCCGAGCCGTCCAACTACAACGCCGACGTCTTCAAGCCGACCTTCGACAAACTCGCCGAACTCTCCGGCAAGACGTACAGGAAGACCGTCCCGCTCAAGCGCGACGGCCTGACCGAGCAGGAGCAGGTGGACATCGCCTTCCGCGTCCTCGCCGACCACGCCCGCTGCGTCTCCTGCGCCATCGCCGACGGCATCCTGCCCGGCAACGAGGGACGCAATTACGTCATCCGCCGAATCCTCCGGCGCGGGATCATGTATGGGCAGAAGAACCTCGGCCTGAAGACCGGGGACTTCACCGCCTTGGTTGCGCCCGTCATCGAGTCGCTAGGCGACGTTTTCCCCGAACTCAAGACCCAGCGCGTGATGGTTGAGAAGGCGATCCGCGCGGAGGAGGAGTCGTTTGGACGGACTCTAAGCAAAGGTCTCGAGGTCTTCCGCAGGACTATTGAGGCAACGAAGCACAATGAGAAAATTGTCCTGAAGGCCATCGAGCAGAATCCCACAAGTTCACTACTTCCTTATCTTTTGTTTCCCGCGCAAGACGCATTTGAGCTTTATGATACATACGGTTTCCCGTTCGACATGACTCAGCTTCTAGCTGCCGAGCATGGTTACCAAATTAGCATCGAAGGATTTAACGATTTAATGGAGAAACAACGCGAGCGCGGCCGCGCCGCTCGCAAAACCGATGTCATCGTCGCCTCGACCGAGGGCGAGACCGTGGCCGAGGCGACCAAGTTCGTCGGCTATCAGATCGACGCGACCCACGCTAATCAGGCCAAGCTCGTAGACATTGTGAAGACCGGGAAGGACACCTATCTCGTCTTCGACCAGACGCCCTTCTACGCCGAGATGGGCGGACAGGTGGGCGACACCGGCGCCGCCTTGATTGATGGCGTGGAGTACAAGATTGCCGATACCATCAAGGACAAATCGGGGCGTCACCTGCATAAGCTGGCAGCGGCGGAAACGCCAAACGCCAATGGCCAAACGCCAAAGGTCGGATCCGCTGCCACGCTTCATGTCGATTTCCAGCGCCGGAGAGCGATCAACCGCCACCATTCCGCCGCGCACCTGATCCACTGGGCCCTCAGAAAAATGCTCGGCACCCACGTCCGC
>CAYRDN010000037.1:0-36192 GCA_964423065.1 uncultured Oleiharenicola sp. | reverse complement strand
GACGACAGCGCCATCATCGGCTACCTCCTCATCGGCACCGACAACACCGCCCGCAAGCAGGCGGAGGAGGCGCTGCGCAAGGCGGGCGCGCTGCAGAGCGCCATCTTCAACAGCGCCAACTTCTCCAGCATCGCCACCGACGCCAAGGGCGTCATCCAGATCTTCAACGTCGGCGCCGAGCGCATGCTCGGCTACGCCGCCGCCGAGGTCATGAACCAGATCACCCCGGCCGACATCTCCGACCCCCAGGAGGTGATCGCGCGCGCCAAGGCCCTGAGCCTCGAGCTGGCCACCCCGATCACCCCGGGCTTCGAGGCCCTCGTCTTCAAGGCCTCCCGCGGCATCGAGGACATCTACGAGCTCACCTACATCCGCAAGGACGGCAGCCGCTTCCCCGCCATCGTGTCCGTCACCGCCCTGCGGGACGACGACAGCGCCATCATCGGCTACCTCCTCATCGGCACCGACAACACCGCCCGCAAGCAGGCGGAGGAGGCGCTGCGCAAGGCGGGCGCGCTGCAGAGCGCCATCTTCAACAGCGCCAACTTCTCCAGCATCGCCACCGACGCCAAGGGCGTCATCCAGATCTTCAACGTCGGCGCCGAGCGCATGCTCGGCTACGCCGCCGCCGAGGTCATGAACCAGATCACCCCGGCCGACATCTCCGACCCCCAGGAGGTGATCGCGCGCGCCAAGGCCCTGAGCCTCGAGCTGGCCACCCCGATCACCCCGGGCTTCGAGGCCCTCGTCTTCAAGGCCTCCCGCGGCATCGAGGACATCTACGAGCTCACCTACATCCGCAAGGACGGCAGCCGCTTCCCCGCCATCGTGTCCGTCACCGCCCTGCGGGACGACGACAGCGCCATCATCGGCTACCTCCTCATCGGCACCGACAACACCGCCCGCATGCAGGTGGAGGAGGAGCGCAAGAAACTCGACCAGCGGTTGCGCGACCAGCAGTTCTATACCCGCTCGCTCATCGAATCCAACATCGATGCGCTGATGACCACCGACCCGCTCGGCATCATCACGGACGTCAACAAACAGATGGAGGCGCTCACCGACTGCACGCGCGACGAGCTGATCGGGGCGCCGTTCAAGAACTACTTCACCGACCCGGAGCGGGCGGAGGCGGCCATCAAGCTGGTGCTGGGCGAGAAGAAGGTCACCGACTACGAGCTCACCGCGCACGCCCGGGACGGCAAGGAGACCGTCGTGTCCTACAACGCCACCACCTTCTACGACCGGGACCGGCGGCTGCAGGGCGTGTTCGCCGCGGCCCGCGATGTCACCGAGCGCAAGCGCTTCGAACGGGCGCTGCAGGAATCGAATGTCGAGCTGGAGAGCGCCAAGTCCGCGGCGGAAAAGGCCAACCTGGCGAAATCGGACTTCCTTTCCAGCATGAGCCACGAGCTGCGCAGCCCGCTCAATGCGATCCTCGGCTTCGCCCAGCTGATGGAGACGTCCGCGCCGCTGCCGACGGCCGCGCAGGCGGGCCGCATCGACCAGATCCTCCAGGCCGGCTGGCACCTGCTGAACCTGATCAACGAGATCCTCGACCTCGCCGTGATCGAGTCCGGCAAGGTGTCGCTGTCACTCGAGCCGGTGTCGCTGGCCGAGGTCATGTCCGAATGCCAGACCATGATGGAGCCGCAGGCGCAGCAACGCGCCATTGCCATGAGCTTCCCCCGCTTCGACCACCCGGTTTTCGTCTGGGCCGACCGGACCCGCCTCAAGCAGATTGTGATCAACCTGCTTTCCAATGCGATCAAGTACAACCGGTCCAACGGCACGGTGGTCGTGGACTGCCGCCAAGCCCCCGCCGGGCGCGTCCGCCTCAGCGTCCAGGACACCGGCGCCGGCCTGGACCCGGATAAACTGGCGCAGCTGTTCCAGCCGTTCAACCGCCTGGGCCAGGAGGCCGGCGGCGTCGCCGGGACCGGCATCGGCCTCGTGGTGACCAAGCAGCTCGCGGAGCTGATGGAAGGCGAGATCGGCGTGGAAAGCACAGTCGGCGCGGGCAGTGTGTTCTGGCTCGAGTTGCGGGCGACTGCGGCGCCGGCGCTGGTCACGGGCACCGTCGAGGAGACGGCCCCGGCCCCCGTGCCGCCGGCGGCCGGCGCGCGGCTGCGCACCCTGCTCTACATCGAGGACAATCCGGCGAACATGATGCTGGTCGAGCAGCTGATCGCACGGCGGCCGGACCTGAAGCTCCTGACCGCGGTGAACGGGACGCTGGGCCTCGCCCTGGCGCGGACCGCCCAGCCGGAGGCGATCCTGATGGACATCAATCTGCCCGGCATCAGCGGCATCGACACCCTGAAGATCCTGCGCCAGGACCCGGCCACGGCGCACATTCCGGTCGTCGCCCTCAGCGCCAATGCGATGCCGCGCGACCTCGAGCTGGGCCTGGAGGTCGGCTTCTTCCGCTATCTCACGAAACCCATCAAGGTCCGCGAATTCATGGACACGCTGGACGTCGTCCTGGAGCACGCCGACAAACTGGCGGGCCTCGGCGTCTGAGACCGGACCCATCCCATGCTCAGTCCCACGGACATCCTCCAAGCCAACATCCTGATCGTCGACGATCAGCTGGCCAATGTGCTCCTGCTGGAACAGATGCTCACCGGCGCGGGCTACACCACCCTCACCAGCACGCGCGATCCGCAGGCGGTCTGCGAGCTGCACCGCAAGCACCGCTACGACCTGATCCTGCTCGACCTGCAGATGCCCGGCCTCGACGGGTTCCAGGTGATGGAGCGCCTGAAGGAAATCGAGACGGATGGCTACCTGCCGGTCCTGGTGATCACCGCCCAGCCGGACCACAAGCTGCGCGCCCTGAAGGCCGGCGCAAAGGACTTCGTCAGCAAGCCCTTCGATCTGGCCGAGGTGCTGCTCCGGGTGCGCAACCTGCTTGAGGTCCGCCTGCTGCACCAGAAGCTGACGATCCACAATTTCACCCGCCTCGAAAACTCCCAGCGCATGGCGGGGCTGGGTGACTGGGAGTACGATCTGGCCAGCCGGCGCATGGTCTGGTCCGAGGGCATCTACCGCCTGCTGGGCGTCTCCCGCACGCGTTATCCGCCAAGCGTCGCGAATTATGAGCGCCTGGTCCATCCGGACGACCTCGCGCAAGTCCAGCGCGTGCGCGCCGCCGCCGGCTCCGGCACCCGCCGGATCGATTTTGAACACCGCCTCATCCGCCCCGATGGCGAGGTGCGGCACATCCACCAGATCATCGAGACCAGCCTCGACGCACAGGGCCGGCCGGAGCGGGAATCCGGCACGATCCAGGACATCACGGAGCGCAAGCTCGCCGGGGCGGCGCTTCACCGGAGCGAGGAGCGCTTCAAATTCGTGGCCCGGGCCGTGAGCGACGTGGTCTGGGACTGGGATTTGGCGGCCGACACCCTCTGGTGGAACGACGGCTTCCTGACCACCTTCGGCTTCGCCGCCGGTGAAATCGCGCCCAGCGTCGCGGCCTGGACCGGCCGCATCCATCCCGACGACCGCAGCCGCGTCGTCGGCAGCATCCACCGCGCCATCGACACCGGCGCGGAATCCTGGGGCGAGGAATACCGCTTCCTGCGCAAGGACGGCAGCCACGCGTTCGTGCAGGACCGCGGCTACATCGTCCGCGACGCCGCCGGCCGCGGGATCCGGATGGTCGGCGGCATGCGCGATCTCACCGAGCAGAAAAAGACCGCGGAGCAGCTCCTGCGGGCCCAGCGCATGGAAAGCATCGGCACCCTCGCCAGCGGGATCGCCCACGACCTGAACAACGTGCTCGCCCCCGTCCTCATGTCGATCGAGCTGCTCAAGCGCGACGCCAGCAACGACCCGCGCCACATCAAGATCCTCAACATCATCGACGCCAGCAGCCAGCGCGGGGCCGACCTGGTCCGCCAGGTCCTCGCCTTCGCCCGGGGCCCGGACGGCCGGCGGACCGCCCTCCGGCTGCGGACCCTGATCCACGACCTCGAGGGCATCATCAGCGAAACCTTCCCCCGCAACATCCGGATCGTTTCCACGGTGGCCGACGACCTCTGGGCCATCACGGGGGACCCGACGCAGCTCCATCAGGTGCTGCTCAACCTCGCCGTCAACGCCCGGGACGCCATGCCCCACGGCGGCACGCTCACGCTGACCGCGTCGGACATCACCATCGACGCCCAGTATGCCGGCATGAGCCACGAGGCCAAGTCCGGCCCGCACGTGCTGCTGCAGGTGTCCGACACCGGGACCGGGATGCCGCCGGAAATCTGCGCCCGGATCTTCGAGCCGTTTTTCACCACCAAGGAACCGGGCCGGGGCACCGGCATCGGGCTCGCCACCGTGCACACGGTCGTCCGCAGCCACGGCGGCTTCCTGAACGTCGAGAGCGAGGTGGGCGAAGGCACGACCTTCAGCATCTATCTGCCCGCCGACCCGGCGCTCCAGCCGACCGCGACGCTCCATCCGTTGCCGTTGCAACTGCCCGCGGGCCGGGGTGAACTGGTGCTGGTCATCGACGACGAATCCTCCATCCGGGAAATCACCCAGCAGACGCTCGAGACCTTTGGTTACCGCGTGATCACCGCCGGCGACGGCGCCGAGGCGGTCGCGCTCTACGCCCGGCAGGCGGAGGACATCGCCGTGGTGCTCACCGACATGATGATGCCCATCATGGACGGCTCGGCCACCATCCAGGTGCTCCTGCGGATCAATCCCGCCATCCGGATCATCGCGACCAGCGGCATCGCCTCGGGAGACAACGTGGCCAAGGCCCGGCAGGCCGGGGCGCCGGATTTTCTGGTCAAGCCCTACACCGCGGAAACCCTCCTCAAGTTCCTCCGCGAAGTGCTCGACCGGCCGGTCCGCCCCCCGCCCGTCGAAGTGGCGCCGCTGCCCGCCGCATAAGACTTGACCCGGCTCCGCTCCCCGGGGTGCATCGTGGGATGCGCCTGCTTGCCCCCCTTGCCTTCGCGATTCTCGGGTCGCTCCCCCCCGCCTCCGCCCAGCCCCGCGACGTCTACCCCGTCCGCTCGGGTCCCGCCGCCCTCTCGCTCAACGGCGCCTGGCAGTTCAAGTATGTCGCGGGCACGGAACTCGGCCACGACGCCGTGTTCAGCGACCCGGACCTGGCCAGCACCACGGCCTGGCCGACCATCACCGTGCCGGGCCACTGGGAGCTGCAGGGTTTCGCCGAGCCGAAATACGGCTCGACGCTCGCCGCGGGCACCGGCCTCTACCACCGCCGCTTCCGCGTGCCCGCCGGCTGGGGCGGCCGGCGGGTCTTCCTGCATTTCGACGGCGTGCTCTACGGCTTCGACGCCTGGGTCAACGGCACCAAGGTCGGCTCGTGGGCCAGCGCCTACAACCCCGCGGCCTTCGACGTCACCGCCGCGCTCCGGCCCGGCGCCGACAACGACCTCGCCGTGCGCGTCACCACGCGCAGCCACGGCTGGGAATTCGACACCAACGACTGCTGGGCGCTGTCAGGCATCTACCGCGATGTGACCCTCTTCGCCGTGCCGGCGGCGTACCTTCAGGATTTCTCCGCGCGGACGAAGCTCAATCCGGACGGTTCCGCCACGCTGAGCGTCACCACCACCCTCGGCGCGCCCACCGTCGTCACCGGCCGGCTGCTCGCCCCCGACGGCCGGCCGGCCGGGGTGCTGCCCTTCCAGAAGAACGAGACCGTGGCCGCCGCCGCCGCGCTCACCGTCGCGCACCCGCAGCTCTGGACCGCGGAAACGCCTGCGCTTTACACGCTGGAGCTGTCGCTCTCGTCCGGCCAGCAGGTGACGGAAAAGATCGGCCTGCGCGAGGTCACGATCGCGGACGGCGTGTTCCGGCTGAACGGCGTGCCCATCAAGCTGCACGGCATCGACCACCACGACCTCTGGCCGGCCAACGGCCGCGTCGCCACCGAGGCGCTGATGCGCCGCGACCTGGAGCTCATGCGCGCGGCCAACATCAATTTCATCCGCACCTCGCACTACCCGCCGCACCCGCGTTTTCTCGAACTGTGCGACGAGCTGGGCTTCTACGTGATGGACGAGGTGCCGTTCGGCTTTGGCGACGAGCACCTGACCGATCCGGCCTACCAGGACGACCTTTACACCCGCGCCCACGCGACCGTGCGGCGCGACCACAACCGGCCCAGCGTCATCGTCTGGAGCGTCGGCAATGAGAACCCCAACACCCCGCTGACCATCGCCACCGCCCGGCGGGTCAAGGAACTCGATCCTTCGCGCCCCGTCTGCTTCCCGCAGGTCGGCTCCTATTTCGACAAGAGCCATGCGGACCTGCCCCCGGACATCGACATCTACGCCCCGCACTACCCCAGCACCGCCCGGGTGCGCGAGGACGCGGCGACGCTCACCCGGCCGATCATCTTCACCGAGTATGCCCACGCGCTCGGGCTCGCCTCGGACCAGGTCCAGGCCCAGTGGGCCATCATGCAGGCCAGCCCGCGCATCGCCGGCGGCGCCATCTGGATGTTCCAGGACCAGGGCATCCTGCGCTCCGCCGCCCCCGGGCAGACTCCCGCCAGCTCGCACAACCTCGGCCTCGCGGTCTGGCCCGACGCCACGCATTACTACGACGGCGCCGGCAACCAGGGGATGGATGGCATCGTCTACGCCGACCGCACGCCCCAGGTGGATTACTGGCAGGTGCGCAAAGTCTATTCATCCGTGCAGATCGCCGAGACCACCGCGCCCGCCGCGCCCGGCGCCAACCAGGCCGTGCTGCACGTGGAGAACCGCTTCGACTTCCGCTCCCTGGCCGGGATCACCCTCCGCTGGTCGCTGCTCCGCAATGGCGCGGCCGAGGCCGGCGGCGACCTTCCCCTGACCGCCCCCGCCCACGGCACCGAAACCGTGAACGTCGCCTATGCGCTGCCGGCCGACGCGGGCACGGATCTTTTCACGCTCGAGCTGAAATGCACCGAAGGCGCCGGGGCCAGCTTCTATGAGCGGGCCCTCCGGCTCGACACCCTGCCGGCCGGCGTCACCCGGGCCGGCTTGTTGGCGGCGCGACGGCCGGCCGCCCCGCTGACGCTCGAGGAGACGGCGGCGGAAATCCGGATCTCCCATCCCGGATTTTCCATCGCCGTGGCGCGCGCCACCGGCGAGATCACCTGGCGAGATCCCTCGGGCCGGGTGCTGGCGCTCGGACCCTACCCGCACACCGGCCGGCGTTTCACCGAGGGCGAGCTCGTGCGCGCCAAGAGGGAACAGACCTGGACCGGCGCCTGGCTCCAGGCGGCGGGAGCACCCGAGACCTCCGCGACGCGGACGGCCGACGGCATCATCCTGCGGGTGAAGGGAAATTATCCCCGGCCGGACCTGCCCGACCAGGCGCTGGCCGGTGAATTGAGCCTGCAGGTGAAGCCCAACGGCACCGTCGAGGCCGGCTATGACTACCGGCCGGTCAACGGGCACGGCCTCATGCTCGAAGCCGGCGTCGCCCTGCTCGTGCCCGCGGCCGCGTCGGAATTCCGCTGGATCGGCGCCGGGCCCTATGCCGGTTATCCGGGCAAGGACCGGCTCAATGAGTACGGCCGGCATCACCTCAGCCGGCCCGATCTCAACTTCCAGGGCAACCGCCGCCAGGTGGCGCTCGCGCTGCTGACCGATCCGGCCGGCGCGGGTTTTGCCCTGGGCGGCGACGAGATGGAAGTGGCGGTCGAACGCGTTTACGACCGGACCGTCTTCAGCCACAACGCCGTCATCTCCGGGCGCGGCACCAAATTCGTCAGCCCCGACACGGCCGTCCTGGCCGGCCCCGACACGCCCATCACCGGGCATTTCACCCTGATCCCGCTGGGCCCAAACTGGGCGGCCCCGCTGACCGACTGGTTCGGCGCGCCGACAGACACGGTCCCCGTCTTCCAGCCCTATTATCACAGCTATGACCAGTGAGGCCCGTCGCCGGCTGTGGGCGCGGCTCGGCATTCCGGCTGACTTTGCGCGGCGAGCGGCGCGGCGCATCCATCCCGAGGCCAGGCGCCTGGTTTTCATCGGTCGCGCCGAGGATGACGGCCGTCTGCTCCGCCTGATCCCGTCCGCCGCCAAAGCCTGGCGGAAAATGCTGGCCGCCGCCGCCGCGGACGGCGCGCACTTGCGGCCGTTGTCGGCATTCCGCAGCGTGGCGCGCCAGACCGCCATCATCCGCGGCAAGCTCGCGCGCGGCCAGCGCATCGGGGAAATCCTCCGCGTGAGCGCGGTGCCGGGATGCAGCGAGCATCACACCGGTCGCGCCCTCGATCTCGGCGCGCCGGGACACCTGAAGCTGGAAGCGACCTTCGCCCGCACGCGGGAATTTCGCTGGCTGCAACGAAATGCCGCGAATTTCGGGTTTCATCTCTCCTACCCCCGGGCCAACTCCCATGGCATCGCCTACGAGCCCTGGCATTGGTGCTGGCATCCACGGAATGGATAACCCGGCCCGGAGTGTGACAATTCCCTGATTCCTGCTCCCACCCCGACTGAGGCTTCGGGGCACAAACTACTAGACGCCAGTGGTTTCACCCTATGACTCACCCAGTTTAGAATAATTCTAAAACCTTGTTGCAATCCGGTCTTATTCCAATTCGTTTTGAGCCAATCGTCGTATGAACTTCACCGCGAAAAACTGCGCCGCCCTTGCCGAGCGGCTGACCGCCAGCGGCCTCCGCCCCACCCCGCAACGCGAGGTGGTGTTCAAGATCATCCTGGAAAAGCGCGACCACCCGACCGCTGACGAGATATTTGCCCGGGTGAAGACCGAGATGCCGACCATCTCACTCGCGACCGTCTACAACTGTCTCGACACCCTGGTCTCCTGCCGCCTGATCCGCCAGGTCAACCTCGAGCGCGGCGCCACCCGCTACTGCCCGAATCTCCACCAGCACGCGCACTTTCACGACGAGGCGACCGGCCAGATCCACGACGTCGACCTGCCCGCCGACCTCATGACCCGCCTGCACGAGGTGCTCCCGCCTGGCTTTGATGCCAACACCATCGAACTCACCTTCCGGGGCCACGCCGCGGATAAGGAGCACGGCACCAACTGACCGGCCCGCTTTTTTCGCCTTTTATCCCACTTTCACTTTGCCCCTCCGTTTCACTTCCTCATGAGCCAACTCGAAATCAAGGACCTGCACATCAGCATCGGCGACAAACCCATCGTCAAGGGCCTGAATCTCGCCATCGCCCAAGGCGAGGTGCACGCCATCATGGGGCCCAACGGCACCGGCAAGAGCACCCTCGCGAAGGCCATCGCCGGCCATCCGGACTACACCATCACCCGCGGTGACGTCCTCCTCGACGGCCGGTCCGTCCTGGCGATGGAGCCCGACGAGCGCGCCCGCAGCGGCCTGTTCCTCGCCTTCCAGTACCCGAGCGAGATCCCCGGCGTCTCCATCGCCAACTTCCTGCGCGCCGCCGTCCAGTCCCGCATGGCCGAGGGCGAGGAGCTCGACGCCCCCGGCTACTACAAGAAACTCTACAGCAAGATGGACCTCCTGAAGATCGACCGGAAGTTCACCTCCCGCGCCGTCAACGACGGCTTCTCCGGCGGCGAGAAGAAGCGCTGCGAGATCCTCCAGATGGCCATGCTCGAGCCCAAGATCGCCCTGATGGACGAGACCGATTCCGGCCTCGACATCGACGCGCTCCGCATCGTCGCCGACGGCGTCAACGCCCAGCGGGCCGGCCCGTCCGCCCCCGGCATCATGCTCATCACCCACTACCAGCGCCTGCTCGACTACATCGTGCCCGACTTCGTCCACGTCATGTACGCCGGCCGCATCGTGAAGAGCGGCGACAAGTCCCTCGCCCTCGAGCTCGAGGCCCGCGGCTACGACTGGGTGAAACAGGAGTTCGCCGCCGCCACCGCCTGAACCTTTAACTGGAGGAGGCGCTTGATGCCCCGACCCGTCGCGGCGCAAAGCCGCTCCGACAACCGAAACCAATCTCCCGCCCATGAAACCACCGACCGAAATCGAGACCGCCATCGCCCAGGACGCCAATCCCGTCGCGGGGATCGACCAGACCAAGGGCGACTTCCAATACAAGGTCGACTACGCCTTCGACGCCGGCACCGGGCTGAACGAGGACACCGTCCGCTACATCAGCTCGGTCAAGAAGGAGGCGCCGTGGATCCTCGAGTTCCGGCTGAAGGCCCTGCAGACCTTCCTCGCCAAGCCCATGCCGACGCACTGGGCGACCAAGGACCTCGAGAACATCGATTTCAACAAGATCCGCTATTACCTCTCGCAGGGCCAGAAGCCCAAGCGCACCTGGGACGAGGTGCCGGACGACATCAAGCAGACCTTCGAGCGCCTCGGCATCCCCGAGCAGGAGCGCAAGTTTCTCGCCGGCGTCGAGGCCCAGTTCGACTCCGAGGCCGCCTACTCCAACATCAAGGAGATCGTGGCGAAGCAGGGCGTCATCTTCTGCAACTCCACCGAGGGCCTCCGCGAGCACCCGGAGATCTTTAGAAAATTCTTCGGCAAGGTCATCCCGACGGGCGACAACAAGTTCTCCGCGCTCAACAGCGCCGTGTTCTCCGGCGGCTCGTTCATCTACGTGCCCAAGGGCGTGAAGGTCGCCCAGCCGCTCCAGGCCTACTTCCGCATCAACGCCGAGAACTTCGGCCAGTTCGAGCGCACCCTCATTATCGCCGACGAGGGCGCCGAGGTCGTCTACATGGAGGGCTGCACCGCCCCCAAGTTCTCCACTTCCACGCTGCACTGCGCCGTCGTCGAGCTCGTCGCGCTCAAGGGCGCCAAGATCCAGTACATCACCGTCCAGAACTGGGCCAACAACGTCTTCAACCTCGTCACCAAGCGCGGCGTCGCCCACGAGGATGCCGAGATCAAGTGGATCGACTGCAACATCGGCAGCCGCCTGACCATGAAGTATCCGGGCGTCGTCCTGAAGGGCGAGCGCGCCCGCGGCGAGGTGCTCTCCATCGCCCTGGCCAACGACGGCCAGCACCAGGACACCGGCGCCAAGATGATCCACGCCGCCAACAACACGACGTCCAACATCATCGCCAAGTCCATCTCCGTCGGCCAGGGCCGCTCCACCTACCGCGGCGTCGTCCACATCCCGAAGCACCTCAAGGGCTGCAAGAACAACACCGAGTGCGACGCGCTGCTGATCAACACCAACAGCCGCACCGACACCTACCCGGCCATCTCCGTCCGCGGCGACCGGAACGCGACCCAGCACGAGGCCAGCGTCTCCAAGGTCTCCGCGGACATGATCTTCTACATGCAGTCGCGCGGCCTGACCGAGGCGCAGGCCATGAGCCTCGCCGTGAACGGCTTCATCAACGACCTCGCCCGCCAGTTTCCGATGGAGTACTCCGTCGAGCTCAAGCGGCTCATCGATTTGGAAATGGAGGGATCCGTCGGCTGATGCCGACAAGGACTGAATGGCTGAAAAACTGAAGGGCTGAAACGCCCGATAACACGTTCAACTCCAGTCCGCCAATCCTTCAGCTATTCAGCCTTTCAGTCCTTCAACCTTTTCGCCCATGTCCGTCTCCGCTCCCACCTCCCTCGTCGGTTCATTTACCGAGGAAGCATTTGCTGCCCACCTCAGCCGGGTCTCTCACCTCCCGGCCTGGTGGCTCGACCGCAAGCGCGCCGCCTACGCGCGCTTCGCCGCGCTGCCCATGCCGCAGCGCACCGACGAAGGCTGGCGCTTCTCCAACCTCGCCACGCTCACGCTCGACGGTTTCAACCTGCCGCCGGCCATCCGCCTCGACCAGATGGCCCACCGCGAACTCGGCGTGGCTGGCGCCGGCTACCTCGTGCTCGCCAACAACCGGCTGGTCGCCCGCCAGGTCATCGACGATGCCGCGGTGAAAAGCGGCATCATCTTCGACTCGCTCCAGCACGCGTTGTTGCACCACGGCGACCTCGTCAAGGCCCACCTGCTCGCCCAGCCCTCGAAACAGGGCTCCGACAAGTTCGCCGCCCTGCATGAGGCCTTCCTCGAGGACGGCGCGTTCATCCACGTCCCCAAGGGCGTCGAGGCCTCCCTCCCGGTCTGCGTGTTCCACTACGCCTCGGGGCCGGGTGCCGCGGTCTTCCCCCACACCCTCGTCATCGCCGAGGACAAGGCCAAGATCACCATCGCCGACTTCTTCCGCTCGGAAAAGGCGGGCGAAACCCAGTTTGCCTGCGGCGGTCACGACCTCTACGCCGGCCACGGCGCATCGGTGACCTACATCGCCATGCAGGACTGGAGCCGTGCCACCCTTTCCTTCCAGTTCAACGCCACCGTCGTCAGGCGCGACGCCAAGGTGTTGTCCCTCAATCTCCACGCCGGTGCGCGCCAGGCGCGACACGAGAGTTTCTCCCAGTTGTCCGCGCCGGGCGCGCATTCGGAGATGCTCGCGCTCACGGTCGCCCACGGCGCGCAGGAGTTCGACCAGCGCACGCTCCAGATCCACCAGGCGCCGAACACCAGCTCAAACCTCCTCTACAAGAATGCGCTGCTCGACCAGGCGAAGACCATCTTCTCCGGCCTGATCGTCGTCGATCCCGACGCGCAGAAGACCGACGCCTACCAGAGCAACCGCAACCTGATGCTCTCCGACGAGGCCGAGGCCAACTCGCTCCCGGGCCTCGAGATCCAGGCCAACGACGTGCGCTGCACCCACGGCGCCACCTCGGCCCGCATCGACGCCGGGCAGGAATTCTACCTCGAGTCCCGCGGCATCCGCCCGGCGCAGGCCCAGGAACTCCTCGTCTTCGGCTTCTTCGAGGAGGTCCTCGGCCAGATCGAGCACCCGGAGCTCCACGACCTCCTGACCGACATCATCCGCGAGAAATTCCGCCACCAGTAGCGAGCAGCGGGTAGCGGGTAGCGAGCATCACCCATCGCCCTCTCACGTCCGCCTCTCTACTACTCGCTACCCGCTACTCACTACTCGCTACTTCATCATCCCCCATGCCCGACAACCGCGACCGCACCCTCACCCGCGAAGTCACCGTCACGCAGATCCCCAGCGGCGACAAGCAGACCCTCTTCGCCGGCGACGCCGTCTTCATCCACCAGGTGCTCGGCGGCAGCTACACCATCCAGACCTCGACCGGGCTCTTCCGGCTCGATGGCAAGGACGCCGACGCGATCGGCGAGACCGTCGCCGTGCAGACCGTCAGCGCCGCCACCCTCGCCGGCGGCGCCCCCGACCCCGCGGCCATCTGGGACCAGCTGCGCAAGGTCTTCGACCCCGAGATCCCCGTCAACATCGTCGACCTCGGGCTGGTCTACAGCATGGACGTCGCGGCCGCCGACGCGGGCGGCTTCAAGGTCGACGTGGCCATGACCCTCACCGCCCCGGGCTGCGGCATGGGCCCGGCCATCGCCGAGGATGCCAAGGGCAAGATCCTCCTCGTCCCCGGCGTGGCCGCCGCCGACGTCCGCATCACCTGGGAACCACCGTGGAACCAGAGCATGATCTCCGAGGAGGGGAAGATGAAGCTCGGGCTTATCTGATCCCATTTTTCGTAACCAACCCACCGGCCGCATGACCGGTTTCGATTTCACGCGAAACAACGCGTTGGCTAAGCATCGTCCCCCTGCGCCGTAGTCAGCGCATGCGCCACCTGCTTCATCGGTTTGTTTGCCTCGGTTTCGGCTTTTTCATCCCGTTCGCGCTCATCCCGGCAAGCTTTGCCACGGAGCCGTTCCCCGCCGTCCATCGGGAAGGCAAACTCGAGTTCAACCTTGAGCCACTCACCTGCGCGCATTACATTCGCGAACCGCAGGCGCGCCACCCCCACCTTGCTTTCAAGGTCGGCGGCGAGGTCGGCCGGGAACTGCAAGGCCCGGCCCATCCCGGGTTCTTCCGGATCGCCGTCGGCCGCGGGTCGAAGGCCGACTCCAGCGGCCCCATCCCGCCCAGGATCGAGTGCGACCTGTCGGCCGTCTCCCCCGAGGCCAAGACTCTAAAAATTGTCGAAGGCGGGGTCGAACTGGTGATCCCGGCCCTGCACCCCGACGCGATTGCCGTGATCACAAACGTGCCGGCCCACACTGCGCGCCGGTCGACTCGGAAGCCCTGCGCAAGGCGGGCATCACGCTGGAGATCCTCGACCGCCGCACCTACGACGCGCGGATGAGCACTTACCACAACCAGACCGGTGGCCTCACGGAATACGGCGTGGGCGTATATTTTCCTGCCTCGGTCCTTGAATCAATGAAGCCCGAGGCACGCACCGGCCTGCAGCAGATGGTCGATGAACAGCTGCAGCGCGCCCCGCTGCCCCGGCTCACCGACCGCGACCTTGCGCTCGCCCTCACCGATCCCGGCCAGCGGCTGGTCGGCTTCGAGTTCAGGGCCGGCGACGACACCCCGCTCACTTACAACCGCAATGGATGGGCCCATTACGAGAGCACCCCCGGCAAGCGACTCGACCTCTATCGCCTGGGAACGGACCTCCCCGCCGACCTGAAGCTCGTCTGCTGGCTGGCCATCGACCAATCATTGGGGGTGATTCCACTGCAATTGAACGATGTGCCGCTACCGGCCCCCCCAGACGGCCCCGTCACCGCCGGCGGCGCTTACGACCGCACCCGCTGGCCGCTGATTCCGGAGGCGCGCAGACCAGGCTCCTCTTCGTCCGCTCGCGCAACCAGTGACCGTCGCCGACGGCCGAGGCGCTTTTCACGGACCATCCGCGCTACGAAGCCCGAGGCGCCGGCACGGAAAATGGTGCGCGCACCAGGGTCACTGCCAGCCATCTTCACCGGGCCGGCCTGATCTTCTGCCTGGAGCAGAAACAGGCCGGCCGGCTGCGGGAGAAGTTTCCGGCGGCACTCGCCGGCCAGACCTCCGCATGCCCGACGACTTCCATTTCATGGACCCGGCGCTGAGCGAGGCCCGGCGCACGGAACTCAGCGAATATCCCGACGGCTGACCATCTGCTTAAAGCCCGGCGGTTGAAGCCAGTTTCTGGCCCTTGCCGGGGTCCGGTGCGGATTCGAGCCCGCCGTCCAGCGCGTCGAGAAACCGCGGGTCCGTGATCGCCGCGGCGAACGACTGCGTCAGCAGTTTCCGCAGCCCCTCGTCCTCGTTCGCAAAGATCAGGCAGGCTTCCTGCGCATTCCGGCCCGCGCCGAGCGTGGCGTTGAGCCGGGTCGTGCCGCTCAGCACCAGCGGGCGGGGCACGGTCTTCCCGAGCGCGAGCACCACATGGCAGCCGCCGTTGCCCAGGGCGAAGGCGGCCTGGTCGGCACCCTGGCATTTCAGCCGGACCGCCACCGGGCCGCCGCACGCCGCGCCCATCGTCTGGCCGAGGCTGGCGGCAAACGCCTGGTGCAGCGCGTCGCGCGCGGACGAGGCCCGGGCCGCGTCGACGATCACCAGCCGCAGCTCCGAGCTCGCGACCACGCGCACGGCCGCCTGCTCAGCGGAAGCCAACCCGACTCCCAGGGTGACCGGGAGCAAAACGCAGGCGCAGGTGAATGCTTTCATGGGGGCGTAGGGGATGAGGAGGTCCGCCCTACTCATCGGCACATTCCCGGACCCCTGAAGGTTTTTGACCGCCCCGCCGCGCCCGCCCTCAGCCCAGTCTCATTTCCAGGATCGCGACATTGTAGCCGCGCCGCACCTCGTCCAGCCAGCCGCCGAAGTCATCGATGGCCAGCCCCGACTCCTCCAGCCAGGCCGCCGCCGGCAGCTCCGGAATGGTCTCCTCCGGCACGCAGAACAGCGAGCGGGCCCAGCGCGCCGTCGCCAGGATCGTGGCGAGCTGCCGGTGCTCCCCGGCCTCCTCCGGCCGGAGCTGGCAGGCGACTGCGGTGATGACCGGTGCGGAAAATCCCCATTGCTGCAGCAGCGCCGCGCCGGCGTCGGCGTGGTTGAAGCCCAGCCACGCCTCCTCGGCCGGCGCGAAATCCAGGGGGTAGCCGGCCGACGCCAGCGCGCGCGGGGTGCGTTGCCCGGCCGAGTGCCGGTCGATGACCATCAGCCCGATGCCGTGCATCAGCCCGGCGGTGTAGGCGTCGCTGCGCGCGGCGCCCGTCCGGCCGGCCAGGCTCGCCGCCGCCAGGGCGCAGGCGATGGCGCGCGACCACAGCCGCTGCGCGTCCAGTCCGTAGGTGTCGAGCTTCTGGCCCACCAGCGAGGCCGCGACGGCATAGGTCACCAGTTCGTGCACGCCCGCGAGCCCCACCCTCTGCACCGCCTCGACGATGTCCTCCACCTGCGCCCCGCGCCCGAATTCCGTGCTCCGGGCCATCCGCACCACGCGGGCCGAGAGGCCCGGCTCCATTTTCACCACCTCGGCGATCTGCTGCAGCGAAACGTCCGGCCGGGCCAGCAGCCGCTGCAGCTTGTGCAGCACCCTGGGCGCCGGCGGCAGGTTTTTCAGGCGACGCACCAGCGACTCCGCCGTCGGGCGAAAAAAAGGGAGCGTGGAGAGCATGGCCCGTCATCGGCACAATCCGGCCGCAATTCACCGCGAACGACGGAAAGCACCGGACCTCCGGTTCACCGCAGACCATCCACGATGGCCCGCGACACCCGCAGCACCGTGCCATGGCGGATGCCCTTCGGCATCACCAGCCGGTCGCTGACGTCCTCCCAATGCACCAGATCTGCGGAGCGGACCAACCCGTAACGGTGGTCGCGGTATTCGTCAAAATACAGGTGCCACCAGCCGCCGATCTTGATCGCCGTCGGGCCCTCGGACCACACCCCTGCGGGCGAAACCGGCGCGCCCGGCGCGCTCCACGGACCGGCGGGCGACGGCGCCTGCACGAGATAAATGTACTTGGCCGCGGCCGGGATCTCCGTCTCGTTCTTCACGAACATCAGCCAGCCGCCCCCGTCGCGGACGAGCGTCTCGTCGATCACATTGAAACCCGGCTCGTATTGCACCCGGGTCGGGGTGAAGGTCGCGAAATCCGCCGTTGTCGTGGCGTAGAGCCGGTGGTTGCGCGGCGGCTTGGACCTGTCCGGACGGTCCGTTTCGTCCGGCACCGGAAATTTTCCCGGCACGGTCGAGGACCAATAGATGAGATAATGCCCCGCGACCGCATCGTAGATGACCTCGGGCGCCCAGCAATTCACCGTCGTCGGTTCGTGCGCCATCACCGGGAGCGCCTGCTGCCCCGACCAATGGGCGAGGTCGGTCGAGCTCGCGTAGCCGATCGTCGTGCCGGTCCAGGATGTCGTCCAGACCAGCCGAAAGACGCCGTCCGGCCCGAGCAGCAGGCACGGGTCGCGCATCAGCTTGTTCTCCCCCACCACCGGGGTCAGGAACGAAGCCCCGCCGCGCAGCGCCGTCCACTTTAACCCGTCCTCGCTCGCCGCGAGGTGCAGCCCGTCCTCGCCGTTGCCGACAAAATAACTGAAGAGGTAAACCCCGTCAGGTGGCGCCCCGACCCCGAGAGCGCGGCCTAAAAAAATTGCAAAAATCAGTGCGCAGCGGAAGGCGGCCGGGGTTGGCATTCGCCGAAAATGCACCCGCCCATGTCCCTGCACAAGCCGGGACTCGTCCCCGGACTGCCACCTGAATAAAGGGAGAAATAACGCTCCACCTGCGGGACAAACCTGCTACGATTTTTCCATGAGTTGCCCCCGCTCCCTCCTGGTTGCCCTTGCGCTGGCCGCCGTCCCCGGCCGCGCCGCGCCGCCCGAAGCACTTTTCAACGGCCGCGACCTTGCCGGCTGGGAACTGTTCGCCGCCCCCGCCGCGGACATCGCCCGCGTCTGCCGGATCCTGCCCGACGGCGTCATCGCGGCCGCCGGCGCGCCCGTCGGCTACATCGCCACCACGGCCAGCTACGGGAACTACCGGCTGCATGCCGAGTGGCGCTGGCCGGGGAAGGCCGGCAACGGCGGCGTGCTCCTCCACATCAGCTCCGGCCCCAAGGACCGGGCCTGGCCGCTGAGCCTGCAGGTCCAGACCAAGTTCAAGTTCGTCGGCGACCTGCTGCCGATGGCCGGCGCGACCTTCGCCGAGCCGCTGACCAGCCCGCCCGGCGCGACCACCCCCATCCGCGCCCATACCGCGCCCGACAGCGAGAAGCCCGCCGGCGAGTGGAACGCCTGCGACATCCTCTGCCGCGACGGTATCGTCGAGGTGACGATCAACGGCGTCCGCCAGAACCGGGTGACCGCCGCCTTGCCCCGCGCCGGCCGGATCGGTTTCCAGTTCGAGGGCACGCCGTTTGAACTTCGCCGGGTCAGCGTGGTCCGACTTGACTAAGCCGCCGCCAAGCCACCGTCTGTACGTTCCCTGATTCACGCCCCCATGGACTCCTCCCATCCCAGCCATCCGGAGTTTTGGAACTCCCGCTTCGCGAGCGGCCAGATCCCGTGGGATTTCGGCGGTGTGCCCGCGACCCTCCAGGAATACCTCCGGCGCAAGCCCAAGGGCAGCAACCCCTCGGCGCGCAGCAGCGTCCTCATCCCCGGCTGCGGCTCCGGCTACGAGATCAAGGCCTTCGCCGAGGCCGGGTTCGACGTCACCGCCATCGACCTCGCCCCGGCGGCGGTGGAGCGGGCCCGGCAACACGTCGGCCCCGCCCTGGCCAAGCAGATCATCCAGGGCGATTTCTTCTTCCACGATTTTCCCGCGGCTTCCTTCGACATCATCTATGAGCGGACCTTCATCTGCTCGCTCCTGCCCGAGCGGCGCAAGGCCTACCGCGACCGCGTGGCGTCGCTGCTGAAATACCGCGGTTTTCTGCTGGGCTATTTCTATTACCAGAAGCCCGTGGTGGAGGCCGGCCCGCCCTTCGGCTTCGCCTGGGGCACGGCCGACGAGCTCTTCGCCCGCCACTTCCTGCTGGGCAAGGACGAGGCGGTCGCCGACTCGCTGCCCGTGTTTGCCGGGCACGAGCGCTGGCAGGAATGGCACCGGACCTCGTACTGCGGCTGAGTCGGGTGGGAGCCGTTCCGGCCGCCCGCGCGCGACCGTTCAGCCGGTCAGCGGCGTGAAACCCCAGTGCGCGCCCGAGAACAGCCCGCGGTCGCTGAGCTTCAGGTCGGGGATGACGAGCAGGGCCATGAACGACAGGGTCATGAACGGCGCGCCCAAACGGGACCCGAGCGCCTTCGCCCGGGCGTCGAGCGCGGTGTAGCGGCGCGCCACGGTGCGGCCGTCGGCGCCCGACATCAGGCCCGCGATCGGCAGCGGCAGCACGGCCCGCCGGCCGCGGCCCACGACGCTGAGGCCGCCGCGGTGCCGGATCACGAGGTTGACGGCCGCGCACAGCGCGGCGTCGTCCACGCCGACCGCCACGATGTTGTGGGAGTCGTGCGCCACGGACGACGCCAGCGCGCCCGCGCGCAGCCCGAAGCCGCGGATGAAGCCCACGGCCACCGGCGCGCGCGGCGCGTAGCGGTTGACCACGGCGATCTTCAGGAGGTCGCGCCGGGGATCGGCGACGATGACACCCCCCACCACGCGGGCGGGCAGCCGCACGTGGCGGGTGATGAGCTGGCCGTCGATCGCCGCGATGACGTTGAGGGTGGGGCGGATCCTCCGGATGAGCCGCACCCCGGCGGGGACGCCCCGCCCCACCCGCACCACAAAATCCTCCACCCGCCGCGGCCGGGCCTTGAACCGGTTCGGCTGGCGCGACGGCTGGCGCGGCAGCCGGCTGCGGCCGTCGCGCGCGACGAGCGCGCCGCGCAGGTAGGTGCGCCGCACCCGGAAATTTTTCCAGCCCTCGAAGACGATGAAGTCCGCCGGATCGCCCACCCGCAGCAGGCCGACGTCGAGGTGGTAATGCTCGACCGGATTGACGGTGGCGCAGCGCAGCACGTCGAACCGGTCCGCCCCGCCGCGGAGCGCGCGACGGACATGCTCGTCGAGGTGCCGGAGCATGAGGAGGTCGGGATGGAGGTCGTCGCAGCAGAACAGGCAGCGGTCCGGATGCGTCTTGAGGAGCGGGGCCAGCGCGGCGAAGTTGCGCGCCGCCGAGCCCTCGCGGAGGAGGATCTTCATGCCCGCCCGCAGCTTGTCGAGGGCCTCGGGGAGCGTGACGCACTCGTGGTCGGTCGTGATGCCGGCCGCGGCGTAACGGGCCGCCGTCCGGCCGCGCAGGCCCGGCGCGTGACCGTCGACCGGCTTGCCGAGTTTTTTCGCCGCCGCGATCATGGCCCGGAGCGACGGATCGCCCGCGAGCACGCCGGGAAAGTTCATGACCTCGCTCAGGTACTTGATCTCCGGCCGGGCCAGCAGCCGGGCCACGGCCCGGGCGCCGAGCGCCGCGCCGGCGGTCTCGAACCCCGTGGCGGGCACGCAGGAAGGCGCGCCGAAGTTGAACTTGAACGGCGTGTGCCGGCCGTCGCGGACCATGAAGTCCACGCCGGCCCCGCCGAGGACGTTGGCGATCTCGTGCGGGTCGGACACCGTGGCGACCGTGCCGTGGACCACGGCCCACCGCGCGAACTCCGCCGGCGGGAGCAGCGAGCTCTCGATGTGGATGTGCGCGTCGACCAGGCCCGGGGCGATGTAGTGCGCATAGCGCCGGCCCGGTTCCGGCTGGAGGCGGGTGATGCGGCCGCCGGCCCACTCGACCGTGCCCGGGTAGATGCGGCGCGCGTGCAGGTCGACGATGTTGCCGGAGAGCCGCGAGGATTTCACGGCGGCAGCATGGGGCAACCGCCGCCGGTTTCCAGTCCGCAGTGCGACCGCGGGCAACACCGGACTGGCCTTTTCCTTGGGATCACCCTTTAGTCGCGCCCGCCTCATGCAAATTCGATCCTACCCCACGGGGATCTGCGGCCCGGCCGCGATCCTGGTTCTTGCCCTCAGCCTGCTGCCCGGCGCCCGGGCCGACGACCATCCGGCCGCGCCCGCCCCCGCCCCCGCGGTCGCGCCGGCCGCGATCGCCGCACCGGCGGCCCCCACGGTGGAAAACTCCGTGGTCAAGGTCTTCTCGACCATGCGCTACCCGGATCCCTACAAGCCCTGGACCAAGCAGGCGCCGCACGAGGTCAGCGGCACGGGCGTCGTCATCGAGGGCAACCGCATCCTGACCAACGCGCACATGGCGCTTTACGCCAGCCAGGTGCAGGTGCAGGCCAACCAGTCGGGCGACAAGCTGGCCGCAACCGTCGAGTATCTCGCGCCGGGCATCGACCTCGCCGTGCTCAAGCTGGAGGACGAGACCTTTTTCGCCACCCACCCCGCCCTGCCGCGCGCGTCGGCCCTGCCGGACGTAAAGGACGCGGTCCTCGTCTACGGCTACCCTACCGGCGGCACCAGCCTGTCGATCACCAAGGGCATCGTCTCCCGCATCGAGTTCACCGGCTACAGCTTTCCCACCTCGGGCCTGCGCATCCAGATCGACGCCGCCATCAACCCCGGCAACAGCGGCGGCCCCGCCCTCTCCGGCAACCAGATGATCGGCCTCGCCTTCAGCCGCCTCGGCGGCGCGGACAACATCGGCTACATCATCCCGTGCGAGGAAATCACGCTCTTCCTCCAGGACATCGCGGACGGCCGTTACGACGGCAAGCCGGCGATGTTCGACAGCCTGCAGACCCTGGAAAACCCGGCGCTCCGGCCCTACCTCAAGCTCGACAAAACCGTCCAAGGCATGATCGTGCACGAGCCCGACAATCCCGACCCCGCCTACCCGCTCAAGGCGTGGGATGTCATCACCAAGATCGGCGACACCCCGATCGACGACGAGGGCATGGTGAAGCTCGGGACCAACCTCCGGGTGAAGTTCCAGTATCTCATCCAACGGATCGCCCGGGACGGCACCGTGCCGCTCACGGTCGTGCGCGCGCAAAAGACCCTGACAATCAACCTGCCTGTCCCGACCGACCGGCCCATGCTGATCGGCGACCTCGCGGGGGCCTACCCGCCGTACCTGATCCTCGGCCCGCTGGCGTTCTCCACCGGCAACACCCTGTTTATCTCGCCGCTCGGCAACAACGCCAAGGCCATGATCGGGCTCAGCTACCTCGGCAATCCGCTGATCACGCGGCGCGGCGACAAACCCGCCTTCCCCGGCGAGGAACTGGTGGTCGTCTCCTCGCCCTTCTTCCCGCACAAGCTCGCGCAGGGCTACGACAATTCCATCTCCCGTGTCGTGGAAAAGGTGAACGGCATCCCGATCCGCAATCTCCGCCACCTCGTGGAGGTGCTGCGCGACAGCCGGGACGAGTTCCTGGCCTTCGAGTTCGCCGGCAAGGGCGAGACGCTGGTCTTTCCGCGCCTGGAGCTGATCGCCGCGACCGAGGACATCCTCAACGACAACGGCATCCGGGCCCAGGCCTCCCCCGGGCTGCTCGAACTCTGGCAGGCCAAGCCGGCCAAATAACCCCCCGCGCCCCGCCGGAGAAACTACTCGCAAAACCGCCCCGGCGGTGCACGTTTCGACCCTATGTCCGCCCACCATCCCACCCGCGAATTCCAGCTGCCCCGCCTCGATGACGACGAGGACGAGCCCGAGGAGGCCGCCCCGAAGAACACTCCCGCGCCCGTCGGCGCCATGATCCAGAAAAAATTCCTGGAACAGCGGAAGATCTTCCTGTGGGGCGCGGTGACCGACGAGACCGCCAAGGATCTCACGGAGAAGCTGCTGTACCTCGAGACCACCGGGCCGGGCAAGGACATCACCTTCTACATGAACACCCCGGGCGGCTCCATCACCGCCGGCATGGCGGTGTACGACACCATCAAGCTCATCACCTCGCCCGTGACGATCGTCGTCACCGGCATGGCCGCCTCGATGGGCTCGATCCTGCTCTGCGCCGCCAAGAAGGGCCGCCGGCTGATCTTCCCGCACGCCCGCGTGCTCATCCACCAGCCGCTCATCACCGGCCGCATGGTCGGGCCCGCCTCGGACATCAACATCCAGGCCCAGGAAATGGAGAAACTTCGCACCGAGCTGAACCAGATCCTCGCCTCGGCCTCGGGCCAGTCGTTCGACAAGGTCGCCAAGGATTCCGACCGCGATTTCTACCTCAACGCCCACGAGGCCATCGCGTACGGGCTGGCGGACCGGATCGTCGACTCGCTGTAACGACGCGGATTCCACCCGGAATCACGCGGAGGGATGCAGGACCGCCGCTGGCCGGCCGCGGGGCTGCACCTTGGTGCAGCCGCATCCTCGCCCACCCCGACCCGTTCGCGGCCGGACCAAGGTCCGGCCCTACCGAGCGAATGGCCGCAGTTTTTTGCCGCCTCAGTTCGCCGGCGCCTCCGGCGCCGCCAGGTCGTTCAGCTGCCGGGCAAAGTCGAGCGACAGCTGCTGGTCGCCCGCCGCGTCCGCGGTGGCGCGCGCCTCCGTCAGCAGGGCCCGGCGCGCCTCGGGGGACGGCGCCTTCGTGAGCAGCAGCACCAGATAGACCTGCAACGCGGCCGGCCGCGCGTCGTGGGCGGCCAGCAGGCCGGCGATCTCACGCGCCAGCGGCCATTCCTCCGGCCGGAATTGTTCCAGCAGGGCGACGGACTTCAGGGCGCTGACGGCGGACTTCGCGTCGCCGCCCGCCAGCTCCAGCCGCGCCAGGAAAAGCCCGAGGGGCAGGCTGGGCTGCGCGACGAGCGCGGCCCCGAGGCCGGCGAGGGCCCCGGTCCGGTTCCCCGACCGCAGGAGCAGGATCGCGCGGCGGATCGCGGCGTAGGGCGCCAGCGCAGGTGGCAGCCCGCCGGGCAGGCGCTCCTGCCCGGCCAGGGAGACCTTGAACGGGCGGTAGAGCGGGTCGCCGATGGCGACCGCCTGCCAGCTGAGCGCGGGCAGGGCGTAATAGACGGCGTCGCCGAAGGTCCAACCCTCGCTCAGGGCATGCAGCAGGAGGTTGGGCCGGTGGGTGAGCTGGAGGTAGGGCTCGAAGACATTGCCGACCGTGGCGGTGACCCCGCGCGCGACCAGCGGCCCGCACCAGCCCTGGGTGTCGGACCGCAGTGTCGCCGCCGAAAAGCTGTGGATGTGCATCGCCACCGCCCCGGGTGGAAAGGCAAAGCCCTCGACGGCGAACGGTCCGTTCAGGTTGCCGGCATACCAGCCGAAGTAGAGCACCGGCGCGTCGAAGCGCGCCTCGGGGCCGAAGGTCGCGCCCGTGGCCTCGGTGTCGCCGTCAAAGCCGAGATCCTGCAGCTGTGTCCGCACCGACCCGAGCCACTTGTCCCCCTCGGGATCGGGCCCTCCAAGATCGACGTAATAGCGGCCGAGCAGGCCGCGGCGCTCGCCCTCCAGCGCCGAGGTCACCAGCCGGCGGGCGCTCTCGTAGGTGGGGCCGTCGAGCCGCGACACCTTCACCACCATCTCGGCGTCAAGCGCGGAGGGCCGGTCGTTGGCGAACAGCGGATTGGCCACCATGCCCGTGATGTCGTAGCCGCTCTGCGCAAGCAGGCTCAGCTCCGCGTCGACCGCGCCCTCGTTCTTGTTGAACTGGCCGGCGAGGTTCCGGCCCGGCTTGGCGTCGAGCAGCGTGGGGTCGTTGTAGATCCGCAGCGGGACGCCGCGACACACGACGAGGTACGAGAGGTGATGGCCGCTGAACCCGTAGCGCTTGCGGCCGAGCGCATCCACCAGGCTCGTGGCCGTGCCCTCGAGCCAATGGCGCCGGTACAGCTCGTCCTGCAGCGGCTGGTAGACCTGGTCGATGAACTCCCGCCAGGTGATGCTCTCGGCCTCGGGCAGCGGCAGGGCGATGATGTTGGCGGGCGGCACGCCGCGCTTCTCCGCGTAAAACCCGGCCAGCCGGACCGAATCCGGGTCGCGGGCGTTGGCCAGGATGACGACCCGCGCCGCCAGCCCGTCGGCCTGGAGCAGGGATCCGCCCGCCAGCGCCAGCGCCATCAGGACGGATCGGATCATTTTCGGGTAGGTCACCGGGAGCGAGGCTGGGGCCGGGACCCTTCCATTTCCAGCCCGCTTTCGCCGTCCGCCGCCAAGCGGCGCTTGCCAATCCGGGGCCGTTCCCCTTTGCTGCCGCCCGGCGATGGATTCCGCCTTCCCGCAAGGGTAAACCGCCAGCATGCCGCCGGCTGATGACTCCTGGGCAACCTCTCCTTCCCACTGTCCATCATGATGCTTTACTTACTGGTCGGCCTAGGCGGTGCGCTCGGCAGCATCGCGCGCTTCTGGCTCTCGGGCCTGGTCGCCACCAACATCGGCGAAACCTTCCCCTGGGGTACGCTCGTGATCAATGTCACCGGCTCGTTCGTCATCGGGTTTTTCGCCACCCTGACCGGACCCGACGGCCGCATCTTCGCCGGCGGCAATGCCCGCCAGTTTGTCATGACCGGCCTTTGCGGCGGCTACACGACCTTCTCGTCCTTCAGCCTGCAGACGCTGAACCTCGCCCGCGATGGCGAATGGCTGCGCGCCGGCGGCAATGTCACCCTCTCGGTCATCCTCTGCCTCGCCGCCGTCTGGCTCGGCCATCTCGCCGCCGCCCACCTCAACCAACTCAAGGGCCCATGACATGAACCTCCCCACCGACTCGTTCCTCCTGCGCATCTTCTTCGGCGAGTCCGACCGCCATGACGGGCAGCCCCTGCACGAGGCGATCGTGCTGAAGGCCCGCGCCCTCGGCCTGGGCGGCGCCACGCTGCTGCGCGGCGCCATGGGCTTCGGCGCCAGCAGCCACCTGCACACGAGCAAGATCCTGCGCCTGTCCGCCGACCTTCCCCTCATCATCGAGATCGTGGACAGCGAGGAGAAGATCAACGGCTTCCTGCCCGTGCTCGACGCGATGATGGGCGGCGGGCTGGTGACGCTGGAAAAGGTGCGCGTCATCCACTACCGCACGCCCAAGCCGTGAGCCCGCCCCGATGAACTGGCTCGCCTGGTCCCTCCTGTCGGCGCTCTTCGCCGGCCTGACCGCGGTCCTGGCCAAGGTCGGGGTGACGGGCGTGGACTCCAACCTTGCCACCGCCGTCCGCACCACGGTGATCCTCGTCTTCGCCTGGGCCATCGCCCTGGTCACGGCCCGGCCGGGCGAACTCGCCGCGTTCGGCGGCCGGACCTGGCTGTTCCTCGTCCTTTCCGGCATCGCGACCGGATTGTCGTGGCTGTGCTACTTCCGCGCGCTGCAGCTCGGCCAGGCGTCGCAGGTCGCGCCGATCGACAAGCTGAGCGTGGTCTTCGTGCTGGTGTTTGCCGCCGCGTTCCTGCGCGAGCCGCTGACCCTGCGCAGCGGGCTCGGCGGCGCGCTGATCGTCGCCGGGGCGGTCGTCCTCGCGTGGAAGCGCTGAGGGCCTACTTCGCGGCCGCGGCGGCCGCCTGGCGCTTCAGCAGCTGCTTGCGCAGGAATTCCTCCGGCGGGGCGGACTTCCAGGCCGTCAGCCAGAGCGCGCCGAGCAGCTCGCCGCCCTGGTGCAGCTGGTTCTCGATCAGGGCGCGGCCTTCGGGCGCGACCGGCGCCTCGCCGCGGCCGAGCTTGCCCGCCTTCTCCAGCTGGTAGAGCGGCTCCACGAGTTTGTTCTGCTCGAGCAGGGAATCCATCACCGTGACGAACACCGGATCCCGCCCGTCCTCCCGGGCCGCGGTCGGGAGCGGCTCGGCGGGCACGACGCGCGGGGCCAGGTCGGCCACCGTGATGCGGGCCTTGGCGATGAGGCCGCTGTCGATCCAGCTGTGGAAGAACTTCCCGGTGAAATAGCCGTGCGGGTTGGGCCCGACCCAGCCGTCGTGATGCACCGAGGTGTGCAGTGGCTGGAAGAGATCGCCGACAAAGTGCCCCATGATGCCCATGGTGTAGATGACGTCGGCCTGGGCGTTGGCGATCTCCTCCGGGGTGCCCAGTTCCTGATAGACCTGGAGCGAGGAAAACGCGGCCTTCAGCCTGCCGTAATATTCCGTGACCACCCAGGGCAGCAGGCCCGGCAGCTTGTCGGTGTGGTACACCACGTTCAGCGCGTCCGCATGCTGGAAGTTTTCCGGGTGCGCGGCCCGGCCGGCCGTGAAGGCCGCCACAAAATCATACCGCAGGGACGAGACGGCCCGGGCATCGAGCCCGGCGTCCGCGAGCTCCTCGACATCGAGGTAGTGCTCCGGCCAGCTGTCATGCTTGAGCGGCAGGTCGAGGGCGTGGCTCCAGCGGTCGGGCTCGCCGGCGAGGAAGGCGATGCGCCCGACCGCGGCCGGCTCGCGCACGAAGGCCGGGAAATCCGCGGGCAGCGAGTCCAGCGCGAGCTGGTTTACGATCCGGTGGCCGGGGGCGTCCCAGCCGTGCAGGGCGACGGCGGCGGACAGCGCGCTTAGAGTCAGCAGAAACCGGGAGGAGAATGGATGCATGGCAAAGCCCTAGCAGTTTTAACCCCGCGAACGAAGCGAAGAGTGGCGGGGCTATTTCAGCTTCGCCGGCGCGGGCGCCGCGGGCGCGGCCGGCGGCGCGGGCCGCAGGGCCGCGAGGGCGGCGGCGTAGCCCTGCACGCCCGACGCCAGGGCCTCCGCGATCTGCTGGCGGAACGCCGGCGTGGCCGCGCGGCGGGCCTCCGTGTCGTTGGACAGGTAGGCGCACTCGACCAGCGCGCCGGGGCAGTCGAGCAGCCGCAGCACGGCGCGCCGGCCGCGCTTGAAGCCGCGGTCCGGAGTCTTGAGCGCGCCGAGCATCGCCCGGTGGAGCTGCTCGCCGAAGAGAAGGTTCGCGAAGTCGAGCCGGTTGGCGGGATAGGCCACGGGGGTCATCTCGTCGCCGGTCTCGTCGCCGGTGGAGAGCATGCCCTGCGGCGCCATGGTGTAGGTCTCGACGCCGGTGATCGCCTCGGGGGCGGAATTGAAGTGGATGCTCAGGAAGAGGTCGGCCTGGTTCTTGTTGGCGAACTCGTCCCGCAGCAGCAGGTCGGTCTTCTTGTCCCGGGACAGCTCGCGGTCGTCCGTGCGGACCAGCAGCACGCGCCAGCCCGACAGCTCGAGGATCTTTTTCAGGCGCAGGGCGACGTCGAGGGTGAAGGTCTTCTCGTTCACCCCCACCCGCTTGTTTTCCGTGCCCGGGTCGATGCCGCCGTGGCCCGGGTCGAGCACGATCACGCGGGGCGCGGTCGCGGGCAGCTGCCCAAGGTGCTCGGCCGGCCGGTACAGCGGCGCCACGATCTTGATGAGGTCGAGCTTGCTGACCCAGAGGCCGTCCCGGTGGAGCAGCGCGGGCTCGCCGAGGAACACGCGCAGGCCGTCAAAATAAAAGTCGCGCTGGTTGGAATCGAACACGAACCGGACCCCGCGCGCATCGCTGAGCGTGAGGACCAGGTCGGGTTTGGTCCATGCCAGCCTGAGGCCGAAACGCTCGGCGACCTCGCGCAGCGGGACATAGTCCGTGTTGCGCAGGTGGATGAACGTCCAGAGCGGCGAGGGGCGCGGCGGGGCGGGGCGCGGCGGATCCGCCATGACCGGCGCGGTGGCGGCGGGCGGAGCCGGCGCGGCCGCCACCGGAACCGCGGCCGGCTTGGATGCGGCGGCGGGGGGCTGGGCCGGGGCGGTGCAGGCGGTCAGGCCGGCGAGGGCAAGGCTCAGGCCGCGTGCGGGAAGCCGCGCCAGGGTGCGCACAGCTCAGCCCTCGGCGGCGGCGGCCGGCGGAGGCGGCGGCGGCGTCTCGCGGACGTGGAACTTGGGCTTGCGCTTGTTGACCGGCAGCGGCGAGAGCATGACGTTGATCTGCTTGCCGTTCAGCTTGGGCGGGGAGTCGGGCGTGCCCATGGTCTCGAGCTCGGTGAGGGCGCGCTTCATGACCTCGAAGCCCATCTCGGTGTGCGCCATCTCGCGGCCGCGGAACTTGAGGCGGAGCTTCACCTTGTTGCCGTGGTCGAGGAATTCCTCGGCGTGGCGGACCTTGGTGATGAAGTCGTGCTGCTCGATGCGGACGGTGAACTCGATCTCCTTGAGCTTCGCGCCGGCGGGCTTGCTGTGGGCGTGCTTCTTCTGCTCCTCGTAGACGTACTTGCCGAAATCCATGATGCGGCAGACCGGCGGCGTGGCGGCGGCGGCGACCTCGACGAGGTCGAGGTTGAACTGCAGCGCGAGGGCGATGGCCTTCGGCGTGTCCATGATGCCCAGCTGGCGGCCCTCGGGGCTGATGACGCGGACCTGGGGTGACTTGATCCGCAGGTTGCGGCGGATGGCGGCGAAGGGATCGTTGTTGCGACGGGGGTCGCGGTTATAGGGGGTGCGGCCGCCGGGCGAAGAGGAAGGAAGTGCCATTCAGGATAGAGGGATTGCGAGGAAGGTTGGTCGGGGTGGTTTTTGCCGTGAACGCCAGCTAAGACAACACCTATTTGGAGGGAAAAAGCCCCGGGGCGGTCCTGAAGCCTTTACCGCAGAAACACCGTCATCCGCCGGACCGGACCGGCCGGAAGGGAGGCCGCTCACACGCTGAAGCTTTCCCCGCAGGAACAGCTGGCCTTGGCGTTGGGGTTGGAGAACTTGAAGCCGCCCGCGACCATCTTGGCCGAGTAGTCGAGCTGCGTGCCCTTGAGATAAAGCGCGGTCTTCGGGTCGACCAGCACCGGCACGCCGGCGCTGCGGACCAGGATGTCGCCCGGGCGGACTTCCGGCACGAAGCGCAGCTTGTAGCTCAGGCCGTTGCATCCGCCGCCGGTGATGGCGACGCGGAGGTATTCGCCCGCCCGCTCGCGCGCGATGAGCGCCGCCACCTTGGCCCCGGCCTCCGCCGTCAGGCGGACGAGGTTTTCGCTGCCTTCGCGGACACCGGCGGGCGGGTTCTGGACTGGGGGGGATGTGGCCACGCGGACAGTCATGTCCCGGAACGGGCTTTTATCAAGCGCCGCGCGACCGTCACCGCATTGGCGAAGCTGCGCATGCCGGCCCGCCGCTGCCCCGCGATCCCGAACGCCGTGCCGTGGTCCGGGCTGGTGCGGACGAACGGCAGGCCCAGGGTGACGTTCACCGCCTCGTCGAAATCGACCGCCTTGAGCGGGGCCAGCCCCTGGTCGTGATAAAGCGCCACGACCACGTCGAACTCATCGCGGAGCGCGCGGGCAAAAAGCGTGTCGCCCGGCTGGCACGCGGAAAGCCCGGGATATTCCGCGCGGAGATGGTCGAGCGCGGGGTTGAGGAAATCCCGCTCCTCGTAGCCGAGCAGGCCGTCCTCGCCGGCGTGGGGATTCAGCCCGCAGACCCCGATGCGCGGGGCCGCGACGCCCCCGGCGCGCGCCAGCGCGTCGGCCGCGGCCACCGTGCGGCGGAGCAGGTGCGGCCCGAGCAGCCGCGCGACCTGGTGCAGCGGCACGTGCCACGTGGCCAGCACGACGCGGAGCCGCCCGCCGCAGAACGCCATCACCGGCTCGCCGCCCCAGCGCGCGGCGAAAAATTCCGTCTGGCCCGGATACCCGTAGCCGATCCGGGCCAGTCCGACCTTGCTGACCGGTCCGGTGACGACGCCGGCGAACTCGCCCGCGCGGCAGCCGGCCGCCGCGCGCTCCATCGCCGCCCAGGCCACGAGCGCGCCCTCGCCCGTCGGCTGCCCGGGTGTTGCGGAAAATTCCTCCAGGCCGACCGCGATCCTTTCCCCCGCCGGCGGAAGCGCGGCCAGCCAGCGCGCCGGGCCGATGACCGCGACGTCGCGCGCCTCGGCGGCGTGTGCGGTCAGCCAGGCCGCGATGATCTCCGGACCCACGCCCGCCGGGTCCCCGCAGGTAAAGGCGAGCCGGGGAGTCATGGGCGGAGCGCGACCCGGCGGTCAGGCTTCATGGCTGGGGTCGGCGGCGTGGCGCGGCCGGGCAAAGCTGCGCTTGCCCGCCGCGAAAAATTCCAGGAAGCGCCGCGCCTCGGCGCCGGCCACGCCGGCCGCCAGCCGCGCGGCCGCGTGCGCCCGCAGGTCGCCCGGGGCGAACACGGCGTGGTAGCAGTCCTTGAGCTCGCGGATGACGTCGCGGCTGAAGCCGCGGCGGCGGAGGCCGACGACATTGAAGCCCGGCACCTCGTCGCGCTCGGCCACGAGCAGGAACGGCGCCACGTCCTTGGTGACCCGGCCCAACCCGCCGACCATCACGCCCTCGCCGAGGCGGACATACTGGTGAACGCCGGTGCCACCGCCGACGAAGGTGAAGGCGCCGACCTCGACGTGGCCGCCGAGCATGACGTTGTTGGCCAGCACGACGTCGTCCGCCACCACGCTGTCATGGCCGACATGGGCGCCGGCCATGAGGAAGCAGCGCGCGCCGACCACCGTGGCCTGGCCCGCGTGGATGGAGCGGTTGATCGTCACGTGCTCGCGGATGACGGTGTCCGCGCCGACGCGCACGCCCGAGGCGGTCGCCGGGTCGAACTTCAGGTACTGCGGGTCGCCGCCGACCACGGCGAAGGCATGCACCGTCACGCCGTCGCCGAGCACGGTGTGCCGCTTGATCACGGCATAGGCGTGGACCGTGCAGCCGGCGCCGAGCTGGACGCCGTCCTCGATGATGGCCGCGGGATGGACGCTCATGGCCGGAGGCCGCCCTTGCGCGGCGCGGCGTGGCGTTCCGCGATGAGGTCGAGCTGCGCGTCCTTGAGCAGGTCGTAGTTCTTCAGGATGCGGATCACCTGCAGCGTGTCGGACTTGCCGTAGCTCTTGTTGATCTCCACGCGCTCGATGATGTCGAGGAGCATGGAACGGAAGGAGATGATGCCGTCGATGCCGTGTTCCTTCAGCATGGCGACGCTCTGCGAGCGGAAGGGCTCGGCGGTGGGGAGGCTGGGCAGGACCAGGATCTTGGTCACGTCCGGGGCGTTGCCCGGCTCCTCGGCGTCGACCGGGAAGAAGCGCGTGACCTCCTTGAGCACGTTTTCCTCGAGGAAGCGGAAGATCTCGGGGCTGCTCTTGAGCATGTTGGGCGTGAACTTTCCCGTGTGCCAGCCCTTGACGACCACGATGGCGCGGTGGACGAAGGCCAGCTCGTTCGCGAAGAGGAAGAAATCGGGCTTGCGGGCGTTGCGGGCCGTGTAGGCGGGGTTGTAGACCACGAGGTCGACCTCCTCATCGCCGGTCTTGCGCCTCGCCTGCACCTGGTACTTGCGCACCTGGCGGACCAGAAATCCGTTCTGCTCGAAATACTCGCGGACAATGCCTTCGTCGATGGCTGACATGGGTCGGTTAACTTAGCGATTTGCGCGGCCAAAGCACACCAATTCTTAGCCGGCGCCCAGCTCGCGCCAGACCGTCCCGGCCAGGCCCGGGTCAACGTCCGCCCGGGTCGCGGCCTCGCCGAGGCGGTTCAGGACCACGAAGCGCAGGCGGCCCGCGCGAACCTTCTTGTCGTGCTGCATCGCCGCCATCAGCGCGGCGAGGGGCAGCGGTTCGCGCAGCCGGACCGGGAGGGCGTGGGCGGTGACGGTCTTTTCCACGCGCGGCACCGCGGTGGACGGCAGCAGGCCGAGATGCGACGAGAGCCGCGCGGCGGCCACGAGCCCGACGGCCACGGCCTCGCCGTGCAGGTAGGACTTGAATTCCGTGACCTGCTCGAGCGCATGCCCGAACGTGTGGCCGAGATTGAGCAGCGCCCGGCCGCCCTCGGCCGCGGTCTCGCGCTCGTCGGCGCGCACGATGGCCGCCTTCATCTCGCAGCAGCGGCGGATCACGGCGGGCAGATCGGGGCTGGCCGGAACGAGGGGTGACTGTTCCAGCCGGGAGAAAAGCAGCGGGTCGCCGAGCAGCCCGTATTTGATGACCTCGGCCATGCCCGCCGCAAATTCCCGGACCGGCAGCGTCGCCAGGAATTCCGGCGCGATGTACACGGTGCGCGGGTGGTGGAAGGCGCCAACGAGGTTCTTGCCCGCGGCCAGGTTGATGCCGGTCTTGCCGCCGACAGAACTGTCCACCATCGCGAGAAGTGTGGTCGGCACCTGGATGCACTCGATCCCCCGCAGATAGGTCGCCGCCGCAAACCCGCCGAGATCGCCCATCACGCCGCCACCCAGCACCCAGAGCACCGCATTCCGATCGAGCCGTTGCCCCGCCAGGAAATCGAGCACCTGGCCGTAAAACGCCATCGATTTGGTCTTCTCACCATTGGGCAGGACCAGCCGTGGCATGACTTCGATTGCCGGGCGCATGGGTCCGTTCAATGCCGCCAAGACCGCCTGGTCGGTGAGCAAGACACTCCACCGACCCGCGGCCGACAATTCACCAACGGCTGTGGCCATTGCATGGGCCATCTCATCGACGAAATTGATCGGGTATTTTGTGTGACTCAACTCGACTTGGAGACTTGCTGGCACTGAATCATTAAAGAACAGCTACTTGTGCAGGTCAATGTTAGTTATTTATACGATAAGGAGACTCAGTCTCTAATTGATTATTGACATGATACTGTGTCCCAGATGCATCTAATTTCACTTTCCTGCTCTCCATGGACTTCGTCACGATTTCCACCACGAATTTTGGCCTCAACCGTCACTTCACTGCCCCTCCGATTTCCAGGGTCCCCCGTGGGCTTGTTATCTCCTTCTTGGGAGTCGCAGCCATGCTCGCCGCGGACTCACGCGCAGCCGACGCGGATGCCTCCGCTGCCTGGGCCGAGCAACCGATCGCTTTGGAGAAGGTGGAAGTTACGGGCCAGCAGGCGGAGTCGAAGAACTACCTCGTCGGGCCAACCGGCACAGCCACGAAGACCAGCACCGCGCTGGTGAATGTGCCACAGTCGCTCACGATCGTCTCGGAGGAGCAGATCAAGGACCAGCAGATGATGAGCCTCGGCGACGTGGTGCGCTACGTGCCCGGCATCACCGCCATCCAGGGGGAAAACAATCGCGACCAGATCGTGTTCCGGGGCAATAGCTCGTCAGCCGATTTCTTCCTGAATGGCGTCCGCGATGACGTGCAATACTACCGCGACCTCTACAATCTCGGCCGCGTGGAGGTCCTGCGCGGCCCCAATGCCATGATCTTCGGCCGCGGCGGCGGCGGCGGGGTGATCAACCGGGTCGCCAAGGAGGCCGGCTTCACCCCGCTGCGGGAACTTACCGTGCAGGCGGGCTCTTTCGGCACTGCCCGCGCGACCCTCGATGTGAACGAGCCCATGGGCCCGCGGTCGGCATTCCGGTTAAATGCGCTCGATGAGGATTCCGGCAGCTTCCGGCAGTACGTGGACCTGAAACGTTACGCCGTGAATCCGACCCTGACCCTGGTCCCCGCCGCGGAAACGAAAATCACCCTCGGCTACGAATACCTCCATGATACCCGCGTGGCCGACCGCGGCATTCCCTCTTTCCAAGGCCGGCCTGTCGGGGTCCCCGTTTCCACTTATTATGGTGATCCGGCGGACAGTCGCGTGCGGGCCAACGTCTCGCTCGTGTCCGCCGCCGTTGAACATCGCACGGGCAACCTGACCATCCGCAACCATACCCTGTTCGGCGACTATGACCGCTTCTACCAGAATTACGTGCCCGGCGCCGTGGACTCCGCCCGGACCCAGGTCACCCTTACCGCCTACAACAACGACACCCGCCGCCGGAATCTTTTCAACCAAACCGACCTGACTTATACGGCCACTTCCGGCCAGATCCGCCACACCCTCCTCGGCGGCATGGAGTTGGGGCGCCAGCTCACGGACAATTTCCGCAACACGGGATATTTCAACAACACCGCCACCTCCCTCCTCGTGCCCTTTGACCAGCCGCTCCTCGGCACGCCGGCGACCTTCCGGCAGAGCGCGACCGATGCCGACAACCACCTGGTGACCCGTCTCGCCGCCGCCTACGCCCAGGACCAGATCGAGTTCTCCCCGCATTGGCAGGCGATCATGGGCCTGCGCTTCGATTCCTTCGGCCTGCAGTATCACAATAACCGGACCAGCGACAACCTGCGCCGGACGGATGAGCTCGTCTCGCCGCGCGCCGGTCTGATCTACAAGCCGGCGGCCCAGACCTCCCTTTATGGCAGCTACACTGTGTCCTACCTGCCGGGCTCGGGCGACCAGTTCTCCTCGCTGACCAGCATCACCCAGCAGGTGAAGCCGGAAAAATTCACCAACCACGAAATCGGCGCGAAATGGGATCTCACACCCCGGTTCTCGCTCACGACGGCCGTTTACCAGCTGGACCGGACCAACACGCGTGCGACCGATCCCGCCGATCCCACGCGGATCATCCAGACCGGCAGCACCCGGACCGACGGCTATGAGCTCGGCCTTGACGGCAGTCTCACGCCGGCGTGGAGCGTCGCCGGCGGCTATGCCTATCAGGACGCCACCATCCGCCGCGCCACCACGGCCGCGACCGCCGGCGCCCAGGTCGCCCAGGTGCCGCATCACAATTTCTCCCTCTGGAACAAATACCAGTTTCTCCCCAAACTGGGCGTCGGCCTCGGCGTCATTTGCCGCTCCGCCATGTTCGCGGCGGTGGACAACACCGTCACCTTGCCCGGCTACACCCGGATCGATGCGGCCGTGTATTGGTTCATCAGCCCGCGCTGGCACCTGCAGGCCAACGTGGAGAATCTCCTCAAACGGAAATATTTCCTCAACGCGGACAGCAACACGAACATCTCGCCCGGGTCGCCGCTCGCCCTCCGCGTCATGCTCCGGACCAAATTCTGATCGGACCGCGTCAATAGGAATAGTGCCCAAGGAGAGCTAAGGAGTATTACGAAACGCGTGATGATTAGTTGATAGGTAATGAACACTAACAACGCGGGCTCGCCTTGGAACAGGGTGTGCAGAGCCTTGGTGCATGTTCCGACGGTCCACATTGACGATGGTGGGATTGCTGCTGCTCTCCGGTCTCGACGGAGCGGCCAATGAGGCTGACAGTCCTTGGATCCGCGGCATCTTCACCGGCAAGTCCCCGCGGGTGGTGTCGCTGGCCGAGACCGATGCCTGGCAGCGCGCCAGCGAACTCGCCAGCATGACACCCGGGGCCTTCGTGCTCATCGGCGGGGGCGAATCGATGCGGCCACTCTACGAGCCCGGCACCATCCTGGTGCTGCAGCCCTGCTCCTATGAACGCCTGGCCTGCGGCGAGACCGCGCTTTACCGGAGCCATTCCGGCCGCGTGGTCGCGCATGTCCTGATCACCAAGGCGCGGGACGGCTGGCGGGTCGCCGGCCTGAACAACCGGATGCACGACATGGAGCCGGTGGTGAAGAAAAACCTGGTCGGGATTGTCATCGCCGCCTTCCGTCCGCTGGGCACCGGCGCGGCGATGCAGGTCGCTGCCACCGGTCGCTAGGGCAAATCAAGAAAGCGTGCAGCCGCCGGTTCGCGCCGTATCACCGCATCGCGGCAGGACCTAGGTCCAGCCCTACGGCGGACTGTAGAATCTCTGCAGTATTATCTAATTCACC
>CAYRDN010000036.1:0-36268 GCA_964423065.1 uncultured Oleiharenicola sp. | reverse complement strand
AGGGAGAAGGAGGAATTTTTTCATGCGGCGCCGACTATCGCACAAGCCGGGCGCGGGTGCAATCGCACAGCTCGGGGACGTTGAAATATCTAATACCAAGCCGGCCGGGCCGGCTGGCTGCGCGTCCCAACTTATAGCTCGGTTTTTGCCGCGGTTTTGTGGTTGAAATGGCTCATTATTTGCAAACTCTGGCCCGATATATCGCACCGGCGCACCACGCTGATGCCTCCACTGTTACACATGACACGTCCACGCTCCGACCAACGCAAATTTCACCGCTTTGCCGCCGCCCTCTCCGCCGGGCTGGGTCTGATGCTGCTCTCCGGCTGCAGCCTGGCCGAGGTCTTTAGTCTCAGCGGCCACCAGTCCACCGTCCACGTCGACGGCCCCGTGGCGCAGTCCCAGCAGAATTTGTTCATGGTGACGGTATATGTCTGCACCTTCATTTTCATCGTGGTCGGCGCGGTCCTGGCCTACGCGCAGATCAAGTTCCGGGCCCGGTCCGAGGCCGATGAACACGCCGCGCCGCCGCCCGAGGGGCACGGCAATCCCTTCGTCGAGATCGGCCTGATCGCCGCGTCCGTCTTCCTGCTGGTGATCATCGCGATCCCCACCCTCCGGAGCATCTGGTACACGCACGACGTGCCGGAGGAGGAGCTGAAGAACGGCCCGGCCCTGGAAGTCACCGCCACCGGCTACCAGTGGTGGTTCAAGTTCGAATACCCCTCCGAGATGGTGAAGCTGCCGAACAACGCCGGCGAGGCCCCGCTCACGACGGGCAACGAGCTCATCATCCCGGCCGGCCTGCCCGTCCGCGTCCAGCTGCGCACGGTCGACGTCATTCACAGTTTCTGGATCCCCAAGCTCGCCGGCAAGGTGGACATGATCCCGAACCGCCCCAACTTCGTCTGGTTCAAGGCCGACAAGCCCGGCTATTTCTTCGGCCAGTGCGCCGAGTACTGCGGCGAGTCGCATGCGATCATGCGCTTCCGCATCATCGCCCTCTCCCCGCGGGACTACACCCTGTGGCTGGAAAACCAGAAGCAGTCCGCCCGCACCGTCACCGCCGCAGCGCTCGTCGCCGAGGCCGAGACGCCCCGGGTGCAGTTCGCCAGCCTGAAGATGTCCGCCGGCGAGGCCCTGTCCGCCTCCCCCGCCTTCGACGCCGACCCGCTCGGCGCCTGGCGCGAGATGCAGAAACCCGAGGCGGGCGAGGACCCCGCGCTCATCGCCCGGGGCCGGAAGCTATTCTCCGAGAAAACCTGCATCTCCTGCCACACCACGCGCGGCCACGAGGGCGTCGGCATCACCGGCCCCGAGCTGACTCATGTGGGCGCCCGTTCCAGCATCGCCGCCGGCGTGCTGGAAAACACGCGCGAGCGCATGCACGCCTGGATCAAGGACCCGAACCACTTCAAGCCCGGCAACAAGATGTTCAACGGCGGCTACACCGACGTCGAGACCGGCAAATACAAGTTCCAGCTGAACGACCAGGAGATCGACGCGCTCGTCGCCTACCTCCACAGCCTGAAGTGACCCTGACCGGCTCCTGCTCCCGCCGCTGACCACCCACCTTCCCTCCCTCTCCTCCCCACCCGCACCCATCATGGCAGAAGCAATCGCAAAATCCGGTTTCACCGGAGCGGCGCCCGCCCCGTCCCACACGTTCGAACTGTTCGCCCGCCCGACGGCCAAGACCGGCCTGAAGAGCTGGCTGACCACGGTCGACCACAAGAAGATCGGCATGCTCTACGGCGGTTTCGCGATCCTGTTCTTCCTCATCGGCGGCCTCGAGGCGCTGCTGATCCGCACGCAGCTCATCGTCCCGAACAACCACTTCGTGTCCGCGCACCTCTACAACGAGCTGTTCACGATGCACGGAACGACGATGATCTTCCTCGCCGTCATGCCGCTGAACGCGGCGTTCTTCAACCTGCTCATCCCGATCCAGGTCGGCGCCCGCGACGTCGCCTTCCCCCGCCTGAACGCGTTCTCACTCTGGGTCTGGGTCGTCGGCGCCCTCCTGCTCAACGTCGGCTGGCTCTCGCACTTCTTCCCCAGCTGGAACTTCGGCGGCGCCCCCAGCATCGGCTGGTTCGGCTACTCGCCGCTGACCTCGAAGCAGTTCACCCCCGAGCTCGCCACGGATTTCTGGGTGCTCGGCATCCAGGTGCTCGGCGTCTCTTCCATCGTCGCCTCGCTGAACTTCATCGTCACGATCATCAACCTGCGGGCCCCGGGCCTGACGATGATGCGCCTGCCGGTGTTCACCTGGATGGCGCTCGTCACCAGCTTCCTGCTCATCCTCGCCCTGCCCGCCATCGCCATCGCGCTGGTCGAGGTGATGTTCGACCGCAACTTCGGCACCAATTTCTTCGAGGTGTCCGGCGGCGGCCAGCCCATCCTCTGGCAGCACCTGTTCTGGGTGTTCGGCCACCCCGAGGTCTACATCCTCATCCTGCCGCCGATGGGCTACGTCTCGGAGATCCTGCCCACCTTCTCGCGCAAGCCCCTCTTCGGCTACCCGATCGTGGTGTTCTCGGGCGTCGCCATCGGCTTCATCGGCTTCGGCGTGTGGAGCCACCACATGTTCACCACCGGTCTCGGCAACGTCGCCACCGCGGCCTTCTCGCTCGCCACCATGGCCATCGCGGTGCCGACCGGCGTCAAGGTCTTCAACTGGATCGGCACCCTCTGGGGCGGCCGCATCGTCACCCGCGTGCCCATGATGTTCGCCCTCGGCTTCATCTGGATGTTCATGATGGGCGGCCTGTCCGGCATCATGCACTCCGCGGCGCCGGCCGACGCCCAGCAGCAGGACAGCTACTTCGTCATCGCCCACTTCCACTACGTGCTGATCGGGGGCGCGACCTTCGCCCTGCTGGCGGCGATCCACTTCTGGTTCCCGAAGTTCTTCGGCCGGATGGTGCCCGAGTTCTGGGGCAAGCTCTCCTTCTGGATCATCTTCGTCGGCTTCAACTGCACGTTCTTCCCGATGCATTTCCTCGGCCTGAACGGCATGCCCCGCCGCACCTGGACGTACGACTCCAACATGGGCTGGAACGAGGGTAACCTCTTCGCCACCTGCGGCGCCTACCTGCTCGGCATCGGCATCTTCACGTATTTTGCCGTGCTGGTCTACAGCTTCTTCAAGGGCGTGAAGTGCGGCAATGATCCCTGGGACGCCCGCACGCTGGAATGGTCCATCCCCTCGCCCCCGCCCGAGCACAACTTCGCCGCCGTCCCGACCGTCCACGCCCGCGACGCCTGGTGGTATGAAAAGACCCACAAAGAAGAAATCGCGAAGGAAAAGGCCGAGCACATCCAGGCCGAGGAAGCCCACGGCGGCATCCACATGCCCGACCAATCCTGGTACCCGATCATCGCCGCCGCCGGCCTGCTGGTCGGCGCCTACAATTTCGCGCAGCTGCATCACCCGGTCGTGATGCTGGACAAGCAGGTCCTGGCCTCGCACCTCCCGCTCGCCATCGCCGGCCTCGGCCTCCTCCTCGCGGCCTGCTACCTCTGGGCGCTCGAGGGCCCCGGCGGCTACCACATCCACCTCGATGCCGAGGGCAACGCCACCGAGTCCCGCGGCGGCCACCACTAGTAGTGAAAGTGAGAGGGAAAGTGAAAATGCAATCAAACTGACCCTCTCCACCACTCTCACCCTCCCTTTCACTCCCTCATGAGCAGCCACGCCGCCACCATCGACCACCACCACGACGCCACGACCTCGACGGGCATTCCGAACAAGAAGCTCCTCTGGTGGGCCTTTCTCGCGTCGGACTGCATGTTCTTCGGCGCGCTCATCTCCTCCCACCTCGTCTACCGGCTGAACCCGCCCCCGGGCAATGCGATCCCGACCCAGGTCTTCAACATCGAGCTCACGTCCTTCTCGACGTTCATCCTGCTCATGTCCTCGCTGCTCATGGCGCTCGCGGTGAACGCCATCCAGAAGGGCAACGTGAAGAGCACACGCACCATGCTGCTCGGCACGATGTTCTTCGGCTGCATCTTCCTCGGCGGCCAGGTGTTCGAGTTCACGCACTTCGTGGCGGACAAGCACATGACGCTTTCGAACAGCATCTTCGGGTCCACCTTCTTCACCCTTACCGGCACGCACGGCACGCACGTCGCCATCGGCGTGCTGCTGCTGGGCATGATGTACGTCCGCACCTTCAAGCCCGCCGCCGGCGGCAGCCTGCTGACAAACCTGCTCCACCTGCTCGCCGTCGTGGTCGCGGCCGGCATCGCGTTCATCGTCTTCGTCCCTGGCGTCCTCGACGCCTTGGAAACCTACGGGCCCGGCCTGCCGGCCCTCCAGTCGCTCCTGAGCCTGCACGCCAAGCCCCTCGCCGTCGGCGCGGCCGCGCTCGGCGCCCTCATCTGGTTCGGCCGCGGCAGCCCGGCCGTCGAGTTCGGCGAGAAGAACGCCATCGATGTCGAGGCCATCGGCCTCTACTGGCATTTCGTCGACATCGTCTGGATCATCATCTTCACCGCCGTCTACCTGCTCGAGTACCTATGAGGTGAAAGGGAGAGTGAAAGTGAAAGTGACCGATCCCACCCATTTCTGACCACCCACCCTGCCTTCACTTTCCGGACCCTCTCACCTTCACTCTCACTCTTTCCCTTTCCGCCATGTCCGCCCCCGCCACCACCGCCGCCACTCCCGCCGCCGGCCACCACGAGCCGAGCAAGTTCCATTTCTACATTCAGATCGCCATGATCCTCGCGGTCATCACCGGCGCGGAGGTCGTGCTGGTGTACATGCCCATCGTGAAGTGGTTCGTCGTCACCGCCCTGATCACGCTCTCCACGGTGAAGTTCATGTTCGTCATCTTTTTCTTCATGCACCTGCGGTGGGACAAGGTGTTTTGCACGATCCTCTTTTTCATCGGCCTGATCCTGGCCGGCTTCACGATGTTCGCCCTGCTGCACCTCTTTGGCGCCGCCGCCAGCAAACCGCTCAGCGCCGCGGCGCTGGACGTCGCCCGCCTAGCGCTGGCCTGAACCCCGGCAGATCTGTGGGGCGGGATCGCCGATCCCGCCATGGACATGATATCGCCCACGAAGGCGGGATCAGCGATCCCGCCCCACAGCAGGTGCTCCCGGCGGCTTTTTGTGGCCATTCCTCACCTCCTGATTATGCGTAAGCCTTCATGATCGACTGGTCGCACTGGCACAATGAACCCTTCCTCACCGGCGGGCTCATTTTTCTGGGCTGGCTCTACGCCATCCTGACCGGGCCGCTGCGCGACCGGCTCGCCCCGGGCACAGCCTACCCGCGCGGTCACGCCGTCAAGTTCTACGCCTCCCTGGTCTGCTTTTATCTGGCGGTCGGTTCGCCGCTCGATCAGATCGCCGAACGATTCCTGCTCAGCGCGCACATGCTGCAGCACCAGCTGATCATCTATCCGGCCGCCATCCTGATGCTGCTCGGCCTGCCCGACTGGCTCGTCCGCCCGGTCACCGGCCGGCCCGCGCTGCATGGCGTGCTGCGCGTGCTCACCAATCCGCTCGTCTGCGGCACGGTCTACACCGTGGTCTATTCCGGCTGGCACCTGCCATTGCTGTACGACTGGGCCCTGCAGAACCGCGTCGTGCACATTGCGGAGCACTTCATGATGTTCGGCGCGGCGCTGTTCTACTGGTGGCCGCTGCTGAGCCCGTCCCGGGAGTTCCCGCCCGCGAGCTACGCCACGCAGATGCTCTACCTGGTCGCGGTGATCATCGCGATGACCCCGGTCTTCGCCTATATCATGTTCTCGTCCGACGTCCTCTACCCGACCTACGAATACGCCCCGCGCCTCACCGGCCTGGACGCCGCCAGCGACCAGCTGCTGGCCGGCGCGATGATGAAGCTGATCGGCATGTCCGTGGCGATGGGCGCCTTCGCCGTCAGCTTTTACCACTGGTACCAGACGGACGGAAAAGATAGCGTTCGACCCGAAGTCCGCCCGGCGGCGTGAATATTTTTTGGAAGGGAAAACGCTTTGGCCCGTCTGCCATCCCGTCAGCGGGATTACAACCAGCGTGATGGCCGCGAAGGACTGTTCAGCCCAGCCTCTTCGCTTTCTGTTGCGCTGCGAGTTGTCGATCTAGACCAGCTGCCGGTCCAACGCCGTCAGCACGCCGTTCATGATGGCGATGGGTCCAAGCCAACCGGACGGAGGCAAGAAACAGCAGGCTGGTGCGGGCGAGTGCCGCGAGCGGAGAATCAAGCCAGCCCCAACTTACGGTGCCGAAACACCCGCAATGCAAATCCAAGCCCCGGAGCACGGCCTGCCCGAGGACCAGCACAAAAACCAGGCTCTGGGCGACCACGAGGACGCTCGCGGTCCCAACCCAGCAATTGGCAAGCAGCAGGCCACCGCTGATCAGTTCCAACCAGGGCAGCACCACGGCTACGGTCCGGAGAAAGGCATCGGGGGCTCCGAGTTGGTAGGCCGGCAAGTCGGCGTAGAAGGCCGCCGGATGCAGCACCTTCAGTCCGCCGGCAACGAGGAAGATCGTGCCCAAGGCCCACCGCACCAGCCGGAGGAACCAGCGCGATCTGCTCCCGATTGTCGATGCCGCGGGATTCATCGGGGGGAATCGGGCGCCTGAAACACCGGCAAGGGCCGCGGGAACAGCAGGCGTTGGTCCGGGCGGAGCCAGTCACTGATCAGACCGCCCGCCACCGAAGCCAGGAGCACGGCGATCAATCGCCAAAATCGAGCCGCAGTGAGCGCGCGCACGAGGGCGGCAAGAAGGGCTCCCATGGTCAAGGCCCCTTCAACAGTTCGTCCAGCACGCGCTGGAAATAGTCAAGGGGCTGGGTATCCTCGAGGATCCCGCGCGTACACCGCCCGTCCGGGCCCAGTTTTCGCAACAAGAAAGTCGGCGTTCCGCGGATGCCGAGTGCCGCGTATTCGGAGAAATCGGCCGCCACCGCCTCCCGGACCGCAGGATCGCGCAGGCTCGCCTCCAGGCTTGCGCCGCCGGACGGCGGAGGATGCGCGAGCAACGCCGTGAGTTCGTCCGGCGGGCGCCGGCCAACGCGATAGAGGCTCCCGACCCACTCCCAATACCGCCCCTGCTGCAGTGCGCCCCGCGCGATCAGGAAGACCGGCAATGACCGGTCGGCGGCCTCGTTGGAGGCGTTGATTGTCACCCATTGCACCTTGCCCGTGTCGATGTACTGCTCCCGCAACCGTGGGAAGACCTCCTCGTGGAACGCCCGGCAGTGGGTGCACTTGAAGCTGGAGAATTCGATCACCACCACGCGGGCGGTCTCGGCCCCGAGCACGGCCCGGGTGCGACTCACGAAGGGCGGGCCGAGCCGCGGATCTGCCGGCGGGGCGTCGGGGCTGTTTGCCCGCACCGCGAGGCAAACGAGGGACAGCGCGAAGCTTGCACCCGCCCTCATCAACGCGCGAAACCGCAGTTGCATGGAACCGAATCGATCGCCTCCAACGCCTTTCGCAGGCTGGCGCCATCGGTGCGGGCGGGAGCCGGCGCGGCCCCCGACGAATTAAGCCGGGACGGCACCGTCGTGCATCCCGCCGCGAGCAACGACAGAAGGAGTGCCAGGGAAAGCCTCATCGGAGCAGGGTTTTCATAGATCCCCAGGTCACCGCCAATCGTCAAGACTGGCGGCGACGACTCCCAGGGTGCCAACGGCGAATGCCTTCACATTCAATACGCCGCCCGAAACACGAGGCCGGCCCAACGGGGAACGCGGGGCTTGTACGCAATCGGGGTTTGATCTCCGAGCCATACGCCCGTGTCCACGTTGAAGGCGTTCTTCACGAGGATGCTCACGTCAAATTTCCCGTCCCGGCGACCAATGCCGAGGTTGAAATCGGTCACCCCGGTCGCCGGCGTGACCAGGTACCGCGACAAACTCTGGTCGGAATAATAGCTGCTGGTATAATTATAGTTGGCGTTGGCGTGGATGAGCTGCGAGCCGATCGGGTACGAGTAGGCGGCAAACACGTTGCCGCTGTACTTCGGCGCCCCCGCCAGGGTGTGGCCGCTCTCATCGGTGTAGACCCGGGTCGGATCCCCGCTCAATTCCCAGGGATTCCCCGCATTCGGGAATTTCTTGTAGACGGCATCCGTGTAGGCGCCGGTGATCCTCAGGATCGTGTGCGGGATCCCGGAGTAGGACAGGTTAACCTCGGCGCCCTTGGTCTGTACCTTGGGCACGTTCTGGAGCGCCGTCAGGTAGGAGATCGTCCCGTTATTGTTCAACTGCGTCTGCACGGGGTCATAGATCACCCCATTCTGAATGTAGTTGCGGATGTTCTGCAGGTACAGGGTCACGTCCACGATGAGCTGGTTGTCGAACGCGAGCGACTTGAAGCCCAGGTTGTAGGCATCGGACGTCTCGGTGCCGACCGGGACCGACTTGCCCCCGAGTATCGTGCCGCCGACGAGCTGGGAAACGCCCGGCTTGGTGCCATATTCCCATGAGGCAAATACGGACTGCGTCTCGTTCAGCCGGTAGGTCGTCCCGAGTTGAAAAGTCGGCAGTGTGGCGTTGTAAGCCTGGGCGGTGGTTTGCGTGTACAGGGCTCCGATCCGGGCCTGGCGGACGGATTTCGCGGTCGCCACCTGCAGCTTTTGCGCGGCGGTCAGCGCGCCATAATTCGCCGTGGCAAAATATTTCTGGGCCACGAAGTCAGCCAGCGCCAGCTGCGCGGAGCTGTTGGCGGCCGTCAGGTTGCCTTTGGCGTCGTTGGCGAATCCCCCCAGCGGGACATTGTTCACGGCGGTCGGGTCCAACTCCGGCGCGTAACCTTCCGATTCGATGAGGCTGCTGCCGGAGGCGTTGCGCTCCTCTCGCGTCGCCCGCGCCCCGGCGGTGAAGACCAGGTTTCGATCAACCGCCCAAGCCAGGTTGGTGTACGCGCCTGCGCTGCTGCTATCCAGCTTGCTCTTGGTGTGGGTGATCACGCCGTCGGCGCTGTTCTTGAGCAGATCCCATCCCGCGGCGCTCGTCGCGTTCGGCAGGGTGGGATCGACGGGGTCGAGGATGGCATACTGCGCCGCGTTCGAATACCAGGCGCCGGCATCCGGTCCGTACCGGGTCAGCTGGCCGATGAGCGGGAAATCCCGCTGGAAGTAGATGACCCCGGTCTGGCTCTTCAGGGAGGGATTGATCTCCCAGTCCAGCTTGAGCTCCTGACTGGCCTGCCAATAGTCCGTTTCGGTCCCCTGGGGCGCGAGCACCCAGTTGAAATCGCTGAGGCCGCCCCTGCCCTGCCGATATTTGAAGTCCTGATAGGCCGTGATGGATGTCAAGGTCAGGTTACCGCCCAATTTCGCGGTCACGTTCAACGCCGCCCCTTTGGTGGCGTAGGTATTCGGGTAGTCGCTGATCCGGTCGACGTAGCTTTGCGAATAAAAGTCGTCCAAGGTGAAATCCGTCCGCTGCGCGAACCACCGTCTCAGCAGCTTGACGGACGGGTCATTGGCATAGTTGAAGGGAATCGGCTGTCCGTTGGCCCCGATGTTGTCGTAGTAGGCCGGCGTCGGGCGGTTGAAGTTGAAGCAGTTCTCGCACATTTCCTTTCCCCGCGGCGTCACATTCACGCTGAGTTTCGCCACCAGATCCTTGCTCGGCGTCAGGAGAAACTGAAGCCGCGCGCTGGTGCGGTCGGTGTTCCGGTAGGTGTTGGCCACGTCATTCTTGTTGTTGTAGGGGCCTTCCTGCGTCTCCCGGTGGAGAGAGACCCGATAGGCGAGGAGTCCGTCGACGACCGGCCCGCCGATCACCGCGGTCTCGGTGACATTGCCGAGCTGTCCCAAAATCAGCTCGCCGTTCGCCTCCGGGGTGAAGCTGGGCGACGTGGACGTGATGGTCACCCGGCCCACGCTGGTTTGCCTGCCGCCGTCGACCCCCTGGGGGCCGCGAATGACCTGGGCGTTTTCGATGTCGGTGAAGTTTGACAGGGCGGCAATGCCGGTGACGCCGTAGCTCACCCCATCGACCGACACCCCGACACTCGGATCGAGCACCCCGGTACCGGCCGACCAGCCAAGTCCCCGGATGATGATCGCCGTGGTTTGGGGGTTTTGCCAGGAAGTGCGGACGTTGCCGAGCCGGTTCAGGATATCCCGGAAATTATCCACATGGAACGTGTCGAGTTCCGTGCCGGATACGATCCCGATCGATTTCGGGATCTCCTTGATGCTTTGCGCCCCGCTCACGACGACCTTGTCGAGCACGAGGGTGCTGTTGACACTCTGTGCGAGCGCCGTCGCAGGCGCATCCGCGGCCGGAGCGGGCTCCCCTTGGCGAACGGCTCCGGGGCTGGGGTTGGCCGCGGCAGTGCCGCTGGTGCTGTCCTTGGCGTTGGCTTGCTTGGTTTGTGCGAGCAGTTTCTGAAGCCGGGCGATCTCGGCTTCGATCTCGGAGACTGACTGCGCCTGGAGCGCGATCGGCGCCAGCAGGCTTAATCCCGCGGCCACGATGGCGGCGGTGACTTTGTGAAAAGCGAAACGGCGGTTTCGCGACGCGTGGGAGCGGACGAATACGGACTGGCTCATGGACAAGGTGATTTGCGAGTTGTTGTTTGCTTAGGTGGCAGCCGACGGGGCGGCGCGGTCTCTGCCGCAGGTGAACAGGCAGGTTGCCCGGTTGACGGGGTGCTGCCTGCGCTGGGCGTAGAGCCGGCTGGTCGGACACGAGCTGCCTTTGCCACCTCGCCAAAGTTGGCCAAACGAAGGTGAAAAAGTCAGACGAGCGTTCCCGTGCGGCCTGGAGTTCGCGCTGGGAGAATCGGAAGTCCGAATGCAGCGCGGTTGTTGGATTCCTTTGCGTGCCTTGCCGTAGTCGGCCGAGTGCAGCGCTCAAAGGAGCTGACTTTCGCTTCGTCGCGTGAAGTCATGAGTTAGAAATATATTCCTACTTTTCGAGTCAAGTATAGACTAACGAATTTTTAAACATCTTGCTGATGGCATGTAGTGATAGTAATCCTATTGGCATTATCCCTATTGTTTTAGTGTTGATTAAAATGATGGGTATTATCTAGGGTTCAGCCCGACTTGACGCTACGCAGCGAAAGTCACCTGCCCCAGATCAATGCTTGGCCGACCACGGCAAGACCATCTGAGGCGATGCAACCCATACTCGCTGTCACCGGACATCCGGCCGACCCAGCGCCCAACGAGAAACAATTGGAATGTTTCGCATGGCGACCCTTTGCCGGAGTTCGTCCGTGCCCATGCCTTCCAGCGATCGGCACGTCACACGCCGCATAACCAAAACTAAAAGTATCAAGATGAAACTCCCAAGAATTCTTACCGCCAGCCTCTCGATGATCGGTTTGCTCTCCGTCTTCGCCCAGCCACTCAGGGCGCAGGCGACCCACACGTCACAGGACTGGGCCCAATCGAACGGCTATTTTGACGAGGGAAATTCCCTGCGCGACTACCTGGTGCGCCTGCGCTCCGCCCTGTATCTCGCCAAGGACAACCCCGAGCTGGCGCAGCCGGTCAAGTTCTCGGCGAATGTCACCGCGGAAAGTCGCGCGGGCGTACGCCACTTGCGCATCCGCACTTTCCAGTATCTCAGCGACGGCCCGAGGTCGGGTGGGGAATTCAACCTGGGCGCGGGCTCCTGGCCATCCCTGGTGGGCGTGCTCGGCAGTGCGGTCGCCGAAGAGTACCTGACCCAGGCCGCGGTCAAGGGGATTCCTCTCGATGAGTTGGAAGTGATCTTCACCAGCACGCCGGGGACGGCGCCGTCCACGAGCACGGGGAAGGCCGTAACCTACCCGCGCAATCTCGCTTACACCGCCTATATCGTCTCGCCGGCTTCCGATGCCGAGCTCGAGGACCTGCGGCAGACGGTCGAGCGGACCTCGCCGGTGATCCACCTCATCACGCAGCATCAGGAAGGTCTCGTGGCGCCCGGCCGGCTGGTCTACACGCAAACGCTGGCCAAGCGGGAGGGCAAGACCCTGGAGGGCCTGCGCGAATATCTGCTCGAAAAACACGCGGCGGCCGAGGGGGCGATACCGGCGGAAGGGCTCCCGCCCAAGGTGGCGCAGAACACCGGCGAGCCGCCGCTGCGCGCCGACATCAAGGTGGAAGGGGGCACCGGCATCAGGAATGTCCGCACCGACGTCGGCAACTTTCAGTTTATCCACGACAACCCGCGGTACCTCGCCGGCCACAACCTCGGTCCCGTGGCGGAGGAACATCTCGTCGGCGTGATGATAACCTGCCTGACCCACATCTACGAGATCGAGGCCTCCAAGCGCGGCCTGGCGCTCGATTCCCTGAAGCTGGAGAACGAGGCGGTCCTGTCCCCCCGCCTCGGCAGCATCGGCAATCCGCCGCGCTACCAATCCATCCAGTATACGGTGAACATCGGCTCACCCGAGTCCAAGGAGTCCATCGAGCAGCTCCAGAAGGCCGTGGAAGGCATCTGCCCCGTCTTTAACCTGCTGAAGGATTCCCAACCGATCAAGGGCACGATTGTTCGCGGTCCCTTCAAGGAGAAGGCCAAGACCGCGGCCAATTGATGGTTCGCGCAACCCCCGCGGGCAGGTCGTCCAGCACCTGCCCGCGATCCCGCGCCGGCACCCGGGTGGGCGCGTCGCGGCGAGGGGGAAAAGAATCGGCTGGTCCGGCATGCGCGAGTCACGTCAGCGTCTCGGGCCGCGGTATCGTCGCGGGATTCCTGACCTGAACCGGAAGATCCGGCATCGCGGTGCCGCCCCAGCGAATCCGTCCGCTAATCAAAGCGGATGATCAAACCGGGGGCTTCAGCGGGCCAGCAGCCTTTCGGCCAGGGCCTCGGCCTGCACGCGGATTTCCGCGATGGCCGTGGTTTCCCAGAGCACGCTTTTCAGCGGCGCCCCGAGGGTGAAGAGGCAGCCCGTGGGCTCGCCCCGGTAGCGGAGCACCTCGCCCGTCGGCAGCGCATTGATGCCCAGCGCGAGCGGGTCGTGGTCGATCAGGCCGCGGGCGAGCAGATGGATGAAGAGCGGGTGCTGGTATTTGGTGTAGTCGGTGCGCGAACCGGTGCAGTTGATGACCTTGGCCACCCGCAGGGCCACGTGCCGGATCGAGCCGCGCCGGCGCAGCAGCGCATGCACCCCGGTCTCGTCGGCTTCGAGCACCTGCAGCCGGCCGGCGTAGAACCTCAGTCGGCCGGACGCCTCGAACCGTTCGATCACGGCGGCGGTCTGCGGGGCGATCCGGTGCCGGTGCGCCTCCCAGATCGGCCGCACATGGCGCATGAAACGCGCGCGTTCGGCCCAGGACCAGCTCCGCCAGATCGTCTGCGTGTACGGGCGCAGCCCGTCGATGACCGCCCGCCAATCCACGCTCTGCGCCGCCGCCCCGCGCACCGCCGCCCGCACCCGGCGCAGGAGGGCGCGCACGGTGGCCGGCACAGTTTCACCGGCCAGAAAAGAAGGAAAGCTAGCCACGGGCCGGTGCGCCTGCGGGCGGATGCCGTGGCGGGACAGTGCGTGGATCGTGCCGCGATGCCCGCCCTGGGCCAGTTGCACGATCAGGTCGGTCGCGAGCGGCCCCTGCCCCACCAGCAGGATGTCGTCGTCGGGACCGACCCCGGCGAGGGCGTCGCCCCGCCACGGGATGTGGACGTAGCGCGGGCTGCGATAGACCGGCAGGGGCCGCGGGATCGGATACTCGCCCGGCAGGTTGCCGATGGCCAGCACCACGCGGTCGGCGTCAAAGAGCCGCCCGTCGCTGGCCTTGAGCTTGACTTCATCGTCCTCAATCTCGAGGTCCACGATCTCGGCCCGCTCGTCGGCGATCTCCACTTCCGGTTGCGCGGCCGCCCGGACTTCGGCAAACACCTCCTGCAGGTAATCGCCGTAGATCTGGCGCGGCAGGTAATCCCCGCCGGTCACGGTCGCGGGGAAACCGAGCTGCCCGGCGTGGGCCTGGGTCCAGCGCAGAAAATGCCCGGGGTCGTCTGGCAACGCGCTCATCCGGTCGGCGGTCACCGTCAGCAGATGGTCCGGACAACTCGTGCTGTAGGCCACGCCGCGGCCGATCTCGCCGGTGCGCTCGATCAGCAGCAGCCGGAGCGGACCGCGGGCGCGGCGCAGGAGCTGGGTGGCCAGCAGCGTGCCGCTGGCGCCGGTGCCGATGATGGCGATGGTCCGCGGGAGGTCGGGGTCGGCCATGGGGTCAGATGCTCCAGTCGGGCTCGGCCGGGCCCTTGCGGGCGTTCTTGTCGCGGATGACCACCTGCTTTTCCTCGTAGATGACGAGCGAATCGGGCGGCAGGCTGTGGAGGAGGAAGACGTTCGCCCCGATGGTGGAGCGGGCCCCGATGACGGTGTCGCCCCCGAGGATGGTGGTGTTGGGATAGATGGTGACGTGGTCCTCCACGTCGGGGTGGCGCTTGATGCTCTTGACCGCATGGCCGTCGTCGTCCTTGGCGATGCTGCGCGCCCCGAGGGTGACGCCGTGGTAGAGCTTGACGTGGTCGCCGAGGCGGCAGGTCTCGCCGATGACCACGCCGGTGCCGTGGTCGATGAAGAAGTAGCGGCCGAGCCGCGCGCCCGGATGGATGTCGATGCCGGTGCGGCCGTGGGCCCATTCCGTCATCATGCGCGGCACGATCGGCGCGCCGGCGGTGTGCAGCACGTGGGCGAGGCGCTGGATGGCGATGGCCTCGATGCAGGGGTACGACAGCAGCACCTCGTCGCGGTGGAGGGTTGACGGATCGCCCAGAAACGCGGCCTCGATATCGGTGCGGAGCAGCTCGCGCACGGCGGGCAGGGTCTCGAGAAATTTCTTGATGATCGGCGGGGTGCGGCCCGTGGGCTTGCGCGGGTTGCCGACGCGGACGCCGCGGCGCACCTGTTCCTCGAGGCGGCGGGCAAGGCTGACCAGGCGGGCGCGCGTGAGCGCGGGCAAGGCCTCGGGCTCGACCGCGTCGTCGTCGTGGAACCCGGGAAAGAGGATCTGGAGCAGATCCTTGCAAATCTGGCCCACGGCGCGCTTGGAGGGCAGGTTGACGGAGTCGTTGTGGTTGAGGCCGCCGATCTTGTCGTAGGAATCGAGCAGCGCCGGCACGTAATGGGCGTAGGCGGTGGCGGCGCGGGCGGCGGCCCCGGCCGGCGCGGGCGCGCCGACGGCGGTCGAGACGGTGACAGTGCTCATGGCGTGGCGGACGGGCTGCGGTTCCAGGGCGCCTTGGTGAGCAGGATGCCCATGCCGCAGAAGTCGGTGACGCCGGCAAAGACGAGGCCCGCGCCGACGAAGCCGGAAAGCCAGATGAAGGAGGGGTTCACGAACTGGGCCAGGACCACGCCCGTGAAGACAATGGACCCGGCGAGGATGCGCACCTGGCGCTCGATGCTCACGGCCTTCCGGGCGCCCCGGACAACGGGAAGGCCGGCAGCGAGCCAGGCCTCGGTGCCGCCCGTGACCACGACGGGCTGCTTGAATCCGGCGGCGGCGAGCTTGTCGGCGGCGGCGACGGCCCGGGGATATGTCTGACACAGCAGGTAGACGGGCGCGGCCGGATCGCCGTGACCGGCGGTGGCCACGGTCGAGGGGGAAACATCGGGCAGGGGAAGATTGCGGGCCGGGGTGGCGTGAACCTCGGCGAATTCCGCGGGCGTGCGCACGTCGAGCAGGATGCGCCCGGGATGCGCCACGAGCTCGCGGGAAAGTTCGGTGGGTGTGATGGTGGGATGGCTCATGTCGAGTGATTTGGTAGGGATTTAATTTGCTTCAAAAAAAGCCCTGGCCGCGGGGCGGCCGGGGCGGAGGACAGGGGGAAGATTATTTTCGTGGCAGCTCGTGGAGGGCGGCCACCAATGCGTCCACCTCGGCGTTCGTGTTGTAGAAGGCCAGCGAGGGGCGGACGGTGCTCTCGAGTCCGAAGTGGCGCTGGGCGGGCTGGGCACAGTGGTGACCGGCGCGCACGGCGATGCCCTGCTGGTCGAGATGTTTCGCGATGCTTTCGTTGGGCACGCCGGGGATGACGAACGAGAGCACGCTGGCCTTGTGGCGGGCGGTGCCGATGGGGCGCAGGCCGGGGAGGGTGGCGAGGGCCTGCGTGGCGTATTCCAGCAGGGCGTGCTCGTAGGCGGCGATGGCGGGAATACCGACCTTGAAGAGGTAGTCGATGGCCGCGCCGAGGCCGACCACGCCCGCGATGTCGGGCGTGCCGGCCTCGAACTTCTCCGGGGCGTGCTGGTAGATCGTCCGTTCGAAGGTGACGTCCCTGATCATGTGGCCCCCGCCCTGCCACGGCGGCAAAGACTCCAACAGCGCCGCCTTGCCGTAGAGCGCGCCGATGCCGGTCGGCGCGAAAATCTTGTGGCCGGAGAACACGAAGAAGTCGGCGTCGAGGGCCTGTACGTTGATCGGGAGATGCGGCGTGGACTGGGCGCCGTCCACGAGGACGGGCACGCCGCGCGCGTGGGCGAAGGCGATGATCGACTCGACCGGGTTGATCGTGCCGAGGGCGTTGGAGACGTGCGTCACCGCCACGATCCGGGTGCGCGGGCTGAACAGCCGCACGAACTCCTCGAGGATCAGTTCGCCGCGGTCGTTGATGGGCACGACGCGGATGAGGGCGCCGGTGCGCTGCGCGAGCAGCTGCCACGGTACGATGTTGGCGTGGTGCTCGAGGCGGGTGAGCAGGATCTCGTCGCCCGCGCCGATGTTTTTCTGGCCATAGGTGTTGGCGACCAGGTTGATCGCCTCGGTGGTGCCGCGGGTGAAGATGATCTCCTTCGCGTCCGCCGCGCCGAGGAACTGGCGGACCTTCTCGCGTCCGCCCTCGTAGAGGTCGGTTGAGCGGGCCGCGAGCGCGTGGGCGGCGCGGTGGATGTTGGAGTTGTCGCGCCCGTAGAACCGCGAGGTGGCGTCGATCACGGCCTGCGGCTTGTGGGTGGTGGCGGCGTTGTCGAGCCAGACGAGGGGTTTGCCGTTCACCTGCTGGTGCAGCGCGGGGAAGTCGCGGCGGACGCTCTCGACATCGAAGGCCGGGCCGGACAGGGCCGAGGCGGCTGGCAGCGCGGCCGGCGTCGGCACCGCGGGTTCGCGGATGAAGTAGTAGGACGGCGTGGCGAAACTCTCGGGGCCGGGGGCGGGCTGGTGCGGCAGGCGGACGGGCGCCGGCGACGCGACCGGCCGGCCGAAGGCGTCGCAGCGCGGTTCGCCGAAAGGATGCGCGTTGGAGGCTCCGGCCGCGCCGCTGTCGGTGCCGCCGGGGGCGGCGGGCGCCGCCGGCTGGGTGGCCGGGTGCACGGGCGGGGCGTATTCCGGCGTAGACGCGGGGTAAGCTCCGGCCAGACCGTGGGGCACGGCGGGGACCGCCGGTGCCACCGCGGGAGCGGCAAGGCCCGGTGCGTCGAGCACGGGCGCGATCTCCGACCAGAGCTCGTGCGCGAGACGGGTGATCAGGGCGGTGTCGGGACCGCCGGTCTCACCGAAGCCCTCGAGCGCAGCGGGCGGCGCGGGCTCAGGGCTTGGGATACTCATGGTAGTGGCCGACGACGACATTGTCCAACCGGGCGATGGCATCCTGGGTCAGGACCGCGGCGGAAAAGTAGCGGGTGACAAGGTGGGACGCGATGGAGAGTTCGCTGGTGCCCATGTAGCGCACGGACAGGCCGGGCTCGACTTCGCCGGTGACACCGGCCTTGTGCAGGCCGACAACGCCCTGATCGGCCTCGCCGACGCGCAGGAGCAGGATCGTGGAGGTGGCGTTCTTGCCGGTGCCGGAGATCTCGAGCTTTTCCGTCGGAATCAGGGGCACGCCGCGCCAGGTGATGAAGGGCGACCCGAAGAGGTGCACGGTCGGCGGCGGCACGCCGCGGCGGGTGGCCTCGCGGCCGAAGGCGGCAATCGTGCGCGGATGCGCAAGGAAGAACGCGGGCTTTTTCCAGACGAGGGCGAGGAGTTCGTCGAGGTCGTCGGGCGTGGGCGGGCCGGAGCGCGTCTTGATAGCGTTCGGAGAGGCTTCCTTCACCAGGCCGAAGTCCGGGTTGTTGAGGAGTTCCCATTCCTCGCGCTCCCGCACGCCCTCGATCGTGAGGCGGATCTGTTCGCGCAGCTGGTCGATCTTGTTGCTGTAAAGGTCCGTGACGCGCGTGTGCGTGTTGAGGACGGTCTGGATCGTGCTTAGGTGATACTCGCGCGGGTCGGTCTCGTAGTCGACAAAGGTGTGTGGCAGCTTCACCTCGCCGCTGTTCACTGTCAGCACATCAACGCCGCCCTCGCGGCCGTCGGCCTCGCGGGCGACGCGGTTGACGCGGTAGACGCCGCCGTCGACGTTGACGTAGGGCAGCAGGCGCAGGAGCCAGCGCGGGGTGATGCGGCCCTTCTGCGGGACGGTAACGGTGGCGTTGGCGAGGTTGCGCGCCGCGGCGGCGCTGAGGCTGAGCTGGACGGTCGGGTCGTTTTTAGTGGGCATGGCGAGCGAGGATGGATGAAACGGAGTGAGGACGGCGCATCGCGAGCAGAGGCGCGTGGCACTGCGCGGTGCGGGTTGGCAGGCGGACCTCGGTTGGAGGAACCGCCACGCCAGAACAATCATGACGATTGGATTCGCCGTGCCGTCTGTCGGCTCCGGGCCCGCTTCCAGTTGACTGGACAGGGGCGAGATGAACCCAGTCGCAGCGTTCGGCTGCAGTCAATAATTAAGATTTTAACCTACTATTCCGGTGTGTTTTAGATGGGGGTTACAGCTGGTCGAGAAACTCCAGTCCGGCGGCGCGCGGAGCGAGGTTTTGCTCGTTGAGCCAGACGGGGTTGAATAGTTTGGAGGCATAGCGCGCGCCGCCGTCGCAGAGGATCGTGACAATGACCTGGCCCGGGCCGCGCTCGCGGGCGAGTTTGACGGCGCCGGCGACGTTGATGGCGGAGGAGAGCCCGAGGTAGAGGCCCTCGGCGCGCAGCAAGTGATAGACGAACTCCACGGCGACAGGATCGGGAATGCGGCAGGCGTCGTCCACGAGGGCGGCGGCCACGTTCTTCGTCACGCGGCCCTGCCCGATGCCCTCGGCGTGCGAGTCGCCGTCGTCGAAATCAGTGTGCCCGTGCTTGAACCAGGACCACATGGCGGCGCCGAGCGGGTCGGCGACCACGGTGCGGACGGCCGGATTTCGTTCTTTGAGGAAGCGGCTGACGCCCGCGATGGTGCCGCCGGAGCCGATGGAGGCGACAAACGCGCTCACGCTCCCGCCGGTCTGGTCCCAGATCTCGGGGCCGGTCGTGCGGTAGTGGCCGTCGAGGTTGGCGGTGTTGTCGAACTGGTTGGCCCACCAGCCGCCGGGGATGGACTCGGCGGTGCGTCGCGCGATGTGCTGGTAGTTTTCCGGATCCTTGTAGGGTTTCGGCGGGACGCGGCGGACCTCGGCGCCGAGGGTCTTGAGCAGGTCGGTTTTCTCGTGACTGAAATTATCCGGCACGATGAAGAGGCTGCGGTAACCCTTGGAAAGTCCGACGAGCGCCAGGCCGATGCCGGTGTTGCCGGCGGTGCCCTCGACGATGGTGCCGCCGGGACGGAGCGCGCCGGATTTCTCCGCGTCCTCGACGAGGGCGAGCGCGGCGCGATCCTTCACCGAGCCGCCGGGGTTGAGGAACTCGGCCTTGCCCAGGATTTCGCTGCCCGTGGCGGCGGACAAGTGGCGCAGGCGGATGAGCGGCGTGTGGCCGATGGCGCCGACGAAGCCGGCTGCGATGGCGGGGACGGGGACGGTGACGGGCTGGGACATGGGGTGATAATTGCAGGCGGCGGACCGATGACAATGCTGCGGCGGGAATGAAGGCGGTTCAGGACCTCAGGGTGGCCTTGAGCCGGTTGGGGTTCGCCAGCAGGTCAAGGGCATCCTGGATGCTCGTGACCACCAGGTCGGCGTTGAGCAGAGTCTCGGCTGAGGTCCCCTCGTCCTGTATCAACACGATCCCCAGCGCCGCCGCGACCAGCATCTTGCGGTCGTTGCGGCCGTTGCCGGCCACGACAACCATTTGCGCGCCCAAGGATTCGATATAGTGGAGCTTGGCCTCCGCCTGGTTGTCCGGCGGGATGATCGTCAGCCTGACCGGCAGGCCTTCCAGCTGCTGGCGGGCCAGGCCGAAGGTGTCCGCCGTGATGACATGGATCGTGAGGACCCCGGCCAGCTGTTTGAGTCGACCCGCCACGCCGGAACGCAACCGCCCGTCGAGGGCCAGGGTGCCGTTGTAGTCGCTGACCAGGTGATGGAGTTCCAGGTCGCCAAAATCAGGAATGGCAAGGGTGATCATGATGGCTGGCGGAAAAGGTTGCAGGCCGGGTGGCGCGGTGAATCGGAAGGCCGCGCCTCACAGGGCCGCCTGGCGGAGCGCCTGGTCGATGTCCGCCCGGAGGTCGCGCACGTCCTCGAGGCCGATGGAGAGCCGGATGTAATCCTCGGTCACGCCGGTGGCGCGCTGCTCGTCCGGCGTGAGCTGCTGGTGCGTAGTGGAGGCGGGGTGGATGACGAGGCTCTTGGCGTCGCCGATGTTGGCGAGGTGCGAGAGCAGCTTCACGGCGTTGATGAACTTCCGGCCGGCGTCGCGGCCGCCCTTGATGCCGAAGCCGACAATGCCGCCAAACCCGCGCGTGAGGTAGCGCGCGGCGAGCGCGTGGTTCGGATCGTCGGGCAGGCCCGGGTAGGTGACCCAGCTGACGAGCGGATGCGCCTGGAGGAAGCGCGCGATCTCGAGCGCATTCTCCGAATGCTGCCGCTGGCGGAGCGGCAGTGTCTCCAGGCCCTGCAGAAACAAAAAGGAGTTGAACGGGCTCAGCGCCGGGCCGAGGTCGCGCAGGAGCTGCACGCGGACCTTGATGATGAAGGCCACGTTGCCGAGGCCGGGGAAGTGGCCGAACACGTCCCAGAATTTCAGGCCGTGGTAGCTCGGATCGGGCTCGGTGAACTCGGGAAACTTGCCGTTGTTCCAGGCGAATTTGCCCCCGTCGACGATCACGCCGCCGATGCTGGTGCCGTGGCCGCCGATGTATTTCGTCGCCGAGGCCACCACGATGTCGGCGCCGAGCTCGAGCGGGCGCACGAGGCCGATGCCGATGGTGTTGTCCACCACGAGGGGCACGCCGGCGGCGTGGGCGACCCGGCTGAGCGCCGCGAAGTCGGGCACGTCGAGCTTCGGGTTGCCGATGGTCTCGGCGTAGATCGCCCGCGTCTTGGGCGTGAGGGCGGCGCGGAAGGCGTTGAGATCCTTCGAGTCGACGAACTTCACTGTGCGGCCGAGCTTGGGCAGGGTGTAATGGAACAGCTGGTAGGTGCCGCCGTAGAGGTTGTTGGCGGAGACGATCTCGTCGCCGACCTGCGTGATGGCGAGCAGGGCGAGCGTCGTGGCCGCCTGGCCCGAGCCGACGCCGAGCGCGCCGGTGCCGCCCTCGAGCGCGGCGATGCGCTGCTCGAAGACGTCCGTCGTCGGGTTCATCAGTCGCGTGTAGATGTTCCCGAATTCCTTCAGGGCAAAGAGCGCGGCGGCGTGCTCGGTGCTCTTGAAGACGAAGGAGGAGGTCTGGTAGATCGGCACGGCGCGGGCGCCGGTCGTCGGGTCGGGCACCTGGCCCGCGTGGAGCGCGAGCGTGGCGGGATGGTAGGAGGGGGAGCTCATGGGAGGGCCGGGGAACGGGCGGATGACGCGGGGCAGGTTAATACTGGTATTTGAAGCCGAGCTCGAAGCTGTCTTCGCTCAGGCCCGAGGAAAGCGTGGTGGGGGTGCCGAGGAGGTTGGTGCCCTGCTCGGTAATCGTGTGCTTGAAGGCGTGCGTGTAGCCGGCCTGGAGCGTCGCGTGCGCGCCGAGCCGGTAGTCGAGGCCGAAGCTGAGGTGCTGCTCCACGACAGCGGGGAACCCGATGACGCGGAACGTCTCGTAGTAGTAGTTGTTGACGTATTTCCCCTGCACGTTGGTGACGTTGGCCGGCGCCCCGGTGCCGTTGAAGTTTTGGTGCGTCTTCACGGGATTGTCGCCGAACGTGTAGCCGGCGCGCAGCACGAGCTGTTTCGGAATAGCCTCGAACTGCACCCCGAGGCCGTAGACCCACGTGTCCTGCCAGTCGAAGTCCTTGTAGCCTTTCGCGCCGCCCCAGTTGACCCACCGGGCGTCCGCCAGCAGGAGCAGCTTGCCCGGCACGAAGTCGTAGGCCGCGCCAAAGGCGAACTGCTGCGGCGCCTCCAGCTTGAGGTTGTCGGCCGTGCCGTCGCCATCGAAATCAGTCACGCCCCGGTAGGTGACGGGCTTGCCCGAGACATAGGTGGCGCCCAGTGAAAATCCGGCCGCCGGCCGGAAGACGACACCCGGTTGCAGCCCCGCGGCGAAACCGCTCTTCGTCGGGCCCCCGAGAGTGAGCTGGCCGTAGTCCAGATCGAGGGCGAGGCCCAGCGACCATTCGGGGGAAACCTTGTAGGCCAGCGACGGCGCCACCTCGAGGACCTGCAATTGCGTGCGGCCGCCGGCGACCAGGGGATACGGGGTCGGGCCGAGGGTCGTGTCGACGGCCGAGTGCCGGTAATCGACACCCAGACCCGCCACGCCGTAGGCCGCGAGGCCGTACTGCCACGGGCCGTCCTTCGCGCCCAGCGGGCCGGCCGAGGCGAGGGACGGGATCAGATAGGTCTTGGCCGCGCTGTCGGCCGACAACGCGTCGACCCGGGCCGACACATGCGGCACGAAAAACGTGAGCGAAACATCGGACTCTGCCGGCAGATCGGCTGCGAGAAAACTGAGTCCGGCCGGATTCCCGGAGATGGCGCCGAGCGCATCCTGGGGCGCGGCGGTGCCGGTGCCGCCCAGCCCCCGGGCGGTCGGCCCGATGCCGAGGAGATTGTCGCCGTTGGTGGAGGCGCGCACGCCGGCCAGCAGGGCAGCGAGGGTGAGGACCAGGGACGTGAAACGGACAGGGAAACGATGCATGATATATTAGGAGGATAAATGGGTGAAATTGAAGCGGGTTGGGTTCAGGCAATGCGCTGGTTCCAGGGCAGCCGCGCGAGCAGCAGGCCCAGGCCGCAAAAGTCGGTGATGCCGGCAAAGACAAGCCCCGCGCCGACGAAGGCGGAGAGGCCGAAAAAGCCCGGATGCACGAGCCAGCCCAGGAGGGCGCCGACGAAGACGAGCGAGCCCGCGGCGATGCGCACCTGCCGCTCCAAACTGATGACGCGAGTCACGCCGCGCGTGACCGGCAGGCCGGCCGCGATCCAGGCGAGCGTGCCGCCGGTGACCACCACCGCCTGCGCGTGGCCGGCCGCGGCGAAGCTCGCGGCGGCCTTTCTCGACCGGACGTCGGTGCGGCAGACCAGGTAGACGGGCTGCTCGCGGGCCGGCGCGCCGCCGGCGAAGAGCGCGTCCGGCCGCAGCCGGTCGAGCGGCGCGTTGTAAGCCTGGGGAATGTGAACCTCGGCAAACTCGACGGGCGTGCGCACGTCGAGCAGGGAGAGCCGCGGGTTCGCCGCCAGCAGCTGCTGGAGTTCGGCGGGAGAGACAAAGGCGGGAGAAATGCTCATGATCGGGAGGAGGCGGTGGGCGCAGGCCGGCCGGTGATCCGGCAGGCCGGCCGAGGCGGGCGGGAAAAGCCTCCCCGGGCAGGGGTGGGCGGAATGTGTTCACTTGGGCAGCGGCAGGCGGGGGTTGGAATCGAACCAACTCGTGAGGTTCTTGCGGAGCCTGGCCTTCCCATTTGGCTACCCCGCCGCTGGCGGACCGAGGCTGGAAGCTGGAACCGGCCGGACAGGGTAACACCACCCTGCCCGGCCGGCCACGCTACCATGTGTGTCTGCAATTCCGGCCGGCACAGAACCCAGAGATGCCGGCCGGAAAATACGGCGATGGCGCGGCGGGCAGCCCGACCAGATCCCTCGCGCTCCCGAAGGCGCCAGGTGAAACGTCGGGCCGCCCGCGCGGCCAAAGGGTTGAAAATCGTGGGAAGGAGGCGATGCATGGTGCGCGTCATTTCCCCAAGGCTTGCCGCAGTGCGGCCTGGGCGCGGACATTGTCGGGCGGCAGCCCGATCGTGATGCAGACCCAGGTGGCGTAGGGCGGAAACGCGCGGCCCACGAGCACGCCGGACGCCTGCAACGCGGCCGCCACCTCCGCGTGCGGCCGGCCGGCGTCGAAGTAAACGAAGTTCGCCTGGGAATCCGTGTGGCGCAATTTCAGTCCGTCGAGCACCGCGTGCCACTGCGTGCGCTCGGCGGCGACGGCATCATGCACGCGGGCGAGGTAACCGGCGTCGCGCAAACTTGCGGCCGCCGCGGCCAGCGCCAGGCGGTTTTGCTCGCGCGCGCCGCCGAGGCCCTGCTGGCGCAGGAAATCGGCCACCGCCCGCGGCGCCACGGCGTAGCCGAGCGGCAGCCCGGCGAGTCCGTAGGCCTTGGCAAAGGTGCGGTAGACCAGCACGTTCTCCCCCGCCCTCGTCAGCGCGACGGCGGTGCGTCCGGCAAAGTCATCGCTGAACTCCAGGTAGGCTTCGTCCACGATGACGAGCGCGCGTTGGCTGACGCCGCGAATGAACGCGGCTAACTTCGCCGGATCGCTGACGGTGCCCGACGGGTTGTGCGGGTTGACCAGAAAAACCGCCCGCGTGCGGGGCGTCACCCGGGCCGCGAGGGCGGGCAGGTCGTTCTCGAGCCGGTCATTGAGCGGCACGCCCACCACCACGCCGCCGGCACGAGCCGCGGCATCCACCAGCGCTGGATAACCCGGCACCGAATAAATGAACTCGCCACCGGGCCCGCCCCGCAGGCTGAGCTGCAGGCCGAGCGGCTCGAGCAGGTCGCCGAGCACGATCAGCTCGGGCGCCACGCCTTCCTTCGCGGCCAGCCGGGCCGTGAGCGCCGCCGCCTCTTCCACCGAGGTGTAGCGATAGAGGTCCCGGATCCCCTCCCGCAACGCCGGCGCCACCAGAGGCGACGGGCCGAACGGGTTCTCGTTGAGCGTGAGTTGCACGGGCGCGGCGGGCCGCTCCGCCTGGGCCGCCAGCAGCAGGGTGAACAGCAGCGCGCCGGCGAGGGCGAGCCCCGCCGATTTGACGGGGCGCGTCTGAAAGAGCTTGAGCGCGGCAGGTGCGGACATGGAGACCGGGGCTAGATTTTCACTGCCGCACGGGCGCGGCGAAATGCTGCGGATGACCGTGTCCGGCAGGACTGAAGACTGGGTTGGTGCTTGATGGCATGGGCAAATGACGGAAGGGGGGGAGGGAAATCAGGGCAGGCCGCAGCCTGCGCGCCCGGGCTGCCGGGCGTAAAAAAGGGGCCGGTTAACAACCGCGTCCCACTATTCCGGCGGGACCACGCCCGCGGGCCGGCTGGATTTCCCCCTCGGCCGGCGGGGCGGGAAAAATAAAACGCGATGTGATCATGGTGGGAATCGATGGTTGCCCCGGAGGGCGGCGATCGATTCCAGTGGCCTGGTCAACATCGCGTCTGTCGGGTCCGCGCGGCTGGCGCGGACCCGGTCTGGAAAATTACCCGTTCCCGTGAGGGAATCGGGGAAAGAACAAAACACGCCGGAAGGCGCGGCGGGATCAGACCGTGGCGGCCGGGAGGAGGTCGTCGATCGAGTCGGTCTCGACGTTGACATCCGCGAAGAGCCACGAGGAGAGGTAGCGCTCGGCGCTGGAGGGGATGATGGCGACGATCTGCTTGCCCTTGTTCTCGGGACGCTTCGCCAGCTGGAGGGCCGCCCAGACGGCCGCCCCGGAGGAGATGCCGATCGGGATGCCGTCGAGGCTGTTCACCTGCTTGGAGATCGGGCCGGAGTCGGCCTCCTTCACGCGGATGACCTCGTCGTAGATCTTGGTGTTGAGGACGGCGGGCACGAAGCCGGCGCCGATGCCCTGCAGCTTGTGCGGGCCCGGCGTGCCGCCGGAGAGGACGGGCGAGGCGTCGGGCTCGATGGCGATGATCTTCACCCCGGGCTTGCGGGATTTCAGCACCTCGCCGACGCCGGTGATGGTGCCGCCGGTGCCGATGCCCGAGACGACGATGTCGACCTTGCCGTCAGTGTCGCGCCAGATCTCCTCGGCGGTGGTCTTGCGGTGGATGGCGGGATTGGCCGGGTTGGCGAATTGCTGGAGGATGACGCTGTTCGGGATCTTGGCCTGGAGTTCCTCCGCCTTGGCGATGGCGCCCTTCATGCCCTTCGGCCCCTCCGTCAGCACGACGCGGGCGCCGAGGATCTTGAGGATCTTGCGGCGCTCGATCGTCATGGTCTCGGGCATGGTGAGGATGAGCTTGAGGCCCTTGGCCGCGGCGACGAACGCCAGGGCGATGCCGGTGTTGCCGCTGGTCGGCTCGATCAGGACGGTGTCCTTGGTGATCTTGCCCGACTTCAGCGCCTCGTCGATCATGGCGAAGCCGATGCGGTCCTTGACGCTGGACAGCGGGTTGAAGAACTCGAGCTTGAGGAGGATTTCCGCCTGGGCCCCGTGGGCGGCGGCGGTGCGGTTGAGGCGCACGAGCGGCGTGTTGCCGATGGTTTCGGTGATGTCGTTGTATATCTTGGCCATGTCGGTGGTGGTTGAGGTTCTGGTTGGGGAGGGAAAGCGGTAAATTGGCGGGCAGCCCAAGTGAGGCAAGAGTGGAGGCGCGGATCAGATGTTCTCGCCCGCGCCATGGGCGGGGGTGTAGCCGGGGCGGGTCACGGCCAGCTGGCCGTTGCGCACGTCGGCCTCGGTGAACTCGCCCCGCGGGAAGAGACGGACGTGGCGGAACACGACCGAGACCTCGTCGCCCTGCTTGAGGTCGAGCTCGTGCAGGTGGTAGCGGGGGACCTCGGCTTCGATGTGCTCGCCGGTGTCGGCGCGAGCGAGCGAGACCCGGCCGTAGTTGCTGGCGGAGAAAACATGGAGTACCCGGGCGCGGATCGCGTGCCCGTCGACGTGGCCGCGCTGGATGTCGACGTCGTGCGGACGGACGTAGAGCACATCCTGCCCGGGGGCGTGCAGCCGGCCCTCCCCGGTGGCGAGGCGGTTGACGTTGCCCAGGAACTCGATGACGAACGGCGAGGCGGGCCGGTCATAGACGGTCTGCGGGTCGCCGACCTGCTCGATGCGGGCCTGGTTCATCACCACGACCTCGTCGGCCAGCTCGAGCGCCTCCTCCTGGTCGTGGGTGACGAAGACGGTGGTGACATGCAGCTGCTCGTGCAGCTGCCGCAGCCAGCGGCGCAGTTCCTTGCGCACCTGCGCGTCGAGGGCGCCGAAGGGTTCGTCGAGGAGGAGGACCTTGGGCTGCATCGCGAGGGCGCGGGCGAGGGCGACGCGCTGGCGCTGGCCGCCGGAAAGCTGGTCGGGCAGGCGGCGGCCGTAGCGGTCGAGCTGGACGAGCTGCAGGAGCTCGTTGACGCGGCGGGTGATGTCGGCGCGGGCGGGCCGGGTCCTGCCCGGGCGGACGGTGAGGCCGAAGGCGATGTTGTCGAAGACCGACATGTGCTTGAAGAGCGCGTAATGCTGAAAGACAAAACCGACCCCGCGCCGGCCGGCGGGCACCTGGGAGACATCCTCGCCATGGAACAGGACGCGGCCCGCCGCCGGATCGGCGGCCGCGTCGGGAAACTCCAGCCCGGCGATGATGCGCAGCAGGGTGGTCTTGCCCGAGCCGGAGGGCCCGAGCAGGGCGGTGAGCCGGCCGCTCTCGACCTTGAGGCTGACGCCGGCGAGGGCGGTGTAGGTGCCGAAATGCTTGGAAATGTTGCGGGCTTCGATGCTCATGAGGTGAATTGGCGGATGTCGGCGGCCGCGGCGACCTCGATGATGCGGCGGTGGCGCCACTCGACCAGGTTTTTCAGCACGAGCGTGACGAGCGCCAGCAGGGTGAGCAGGGAGGCCACGGCGAAGGCGGCCTGGATGTTGTATTCGTTGTAGAGGATCTCCACGTGCAGCGGAATGGTGTTGGTCTCGCCGCGAATGTGGCCGGAGACGACGGAGACGGCGCCGAATTCGCCCATGGCGCGGGCGTTGCAGAGGACGACGCCATAGAAGAGGCCCCACTTGATGTTGGGCACGGTGACGCGCGAGAAGGTCTGCCAGCCGTTGGCCCCGAGGGTGATCGCGGCCAGCTCCTCATCCCGGCCCTGCGCCTGCATGAGCGGGATCAGCTCGCGGGCGACGAAGGGGAACGTCACGAAGATGGTTGCCAGCACGATGCCCGGGACGGCGAAGATGATCTGGATGTCCTGGCGGTTGAACCACTCGCCGAACCACGGGTGGTCGCCGGCGCCGAGGTAGGGCCCGAGCCAGCCCTGGAGGCCGAAGAGGAGCACGTAGATTAGGCCGGAGATGACGGGCGACACGGCGAACGGGAGCTCGATCAGCGAGATGAGCAGGGCCTTGCCGCGGAAGTCGAACTTGGCGATGGCCCACGCGGCCGCGACGCCGAACACGAGGTTGAGCGGCACGGCAATGCCGGCGGCGAGAAAGGTCAGCCGGATGGCCGCCAGCGCATCAGGGTCGGCGAAAGCGTGGAAGTAGGCCCCCACCCCGTTGCGGAAACCCTCGGTGAAGACGGCCGCGAGCGGCACGATCAGGAACAAACCCGCGAACAGCAGCGCGACCCCGATCAGGCCGAAGCGCACCCATGCCGGATCGCCCAGCGAGCGGCGCTGGCGGTGCTTGGCGACATAGGCGAGGGTGGAGACGGTTCCGGCCATGACCGCGGGTCAGTTCTGGGTGCGACGCGCGGTGCGGCGCTGCACGAGCTGGATTAAAAAGAGGACGGCAAACGAGCCGACCAACATGACCACAGCCAGGGCGGTCGCGCCCCGGTAGTCGTATTGTTCGAGCTTGGTGATGATGAGCAGGGGCGTGATCTCAGTCTGCATCGGGCGGTTGCCGGCGATGAAAACCACCGAGCCGTATTCGCCGACCGCCCGGGCGAAAGCCAAAGCGAAACCGGTCACGATGGCCGGCCGCAGCGCGGGCAGGATCACGCGCCACACGGTCTGGCCGCGGCTCGCGCCGAGCGTGGCGGCGGCTTCCTCGAGTTCCGGCTCCAGTTCCTCCAGGATCGGCTGCACCGTGCGCACGACGAAGGGCAGGCCGATGAAGGTGAGCGCGACCCACACGCCCAGCGCGGTGTAGGCGACGTGGATGCCCAGGGGTTCCAGCCACTGGCCGATCCAGCCGTTCTTGGCGTAGATGGCGGTCAGGGCGATGCCGGCCACCGCCGTCGGCAGGGCGAAGGGCAGGTCCACCAGCCCGTCGATGAGCCGCCGGCCGGGAAATTCGTAGCGCACTAGCACCCAGGCGAGGATCACGCCGCAGGGCACGTTGAACAACGCGGCGAGCAAGGAAGCGCCAAACGTGAGCCGGTAGGAGGCCACGACCCGCGGCGACCAGACCGCCGCCGAAAATTCGGCCCAGGTCATGCCGGCCGTCTTGGCGAAGGTCGCCGCCAGGGGAATCAGCACAATGAGGCTCAGGTAGGTCAGGGTGAAGCCCATCGACAGGCCGAAGCCGGGCAGCACGCGGCGGAAACGGGGGGCGGTGATGGCGGCAGTGCTCACAGGTTGGCTCCTTGGGCGATGAAGCCGCGGTATTCGGCCAGAACCGACGCCAGGGCGCAACCGATTGCCTCCACCTGGTGGGTCATCGGCGCGGCGGCCGGGGTCTCGAAGATGATCTCGAAGGGGCGCGGCCGCTGTTCCGGGCTGGGGGCCAGGATGCCCGGAAAACAATCCTCGACAATGCCCTGCTCCGCCGCGAACCCGTCGATGACGGGCGAGGGATTGACCGGCAGCACGTGCTGCGAGGCGCGGAGCGCGGGCACCAGCAGGTTCTCGTTCAGCACGCGACCCTGGGTGTAGCCGTAGAGCCCCTCGCTGGTGTCATCGGCATGGAGGGCGATGATGCCGTCGAAGCCCCGGGTGCGCAGCTCCTGTTCGAGGATCTGCACCTCGGGCTGGGCGGAGCCGCGCCAGAATTCGCGGTTCAGGTCGAGCCCGGCGCGATTGTGCCGCGTCCCGTCCTCGTAACCGGTCGGGTTGCACACCGGGTAGAGGGACAGTTCATAGCCGCGGGCCGGCGCCGGGTCGGCCGCGAGAGTCTCAAGCAGCCGCTGGAGCCCCAGGGCGCCGGCGGGCTCGTCGCCGTGCACCAGGGCGAAGAGCCCCAGCCGGATCGGGGGCGTGCCGCCAGGCTGACCGTGGAAGTCGAAGCGCGGGATCTCGTAGCGCGCACGCCCCAGGGCGAAGGTCCCGGCCACGGCGGCCACCAGCTGCGGGCAGGCGGCGGCGAGCGCCTGGAACGGCCAGACGAGCCGGCCCAGCTTGGGCGGGCAGTCCGGTTTGCTCCTGGGCGTGTTCACCATGACCATGCGCGGGGTTACTTCTGGTAGATCTGGTCGAAGACGCCGCCGTCGGCGAAATGGACCTGTTGCGCCTTGCTCCAGCTGCCGAAGAGCGCGGGCACCGAGGCGAGCGGGATGTCCGGAAACCGGCCCGGGTACCGGGCGAGCGCCTGTGGGTCGATGGGGCGGAAATAATGCTTGGCCGCGAGGGCCTGGCCCTCCGGGCTGTAGAGGTATTCGAGGTAGGCCTTCGCGGCCTTCGCCGTGCCCTTCTTGCTGACGACCTTGTCGACCCAGACCACGGGATTTTCCGCGAGGATGCTGGCGCTGGGGACCACGACCTCGACGGCGTCGGGGCCGGACTCCTTGAGCAGGAGGGCGGTTTCATTCTCGAAGGTCAGAAGCACGTCGCCGATGCCGCGCTGGGCGAAGGTCGTCGTCGCGCCGCGGCCGCCGGTGTCGAGCACGGGCACGTTGTGGAACAGCTGCTGCACGAACGCGCGCGCGGTCGCGTCACTGCCGCCGGGCCGGTGGAGCGCGTAGATCCAGGCGGCGAGGTAGCTGTAGCGGCCGTTGCCCGAGGTTTTCGGGTTGGGGATGATGACGGAGACACCCGGGCGGATGAGGTCGGACCAGTCCCGGATCCCCTTCGGGTTGCCCTTGCGGACAACGAAGAGGATCGTGGAGGTGTAGGGCACGCTGGCGTTCGGCAGCCGCTGTGCCCAATCGACGGGGATGAGGCCGACCTTGGCCAGCTGGTCGATGTCGGGCACGCCGTTCATGGTCACGACGTCGGCCTGGAGCCCGTCGATGACGGAGCGGACCTGCTTGGAGGAGCCGCCGTGCGACTGGTTGACGGCGAGCGTTTCACCCGTGGTGGCCTTCCAGTGGGCGAGGAAGGCGGGGTTGTATTCCTTGTAGAACTCGCGCGTGACGTCGTAGGAGGCATTGAGGAGCGTCGTCTCGGCGACACCGGCCTGCGCGCCGCCAGCCAGGGCCAGGGCGAGCAGGAGCGGGCGAAATGGGATCATGGACGAGGGAAAGTTCAAAGATGCTGGCCGTAGGCGATGAAGCCCCGGTAGCGGATGATGAAACGCTTCAGGATGGTGGTGACCGCCTCGCGATAGAGCTCGGCCGGCCACGCCGCCGGCAGACGGAGCGTGAGCTCGAAGGGCCGCACCGGCAGGTCGTCGGCGATGGAGAGCGGGCCGTCGGCGGGATGCAGGTCGGTGACGGCTTCCCAGCGCACCGGGAAGGGCTCGAAATCCTCGGAGGAGATCAGCTCCACGTCCGGCGTCGGGTTGTCGTTGGCCGGGAAACGCAGCTGCACGGTGGCCACGTCCTGCCCGGCCGCGCTGTCGAGGCGGACAAAGCCGTGGTAGCCGGTCATCCGGGCGTCCTGTTCCAGCAGGGCGAGCTCGGGCTCGCGCCGGCGGCCCCAGTGCGCGGAGGCCAGCGCGCGGTCGGGGGCGAGTCCGGCCAGGCCGAGGACGTCGACGAGCGGGAAGAACGACAGGTTCAGCCCCTGGCCGATGTCGGGCTTGAGCGCGAGCTGTTCGACCAGGTGGAGCAGCGCCAGCGTGCTGTGCAGTTCGCGGTGGTCGAGGCCGGCGGTGAACGCCAGGCGGAGGGAGGCGTCCGACGTGTGCGGGCCGAAATAGACGAAGCGCGGCAGGTGGAAGGTGCGGGTCCCGACGGCAAAGGCGCCGAGCGGGGAGCCGAAGACGAACTCGGAGCGCTCGGCGAGCGCGTAGAGGGCGGCGAGCTGTTCGCCGAAGGCGGCGGTCAGGGAAAGATTGGCCCCGAAGGGCAGAGAGCGGGCGACCGCGGTGAATCGGGAAGGATGGGGAGTGCTCACGGGAGGAGGCATATGGAGGGTGGAGCCCTGCGCTGGCACGCGCGCCGGTCGCCAGGTGGCGCGTGCCAGGCAAGGATGAAGGTTTACTTCGTGGTAATCTGGTCAAACACCCCGCCGTCGGCGAAGTGGGTTTTCTGGGCCTTGGTCCACCCGCCGAAATCGGCATCGATGGTCACCAGCTGGAGCTGGGGGAACACGGCGGCGTATTTCGCGGCGGCGGTGGCGTCGCGCGGGCGGTAGAAATTGCGCCCGGCGATGTCCTGGCCCTCGGGGGAATAGAGGTACTCGAGGTAGGCCTTGGCCACGGCTTCCGTGCCATGCTTCTTGACGACCTTGTCGACGACGGACACCGGCGGCTCGGCGAGGATGCTGAGCGAGGGCACGACGATCTCGAACTTGTCGGCGCCAAACTCCTTGATGGCGAGGAAGGCCTCGTTTTCCCACGTGATGGCGACGTCGCCGATCTCGCGCTGCACGAAGGTGGTCGTCGCGCCACGGGCGCCGCTGTCGAGCACCGGCACATTCTTGTAGAGCGCGGTGACAAACGCCTTGGCGGCGTCATCGCTGCCCTGCTTGTGCTTGGCATAGGCCCAGGCCGCGAGGTAGTTCCAGCGGGCGCCGCCCGAGGTCTTCGGGTTCGGGGTGACGATCGAGATGCCCGGCTTCACGATGTCGTCCCAGTCCTTGATGCCCTTCGGGTTGCCCTTGCGGACGAGGAACACGATGGTGCTGGTGTAGGGCGTGGAGTTGTTCGGCAGGCGCTTCTGCCAGTCCTGCGGAATGAGCTTGGCCACGTCGTAGAGGGCATCGACGTCCGCCGCAAGGGCGAGGGTGACGACGTCGGCCTGCAGGCCGTCGATGACGCCGCGGGCCTGCTTGCCCGAACCCCCGTGCGATTGCTTGACGGTGACGTCGTCGCCGGTCTTCGCCTTCCAGTAAGTGGCGAAGGCCTTGTTATAATCGACATAGAGCTCACGGGTCGGATCGTAGGAGACGTTGAGCAGCTCGATGGACTTGGCGGCGGCCGAGGCGGCGAGCGCCAGTCCAAGGAGGAAAAGGAATGCGGTCTTGAGTTTCATGACAGATGGGATGGCGTGGTTCAGAACGAGAGCTGGAAGCGGGTGATGAAGGACTTCTCGTCCTGCCGGAGCAGCTGGGTGGTCGAGATTGCCGGGGCGCCCGGGGCGAAGCCGAACTTGGTCTGGTAGAGGTCGAACTTGAAGGCCACGGTCTTGCTGAGGTACCAGTTGAGACCGAGGCCGTAGGACGTGGCCTCGTCGGCGTTGGTCGAGACGGAGGCGTAGAGCGGGAAGGCCGCGTTATCGATCTTCAGGTCGGAGTAGCGCGCGGTGACCTCGAAGGCGCCCCAGGTGCCGTTGGCGTAGTCGAAGTTGGTCGCCGGCGTGACGCCGGTGAAGGACGAGTTCTCCCCGGTGAGCACGTAGCCGGCGGCCAGCTGCCAGGCCTTGTTCTGGAGCTCGGCCTTCACGCCGGTCAGACTCGGGCGGACATTGACGGTGGAGAGGACGTATTCGCCGAGCAAGCCGAAGGAGCCGTTGCGGTAGTCGAACTGCGGCGAGACGCGCCAGCTCTGGCCGTCGGCGATGGTGGTGGCGGCATAGCTGAAGAAGGTCTGCTGGCCGTCGGTCTTGTAGCCGGCGGTGCGGCCGGAAGCGGTCTTTTCGCGGCCCAGGCTGCCCGAAACGCCGAACGACAGGCCCTGGAGCGGCGAACCGGCGGAGTTCTTGAACGGCGTGGCGAACACGCGGCCCACGACGTCCTTCTCGTTGTCGAAGTCGGCGTTGGTCGAGTTGGCGCCGTCGGCCACGCCGCCGAATACGCCGGCGGTGTAGTTGACGAGACCCCCGAGCACGTCGCCCGAGGCCTGGGCGCCGACATCGCGGTTCGGCACGAGGTTGGTGACGAGCGAGCGCTCGTTGAAGAAGGTCCAGGAGTCGGACTGGATCAGCTCGAGGCCGACCGGGGACTTGAACTTGCCGAACTTGAACTGCAATTCCGGGCTGATGGTGACGCCCAAGTTGGCGTCGAGCACGGTGAAGGCGCTGGCCGCGGTGGCGCTGCCGCCGCCAAACTCGGGCACGAACTGGAAGGAGTAGTTCTTGGCGAACGTGCCCTCGGAAATGACGCGCACGCGGCGCAGCACGAGGGAGTTGTTCACGATCCCGCCGTCATTGAAGAACAGCCGGTTGTCGAGCTGCACGAGGCCGCGCAGCTTGATGGAGTTGGCGTTGTCCCCCGAGGCGAGGGTGAAGCCCTTGTCGGTGATCGTGATCTTCGGCGTGGTCGGGGCCGCGGCGGCGGCGGCCTCGTCCTTGATCTCCTGCTTGCGCTCGAGGACGAGGAGTTTCTGCTCGAGGGCGTGGATCTGCTCGCGGAGCAGCTGGAGGTCGTCGCTCTCGGCGGCCGGGAGCCGGGGCGCAAGGGCGGACAGGGACACCAGCGCGGCGAGCGCGGGGGTCAGTTGGCGGGCGAAGGAATGATTCATGGGAACGGTCTGGATGGTCGGGTGTGCTTCCCGTGGTCGGGTCAGGCGTGGTGTGGGTGATGACGGTTCGGCCTCCACGGGTGGTGGTCGGCGGAAATTTCAGTCGGAGTCCGATTTGCGGACGCCGGGCTTGAGCCGGGTTTTCTCGGTGCGTTCGATCTGGGTGACGCGTCCGTCGTGGACGACAAGTTGCACGACCCCGTAGCTCAGGGACTCGACCTTTTGCTGGACGAGGCGCACCCAGTCGGGCTGGGGGTCGGATTGGGACGGAAGGACGGTATCGCTCATATGGCGTAATCTCCCAGGAGTTGATGAATGACGCCCTCGGAAGGGCTGGTGATTGGAAGGCGGGCCCGGCCCGAGCGGGCTTTCAGCCGGGTGGAAGCGGCGGTGGTCTCATCCGGAGTGCTGAAAGGCAGGGTCCGGCCGCTGGTGATCATCTTGCGCGTGGTGACCTCGACCACGTCGGCCAGGGTGTACCGGTCGAGGATGGCCGCGATGGCGTTGCGCACGTCGAGCATCAGCATCCGCAGGCCGCAGTGCTCCACATCGGGGCAGTTGCAGGGTTCGTACGCGGTCTGGCTCACGCAGCCGATGGGCGCCAGCGGCCCGTCGATCAGGCGGACGATCTGGCCGATGGCGATCTTGGACGCAGGCTTGGCGAGCCGGTAGCCGCCATGCTTGCCCCGCACACTCTCGACAAAGCCGGCTTCGCGCAGCTGCTGGATAACCTGCTCAAGGAACTTGACCGGCAGGTCTTCCGCCTTGGCCAGTTCGGTCACCCGTACCAGCGACCTGCCCACCTTGGCGGCAATGCCGAGATTGATCAGGGAACGGAGGGCGTATTCGCCGCGCTTGGATAGTTTCATAGGCCAGTTTCAGATACTACATTGATTTGGTATGATATAAATCAAGCGCTATCTCAGGGCTTTGTCATAAATCGTTTCTGCCCCAATATGGAGGCGGTTTCGACTGCCCGTAGACTCCTACAACTTCAGCCGCAATCCGTCATAGGCCAGCAAGACGCCGGCCGGGAGCTTATTACACCATTCCGTATAATCAATCCGGTGAGTAAGATGGGTCAGGTAACTGGCCGGGGCGCCGATCTCCGCGGCCGCGGCGCAGGCTTCCTCGATGCTCATATGCGTGGGATGCGGCTCGACCCGCAAACCGTCGAGTACGACCACATCTGCCCCCTGGGCCAGGGTCACGGCTTCACGGGGGATGCGCTTGCAGTCGTTATAATAGACAAACTTCTTGCCCGAGGATTTTTCCTGAAAAATGAGGCCGAGGCTGTTGATGCCGCCGTGCGGTAGGAGGGTTGAGCGGATTGTGCCTTGCGGCAGTTCGAGCACCGGCGGCATCTGCAGCAGCCGGAATGCGGCGTAACCCATCGCGACCGGCCGCTCAACGATGGCGTAGGGGAAGATCGACAGTACGCGGTTCATCCCCTCGTCGGTGGTGTAGACCGTCAGCGCCGTGCCGCCGATCAGGTCGCAGAACCGCCGCAAGTCGTCCATACCCATGATGTGGTCAGAATGCCCGTGGGTCAGGATGAAAAAATCCATCTGCTCAATCTTCTCCCGCAGGCACTGGAGCCGGAATTCCGGCCCGGCATCCACCTG
>CAYRDN010000035.1:0-36576 GCA_964423065.1 uncultured Oleiharenicola sp. | reverse complement strand
CGCCGCGCACCTGATCCACTGGGCCCTCAGAAAAATGCTCGGCACCCACGTCCGCCAGTTCGGCACGCACAAGACGCCCGACCGGATGCGCTTCGACTTCACGCATTTCGAGGCGCTCACCCACGCCCAGATCAAGGAGGTCGAGCAGCTCATCAACGAGAAGGTCATCGACAACGCCCGGGTCGTCTCCGAGGAGATCGATTACGACAAGAAGCCGGCCGATGTCCTCGCCTTCTTCGGGGACAAATACGGCAAGCGCGTCCGCCTGGTCGACATCGGCGGCTTTTCCAAGGAACTTTGCGGCGGCACGCACGTGACCACCACCGGCGAGATCGGCGTCATCAAGATCGTCGCCGAGATGGCCATCGCCGCCGGCACCCGCCGCATCGAGGCCGTCGCCGGCCAGGCAGCCTACGACCACATCGCGGCCAAGGAGGCCGCCCTCGCCGCCGTCAGCCTCCGGCTGAACGCCGGCGTGCAGGACGTGGTGCCAAAATTCGAGACCGTCCTCGCGCATCAAAAGGAGCTCGAAAAGAAGCTTAAGGCCTACGAGGCCAAGGCCTCCGCCGGCCTCGCGGAGGAACTCGCGACCGCCGCCGTGGCCAAAGACGGCCTGAAATGGGTCTCCGCCGTGGTCACGGTCGAGAACCAGGACGCCCTCCGCTCCCTCGGCAGCCAGGTGCTGCACAAGGTCGGCCCCGGCGCGGTCATCCAGCTCGGCGCACTCATGGAGGGCAAGGTCAGCCTTGTCGCCTACTGCTCACCCGAAGCCATCCAGGCCGGACTCGCCGCCGGCAAGCTCATCGGCGCGCTCACCGCCAAGCTCGGGGGCAAGGGCGGCGGCAAGCCCGACTACGCCCAGGGTGGTGGCGGCGACGCGGGCAAGCTGGCGGAAGCATTGAAATTGTAAGAGGGGCTTTAGGCCCCCGCTTCCGCCAAACCGTCGGGGCGTAAGGTCCCTCCAACAGCCAGACCATCCTGAAGCTCACGGACCGGAAGCATTCTCCGGGCCGCCACCGCCTTGGCGGGCAGATCAACGGCCGGCTGCTGGCCGGGGACTGGTTCGCCCTGAGATCCTTTCCGACTGCCATCTGGCATTTCCGTTACCGCCATCTGGCGGTTCCAGCTTGTAACGGCCATGAACGCCGGTAGCGTGGCCGCATGAAAACAATCCGAACCAGGCCGACCACCTATGAGCAGGTCCATGACAACCATGCGATGGTCCAACGGGTCGAGGAAGGACTGCCGGTGAAGGATGTCGTGAAGTTCAGCCGACAGGCCGGCTTCACCAACGACGAGCTGGCAAAGCTGATCAACATTCCCGCGCGCACCTACGCCCGGCGCGTGGCCGGCCGGGGCCGCCTCAAGCTTCACGAGGGCGAACGGGCCGCACGCCTGATGCGGCTCTTCGACCGGGCCAGGCGGTTGTTTGGCACGGAGGAAAATGTCCGCCAGTGGCTGCACACGGAATTGCCCGCGCTGGGCTGGCGCACGCCGGTTGATTTTGGCCAGACCGAACCCGGGGCGCGCGAAGTGGAAAACCTGCTCGGCCGGATTGAGCACGGGGTCTATTCGTGAATGTCTTCGTCATCTGGCGGCTCACACCCCGGCAGCACGAGCGGGAAGCCTTCACCGGCGAAGGCGCGGCTCTCTATGGCGGCCGCTGGAACTTCCCGGACATCCCCCTCGTCTACTGTGCGGAGTCGCGCGCGCTTGGTGCGCTTGAAGTGCTGGCCAATATCCGGAATCCGAAAATCCACTTCTCGCGGCCGTGGGTGGCGATACCGGCGCAAATTGACAGGGAGCTGATCGAGCAACCCGCGAAACTGCCGGAAAACTGGCACGCCAACCCCTACCCGCTCGAGACCCAGCGCTTTGGCGGGGAATGGGTCCGGGCCCGGCGCAGCGTGGCCCTGCGCGTGCCGAGTGTCATCGTGCCCGGCGAGTTCAACTACCTGTTGAACCCCGCCCATCCGCAGTTCGCCCGGATCCGGATCGGCAAGCCCGAGCCGTTCACCTTTGACCCGCGGCTGGCCTGAATCCTACTCGTCGCGCAGGGCGACGAGCGGGTCGATCTTGGCGGCCCGCCGCGCCGGCAGGTAGCTGGCCAGCAGCGCCACCGCGAGCAACCCGAGCGACACGGCGGCATAGACCGCCGGGTCGGTGGGCGCCACGCCGAAGAGCAGGCTCGTCATGGAGTGGCTGAGCAGCGCCGCGCCGACCAGCCCGAACCCCACCCCGACCGCCGCCTTCCAGAGACCTTGTTTCAATATCAGGCCGACGATCTGTTCCTGCGAGGCCCCGATGGCGCCGCGCACGCCGATTTCGCGGGTACGCTGCGAGACGTCGTAGGCCAGCACGCCATAGATGCCCAGGGCGGACAGGAACAGCGCCAGACCCGCAAAGGACGCGAGCAGCAGCATCACGGCGCGCCGGTTGTCGTAGGATGAGTTGACCACCGTGTTCATCGGGCCGGCGTCGAAGAGCGGGATGGTCGGATCGATGGCGCGCACCTTCTCCCGCAAGGTCAGGACCACCTCGCCCGCGGGCCGCGCGGTGCGCATGAACAAGGTCAACCACCCGGGCCGGCCGCCCTGGATCAACTGATAGATGAACGGATTCCCGCTCTTCTCCTCGACGCCGTTGTGCGGCACGTCGGCGACCACCCCGATGATCGTCGGCCAGTCCTCCGGCTTTTGCGGCCGCCCGCTGAAGCTGAAACGCCCGCCGATCGCCGAGCCGTTGGGGAAAAACTTCCGCGCGAAGCTTTGGTCGACCACGAACACCTGACGGCCGGGCGCGAGATCCCCCTCCTGGTAAAACCGACCCTCGAGCAGCTTCAGGCCGAGGGTCTCCAGATAGCCCGGAGTCACCGGCACCCGATATGCCCCGGGCTGCGGCGAACCGGGCGGCAGCGTGTCGTTCTCCAGGGTGAACGCGTTGATCCCCAAGTCGCCCTCGAAGGGCCGGTTGAAACTGATCGCGGAGGCATCGACGCCCGGGATCTCCCTCAGCGCGTCAAGCAGGCGCTGACGAATCTGCTTGGCTGCCTCCTCCGTGGCGCGCAGCGAGCGCGGCAGGGAGACGCTGGCCGTCACCACGCGGCCGGGATCAAATCCCGGATTCACGTCCATCGCCTTGGCAAAACTGCGGATGAGGAGCCCCGCCCCGGTCAGCAGCATCAGCGCGACCGCCACCTGGGCGACGACCAGGAAACTGCTGAGCGCGCGCACGCCGCGGCCGGAGGAAGCGCTGCGCGAGCTGCTCTGGATGATCTCGGCCAGGTTCGTGCGCAGGATGTGGAACACCGGGATCAGCCCGATCAGCAGGCCGATCGCGAGCGTCAGCCCGACCGCAAATCCCAGCACCCCGAGATCCAGCGTCGCGGGCAGCGACTGGGGCAGCAACTTGGCCACGTAATAGTTGCTGGCCCGCAGCGCGGCCCAGGCCACCCCCAGGCCCAGCGCGGCGCCGAGCGAGGTCAGCAAGAGGCTTTCCAGCATGAGCTGGCGGGCGATGGTGCCGCGGCTCGCCCCCAGGGCGGACCGGATGGCGAGTTCCGACTGCCGCGCGTTGGCGCGCACGAGCAGCAGGTTGGCGACGTTGACACAGCCGATGAGCAGCACGAAGGCCACCCCGCCCTGCAGCATGAACAGGGTGGTCCGCACCGGCCGGACGCGCTGCTCCTGCACGCCGCCGACATTCAGCGTCATGCCCGAGCGGTCGACGAACGACTTCAACTGCGGCGGCCCCGCGTCGACGTAGCGCTTCTCGAGGGTCTTCGCCTCGGCGTCGGCCTGCCCCGCGCTGACGCCCGGCTTCAGCCGGCCGAACAGCTGGAGACCGACGCCATAGCGCCCCTGCGGGTTCTCGGCGCCCGGGCCCCAGGAAATTGCCTGGATATATTTCACCCGGGCGTCAAATGCCTCGAACGCGTGCGGCGCCACGCCGATGATCTTGCAGACGTCGTCGTAGATGCGCACTTCCTTGCCGAGCACCTCAAGGCTCCCGGCGTAGTCCTGCTTCCAGCAGGACTCGGTCAGGACGACCACCAGGTCGGCTCCGGGCTTGTTCTGCTCCTTCGTGAAGAACGTGCCGATCACCGGTTGCACGCGCAGGATGTTGAAGATTTCCGCTCCCGCCTTGGCGCAGCCGACCTTTCCCCGCGCGTCCCCCTCGCCCACTATCCCGGTGAAAAACTGCCACAGGGCGAGCGTCTCGTAGGACGTGGCGTTGTGGGAGTAATCAAGGTAGATCGGCACGTTGGCCGGCATCTTGTCCAGGCCGGCCTTGGCCGCTGACGTGTAGAGCTCGACGATCTGTTCCGGCCCGGAGAACGGCAGCGGCTTCAGCATCAGCGCATAGACCGTCGAAAAGATCGCCGTCGTCGCCCCGATGCACAGCGCCAGGGTGACCAGGGTCGCCGCGGTAAGGCCCGGGCTTTTCCCGAACAATCGCAGGGCATGGCGGACATCGGACCACATGGGGCCAGCAAAGGTGTTCCGGACGGCGAGACAACCTCCAAGCGCCGTTCATTCCCGGCTGGAAACGGCCACCCGCCCGGGTGTATGATGCCGGCATGGAAATCAGTTCCATCGTCTCACGACTCTGTGATGAGGCCGATGAATTTCTCGCGGGAGTGACCAGGCGCGAGGAAGCCCGGGCCGGCCTCGCGGAGTGGCTGACGATCAACCATGCCAAGCTGGCGCCGGCCGACCGGAAGACCGTGATCGACCAGGCCATGCGCATCCTGAGCCAGGAGGGCTTCTTCGAGCGCGTCGCCGGCAGCGAAGACTGACCCCGCCGGCCCGGCGCCGGGCGGCGGGTGCGGGCAGGGACGCGGGCAGACCGCGCGCTACGGCATCAGGCGCTCGATCGCCCACCGGTCGTCCGGCTGCCGGGTGTAGCGGAACCGGTCGTGCAGCCGGCTGGGCCGGCCCTGCCAGAACTCAAAGGTGGCCGGCGTCACGCGGTAGCCGCCCCAGTGATCCGGCAGCGGCACCTCGCCCTGCAGGAACCTGGCCTTCATCTCGGCGAACTTGGTCTCGAGCAGCGAACGCGTGGTGATGACCTCGCTCTGGCGCGAGGCCCAGGCGCCGATCTGGCTGTCCCGCGGCCGGCTGAGGAAATATTTCAGCGACTCCGCCGCGGAGATCCTCTCCGCCCGGCCGGTCACGCTCACCTGCCGTTCCAGCGGCAGCCACGAGAAGTGCAGTGCCACCGCCGGGTTGCCGGCGATGTCGCGCGCCTTCCGGCTCTGGTAATTCGTGTAGAAGACAAACCCGCGCGCATCGAAGCCCTTCAGCAGCACGACGCGGAGCGAGGGCGTGCCGGCCGCCGCCACCGTGGCCAGCGTCAGGGCGTTGGGCTCGAGCAGCTGCGCCGCGATGGCCTCGCGCATCCAGGCGTCGAACTGCCCGAACGGGTCCGGCCGCAGGTCGGGCCGGTCGAGCGACCGGCTCGCGTAGGTGCGGCGCATATCCTCCAGGTTCACCCCCGCAGGGTGCGCCGCTTCGCGCCGGAGGGCAAGCATCCGTCCGTCCGCCGTTGACGCCCGGGCCGGATGTGCTTCCGTTGGGTATGATTGCGCCGCCCCCGGCCACCCCCGCCCTGTGCGTGCTGCTCGCCTTCAATGCGAGCAACCAGCTCGCCGTGCGCCGGGCCGGGACCCGGCTCGGGCACGCGTTTGTCGGCGCCGACGAGGCCATGGCCGCGGCGCGGCTCGCGGCGAGTTTTCCCGCCCATACGCCGCCGCGGGAATATTTCACCTGCACGGCCGGCGGACCGGCCTACCGCGTGTTCTTCACCCAGGTGGCGGGCGCGCCGGCGGACGGCGAGGTGGAGTTCCTCACGCTGGAACAGTTGCAGGCGGCCCGGGCCGCGCTCGCCCCCGCCCTCGCGGCCGTGCTTGACGGGCTCGAGCCCCACCTGATCGAGATCCCGTACCTGCATCTCGGCGAGAACGACTACATCTACAAGTTCCGCGTCGAGCGGGACCGCAACCGCGACATCTACCAGCAGGATGACTCGGCGCGGGCCCTGTACCAGAGCCGGCTGTGCGAGGCGATCAAGGCCCTGGCCCGGACCAACGAGCGGTCCGCCTCCCGGCCCGCCATCCTGGATTTCGGCGCCGTCCACTATGTCATCCCCAGCCACTTCGGCTTCTGCCTCGGGGTCAAGAACGCCATCGAGCGCGCCTATGAGACCCTGGCCGAGAATCCCGGCCGGCGCGTCTTCATGCTCAGCGAGCTGATCCACAATCCCTTCGTCAACGAGGACCTGCTGCGGCGCGGCCTGCGCTTCCTGCAGACGGACAAGGGCCAGCCCTTCGGCACCGACGGCCGCGCCGCCCCGTGCGGGGGCACCGTCCCGCTGCTGTGGGACACCCTCACCAGCGACGACATCGTCATCATCCCGGCCTTCGGCGCGACGGATGAGGACAAGAAAAAACTCGTGCGCAAGGGCATCCGCGTCGCCCAGTTCGACGCCACGTGCATGCTGGTGGAAAAGGTCTGGAAGGCGGCGCGCACGTTCGGCCGCGAGGGCTACACCGTCGTCATCCACGGCAAGAGCGAGCATGAGGAGACGAAGGCGACCTTCTCCAACACGCGGCGCCACGCGCCCTCGATCATCATCCGCAATCTCGCCGAGGCGCGGCTGCTGGGTGACTACGTGGCCGCGCCGGCGCCGGAGAAGCGCACGGCGTTGCAACACCATTTCGCCGGGCTGTGCACGCCGGGCTTTGATCCGGCGCGGCATCTCGACCGCCTCGCCGTCGTGAACCAGACGACCCTGCTGATGAACGAGACCGCCGCGATCATCGATTACTTCAAGTCCCTTTTCGTGGAGAAATACGGCGCCTCCGACGGGCCGGGCCATCTCGGTGGCACCGGGAAGAAGGACACCCTGTGCTACGCCACGCAGGTGAACCAGGACGCCCTCCAGCGCGCCCTGGCCGAGCCGCTGGACGCCGCCTTCATCATCGGGGGCAAGAACAGCTCGAACACCTACCAGCTGTACCGCCTGTGCCAGCAAAAGCTGGGGCCCCGCGCCTTCTTCATCCAGTCCGAGGCCAACATCCGGTCCCGCGACGCGATCGAGCACTACGTGTTCCCTGCCGCCGGCGGCGGCCAGGGCGGACACACCGAGGTGCATCCGTTGTGGCCCGGGGACGACACGCCCAAGCGCGTGCTGATCACGGGCGGGGCGTCATGTCCGGACGGGCTCGTCCAGCAGGTGATCATGCGGATCAACTCCTTCTTTCCGCCGCCGCGGCTGCACAACATCGAGAGCGTGCTCGCCGGCCTGGCCGGGAACGAGGCCCCGCTCAGAACTTGAGGGAGACGCCGCCGCGGAGGCCCACCGCGTTGCCGACGTCCACGTGGGCGATGCGGCCGCCGACATTCTGGTCGAAGCTGCCCAGCTTCTGCGCCGTGATGCCGCCGAAGAGTCCGGTGGTGTCGTTGCAGGCCCAGTCCAGATTGAGGTCGGCATAGTAGCCGCCAAGGAACTTGCTCGTGTCGCTCTGCTCGGTGATGGGTGTCGTGACGGTGTTGCCGACGTCGGGGATCTCAAAGGATTCCGTGACCGTGTAGTGCGTGCCCGCATAGGCGCCGGCCAGGCCCAGGCTGGCGTTGATGCTGAGGTGCTCGGTGAGCTGGCTGCGCACCGCGGGGCCGAGCTTGACCATGTAATACGCGCCCTTGACCTGCCAGCGGCCGTGGACGATGACGGAGCCCGGGGCGCCAACCGTCGAGATCTGGTCGACCGGGGTGTCGGAGATGGGCACGGTGGTTTCGAGCCCGTTCGTGGTGATGAGGTTTCCGCCGGCGTCGAGCAGGTCGGTGTAGGACGCCGCGTTGTAGGCCGACGTGGTCACGATCCCGGTGGTCGCATCCGTCGTGGTGGGCAGGGCGGGCGCGGCCTGGCCGTTGAGCGAATAGAAATCGGTGTTGGTGTGCAGGGTCGAGCTGACATCGGCCGAGACCTTGTTGTTGATGTCGTTCATCGTGATGCCGCCGAGCAGGCTCCATTGCGTCCGGCCGGTGACCTTGCCGAAGGCGTGGGAGAATTGGAGTTCGATGCCGCCGACGGGGCCCTGCTTGTGCACCGCCGAACCGCCGTCACTCGAGGCGCTGTAATTGTTCATGGCGATGTACCCCGGGCGGACCATGGTCTGCTCCGGTGTGACATAGGTCCAGGTGCGCGTGAGGCCGGGGGTGTAGCTCAGGTAATCCCCGTCCGTGAGGGTCGAGTTCGTCACGCCGATGACATTGCCGTTGGCATCCGTCGTGGCGATGGGCACGTTGTGGGAGGACTGGTAGCGGCCGCCCGGAGTGGAGATCTGGACGCCGTCCAGGTCCTTTTCATTGGGCCGCGGGGCGTCGACCCCCACCAGGCCATCGTCATATTGCCGCGCGACGGCGCCGTCCGAGATGGGAATAAACGGGGAGCCCATCGGGACCGACCCCAGGTTGGTGTAAGTGACCCGGGCCCCGGAGCTCAGCATGCGGAAGCCGATGGTGATCGAGTTGCGGGGCGAATAGGTCTCCGCCTGTTCGCGGGCCAGGGCCTCGAGGCGCAGTTCCTCGCTGGAGCTGATCTCGGCCTGGGCATGCAGGATCGCGGGGGCGGCCAGCAAGGCCAGGAGTGCAGCGGTCGGCAGGAGACGGTGGGACATATGGCGCATGGGCATAGGGGCGGTATCGGCACTTGGAAAGGCCAAACTCACTTAGGTTCCATCAGGCCTTTTCCATCGGCTCCTTGGGCTCTTCCTTCATCAGTCCGGCCTTTAACATGGCGCGCTTCACGTCCTCCGCCTTTTGCTCGAGTTCGGTCTCCCGCTCCTGGTGGGCCTGCATCTTCTCAAACAGGGAGGATTCGCTTTGCTCGAGAAATTCCTCGCGCTCCTTGAGCGCGGCGCGCTGCTCCTTGAGCGAGGCCTCCTGGCGGTCCAGTTCCTCCTTGAGCTTGCCGAGGGCGGCGAACTCCTCGGGGTTGACGCTGGTGCTGGCCTGGGCGGCCGGCTGCTTGCGCATCGCATCGATGACCTTTTCCCGGGCCTGCAGCAGGGCCTCGGTCTCGGCCAGGGCGCGGTCGCGCTCGGCCAGCTTGTTCTCGGCGTCCGCCAGGGCCATCTCGCGCTCCCCGACCTTGGTCTCGAGGGCGCGGAGCGCCCTTTCCAGATCCTCCACCTGGGTGCCGCTGAGCCCGGGCTTGCCGCCGGCCCACGGCGGGCGCGACTGCGACATGATCGCCCCGATGGATTTGCGGGCCTCGGCCGTGACCTGGCTGGCTTCCTGGGCGCGTTGCAGCGGGCTGGCGCGGCGCGGAAGCACGAGGGGCTTGAGCCCGCCGCTCGGCCGGGCGGAAAACTTGGGGGCCACCCCTGGCGGCGGAAAGCCCGCGCCGGGGGCCACGGGCCGGAACGGCGGCGGGAAGGCGGCGGGCGGCGGGCCGGGCCGGCCGGGTGGCGGCGGGAAATTGGGCGACGGGAAACGCGGCGCCCCGGAGGATGGAGGCTGATTGTCCACTGGGAGGGTCTAGCAGAATCAACCCCGGCCGAAAAGGCGCGAAAAGAGCCCGCGCTTCCGGTCCTCCGCGGGGGCCGCGGCGGCCGAAGGCTTGACGCTGCCCTTCAGCGCCGTGCCCGTAAGCCGCACGGCGATCGCCTCGCGCGCCGGGTCATTGAGCACGATAAAATAGCGTTCATAGGTCCCGCCCTCGGCCAGGTGCTGCAGCAGCGCGGTCTTCTGGTCCTTGAACCAGTCGAGGGCGGCCCCGACCGTGGCCCGCATCATGGCCTCGTGTTTCTCGGCCTGCTCGCGGGTCATGGCCTTGGCGGCGGCGGTCTCGGCGGGGTTCAGCTTGGCGCCGTAATACCGCGCGAGGCCGAGCTGGTCGGCGCGGGGCAGGCCGGCGGCGACGAGCCCGATCGCCTCGGCAAGGTGCAGGCCGGTCGTGCCCTTGCGGTAGGGCAGGAACAGGCTGATCCCCTCCTCGTCGCCATGGGTCAGCGCGTTGAGCGCGGTGCGGAAATCGCCCCCGAGCACCACCCGCGTGGACATCTTCTGGCCGAGGTTGGCGAACTCGCCGATGGTCTTGACCCCCTCGGTCCCGCAGACCAGGCGTGTGCCCTCGCTGAAATTAGCCAGCACCATCGGGTAATTCTCGGGGATGCCGAGCCGGCCCAGCGTCTTCAGGATCGGATTCTCCTTCGCCGAGGTCTCCTCAACCTGCGCCACCATGTCGCCGAACGGATCGTCAAACGCGAGCGTCTCCTTCAGGATGCCGATCAGGTGGTCGGCCCGCTCGGACTTGCCGGCGATTTCCGGCATCATCAGCAGCTCATCGTAGGTGAAATCGATGTACTTGGAGGGCTTCTCGTCCTCGCCCTGGTGCGGCCATTCCTGGGTGTCCAGATTCTGTGCCAGGCTGACCAGCGAGGTGTCGGCCATGATGGAGTGGCGGAATTTTTTCCGGATCTCGTCCCATTCGGTGGAAGTGAATTTGGCCATGTGGTGTTTCTCCTGCGTGGAATTGGTCAGTGCGGCGCGTTCTCGATGATCTCGTTCGCGAGCTTGAGGTAGTCGTTGGCCACGCTGTCCTCGTCGTTGCCCTCGGTGCCCACGAGGAAGACCGGCAGGCCGAGGGTGACGGCGCGGCGCACGATCATCGCGTCGCGGATCTGCGTCGTGCAGATCTTCGCGGCCGGGGAGCAGCCGCGCTTCTGCGTCTTGAATTGATTCAGCCGAAGCTGCATGCGCATCTTCGGGACCTCGATGTCGGTGTTGGCCTTGATGGAATTGAAGACGATGCCGTAGACCTGCGCCGCCGGGCCCATCGCCGTCGTGCGGAAGCTGGCCGAGGTCTGCTGGAACCGGAGCATCTTTTCCACCAGCAGCGTGAAGCCGATGAGGCTGAGGGCGTCGGGATTCGAGGGCACGTAGAGTTCGCCGGCGCAATACACGCCGTTCTGCGAGGCACGCAGGACGTTGGGCGGACAGTCGAAGAGGATGAAGTCGTAGTTGGCCTCGATCTCCGCCAGCTGTTCCTGAAAGATGACATAGGACGGGCGCTTGGGGTCGGGCTTGTATTCACCCTCGAGGTCCACGAGGTTGAAAGTCGTGGGCACGAGATCGAGGCCCGGCAGCAACTTCTCGCCTTCCTTGCCTTCGACCACGTCCTTGATCACGCAGTCCTTGAGCCGGGCCACCCCGGGGTCGAAGATCGAGTAGACCGAGCCCACGCCCGTGGCATTGATCTTGTTCCACCGTTCCAGCCGCATGAGCCAGATGCTGGCGTTCGACTGCGTGTCGAAATCAAGCAGCAGCACGCGCATGCCCCGCCGCGCGAGACTCGCCGCCGTATTTACGATCAGCGAGGTCTTGCCGACACCGCCCTTGTAGTTGAGGAAGGCTATCTTGCGCGCCATTTGATATTCGTGGGAATTTATCGGCAACATGGCATGGCGACTGAAGGGGGCGAGTTAAAAATCTTACGAATTTTTGGATTTCAGCCGCCGACATTAACCGCCTCACTGCAACCCATGAACGAACCCAGTCTGCAGGAGAAATATGCGCCGCTCAGTCTGTGCTTCGGATGCGGCCCGGCCAATGACCGCGGCCTGCGCATCCGCAGCTTCGTCCGCGATGGGGAGGTCGTGGCCGCCTGGCAGCCGGAAAAACACCACGAGGCCTTCCCCGGCATGCTCAACGGCGGCATCATCGGCTCCCTCCTCGACTGCCATTGCAACTGGACTGCAGCCTGGCACCTGATGCAAGCCCTCCGGCTGGAACAGCCCCTGTGCACCGTCACCGCCGACTATGCCATCAAGCTCCTGCGCCCCACCCCGACCGACGGCCCGGTGGAACTGACGGCCCGCGTGGTTGAAGCTACCGCCGACCGGGCGACGGTCGAGGGCGTGCTCACCGCCGCCGGCAAGCCCCGGGCCACGTGCCGCGGCACCTTCGTGGCGGTCCAGCCCGGCCATCCGGCCTACCACCGCTGGTAACCCCGCGCATACTTTGCCCAATTGTCACGTGTAGCGCACCCAATTGTCACGCGCCGCGGCGATGATGGCCGGATGGCGTATGCTGCAAACATCCTGGCTGTCGATGACGAACCCGCACTTGCCGAGCTCATGCACTTTCACCTGGTGCGGGCCGGCCACCATGTCACCACCGCCGCCAACGGCTGGGAGGCCATCGACTGCGTCAAGCAGCGGCGGCCCGACATCATCCTGCTCGACCTGATGCTGCCCGACCTCGATGGCTTCGGGGTCTGCGAGATCCTGCGGCGCGATCCCCTCACCGCCACCATCCCCATCATCATCGTCTCCGCCTGGTCCTCGCCCGATTCCCGCCACCTCGGCCTGGAACTCGGCGCCCTCGACTACATCACCAAGCCGTTCAGCCCGCAGGAACTGGTCGAGCGCGTCAACCGCCTCATCCACGCCCGCGCGGTCTGAGCACCCGCTCAGTTCCGCCCGATCCCGAATTCGATCGGGACCGTCACGCGGAAAGGCACGACCCGGCCATGTCGTCGGCCCGGCTCGAAGCGCCATTGGCGGACGGCCCGCAGCGCCGGCTCGGCAAACTCGCCGCGCGAACAATCGACCACGGCGGCCCGCACGACCGCGCCGGCCGTGTTCACCTCGAACTCGACCAGCACCGTGCCGCCGATCCCCTCCTGCCGCATCCGGGCGGGATAGGCGGGCGGCGTTTGCACGCGGGCCGCCGGCGCATGGTCCAGCTCGGTGGCCGCATAGATGCCGGGGATGCGCGCAACCCCGGCCAGACCGTCCGGACCGGGGCCGATCACCGTGGGAATGAGCCTGATGCCAGGAACCGGATTTCGAGTCCGCGGATCAACCGGCGGAGCCAATTCGTTGATTTTGTCCACGACCGGGAGCGGATCAACCTCCGGCGGCAAGGGCCCGCCCGCCAGCGGTCGGACGGTTTCGTCTGGGTCGCCCTTTTCGGGCGGTGACACGACGGGGTCGGCCGGCGCCGGATCCGGGGGTGGCAACGGCACTTCCACCACCGTGGTCGCCCCACGGTTGGGCTTGCCCGGAAAACCAAAAAGCAATGCGGCGTGCAAGGCCGCGGCAATCGAAACCGGCAGTAGGTAGCGCGGGGTGTTCATAAAAATCGTCTCCACCTGCTACCACGGATGAAACTGTCGGACCTTAGACGGAATGAACCCATTGCCTTGGGGGGTGCTTTCAAAATTGTTCACGGCGTCCGGGGCCGCGGTCGGCCAGCCCGCCGCCACGATGGCTGGTGATCCGGATTGATCTGCCGGGAGGTGCCGGCACGCTGGCCCGACATGGCAGGTTCGTCCGGCTTATCGCCCCGTTTCATCCTCCCCGGCTCCGCGGACCGCGCGTCATCCCGGCGGCGGCGTTCGGCCGGGCTGCTGCTGGGCGCCATCCTTTCAACCGTCACCGGCCGCGCCGCACTGCCGGATTATCTGCACGAGGCCCTCGGCAAGTACACCGCCGAGGTGCCGGCCGGCTGGGCCTACACCCAGACCACGGTGCGCGGTGACGAGTCCACCGTCGAGCGCTTCGATCCGTCGCTCCCGCCGGCGGGACAATGGACCTTGCTGCGCCACAACGGCCGGCCGCCGGTGGCGGATGAACTCGCGCAATACGTCAAGTTCAAGGCCGCCAGCGCCGCGCCGCTCGTGCAGGCGCCGTTTCAGAAATCCGACATCGATCCCGGCAGCATCGCCCTCGTCCACGAGGGCCCCGAAGCGGCCGGGTTTTCCTGCGCCTTCCGGTCCGAATCGGCCGGTTCGGACAAGATGCTGGGGCACCTGCGGCTGTTGCTCACCGTGCACAAGCACCCGGCCTACGTCCAGCGATTCACGCTCGAACTCCTCGCCCCCTACTCGCCCGTCCTCGGCGTCAGGATGAACGCCCTGACCGTGCAAATGAACTTCACCCCGCCCGGCCCGGACCGGCCCAGCCTGCCTGCGGCCAGCACCTCCGTGTTCGCCGGCCGCATCTTTTTTTTCCCCACCGGGGAGACCCTGCGCGTCACCTTCACTGGGTTCACCCGCACCGCGCCGCCGGCGGGCTGAACCCCGTCCGGGCGAATCGCGTTTGACAATATTCCCCAATGCTTTGCCCTAGGTGACCGTTGCACCCAATAACGTGAAAAGCCTCCCCTTTCGCTGGCAACTGACTCTCTTCATCGTGATGATCTGCGGTCTGACGCTGTCCTTGGCGTTCGCGGGGCTCTACCTCTACGATGTGCAGCAGTTCGACACGGAAATCCAACGCCGGCTGGAGAAGACCCGGAGCGTCCTGATCGACAGCCTCGAGCCGATGCTCGAGCAGAACCCCAACGCCACCGATCTCCCGCTGCACCTGCTGGCGGCCGATGTGCAGATCACCGCCGCCGCGGTCTATTCCGCCGACGGTCGGCTGCTTGGCCGCTACCTCAAGCCCGGCACCAACGAAACCATCCCCCCGCTGCAGCGGGGCGTCTCCCAGATCCTGACCAATGACCCGGGGGTCGTCTGGTACCCCATCCGCTCAAACACCCATCTCCTGGGCACGCTTTATCTCAAGGCCGAGTTGAGCGATGCGGATGTCGACCGCTTCTCCAATCTCCTGCGCGGCTCCGGCATCGTGTTCCTGGCCTCGTCCCTCCTGGCCTTCGTCGCCGCCTACCGGCTCCAGCGGCGCATCACCCAGCCCATCACCGAGCTCGCCCAGGTCTCCGCCAGCGTGCAGCGCGAACGCGATTACGGCATCCGCGTCTCCAGCTCGGCCAGCGGCGAGATCGGGCTCCTCATCGATTCGTTCAACGCCATGCTGGACACCATCCAGTCCAACACCACCGCGCTGGACCACGCCCGCATGGCCGCCGAGGAGTCGCGGGAAAAAATCCATGAGGCCAACGACCAGCTCGAAGAGGCCAACCGCACCCTTGAGGCGCGGGTCGAGGACCGCACCCGCCTCCTCGTCAAGGCCAGCAAGGACGCCGAGGAGGCCAGCAAGGCCAAAAGCAGCTTCCTCGCGAAGATGAGCCACGAGCTGCGCACCCCCCTCAACGCCATCATCGGGTACAGCGAGATCCTCCGCGAGGACGCGGTGGACGACGGCGACACCCGGACCGCCGACGACCTCGACAAGGTGCTCAACGCCGCCCGCCACCTCCTCGGGCTCATCAATGACGTCCTCGACATCTCGAAGATCGAGGCCGGCAAGATGGAGCTCTACCTCGAGACCTTCGAGCTGCAGAAGATCCTCAGCGACGTCGTCGCCACCGCCACCCCCCTGGTGGGCAAGAAGGGCAACTCCCTCCGCATCGACTGCCCCCCGGACATCGGCACCATGCACGCCGACGCCACCAAGCTCCGGCAGATGCTGCTCAACCTCCTGAGCAACGCCAGCAAGTTCACCGAGAACGGCACCATCACCATCAAGGCCTCCCGGCTGCCGGGCGTCGTCGCGGACACCATCGAGCTCGCCGTCATCGACACCGGCATCGGCATGAACTCCGAGCAGTTGTCCCGGCTCTTCCAGGCCTTCAGCCAGGCCGACGCCTCGACCTCCAGCAAGTACGGCGGCACCGGCCTCGGCCTCGCCATCTCGAAGCAGTTTGCCCAGATGATGAAGGGCGACATCAGCGTCAGCAGCACGCCGGGCACCGGCTCCATCTTCACCATCCGCCTACCCGCCGACGTGCAGGTCAAGCAACCCGTCGTCGTCCACACCGGCCAGCGCCTCACCAAGTCCCCCTTCCCCCTCGAGGCCAGCAAGCCGCGCATCCTCATCATCGACGACGACGATGAGGTCCGCCTTGTCATCGCCGAACTGCTCAAGATGAGCGAATATGAGACCAGCGAGGCCGGCTCGGGCCAGCAGGGCCTCGAATACGCCGCCCAGAACAAACCCGACCTCATCATCCTCGATGTCATGATGCCCGGCGGCATCGACGGCTGGACCGTCCTCACCAAGCTCCAGGGCAACCGCGCCCTGGCCGATGTCCCCGTCGTCGTCCTCAGCGGTGCCAACGACACGGAAATGGCCATGTCCCTCGGCGCCTCCAGCGTGCTGCTCAAACCCGTCAACGCCGCCCGGCTCACCGCCGAGATCGCCCTCCAGCTCAGCCCCCTGGCCCGCTGCTACGTCCTCGTCGTGGAGGACGACCCCGACGGCCGCGACATCGTCGTCCGCATGCTCGAGAAGGAGGGCTGGCAGTTCCGCGCCGCCATCAACGGCAACGCCGCCCTGCACGTCCTCAAGAAAGGCCACCCCAGCATCATCCTGCTCGACCTGAAGATGGCCGGCATGAACGGTTTCGAGTTCCTCGAGAACCTCGGCCAGAACCCCGCCTGGGCCGCCATCCCGGTCGTCATCATCAGCTCCATGGACATCACCCCGGAAATGCGCGACTACCTCAGCCCGCGTGTCCTTGCCATCCTCCAAAAGGGCAAGTTCAACCGCGAGGATCTGGCCGCGCTCGTCCGCCCGGCCATCCAAACCTGCGTACTTGCTGAAAACTGAATAATCCCTATCAATCCATCCCGCCTCCCATGCCCAAGATCCTGCTCGTCGAAGACAACGAAATGAACCGCGACATGCTCTCCCGCCGGCTGGAGAAACGCGGCTACACCCTCCTCATCGCCGTCGATGGCGGCGTCGGCGTCGCCCTGGCCAAGAGCGACAAGCCCGACCTCATCCTCATGGACATGAGCCTCCCCGTCATCGACGGCTGGGAGGCCACCAAGCAGGTCAAGGCCGATCCCGCGACCGCCCACATCCCCATCATCGCCCTCACCGCCCACGCCATGGACAGCGACCGCCAGAAGGCCATCGGCGCCGGGTGCGACGACTTCGACACCAAGCCCGTCGAGCTCAGCCGCCTCCTCGGCAAGATCGAGGAACTCCTCAAGAAGTTCCCGCCCAAGGCATGAGCGAACCCGGTTCCATGTCCCCCGGCGAGGCCGGCACCTCGCCCGGCTCGCTGGCGCCCCTCCTCCGCGCGCTCCGCTCGCGCGACATGGAGGCGCTCTCCAAACTGCGCCACTCCCTCCGCACCCCCCTCAACCAGATCATCGGGTACAGCGAGATGCTCATGGAGTCCGCCGAGGAGAACAACATCGGCAGCATCCTCACCGACCTGAAGCGCATCCACACCTCCGGCGGCCAGCTCCTCGCCCTGATCAACGACGCCCTCGCCCCCTGGAAGATCGAGACCGGCAAGATCGACTTCGCGGCCATGCGCCGCGACATGCGCACCCCCCTCAACACCGTCATCGGCTACGCCGAGCTCTGCCTCGACGAGGCCAACGCCGGCAAGCACACCGACCTGGTCAAGGACCTCGAGAAGATCCTCCGGGCCGGCAAGAACCTCTTCGCGCTCTTCGAGAGCGAGGCCTATCCCGACCAGATCGACATCGGCGGCGGCTCCGGCGACTTCGGCCTCGCGGGCGACGCCACCCTCGGCGCCATCAACCCGCCCATCATCCCGGTCACCACCGCCTCCGACTTCGGCGTCTCCGCCGCCCCCCTGCCCAACGCCAGGCTCCTCGCCGTCGACGACGACGAGATGAACCGCGACATGCTCGTCCGCCGCCTCCAGAAACTCGGCTACGACGTCACGGAGGCCGCCACCGGCCGGGAAGCCCTCGCCAAGCTGAAGGAAGGCAACTTCGACCTCGTCCTCCTCGACATCCTGATGCCCGACCTCGACGGCTTCCAGACCCTCGAGTTCATGAAGGCCGATCCCCGCCTCCGCCATGTGCCGGTCATCATGCTCACCGCCCTCGACGACGTCGAGAGCACCGTCCGCTGCATCGAGGCCGGCGCGGAGGATTACGTCCCGAAGCCCTTCAACCCGACCGTCCTTCGCGCCCGCATCACCGCCTCGCTCGAGAAGAAGCGCCTGCGCGACCAGGAACAGGCCTACCTCGCCCAGCTCCAGGTCGAGCGCTCCAAGTCCGAGCGGCTCCTCCTCAACGTGCTGCCCAAGGCCATCGCCGAGCGCCTGAAGGCCGGCCAGCGCACCATCGTCGACAGCTTCATCGACTCCACCGTGCTCTTCGCCGACATCGTCGGCTTCACCCGCATCGCCTCCCGGCAGTCCCCGCACCGCACCGTGCAGCTCCTCAACGAGATCTTCTCCGGCTTCGACCGCATCGCGGAACAGCTCGACCTCGAGAAGATCAAGACCATCGGCGACGCCTACATGATGGTCAGCGGCGTGCCCGTCATGCGCAACGACCACGCCGAGGCCTGCGCCGCCGCCGCCTTCGAGATGCTCGAGGCCGTGCGCGTCTTCAACCGCCGCCACCAGCTCGACTGGAGCATCCGCATCGGCATGAACAGCGGTCCCGTCGTCGCCGGCATCATCGGCACCAAGAAGTTCTCCTACGACCTCTGGGGCGACACCGTGAACATCGCCAGCCGGATGGAATCGCACGGCCAGCCCGACCAGATCCAGGTCAGCGAGATCACGATGAAGCTCCTCGGGTCCAAGTTCGACTACGAGCCCCTCGGCGAGATCGACATCAAGAACTCGAACCGCATGCCCGCCTACCTCCTCCGCCGCAAGGCCGAGCGGCGCTGACGCCGCCGATTGCCGCCGATTGCGCAGGGCTGCACCTTGGTGCAGCCGCCGGTGCGCGGCGTGTGGCCCGTCCGCGGCTGGACCGAGGTCCGGCCCTCCCCCCTGACTGGAGCATGGCCGCCGTGGTCGGCCGATCCCGTGAACCAGGCTAGCGGCCGCACCCATTCATCCTCGCCCGTACGCCCGCTTTTCCCCAAGGTTGATCGGTGCGCTCGAAGCCTGATTACTCAGTGAAAACAGTCGCGCATGCCAAATGAGATTTCCCCAATTCGCGGTCAGCCTGGCTCTGCTCCTTGGCGGATGATCGCCGGCGCACAATCGTTCGACGATCTGGCCGAGGCTTATGACCGGACGGCCGCGATTGAACGGCAGCACGGGTTCTTCCTCGCCCATCTGCCGCGCAACCGCGATTGCGCCCTCGATGCGGGCTGCGGCACCGGGCTGCTCAGCCTTGAGCTGGCGCGCCATTTCCGCTCGGTCGTCGCCCTGGATATTTCCGCCCCGATGCTGGCGGTCGCACGCCGGAAGCGCAGCGCCCCCAACCTCGAATACCGCCGTGGTGACGTGGATGATCTTCCCGCCGCCGCCCGCTTCGATGCCATCGTCAGCCACACGATGCTGCATCATCTCCCGGACATCCCCGCGACGCTGGCGAAACTGAAGGCGGCCCTGGCCCCGGCCGGGCGGCTCATCGTGGTCGATTGCGTCAACCGCTTTCCCGCCTTCATCCCGCGCGGGGACGTTTGCTACCACGCCTTCGCCGCGATGCAATGGCCGTCCGATCTCCTCCGGCGCGGCCCGGATGCCGCCGGCACGTTGTGGCGATTCCGCACGTCCCCGGCCTGGATGGCCCACCTCCGGAGCGACCGCTATTTCTCCCCGGCCCGGTTTCGCCAGATTTACGCGGCGTCGCTCCCCGGGGCGCAGTTCACATGGGTAAAGCCGTTCCTGGGGGTGGTGTGGACAGCCTCCTACTCCTTCGCCGACCACTTGAACACCAGCGTCGTCAGGCCGGGCAAGGTCAGGCTCAGCGACTGCTCGTAGCCGTCGGCCAGCGCCGTCGAGGACTGCTTGCCGCCGTGGTTGCCGAAGCCGGTGCCGCCGTAGTAAGACGAGTTCGTGTTCAGCACCTCCTTCCAATAGCCGGCATGCGGCACGCCGACGTTGTAGCGCGCGCGCATCATCGGCGTGAAGTTGCTCACGACCAGGTAGACCGTCTTCTGCGCCTCGTCCAGCCGGAGGAAGCTGATGACACTGTGGTCCCCGTCGGTGCAGTTCACCCAGCGGAAGCCGCCCGGCCGGAAGTCGCTGCAGCTGAGCACGGGATCCGAGGTGTAGAGCCGGTTCAGGTCGCGCACCAGCAGGCGCAGCCCGTCGTGCTCCGGCTGCTGCAGCAGGCCCCAGTCAAGGCTGGCGTCGTGGTCCCACTCGGCGCGCTGGCCGAATTCGCAGCCCATGAAGAGGAGCTTCTTGCCGGGATACATCCAGATGTAGCCGTAGAGCGTGCGCAGGTTGGCCGCCTTCTCGGGGATGCTGCCCGCGCCCATCTTGGCGAGCATCGAGCCCTTCAGGTGCACGACCTCGTCGTGCGAGTAGACCGAGATGAAGTTTTCCGAATACTGGTAGATCATCCCGAAGGTCAGCTTGTCGTGCGACCATTTGCGGTGGATGGGATCCTTCTGGAAATACGCGAGCGTGTCGTGCATCATGCCCATGTTCCACTTGTAGTCGAAGCCGAGCCCGCCGTCCTTGGTCGGCCGGCTGACCATGGAGAACGCCGTGGACTCCTCGGCGATCATGACCGCGCCGGGATAGTAGTGGTGGACGAGGTCGTTCACCTGCCGGAGGAAGTTGATGGCCTCGATGTTCTCGCGCCCGCCGTACTGGTTGGGGATCCACTCGCCCTCCTTGCGGGAGTAGTCAAGGTAGAGCATCGACGCGACCGCATCGACCCGCAGGCCGTCGATGTGGTAGCGCTCCAGCCACGACAGTGCGCTGGCGACGAGGAAGCAGCGCACCTCGTGGCGGCCGTAGTTGAAGATCAGCGTGCCCCAGTCCATGTGCGCGCCCATCCGCGGGTCGGCGTGCTCGTACAGGTGCGTGCCGTCGAACTCCGCCAGCGCGAAGCTGTCGCGCGGGAAATGCGCGGGCACCCAGTCGATGATGAGGCCGAGGCCGCGCCGGTGCAGGTGGTCGACGAAGAACTGGAAATCCTCCGGCGTGCCCCAGCGGTGCGTCGGCGCGAAGTAGCCCGTCACCTGGTAGCCCCACGAGCCGGTGAAGGGAAACTCGCTCACCGGCAGCACCTCGACGTGCGTGAAGCCCATCTCGACCACGTAGTCCGCCAGCAGCGGCGCGAGCTCGCGGTAGTTGTAGGGGCGGTTCGCCTCGGCCAGGTTGCGTTTCCAGGAACCGAGATGCACCTCGTAGATCGACAGCGGCCGGTCCAGCTGGCCGGCCTGGCTGCGGCGCCGCGCCATCCAGTCCCCGTCGCCCCACGCGTGGTGGTTGGTGTCGCAGACGATGGCGGCGTTGTTGGGCGGCGCCTCGAAGCTGGTCCCGTACGGGTCGGTCTTCATCCGCATGTGCCCGGCCTGGTCCCAGATCGCGAACTTGTAGAGCTCGCCCTCGCGCGCGTCGGGCACGAAGAGCTCCCACACACCCGAGCCGCCGAGCGGCCGCATCGGGTGGTAGCGCGGGTCCCAGTGGTTGAAATTGGCCACGACGGACACGCGCGAGGCCGCGGGCGCCCAGACGGCGAAGGCCACGCCGGGCACGTCGCCCATCAGGCGCGGGTGCGCGCCGAGCTTCTCGTAAATACGGTGCTCGTTGCCCTCGTTGAAGAGGTACAGGTCCTGCGCCGAGAGCGACGGCAGGAACGAATAGGCGTTGTAGACCTGGTGGATGTCGCCCCAGGACGTCTGGTAGCGCAGCTGGTACCGGAAGACCTTCTTGCCCGGGATGAACCCCTCGTAGAAGCCCTCGGGCGCGAGCTGCGTCAGCGGGTGCGCCGGCGTGCCGGGCGCGTCGAGCTCGATCACCTCGCACTTCACGGCCGCGCGGATGAAGGCGCGCACGACCACGCCGTTCTTCCGGCCCATCTTCAGCGGGTGCATGCCCAGCCAGCCATGCGGGTTGGCCTGATGATTGCCAAGGAAGGCGTTCAGCTCGTTGACGGGGATGATCACGTTGGTCCCTCCGACTGTGCCGGCCTCCCCCGCGGGGTCTAGCCGAAACTCCGGCCCCGGTTTCGCTTCCGCCCGAGGGCCACGGGCAATATTCGCCGTCTGCACAGGCGATCGATCTAGCCAACCTGACTGGAGCCGGGGCGACCCCGCCCCGGAAAACGCGGCGAGGTCGCCGCGTCTCCCCCCAATCGCCAGCCGCCCCAGCCTGGGCAGCTTTTCTGCATGTGGACGACCCAGCACATCATTCGTTTTTTTTCGTGTCTGTTCGCGGGCAGGACCGTCCCCCGAAATCTCATTGCACCGGCCCGCCCCGCCCGCCACTTCAGATCCATGCCCTTTGTCCGCCTCGGCCGCCGCTTCTCCGTCCTCGGGGCGGCGCTGTGCCTGCTCGCCGCCGCGGCCCGCGCCCAGTCCACGGCGCCAGTGGTGGACGGCAAGACCATCACCTACGACGACGCCACCAAGGAGACCGTCCTGACCGGCGACGCCCGGATGACCTACGGCGAGATCCTGCTCACGGCGGACGAGATCCGGTACAGCACCGCAACCAGCACTGCGGTCGCCACCGGCCATTTCAACCTCACCGACGGCAAGCGCCGGCTCGTCGCCGACCAGGGCAGCTTCAACCTCGCGACGCATGCCCTCCACGTCCGCAACCTCCGCCTGGGCGAGTTCCCGATCTATCTTTCCGGTGACACCGTGGACGGCACGCTCGACCAGCTCGTCTTCACCAACGCCACGCTCTTCTTCCGCGAGGACGCGGGCTACACGCCGTCCATCCGCGCCCGGCACCTGACCTACGCCAAGGGCAAGATCGTCAAGGCCGACGGCCTGAGCCTCGGCCTGCTCGGCGGACACTTCATCTCCTTCCCGCATTTCGAGCAGGCGCTCGACGCGGCCTATGTCTCCTACCTCGACGGCCGTGTCGGCTATCGCGGCAGCCTCGGCGCCTACGGCGAGCTTGGCTTCCACCTGCCGGTGGCGACGGGTGTGAAACTCGGCGTCGACGTCGGCCTGTACAGCGCGCGCGGCCTCATGGTCGGGCCCTCCGGCCGGTATCACCAGAGCGATGCCGACGGTTCCATCGACGGTTTCTTCCGCTCCGGCTATATCTACGACACCGGCAACGACCGGAAGAACGACGTCCTCGGTCAGCCCGTGCCGCACAGCCGGTCCTACGCCGAATGGCAGCACCAGCAGCAGGTCGGCGACCACTTCACGCTCAACGCCCAGCTCAACTACTGGAGCGACTCGGAAATCGTCCGCGATTTCCGCAGCAAGGAATTCTTTCCCGTCCAGCAGCCCGACTCCTTCCTCGAAGCCGCCTACACCGGCGACAACTACGCGTTCAGCGCCTTCACCCGCGCCAACCCCAATCCGTACCAGCTCATGGTGCAGCGGCTGCCGGAACTGCGCTTCGACCTGCTGCCCACCGCCCTGCCCCTCGGTGTCTACGAACGCTTCAACGCCAGTGCGGCCGAGCTGGAGTCCGCCGCCATCGGCGCCGACCCGCAGTATCGCACCGAGCGCTATGACGCCTACTACGGCCTCGAGCGGACCTATGCCCCGGTGCCCTGGCTGGCCATCACCCCCGTGGCCGGAGGCCGTGTGACCCACTACACCGACGCCCTCGGCGGCCGCAACGACTATACCCGCACGATCGGCGAGGTCGGCTTCGACGCCCACCTGCTCGCCAGCGGCACCTTCGACTACAAGAACCCGGTCTGGGCGATCGACGGCCTGCGCCATCTCCTCCAGCCGACGCTCTCCTACCGCTACGCCCCCGAGGCCGGCAGCGGCCAACCCTACATCCCGCCGATCGACACCCGCGTGTTCTCGACCTACCTCCAGCCGCTCTCCATCGCCGACTCGCGCAACATCGACGACCTCACCGCGCTCAACACCCTGCGCTTCTCGCTCAACAACACGCTGCAGACGCGCGACGCCCGCTACGGCTCGCGCGACCTCGCCACGCTCAACTTCGCCGCCGACTACCGCTTCAACGATGCGCCGGGCCGGCGGCCCCTGTCGGATCTCTACACCGAGTTCACCCTCACCCCGGCGCCGTGGCTCCGCTGGGAGGTGTTCGAACGGTTCAACCCGCACACCCCGAGCGAGCAGGAGCTCAACACCGCGCTCCACCTCGTGGACCAGGACTGGTGGTCCGCCCGCCTCGCCACCCATTTCCTCCGGGGCAATTACGAGGAATACGACCTCGAGTACCGCCAGCGCCTCAACGAGGTCTACGACGTCACCGCCCTCTGGCGCTACGACGCCCTGAACCACCGCTTCAACGAGCAGAGCTACGGCGTCTGGCAGCGGCTGGGCCAGACCTGGGCCGTGAAGTACGAGGTCTCCTGGTTCAGCGGCCCCCGCCGCGAGAGCAACTTCTCCCTCAACCTCGAGGTCGAGCTGCTGAAGTTCTGAACGGAAGACCTGAAACCTGAGACCTGAAACCTGAGGCCGTGAGGCATTTCTTTTTCAGGTCTCAGGTTTCAGCCTTCAGGTTTCTTCCCCCATGAACCCCCACATCGCCGCCAACCAGCAGCGCCTGTTCCTCGCCTTCCTGGCCGAGCTGCGGCCCCATCTGCGGACCGACAGCGCCCTGCCGCGCCGCATCAAGGAGATCTTCGCCCGCCACCGCGCCATCGGCTCGCGCGACCGCAAGCTCTACCGCGAGCTGGTGTACACCGCCCTGCGCTTCCTTCCCTGGATCGAGCCCCTGCTGGATACCGACCCCGCGACCGCCGCCCAGATCACCGCGTGGCTCGCCCCCGAGCTGAAACCCACGTCCGCCTACCGCGACGCGCTCTGCGCCGACTGGCCGCCTGTTCCGGATGACCTTGCCGAAAAAGCCACCGTCCTGGCCACTCTGCTTGCCGGTAGGGCGAGTCGTCACGACGTGCCGGTTTCCCTCCCGCCTCCCGCCTCCCACCTCGCGCCTTCTCCGGCAGCTCTGCTGCCGGCCTGGTTCCACGAGCATTGCCCCGCCGCCTTCACCCCGCCCCACCTCGACGCCCTCAACCGCCGCGCCAACGTGTGGGTCCGCCTCCAGTGCACCGACCGCAACCTCGTGCTCGACGAATTCCGCGCCCAGGGCTGGAGCCCCGGCACCGTGGACGGTTTTCCCGACGCCCTCTGCCTCCCGCCCAACGCCGAGGTCGCCGCGTCCGACGCCTACCGCCGCGGCTTTGTGGAAATCCAGGACCTCGGCTCGCAAATGGTCCTGGCCGCCGCGCCGATCACACCCGGCGGCCGCTGGTTCGACGCCTGCGCCGGCGCCGGCGGCAAGACGCTCCAGCTCGCCCGCCTGCTCGGGCCCGCGGGCCACGTCGACGCCACCGACATCCGCCCCGACATCCTCGACGAGCTCGAGGATCGTGCCCAGCGCGCCCGGCTGACCACCATCAGCATCGTCCGCGGACCGGCGGGTGTGTACGACGGCGTGCTGGTCGACGCCCCCTGCTCGGGCTCCGGCACCTGGCGCCGCCAGCCGCACCTCAAGTGGTACGTCCGGCCCGAGACGATCGCCGCCTTCGCCCAGACCCAGCGGCAGATCCTGGACGCCAACGCCCCGCGGATAAAGCCCGGCGGCCTCCTCGTGTACGCCACCTGCTCGCTCAGTCATCACGAGAACCACGACGTCGTCGCCGCGTTCCTGCAGGCCACCCCGGAATTCCGCGCCCAAGCCCCCGCCGGGGACCCGCGCGGCGTCTTCGATGGCCTGGGCACGACCATCCTCCCCGGCACCTACGATACCGATGGATTTTATGTGGCGTTGCTGCATCGCTTGGCCCCGCAGCAAAATTGGGGATTGAAACCTAAAAGAGAAAACGCTTTCAGGGGTGGCGCGGGCCAATAACAAATTTTTATCGGAGCTGTTCATCGGCTCCAGGGCATTCAATTTATGTTGCAGCCTAGGCACCGCCCTCTGCAGGTATGCGGACCGTTGACCATAATGTTCATGGCGCTCAGCAGCCCGTTGAGCTCAGGCGCAGAACCCCAGGGGGATTCGAGGTCATTTGATGCAAATTCTGTGGCCGATAATTTGTTGCTCAAATCGCAGACCTCCCTCGCCACCAAGGATTACGTCAGCGCACTGAAATCCCTCGATGATGCGCTGAAGTTCAGTCCAAACAATGCCCGGACATATTTGGACACGGCCATGCGAGACCAAGCCAACGGTGATCTCCGCGAAGCCATGAGATATTACATGCTGGCGCTCGAGGCTTACCCAAACCTGGAAAATATCTACGCAACGAAGGGTTTTACCATGACCCGGACGATGGATTATTATGGCGCCATCCAATGTTTCTCAATCGCGCTCAATCTACAGCCCGGAGACTATATTGTGCGTTCATCCCGAGCCCAAGCCTGCATGTATTTGGGGAGTTACGCCGATGCGATCGCGGATTTTAACGTGCATATCTCAGCGGGCCTTCCTGACCGGCTATATCTAGCCTATCATGACCGGGGAATCTGCCGCCTAAGATTGGGGGATAAGGTAGGGGCCTCCCGGGATCTCGACACGGCCATACGACTTAACCCGAGGCATTTTACCTCCTATGTGTATCTCGCCCAGATCAAGTACGAGCTTGGTATGCGGGAAGCAGCGATTGAGCTTTGCAACCGCGCCATAGCACTCGAGCCGAAGAATGTCCTGGGCTATAATTGCCGCAGTTGGATGACCAGCCGCTCGGCTGACTTTTCAGCTGCCATCGCCGATGCCAATCAATGCATTCGTCTGATGCCGGATAACCCGATTTATATCCTCTACCGTGCGCTGATGTATGATGTGCATGGCCAGCTGGACCTGGCAAAGTCAGACTATGAGACAGCCATCTCCAAGGCAGAGGGTAAGAAGGACAACGACACTTGGTATTATTCGAATTTCAACATGGACTTGCTGCGGTGGAGATCCGAACAAATCCGCCATGCCCGATATTTGGATGATGTGGTGGATTGGCCGGATGTCTGGCCAAAACGCATTGGGATGCTCCTGGCGGGACGCATTTCGACGGAATCATTGCTAAGAGACGCACAGCAGGCGGCGAGGATCCCTGAACAATTGCGGCAGCGATGTGAGGCCTGCTATTATGCGGGCATGATTCAATTGCTCTCGGGAAATGAACCCTCGGGCCGTCGGCTCCTCCAAGAATGCATCCAAACCGGGCAAATCGAACTCGCCGAGTATAATCTCGCTCAGTCCCAGTTACAGCGTCTGGACTCCAAGGCCAGATAATGAAAATTCTGCTGCAGACCAGGTGTCACGTTCACGGTGCCAATCGCAACTGTTGCAATCAATCGTTGTCCGGAGCTGGCGCGACCGGTCCTGAGGTGGCGGCCTTTTCAAAGAGTCGAAACATCACCCCACGCCCGCAGCCACGCTGGGTTTTAGGCGAGTAATCACTTCATTTTTTGCCCCGGCCAATGCGTGCACCCACGATTTTGCTCCGCCAATGGCAGGACCGGGACCTGGAGCCGTATGCCGCGATGAATGCGGATCCGATGGTCATGGAATTTTTCCCGAAACCGCTGACCCGGGAAGAAACCGCCGCCTCGCTGGCGCGGCAGCGGGCCGGCATTGCCGGACGGGGCTGGGGCTTCTGGGCGGTCGAGGTCGACGGTGTCTTCGCCGGGTTCACCGGTCTGGCCGAGCCCGGGTTCACCGCCCCCTTTACTCCTTGCGTGGAAATCGGCTGGAGATTCCGGCGCGAGTTCTGGGGCCGCGGCGTTGCCACGGCGGCCGCCACCGCGGCCGTGGCCTTTGCCTTCAACCAATTGCGGCTGCCGGAGCTGGTCTCATTCACGGCGGCGAACAACTTGCGGTCGCGGCGCCTGATGGAACGGCTGGAATTTGTCCGCCGGGACAGCGAGGATTTCCTCCATCCCTTGCTGGACCCTGCCAGCCCGCTCTGCCGGCACGTGCTCTACCGCAAGCCCCGGCCGGTCGCTGCCCTCTCGGTTTCATCCGCCGCCGTCATCGTCCCCTGATCGGTCGCTGTCGCCAATCCGGCTTTTCCGCCTTGCGGTCCGAAATGGGGTTCAATCCTATCCCCCCCATGGTTTGGCCGGTCCCCGCCGGCCCCACCCGCGAGTCCCTCCCTTGTCAGCCCCTGCACCATTTTCCCCCGGCGGCCGGTGGCCGCTTGTTGTCCCGGCCGCACTCCTCCTTGCGGCGGCGGCACCGGCGGCGGAACCGCCGCCCGTTGCGGCCGCCTTCCGGCACGACGTGCGGCCGGTGCTGGAATATTATTGCTACGAGTGCCACGGCGACGGCAGGGCCCGGGGCAAGGTCGCGTTCGACGAGCTGACCGACGCGGACCTGACCGCCCGGACCGACCTGTGGTACGCGGCTTTGCGCAATGTGCGGGCGAACATCATGCCGCCCGCCGGCAAGCCCCAACCGAATGCGGCGGAGGTACAGCAGATCGCGAAGTGGATCAAGTACCGCGCCTTCGGCCTGGACCAGGCCGACCCCGACCCGGGGCGCGTCACCATCCGGCGGCTGAACCGGATCGAATACGGCCGCACCGTCCGCAGCCTGCTGGGCGTCGACTTCCCGAGCGAGGCCGAGTTTCCGCCCGACGACACCGGCCACGGTTTCGACAACATCGCCGATGTCCTCTCGGTCTCCCCGCTCCTGCTCGAGAAATACCTCCAGGCCGCCGACACGATCGTCTCGGGCGTGGTCCCCACCAGCGCCCGCGTCACCCCCATGGCCACGGCCACGGGCCGGGATTTCCGCGACTTTCCCGCCGGGCGGCTCCCGGACACCGGCGATGACGACGAGGGTGCGCGGGCCCGGCGGCTGGCCGACGGCCAGCCGCTGCGCTACGACGAGACGGTCGCGGTGGCGCACCTGTTTCCCGTCGCGCGCGAGGCGAAGTACCAGGTGGCGTTCGACCTCGCGATCAAGGGGCCGTTCAACTTCGACGCGGCGCGCTGCCGGCTGGTCCTACGGATCGACGGCCAGGTGTGCGACGACGAGCCGCTGGCCTGGCATGAACAGCGGCCCATCAGGCTGACCCGGGACGTGACCTGGAAGGCCGGCGCACATGAGGTCAGCATTGCCGTCTCGCCGCTGCCGCCGGCGGAACGGCCGCCGGACGCGCCCGGCGCCGGCTTCGAGGAATCCCAGCGGCTGGAGGTGCGCATCCACTCGGTGCAGGTGAAGGGTCCGTTCGACAAGGCGGACCGCGTGCTTCCGGCCAACTACGTCCGGTTCTTCCCGCAGGGCGAGCCGTCCTGGCTTCCGTCCCGGCGCGAGCGTTACGCCCGGGAGATCCTCGCGGACTTTGCCACCCGCGCGTTCCGGCGGCCGGCCGACGACGCCACCGTGGCCGGCCTCGTGCGCCTGGCCCGCAGCATCGAAAAGGGACCGGACGGCACGTTTGAGCTCGGCATCTCGCGCGCGATGATGGCCGTGCTGGCCTCGCCGCGCTTCCTGTTCCGGCTGGAGCAGACCGAGCCCGCGGACGCGGGGCAGCGCCATCCGCGCCTCGACGAGTACGCGCTCGCGACCCGGCTGTCCTATTTTCTCTGGTCGACCATGCCCGACGCGGAGCTGAGCACGCTGGCCCGGACGGGCGGGCTGCGCGGCCAGCTGCACGCCCAGGTCGCCCGCATGCTGCGCGATCCCGCGGCCGCGGCGTTAGTCCGCAACTTCACCGGCCAGTGGCTGCAGGCCCGCGACATCGAGTTCGTGCCGATCAACGCCCGGGCCGTGCTCGGCCTCGGCCCCCCGAAGCGCGGCGAGCCGCGGGTGGACTTTGACGGCGATACGCGCCGGGCGATGCGCCGCGAGACCGAGCTGGTGTTCGAGTACATCGTCCGCGAGGACCGCAGCGTCCTCGAGCTGGTCGACAGTGACTACACCTTCCTCAATGAGAAACTGGCCCAGGTCTACGGCATCCCGGGGGTCACCGGCCGTGCCCTGCGCCGGGTCACGCTCCCGGCGGACAGTCCGCGCGGCGGGGTCCTGACCGGGGGCACGGTGCTCGCCGTGACCTCGAACCCGACCCGCACCTCGCCGGTGAAGCGGGGCCAGTTCGTCCTCGAGAACATCCTGGGCACGCCGACCCCGCCGCCACCGCCCAACATCCCGGCGCTGGAAGAGACGAAGGGCGCGTTCCACGGCCGCGAACCCACGCTGCGCGAGATGCTCGCGGCGCACCGCGCCAACCAGGTTTGCTCGTCCTGCCACGCCCGCATGGACCCGCTGGGGCTCGCCTTCGAGAATTTCAACGCCATGGGCAACTGGCGGGACCAGGAGGCCGGCCGGCCGATCGAGGCCGGCGGCCGGCTGGTCACCGGCGAGGAGTTCGCCGACGTGCGCGCGCTGAAGCACCTGATCACCCACGAGCGGCGGCTCGATTACTACCGGTGCCTGACGGAGAAACTGCTGACCTATGCGCTGGGCCGCGGGCTCGAGTATTATGACGTGGAGACGGTCGACCGCATCGTCGCGGCGCTGGAGCGTGACGGCGGACGCTTCTCCACCCTGCTCCTCGGCGTGATTGACTCCGCGCCGTTCCAGCGGCAACGTGCCGCTGTCCCCACGGGCGTCGCTGCGGCCGGATCACCTCCGGCGGCCGGCACCGCGACCCGGTAGCATCCCCATGAAACCACCCCGCATCCCGCCGGACCAGCCGCCTGCGCCGGCCAACCTGCCCGGTTTGGACCGTCGCCTGTTTCTCAAGGGCGTGGGCGTGTGCCTCGGGCTTCCGGTGCTGGATTCCCTCCTGCCGACCCCGCTCCACGCGGCCGCCAGCCCCGCCGGCGCCGCGCCCGCGGTCACCGCCACCGGGGCGCCGCTGCGCCTGGCCTTCATGTATTTTCCCAACGGGGCGAACCAGGAACACTGGTGGCCGGCGGGCACAGGCACGGATTTCACGCTCGGCCGCACCATGCAGCCGCTGGCCGCCCTGCATGGCAAGTTCCAGATCGTCGGCGGGCTCGACCTGCACGAGGCCGACCCCGGCAACGACGGCGGCGGCGACCACGCCCGCGCCAACGCGACGTTCCTGACCGGTGTCCGGGCCCGCAAGACCGACGGCAGCGACATCCACGTCGGCGTCTCGGCCGACCAGGTCGCGGCCAAGCACGTGGGCCATGCCACGCGGTTCCCGTCGCTGGAGCTGTCCTGCGACGCGGTCCACAAGGCCGGCCACTGCGACACCGGCTATTCCTGCGCCTACCAGTACAACATCTCGTGGCAGTCGCCCACGACCCCGATGACGCCCGAGCCCAACCCGCGGCTGGTGTTCGAGCGGCTCTTCGGCGCCGGCGCCCCCGCGACCCGCCAGCGGAACTTCGAGCAGCGCCTGCACACGCAGCAGTCCCTGCTCGATTTCGTCCTCGACGACACGCGCCGCCTGCAGGGCCGCCTCGGCCGGCGCGACCAGGACAAGCTCGAGGAATACCTGACCGGCGTCCGCGAGATCGAGCAGCGCCTGCAGCACGCGGAGAGCTTCGGCGCGCTGCCCCAGCCCGACTACGCCGTGCCGGCGGGCATCCCCGCGGACTACGGCCAGCACATGGACCTGATGTACGACCTGCTCGCGCTCGCGCTGCAGACCGACTCGACCCGCATCGCGACCCTGCTGCTGGCCGGCGACGGCACGAACCGCGCGTTCCCGGAGATCGGCATCGCGGAAGGCCACCACTACTGCTCGCACCACCGGGGCAACGCGGACCTGATGGAAAAGGTCGCCCGCATCGACCAGTTCTACATGCAGCATTTCGCCCGCTTTCTGGGGAAGCTCGACGCGATGCAGGATGCCGACGGCCATTCCGTCCTGCACAATTCCATGATCGTCTACGGATGCGGCAATGCGGACGGCAACAAGCACACGCACACCAACCTGCCCGTGGTCCTGGCCGGCGGCGGCGGCGGCAGCCTCACGCCCGGCCGCAGCATCCGCTACGATTCGGCCCCGATGACCAACCTCTACCTGAGCCTGGCCAACCGCATGGGGGTGTCCGGCGTGCCGCGCATCGGCGACTCGACCGGAGTGCTGGCGCAGCTGTAGCGGCTGGAACCGCCGCTTCCGATTCCGCCGGAAGCCGCGACTTATTTTGCCGTGGGCGTTTGCGCCCCTGGTGCAACCGCCGGTGGCGGGCCGACGGCCGTGAACAGCGTGCGGTTCGCGTTGTCGTGCGGGTCGGCGGTCCGCGGGTAGTCGCGCCAGAGCCAGCGCAGCATCTCCGGCAGCATCGCCCCGGCGTGCTTCTGCGAATGCGAGCCGATGCCCCAGCTGAAATTCACGTCGTAGCCCTTCTCGGTCAGTGCCGCCAGCAGCTTGAGATTCTGCGCGTGCCAGTCGCGGGTGGCGTCGTAGGTGCTGTCCGGCGCACCCGGGAGCAGGCCGCGGTTGTCGTTCACCCCGTCGAGCAGGTAGACCCGGAGCGGCTTGGGCTCGCTCTGGCGGATCAGGTCGGGATAGACGTGACCGCCGCGCAGGTTCACGAAGCTGCCGATCGTGCTCAGGACCTTTCCGAACTGGTCCGGCCGGTGCCACGCGACCGTGAACGCCGCGATCCCGCCCGAACTGGCACCGGCCACGGCGCGGTCGGCCGGGAGCTTCGACAGATTATAGCGCTGGGCGAGCACGGGCATGAGCTCGTCGGTGATCACCTGTGCATACTTGTCATCGAGCGCATTGTATTCCTGCGGGCGGTTGGCGGTGCGGTCGCCCCACTCTTTCTGGCTGGCGACCGGCTGGTCGGGCCGGCGGCCGGGGTTGATGAACACGGCGACGATCACCGGAATTTCCCGGCGGTAGATCAGGTTGTCCAGGACCGCGGGTGCGCGCAATTCGCCATCCGCCCGGACCCAGGCCTGGCCGTCCTGAAAGATCATGAGCGCGGCGGGGATCGCCGGGTCGTACTGGGCGGGCACATAGACGCAGAAATCATGGAGCGTCCCCGGGTAGGCGGAGCTCGGCAGCTGTTCCCAGGCCGTGATCCGGCCCTGGGGCACGCCGGGATGCACCAGGGAATCGGGACCCAAGCTGTAAACGTCATCGGTGGGCGCGGCCGCCAGGCAGGCGGCGCCGAGGGCGGAGAGCAGGAGCAAGGCCGGAAGCGCCGGGAGGGATGTTTTCATCGCAACAAGGAGGGGTGGACACTCGCGGGAAATAGGGGCGGCCCCGCGGATCGGGCGCAGTGCTAGAGGACTCCAGCGGGATAGGCGAACCCAGAATGCGCGCCGCCCGGAGCGGGCGGGTGTTTTTCCGGTTGCGCACCCGACCGCCGCGCCCTCGACTGGCCCCGTGGTCGCCGAAGCTGATTATCGCATCAAACTGCCCGTCTTTGAGGGTCCGCTGGACCTCCTGCTCTTCCTCATCCGGAAGAACGAGCTGGATATCTACGACATCCCCATCGCCAGCGTGACCAAACAATACCTGGAGGTCATCTACGCGATGAAGGAGCTTCAGATCGAGGTGGCCGGCGATTTTTTTGTCATGGCGGCGACCCTGATGGAGATCAAGAGCCGCCTGCTGCTCCCCAGGCACCAGCAGGCCGTCGATCCCAACGCCGAGGAGGACGACCTCGACCCGCGCTGGGAGCTGATCCACCAGCTCCTCCAGTACAAGAAGTTCAAGGAGGCCGCGGGCCACCTCGGGGACATGTCGCTCGCGGCCCAGAACATGCTGGCGCGCCCCGGCTCGGCCTTCGCGCCGTCGTCGGAGCGCCCCCTGACGCATGTCGACCGGATCGACCTCTGGAATTCCTTCAACCTCGTCCTCCGCCGCCTCGCCGAGAAGCTGGTCATCGGCGAGATCCACGCCGAGCAGGTGACGGTCGCCGACCAGATGGAATTCGTGCTCGAGCGCCTCAAGGCCGGCCCTTCCTTCCTCTTCTCCCAGCTGTTTGCCGAGAAAATCTCCCTCCGCCGTCTGGTCGCCACCTTTCTCGCCGTGCTCGAGCTGACCCGCCTCCGGAAGCTGCAGCTCGAGCAGACCGAGGCGTTCACCGACATCCTCTGCACCGCGGCCGTGGAAAACACACTTGAAACACCGGCCCTGACGAGCACCTTGGCCCCGCAAGATGAAGAAAGTCCCCCGCCGCCGCAAAGCTAGGTCCGCCCATCTGCTGGGCATCGGCCTCGACAACGAGGACGGCCACAAGCGCGTCACCTCGGCCGAGCAGTTCACCATCGTGGGCGGTTCCGACGAGACGCACGGCCGCCTGACCGAGACCGTCATCAAGACCTTCGAGGAGCTGAAGACCCGCGGCAAGCCGCTGCAGGCCGTCGAGCCGAAGGAGCTGGCCGAGATCATCCACAAGTCCACGCCGCGGTGAGCGGCACGTCCATCCTCCCCCCACACCGCCCCCTGCTTGCCTTTTCCTCCCTGCTAACTAATCTCCCCTCCATGTCTGAAAAAATCACCCATCTCGACAACAACACCTTCAAGGCGGCCATCGCCGGCACCACCCCCGTCCTCGTGGACTTTTGGGCGCCGTGGTGCGGACCGTGCAAGGCCATCGCGCCGATCCTGGACGAGCTCGCCACCGAAATGGACGGCAAGCTGAAGATCGCGAAGGTCAACGTGGACGACAACGGCGAACTGGCCGCCGAGTATGGCGTCCGCGCCATCCCGACCATGCTCCTGTTCAAGGCCGGCCAGAAGATCGACCAGTTTGTCGGCATGATGGACAAGACCTCCCTCAAGACGAAGCTCGCCGGCAAGGTCTGAGGCCAGAGCGGCAACTGAACCGCCGGGCGGGATCGCTGATCCTGCCTTTTTTTGCGCGACACCTGGAGGCGGGACGACCCGTCCCGCGGGGTGCAAGCCGGACGGTTGCACTGCGGCGGTCACGCCGCCGGCCGGCCGTTTGCCACGCGGCTACGAAGACGGCCTACCGCCCCCACACCACGCCCACGCTCAGCAGCGCCCCGAACACGGCCAGGAACCTGGCCGTCGCCCCGAGCAGCGCGATCTGCTCCGCCGGGTCGCGCGAGCCCGCCAGCCGGCGCGTGAGGCCGGCCGCCCATGGGGCCAGCAGCAGCGGCAGGAGCACCGGCCAGCGGTAGCCCAGCAGGAGCAGCGCCGGCGGACAGAGCAGAGCGACCGCGGCCGACAGCCCGAATTGCCAGACGGCGAACCTGCGCCCGAAACGCACCACGAGGGTCCGCTTGCCCGCCGCGGCGTCCGTCTCCGCATCGCGATAATTGTTCGCGACGAGGATGTTTGCCGCCAGCAGCCCGACCGCCGCGGCGCAGGAAGTCACATCCGGGCCGATCCAGCCCGCCTGCACATAAAACGTCGTCCCCACCGCCACGAGGCCGAAGAAAATGAAGACAAAGAGGTCGCCCAGCCCGTTGTAACCGAGCGGCCACGGCCCTCCCGTGTAGGCGATGCCGCAGAGGATGCTCACGATGCCGACCGGCAGCAGCCACCAGCCGCCCTCACGCACGAGCAGCAGGCCGATGAGGAAGGCCGCCCCGAAGACCAGGCCCATCGCGCGGCGCATGACCGCGGGCGCCACCAGCCCGGCGGCCACGGCCCGCCGCGGCCCGACACGCCGCGGCGTGTCAGCCCCCTGGATGAAGTCGTAATAGTCGTTCGCAAAGTTGGTGCCGACCTGCACGAGCAACGCGAAGAGCAGGCAGATGGCGGCCCGGCCCGCGTGGGCCGTCTGGTGCGCCGCCGCCAGGGCGGTGGCGAGCACCACCGGGATGACCGCCGCCGGCAGGGTCCGCAGGCGCGCGGCCTCGATCCAGATGCGCCATGCGGGTTGTGCAGCCATGGGGGGAAGCCGCATGACTAGCGCCCCGGCGGTTGGTGTCAAAGGCATCGTCGGGTGTGCGGCCTCCGGTCATCTACAGTTTACTTGCCTACGCCGCCGCCGCCGCCAATAACCACCGCCACTCCATGACCATCCTGGACGAACTCGACTGGCGCGGCCTCTATGCCGACTGCACCGACCGCGAGGCGCTGGCCAAGCGCCTCGCCGATGGGCCCATGACGCTTTATTGCGGCTTCGATCCCACCGCCGACAGCCTCCATGTCGGCAATCTCGTGCCGCTGTTCGCCCTCCGGCGCTTCCAGCTGCACGGCCACCATCCGATCGCCCTCGCCGGCGGCGCCACGGGCATGGTCGGCGACCCCTCCGGCAAGTCCGACGAGCGCAACCTCCAGACGCCCGCCCAGCTCGAGCACAACCTCGCCTGCATCAAGCCCCAGCTGGCCCGCTTCCTCGACTTCACCGGCGCCAGGAATCCCGCGCGGGTCGTAAACAACTACGACTGGACCGGCCCGGTCACCTTCCTCGAGTTCCTCCGCGACACGGGCAAGCACATCACCGTGAATTCCATGATCGCCAAGGATTCCGTCCGCACGCGCATGGAGGAGCGCGGCACCGGGATCAGCTTCACCGAGTTCAGCTACATGCTGCTCCAGGGTTTTGATTTCTGCCACCTCCGCCAGACCTTCCATTGCGAGCTGCAGGTCGGCGCCACCGACCAGTGGGGCAACATCACCGTCGGCACCGAACTGACCCGCAAGAAACTCGGCGCCACCGTCTGGGGCCTCGTCTTCCCGCTGCTGACCAAGGCCGACGGCACCAAGTATGGCAAGACCGCCACCGGCACCGTCTGGCTCGATCCGAAAAAGACCAGCCCCTACCGCTTCTATCAGTTCTTCGTCAACGCCGACGACGCCGACGTCGTCAAGCTGCTCAAAACCCTCACCTTCCTTTCCCGCGAGGAGATCGCCCCGCTTGAGGCCGAGCTGAAGGCAAGTCCCGGCGCCCGCGCCGCGCAGAAGGCCCTGGCGAAGGAGATGACC
>CAYRDN010000034.1:0-36773 GCA_964423065.1 uncultured Oleiharenicola sp. | reverse complement strand
CCGCACCGGTCCGCTTGTCGATGATCATGAGATGGGCCGGCAGGCCGTTCCGGACGAGCATGACCTTGTCCAGGCCGAGCGGCTGCAGGGTGTGGATCTCGGTGCCCTTGGGGGCGTCGAGGTGCCAGACGACTTTTTTGTCGGGCGTGATCTCCTCGGCGTAGCTCATGCGCGAGAAGAGGATGTTGCCGTTGCTGAGCATCCAGATGTCATCGAACTCCCAGCCTTTGCCGGTGGAATAAGTCCAGATGACCTTGCCATCCTGCACGACGAACATCGTGTTGCAGCCTTCCCCGATGCAGAGCATCGGATGCTGCTTGAGCCCGGCGCCGGGCAGGTGCGCATCAGCAGCCGTGGGGGTGTTGACCCAATTCGGCGGATCGGTCGCGACCTCGGAGGGCCCCCAGGCCGGCACCTCGGCGGCGGTGAACCGGGGCAAGACGGAGAGCAGCGGAGCGGGCGCGTTGGTCGCGGCGCCGGCGAGCGCGGAGAGACCGGCGGACAGCACGGCGGCGAGAGCAAGAACGCGAAGATTTGGGCGGGGTGGATGCATGATTTTCGGGGTGGGTTGGATCTGTCGGGAAGCGGCGTCCATGGCGCTTGGGGGGCAGCCGGGTCCATGGGACTTGCAGGAACCCATCGGGGACCATGCTTGGCGCGTCGGGTGGATCGTCAATCGCAACGGGCACGAGAAACGGCGTGCCCGCCACCATCAGGTGGGTGCGTGCGATGGCCGGTTTCCACTTCCGGTGGAAATAGAGCATAATAAACAATAGCACATCCGATTGCCGTAGTCGGTCCACCATTTTCTTTCCCAAGGGAAAAAATGACCTCCTTAGCCTTGGCGAAGCAGGGCGTTGCCTCGGGTCTACGCCCGAAATTTGCTGGTCGCTCCGACTGCGGATGGCGGGTGCCTCCGCGGCGAGGTCGCCGTGGCTCCGGAAAATCAAGTCCGCCCCAGCTCAACCGGGTTGCCGGCGGCCGATCGCCAGCAGGACCACGCTGACCGCGACGCAAAGCCAGCCGAAGCGATCGCCGGTCCGGGAGTAGAGCGTCGGCACCCGGGCGGTCACCTGCAGCCTCGCCAGCAGGGAGCTGCCGGGCAGCGGCCGGCTTTCCTTTTCGGCCAGGATCCGGCCGTATGCATCGCTCACGGTCATGAATCCCTCCCGGGCCACGCGGACCACCGCGTAGCCGTTCTCCACGCCGCGCGTCAGCGTGTTCCAGCCCTCCACCCGGGCATCCTCGGGGCCGGGATTCCAGGCCGGCACCAGCATGACGGCGACGGCCTGGCTGGCATATGCCCGGCCGAGGGCGGCGAAGAACATGTCCTTGCAGATCGCCAGGCCGTACACCTGGCCATCGATGCTTTGCACGGCCAGTTTGTCCCCGGGGACATAGTCGTGTTCCCCGGGGGCCAGGTGCTGCTTGTCGTAGGTGGCGGCCAGGGCCCCGGCGGGCGTGAACAGCCAGGCCCGGTTGACCCATGCCCCGCGTTCTGCGATGCCCACTCCCGCCGCCAGCCACACGTGATGCTGCGCGGCCAGTCCGCCCAGATGCAGCTGCCATAGCGCGGCGGTCGCGGAGGTCACCCGCCCGATTTTTTCCGGCAGCACGATGATCTCCGCGCCCTGCGCCCGCAAGGCGGCGATGTGGCGGTCGTACTCGTCCCAGATGGACTTCATGTAGGACGCGGAAGCCTCCGGTCCAATCGCGTCGTCGATCGCCACGAGCCCGAGCGCCGTGGTCCGGCCCGTTGCGGGTGTTTGCAGGCGGACGAGTCCGTATGCAACCGCCGCGGCGAGGAGCAGGGTCGTGCCGGCGTAGGCCGGCCAGGCGCGGCGCCAGGTGCGGCTGTACGCGAGCGCGAGCGCCAGCGTCGAGGGCACAAGCGTGACGAGGAAGAGCAGTCCGCCGACGCCGCCGAGCGCCGTGACCTGCAGGACCGGCAGGCATTCGACCTGCGAATATGCCAGGCTGGTCTCATTGCCCGAGTCCTGCAGGGCAACCGCCAGGGTGTCGACGGCCACCCAGAGCACAGGGTACACCAGGACCGTCCACGCGGCCTGGTAGCGCCGGGTCAGGCGCCGGACCTGCAGCACGATGAGGGTCCAGATCAACGCCTGCTTGACGGTGGCGATGATCGCGATCGGCAGCGGGAAGACGGAGAGGCGGTAGTGAAAGTTCACGCTGATTCCGACGAGGGTCGCGAGGAAGACCAGCCAGTACGCCTCCCGCCCGCCGGACCGGATGGCCAGGAGCAGCAAGGGGACCGGGGCGAGCCAGGCCAGCCACCAGACCGGATGCAACCCGACGACAAACCGCAAAAGGAACCCGGTGGCCAGGGCGGCGACCAGGGGGGAGAGACGCGCGAATGAGCGGGGCGGGCTGGCAGGCATGCTTGGGCAACCGGATTTTGGCGAGGATGGCGGGACGGCAAGAACGGGACGAAACGGCGGCCGGCGCCGCGGATCAGGTATGCGGCGAGGGCCCCATCTTGCCAGCCTTCTCCAGCGCCTCGCCGGTGGATTCGGCGTAGAGCTTCACGACCCGCTGCGGGGAGAGGCGGACGAAGTAGACCTTGCCCAGCGCGCTCTTCACCTCGAGGTCGACGTGGGGCAGGGTGACGGTCGGGGGGATCTTGAAGATCTCCGACAGGAGCACGGCGGCCGCCTCGTCGCGGATCTTCGGGTCGGCGGTGTTGTAGATGTAGTCGTAGATCCGGATGACGTATTCGCCGAAGACCGTCTCCAGGTCCTTGGCGCTGGTGTCCGCCTCCACGACGGCCTTCGCCGCCTCCGCGGTGGTCGCCATCACCTTCTGCGTCCCGGTGTTCGTCTCGACGGCGAAGAGGAACTGGGTACCCACCGGCCGGAGCTGCGTGACGGACTTGGCGACGACCTTCACGGCCTCCTCGGGCGGCTCACCGCGGGGGGAGAGGCTTTGCTCCATGAGGATGCGCGGCTCGTCCTTGGGCTCGACCGGGACGTCGAACTCGGGCAGCACGCGCCAGGAATTCACCACGTGGAAGGTGGCCTTCCCGGTGGCGGGGTTGTAGGTGAAGCCGTTGATCACGACCTGGTGGCCGATCTTGGAGTTGCCGTCGAACGGATGGGTGGCGAGGAAGTCCGCGGGCAGGGACATCCAGATGTCCTCGGGCAGGGCGGAGAGGATGGGGCGGCCCTTGCGGAGTTCCTGGCGGGCCCACTCGAAGGGCCGGATGGTGCCGCTCGGAAAATGGACGATCGGGCTGGGCTTCTGCTCGAGGAAGAGCATCAGCATCCCGACGTAGTAATGATAATCCAGGAAGGGCAGGTCCTTGGGGACGTTGTTGATGATCCGGTAGATTTCCGCGTCCTCGATGGGGTAGCCGGCGATGTCGAGGTAGTGCACGCGGCCGTAGAGCATGCAGGTGCCTCCGATCTGGTCGCGCAGCTTGGCCGGGGCGCAGAGTTGGACGATCTCGGTGCCGTTCTCCACCGCCTGCTTCTCGATGGTTTTCTTGGCCTCCACCCGGGCGGTGACGACGGTGGACTTGCCGTGGGCCAGCGGGTGGGCGGCGGCGAAGGTGTTGAGCCAGTCGGCCTCGGCCGCGGTGAGCGCGCCGGTGGGGAACATGCCCTTGCGGCCGTTCTGATAGAGGACGGCCACGTAGCCCTTCTCGGCCCGGGCGGCGGCCAGGCCCTCGAATTTGGCCGGCGTCGCGGCACTGCTTTCCCTGGGCGCGGCGGCGGCGGCCGGCTCGGGTGCGGGCGGCGGCGGCGTTTCCTTCGGCTTCGCCGCCACTGGGGCCGGGGCCGCGTGTTCCTTGGCGGAAGGGCCGCAGCCGGCGAGCAGCAGGGCGGCGAGCAGGGCCGCGCAACGGGCATAGGCTGGTTTTGATTTCATGATTGCTGTCCCGTGGCTGCAGTGGTGGCGGTGGCCGGGTCCGCCTGTCCTGCCGGATGCCTTACTTGGCCGGCCCGGGCGGGTGGCGCGAACGCCAGGCGAGCCCGAGCATCACGGCCCCGAAGGCGAACATCACCACACCCCAGTCGAGATTGACGTTTATGCCGAGGGATTTGGCGTACACGGCCGGGTCGGAGGCCAGGCCGTAGAGCGCGAGCATGGCGCCGAAGAGCGAGAAGATGAGGCCGAGGGGCAGGCGGAGGTCGAAGTTCATGGCGGGTGTTCCTGTTAGCGGAAGATGATGTTGAGGGCGAGGGTCGCAGCGAGGACGACGCCGCCGAGGAGGGCGGGCTTGAGATACCAGGCCTCGCCGTGCTCCACGGTCCTGGGCGTGAGGGAGTAGACGAGCCCGGTGAGTTCCGCGTCGGTCTTGGTGCGCCTGGTGGCGAGCGAGACGGCGATGGTGATGCTGAAGCAGACGCCCCAGGCCCAGAGGGCGGTCCAGAAATTCTGGCCCATCTCGCTCGGGTAGGTGTGCAGGTTGGCGCCGAGCCACCCGCCCTTGATGCCCGCCACCGCGCCCGCCGGGAGCGTCAGGCCGTGGTGCACCGCGGCCGCGGCCGTGCCGATGACCAGCCCGTAGAAGGCCCCGTGGCCGGTCGAGCGCTTCCAGAACATGCCGAGCAGGAAGGTGGCGAAGAGCGGGGCGTTGACGAAGGCGAACACCAGCTGGAGCAGGTCCATGATGTTGTTGAAGCGGGAGGCGAAATAGGCCGCGCCCACGCTGACCAGCACGCCGAAGACCGTCGCCATGCGGCCCATCCAGAGGTAGTGGGCGTCGGATTTGTTCTGCGCGATGTAGCTCTGGTAGATGTCGTAGGTCCAGACCGTGTTGAAGGCCGTGACATTGCCCGCCATGCCCGACATGAACGAGGCCATGAGCGCGGTGAAGCCGAGGCCGAGCAGGCCGGACGGCAGGTAATGCGCGAGCATGTTCGGGATGACCATGTTGTAGTCATAGGACCCGTCCCGCAGCGGGATGAGGTCCGCGTAGCCCTTGGACTGGACGAGCCCGATGGCCACCATGCCCGGCAGGATGACGAGGAACGGGAACAGCATCTTGGGGAACGCCGCGATGATCGGCGTGCGGCGCGCGGCGGACATGGACTTGGCCGCCATGGCCCGCTGCACCACGAGAAAGTCGGTGCACCAGTAGCCGAAGGAGAGGACGAAGCCGAGGCCCATCGCGAGGCCGAACCACTCGACGCCCATGGGGTTCGACTGCGCCGCGCCCATGTGCTGCCAGGACTGGGTCCAGGTGCCGGCGGCGAAGCCGTGCTCGGTGGCCACGGGGATGAGGCGCGCCTGCAGGCCCTCCCAGCCGCCGATGTCCTTCAGGCCGAGGTAGGCGAGGGGCGCGAAGCCGAACACGATCATGAAGAACTGCAGCACCTCGTTGTAGATCGCGGAGGTGAGCCCGCCGAGGAAGATGTAGACGAGCACCACCGCGGCCGAGATCGCGATGCTGGCGTTGAAGTCCCAGCCGAGCAGGACCTCCAGCAGCTTGGCGAGGGCGTAGAGCGAGATGCCGGACGAGAAGATGGTCATCACCGCGAAGGAGATGGCGTTGAAGCCGCGGGTCTTCTCATCGAAGCGGAGCTTGAGGTACTCCGGCACGGACCGGGCCTTGGAGCCGTAGTAGAACGGCATCATGAAAATGCCGAGGAACACCATGGCCGGGATCGCGCCGATCCAGTAGAAATGGCTCGTCATGATGCCGTACTTGGCGCCCGAGGCCGCCATGCCGATGACTTCCTGCGCGCCGAGATTGGCGGAGAGGAAGGCGAGGCCGGTGACCCAGGCGGGGATGGAGCGGCCCGACAGGAAGAAGTCGGTGCTCCCCTTCATGTGGCGCTTCAATGCCCAGCCGATGCCGAGGACAAAGAGGAAATAGATGACCAGAATGGCATAATCGATGCCAGCGAGGGATAGGGAGTGGGGCATAACGGAAAGCGCGGACTATGATGCGCTCCTTGCGGTGGAGGCAAGACCGGAAGCCCGCGGCGCCGGCCGCAGCGTGTGCCGGCCGCGGGGGGGCGGGCGGGAAACCGGGGTCGGCGACCCCGGCTACAAGCGCCGAGGCAAACCACAATAAGGCTCTTATCGCGGAATTGAACCGCGCTAATATCGCGCGGCCGGCGGCGCGGCCCCGGCTACGGCGCGGCCGGGGCGGGGAGGAGGCCGTAGACGTACAGCGCGCCGGTGCCGAACGGCAGCGTGCCGAAGCTGGCGAGGTAGACCTTGCCGTTGGCCACGGTCGGCGGGGCGTTCTTGGAGACGCGGCCCGGCGTGTCGCGGTCGGGCGCGAGGCTGGAATTCCACAGCTCGTGCGTGATGTCGTTGGCGTCGTACGCGCGCAGGACGGCCGGGCCGTTGATATGGCTGTTGCCGTGTTCCGCGAGCGCCGCGTTCGCCCACAGGATCCCGCCGGTGCCGCCATTGGCCGAGAGGGAGAGAATGCCGCCCGGATACGCGCTGGTGGCGGCGCCGACCGCGACGGGCTCGGGATTGAGGCTGCCGTCCCGGTAGGCGTAGGCGTGCAGCGCATCGTCCTGGCCCCAGAGGTAGACGAGGGCGCCGTGGTCGGCGCTCTGCCAGAAAACGGCGCCGACGTTGATCTCGCCCTTGGCGGCGCGGAAGTGCTGGACGGCATGCTCGTCGCCGAGGTGGCCGAAGTGGTCGGTGTCGACCAGGTAGACGAGGCCCTGCTTGCCCGCGCCCATGACCCGGTGGCCGCCGGGCAGCAGCATGGCGCCGGAGGAGTTCAGGTCGGCGTCGCGCTTGTCGAGCTCCTCGTAGTTGGTCGGTGTGAACCAGTCCAGAATGCGGAGGTCGGGCGACACCTTGAGGAAGCTGTCGCTGAGGTTCTTGTCGCCGTCCCAGGTGCCGTTGGAGGTGACGAAGTAGATCGTGCCCTGCTCGTCCGCGGCGGGGCCCTGGCCCGACTGCCAGATGCTGTTGCCCACGGCGCCCGGGCTCAGGTTCAGGACGCCCAGCTGCCGCAGGGTCGACGGGTCGAAGCGGAAGAGGAAGCCGTGGTAGGGCTCGACATCGCAGTGGGAACTGTAGCCGACATAGAGGCCGCCGGCGGTCAGGAGCAGCGCCGGGCGCTGGTTTTGCAGCACGGCATCGAAGTTGTCCGTGGTGATCACGACCGGGCTGTGGGGCCGGTCGGCGCCGGTGGCGACATCCAGCGCGTGCAACCGCTGGACGAAGCCGCCATCCTCGTGGGTCAGGGCGACGACGTACATCGTCCGCGTGACCGGATCGATGACCGGCGTGCCGATGATGCCCATGTTGCCCAGGATGTCATGGCACCAGAACGGATGCTGCTGCACGCTGGCCGGCGGGCCGAGGCTGACCTTCCAATACGGCTCGGCCGCGCGATCGGCGTCGAAGGCGTACACGGTGTTCGCCGCCGAGGCGACGATGACGACGTTGTGCCGGCCGCCCGCGATGGCGAGGTCGGGGACGTAGAGCGGCTGGGCGAAGACCTGGTCGTCGACGACCTGGCGGAAGAGCAGCCCGAACTGCCGCGGGTTGACGCTGGCGGGTGTGAGCACGGCCTCGTGGAGGTTGGCGCCGAGGCGGGCGTTGTCGTTGTGCTGGGTGTAGACCCCGACGTGGCCGAGCACCACCGGGCCGGCGCCCCGGCCGGGGGGCGTGAGCCTGGGCTCGATCGGCAGCGGCGCCGGCTCCTGGCCGCGGGGCTTGTCGCCCTTGAAGCCGCGGACATGTTCCAGCAGGACCTCGATCTCCCCGGCCGAGAGGATCGCGCCGAAGGCCGGCATCTTGCCGGTGACGCCGTTGCGGATCGTCAGCTCGCGCTCGGCCTCGGGGTGGGCGGCCTGCCAGACCGGGTCGGTGAAGTTGGGGATGCCCAGGTCGGCGTAGCCGCTGCCGTCGGCGTTGTGGCAGCGCGCGCAGGTGTTGGTGAACTCCGACAGGGCGGCATCGCGCACGGCCTGGCCGGGCGCGGCGTGGGCGGAGGCGAGGGCGGCCAAAAACAAGGGGAAAGGGAATGAAACGGCGTGGGGTAGCTTCATGCGCAGCGCCATGGAACAAACCCAACCGGCTTTTGCCAGCCAAGATTAGCAGCGATGCCATCGTCCCGGGCACCGGGCGGGTCACCGCGGCATCCGCCGGGGATTTCCTGGGACGGCGCGGCTATTCATGCCGCAGCGCGTCGATCGGATTCAGGCGCGCGGCCCGGCGGGCGGGCGCGTAGCCGAACACGATGCCGACGGCGGCGGAGAAAAGGAAGGCGATGACGTTGATCTGGGGATTGAAGTTGAAGGGCACGTGGATGAGCCGCGCGAGGCCGGCGCAGAGCCCGAGCGCCAGCAGGATGCCGAGGAGTCCCCCGATGCAGGACAGGGTCACCGCCTCGACGAGGAACTGGAGCAGGACCTCGCCACCCAGCGCGCCGATGGCCAGCCGGATGCCGATCTCGCGCGTCCGCTCGGTCACGGACACGAGCATGATGTTCATGATGCCGATGCCGCCGACCAGCAGCGACACCCCGGCGACGGCCGCGAGGAGGGTCGTCATCAGCTGCGTCGTGGAGCCGAGCGCGTCGGCGATCTGGCGGGTGTCGAACAAGGAAAAATTGCTGTCCTCGTTGCCCTGGAGATTGCGCCGCTGGCGCATGAGCAGCGTGATGTCCGCGATGACGGCGTCACCGTCCATGCCGTCCTTGCCGGAGATCACAATCTGCGTGATGTCGTGCGACGACGCCTTGCCCGCCAACCGCCGCTGAAGCGTGGAGAGCGGCACGATGATGGCGTCGTCCTGATCACCCATGCCGGCCTGGCCCTTGCCCTTGAGGAGGCCGATGACCTCGCACGTGGCCTTGCCGATGCGGATCTTGGCGCCGATGGGGTTGGCGCCCTCGAACAGCTCGCGGTGCACCGTTTCGCCGATCACGCACACGGCGCCGCCGGAGCGGAGATCGGCCGGCGTAAAAAAGCGCCCGGCCGCCAGGACCCACCGGTTGATGTCGAAGTAAACCGGGGTCGTGCCGATCACGGGGGTCGTGCGCGCGGTGTGCAGGTAGATCGTGCTCATCGAGGCCGAGCGCACGGGGGCGATCGCGGCGACGCCGGCGATCTGTTCGCCGATGATCTCCGCGTCCTGCTCGGAAAAATCGGGCACGCCGGCGGAGGCCGACCGGAAGCCGACGCCGGGGCGGAGCAGGATGAGGTTGCTGCCGAGGTTGGAAATCTGCGCCTTCACGGCGATGGTCGCGCCCTGGCCGAGCGTGACCATGGTGATGATGGCCGCGACGCCGATGAAGATGCCGAGCACGGTGAGAAACGCGCGCGTGAGGTTGCGGGCGATTTCCCGGAGGGCGATGGCGAAGGCATTCCAGATCATGGGCCGGGGTCGGTTCAGGCGCGGCGGACGTCGGACCCGATGAGTCCGTCCTTGATCAGCACCGTGCGCCTGGCGCAGGCGGCGACCTCGTCGTTGTGCGTGACGACGAGCACGGTGATGCCGCGATCCAGGTTGAGCCGGGTCAGCAGGGCCATGACCTCGCGGGTGGTGACCGAGTCGAGGTTGCCGGTCGGCTCGTCGGCGAAGAGGGTGCTGGGCTCCGTCACGATCGCGCGCGCGATGGCGACGCGCTGCTGCTGGCCGCCGGAAAGCTCGCCCGGCGTGCTGCGGAGCTTCGTGGGCAGACCGACGGACGTGAGGGCGGCGAGCGCCTTCGCGCGCCGCTCCCGGCGGGGGAGCCCGCGGTAGAGCAGGGGCAGCTCGACGTTGTCCAGCGCGCTGGTGCGGGCGAGGAGGTTGAAACCTTGGAAAATGAATCCGAGGGCATAGCGGCGCAGCAAGGAGCGCTCGTCGTTGTTCAGCGCCTCCACGGCGATGCCCTGATAGTGGTAGGTGCCGGTGGTCGGGACATCGAGGCAGCCGAGCACGTTCATGAGCGTGGATTTCCCGGAGCCGCTCGGGCCGATGATGGCGACGAATTCGCCCCGGTTGATCGTCAGGTCGATGCCCTTGAGCGCCTGAAACGCGGCGCCGCCCGCGCCATAGGTCTTGGTGAGGCCGCGCACTTCGATCAGCGCCGTCGGAGCGGGTGCGCTCATGGGGCCGGCGGGTTGGCCCGGAGGATGATCAACAGGCCCTCGGTCAGGCCGGCGCCGGCTATTTCCGTGTCCCGCCCGTCGCTCAGGCCCAGTTTCACCGGGATGGACACGGGCTGGCCGTCGCGGAGAATCCAGACGTGCGCGTCCGCCACGGCCGGTTTGGCGACGGGGTCCTTGTTCGCGGCATTTCTTCGGCCGATCATCGGGATCAGGCTTTGCACAAACGACTTCTTGGCCGCGACGGCGGTGGCGGCCGCCGCCGTGGCCGGGACAAAGCGCAGCGCCGCGGTGGGCACGAGAAACACGTTCTTGCTCTCGGCCACCAGGATGTCGGCGGTGGCCGTCATGCCGGGACGCAGGCTGAGGTCGTCATTGGCGACGTCGAGGTCGGCTTCGTAGGTGACGACGTTGTTGGTGACCGCCGAGCCGTCGGCCACGATGGTGACGCTGGCGGTGTAGGCGCGGTCGGGCCACGCATCGACGGTGAAGGTGGATTTCTGGCCTTTCGCCACGCGGCCGATGTCGGCCTCGGCGATGGCGACCTCCAGTTTCATGCGCTCCAGTTTCTCGGCGATGATGAAGAGCTGCGGGGCGGTGAAACTGGCGGCGACCGTCTGGCCGGGCTCGATGCTGCGCGTCAGGACAATCCCGTCGATGGGGGATTTGACGATGGCCTTGCCGAGGTCGCTTTCGTTGATCAGCACCTGGGCCTGGGCTTCGCCCACGGCGGCCTGGGCGCTCAGGAGATTGGCGGCGGCCCGGTCGGCGGCCGCGATGGCCGTGTCGACATCGAGTTTCGCCGGCACCTTGCCGCCGCTGATCCGCTGGAGTTCCTGCTGGCGGGCGAGCGCGGCGGCGCTCTCCTTCACGGTGGCCTCGGCCTGGGTGACGAGGGCCTGGGCGGATTTGACGGCGGCGCGGCTGCTGGCCGTCTCCTGGGCGAGCTTGGTGGTGTCGAGTTTGACGAGCGGCTGGCCCTTGGTCACGTGGTCGTTGAAATCCACGTAGACCTCGAGCGTGGTGCCGGAGAGCTCGCTGCCGACCACGACCTGGTTGGTGGGGAAAAGGTTTCCCGTGGCCGTGATGGTGAGGCTGATGTCGCCGCGCTGGAGGACCGCCGTGGCATAGGGGGGAGCCTGGTTTTTCGCCGCCTCGACCCGGCGCCACCAGAACCAGCCGCCCGCGCCGAGCGCGACGGCCACCAGCGCGGCAAGGATCAGCCATCTCGTATTCCTGCCCGTGCCTCCCCCCTTGATGGCGGCGGCAAGATCGACGGGGGCGTTGGCCGCCGCGGCGGCGGGAGGGGCCGGGGGTGGATCCAGGGGCGGAGTGGCGGGCGGGGGATTCATAGCGGTGTCCAGCCGCCGCCGAGGGCCTGGTAGAGCTGCACGTAGGCGTTCGCCCGGCCGGCGGCGGTCGTGACGGTCTGCTGCTCCAGATCGAGCTGCGTGCGCTGGGCGTCGAGCGAGACGAGGAGGTCGACCTGCCCGGCCTGGTATTGCAGGGCGGACAGCGCGGCCGCCTCGCGGGCGGCGGCGGTGGCGCGGGTGAGGATGGCGAGCTGCTCGGTATTGCGCTGCACCGCGGCGAGGGCGTTTTCCACCTCGCCCAGCGCGACGAGCATGGTGGACTCATAGGTGTTGAGCGACTGTTGTTCCAGTTCGCGCTGGATCGTGATCGTCTGGCGGATGCGGCCGGCGTCGAAAATCGGGGCGGTGAGACCGCCGAGGAGGGTGGCCACCGTGGCCGCGGGATTGAACAGGCGGCCGGCGGTGAGGGCTTCGACGCCGATCGACCCGCTGAGGGTCAGGGCGGGCAGACGCGCCCGCCGGGCCGCGCTCGTGCGGGCAAACGCGGCCGCCAGGCCCCGCTCGGCCGCGCGCACATCGGGCCGCTGGCGGAGCATTTCGGCGGGGATGCCGACGGCCAGTGCCGGCGGGGCGGCCGGAACCTCGTGCGGGGGGGCCAGCAGCGGATCGAGCGAGCCGGGAGTGCGGCCGGCAAGCAGGGCGAGCTGGTTCCGGGTCTGGGTGATGGTGAGCTGCCACGCCGGGATCGAGGCCCGGGCCGATTCCAGCGTGGCCAGCGATTGCTGGGTATCCAGGGCGCTGCCGGTGCCGGCCTGTTCGCGCCATTGCGTGAGCTGCGCCGTTTCGCGGCGGGTGCCCAGACTGAGCTGCACCACGGCGAGCTGGGCTTCCGCCGCGCGCAGGGTCACGTACGCCGAGGCCACGGCCGCGGCGAGCGTGACCTGGGCCCCGTAGTAATTCTCCTCGGTCTGCGCGAGATCGGCCGCGGCGGCGGCGAGGGTCTGCCGCTGGCGGCCGAACAAGTCGACCTGCCAGCTCGCGTCCAGCGACGCGGCAAAGGCATCGTCGGCCGTGGTGACGCCGGGGTCGTGAGTCGCGGTGCGCGTGCGGCCGCCGGAGACGCTGGCGTCAAGCGACGGGTAAAGCGCGGCGCGCTCGAGTCCGCGGCGGGCGCGGTATTCCGCGATGCGCGAAAGGGCCGAACGCACATCCGGGCTGGAGCGCAGGGCGTCCGCGATCAGTTCATCCAGGACCGGATCGTTGAACCGGGTCCACCAAGCCGGGAGGGCGGCGGTGTCGAGCGAGCCGGGGACCCCCGGGCCCTGCTGCCACGCGGGCGGCACCGCGACGGCGGGCCGCAGCGGTGGCGTTCCGCCGGTGGTCCCGCAGGCTGGCAGCCCGAGCAGGCAGCCTGCAGCCAGGAGCAAGGCCGGTCCGGGCGCTGCGTTCCGGTGTTTCATGGCACCAGGACCGCCGCCCCCTCGAAGCGACCGGCGCGGAGGTCCGCGAGGGCTTGGTTGGCCTGCAGGAGCGGATACGTCGTGGTCTGGGTGACGATCCCCACCTTGGGCGCCAGGCGCAGGAAATCGAGGCCGTCCTGCCGCGTGAGGTTGGCGACCGAGACGACCTGCCGCTCCTCCCAGAGCAGCGCATAGGGAAACTGCGGGATATCGCTCATGTGGATGCCGGCACAAACCACGCGGCCGCCCTTGCGCACCGCCTTGAGGGCCAGCGGCACGAGGTCGCCCACCGTTGCAAAGATGATCGCCGCATCGAGCGGTTCCGGCGGCATCGCGTCTGACCCGCCCGCCCACGTTGCGCCGAGGCCGCGTGCGAACGCCTGCGTGGCCGCATCGCCCGGTCGCGTGAAGGCGAACACGGAGCGTCCCTGCCACGCCGCCACCTGCGCGAGGAGGTGCGCGGCGGCGCCGAAGCCGTAGAGCCCGATCTTTTTCCCGGCGCCGGCGATCCCGAGCGAGCGCCAGCCGATCAGGCCGGCGCAAAGCAAGGGCGCGAGGGCCACGTCGGCGCCGACCTCGCCCAGCGGGAATGCAAAACGCGCGTCGGCGATCACCGCCGTCGCAAACCCGCCGTCCCGCGTATAGCCGGTGAAGAGCGGCCGGTCGCAGAGATTCTCCCGGTGCTCGGCGCAATACGGGCAGACCCCGCAGGTGTGGCCGAGCCACGGAATCCCGACGCGTTCGCCCAGGGTCAGTCCCGCGGTGCCCGGGCCGAGCTCGTCAATCCGGCCCACGATCTCATGGCCGGGAATGATCGGCACCCGGGGATCGGGCAGCTCGCCGTCGACGACGTGCAGGTCCGTGCGGCAGACGCCGCAGGCGGCAACATGCACACGAATCTCGCCCGGGCCGGGATGGCGGTCGGGCAGCTCGGTCCAGGCGAGGGCGGTCCTGAGTTTCTTAAGCACCATCGCATGCATAATGTCGGATGATCCCCGGTGGGTGTGCGCGGTGATGGTCGGGCGGAAAGGAGCGGACACCGTTTGGCGGCCGGCCGGCGTGGCGGAGGCCGTCGAGACGGCGAAACACCGCCGGCAGCAGGTCCGGCAGATCTTCCGCCATGAGCCCGGGGCCGAATTCGGCCGCCGCCGCGCCGTGCAGCCACACCGCCGCCGCCGCGGCGAGGAACGGCTCCATGCCCTGGGCGAGAAGCCCGAGGATGATGCCGCCCAGGACATCGCCCGCCCCCGCGGTGGCCAGGGTGGGCGGGGCGTTGGTGTTGATGATGGCCCGGCCGTCGGGCGCGGCGATCACCGTATCGCTGCCCTTGAGCACGATGATGGCACCGCTGCGGCGCACCGCCACCCGCGTCCGGGTGAGCTTGTCCCCGTGCGGATCGAACAGGCGGGCAAATTCCCCGTCGTGCGGCGTCAGGACGCAGGGGCCGGTGATCGCGCGGTCGAGGGCGGCGGGGTTCTCCTGAAAGGAGGTGAGGGCATCCGCGTCGAGCAGCGTCGGCCGGCCGGTCGCCAGCATGGCCAGTGCGCGCGTCCGTGTCTCGTCGCTCGCGCCGGCCCCGGGTCCGATCAGGAAGGCCGTCAGCCGACGATCCTCCAACAAGCTGAAAAACTGATCGGCGACCAGGAGCGGCTGGACCATGATGCTGGTCAGCGTCGTGGCGTAGACGGGCAGGGCGACGGTGGACACCGCGATGGTCGTGAGTCCCGCCCCGGCCCGGGCGGCGGCGCGGGCCGCCATCCGGGTCGCACCCGTGAGGGGATAGCCCCCGGAGATGAGCGCATGGCCGCGCGTGTATTTGTTGCTGTCGTCATCCGGCCGGGGGAGCGCCTGCAGCCAGAGTTCCGGGCCGTTCTCGAAGGTGTCGGGCGCGACCTGCTCCAGCGCGGCCAGGGGCGCCCCGATGTCGGCGACCACCACCTCGCCACACAGCCGCCGGCCGGGCAGCAACACGTGCCCGGGCTTCTTGCGCAGGAAGGTGACCGTCAGGACCGCCTGGACGGCGCCCAGGGCGGCGCCGGAGTCGCCCATGACACCGCTCGGGACATCGACGGCCACCAGGGGGAGTCCCCGGGTGCCGGCCGCGGCCAGCACCTCCGCAGCCGGGCCCGCCAGCGCCCGGTTCAGCCCGGCGCCGAAGAGCGCATCGACGACCAGCTGCGCACCGTCGAGCGCGGCGGGGGCCAGCGGCTCCACGGTTCCCGGCCAGAGCCCGGCGTGATGGCGCGTGGCCCCGGCCAGCTGGTCGGGGCGTCCGAGCAGGGCGATCCGGACGGTCCAGCCGGCCGCCGCCAGATGCCGCGCGGCGACGAAGCCGTCGCCGCCGTTGCCGCCGGTCCCGCATAGCACGGTGACGGCGCGCGGGCTCCAGCGCTGGCGGATTGCTCGCGCCACCTCCCGGCCGGCGCGCTCCATCAGTTCGACGGCGGTGGTGCCGCCGGCGACCGTCAGTCGGTCGGCCTCCGCCATCCGGCGGACATCGAGCAAGGCGGTCTCAAGGTTCATGGCGGTTCGCACCGCTCAGGCTGGCGCGTCGATGGAGATCGTGCGGACCAGCTTCTTGTTCACGAACTCCTGGATGCCGAGGCTGGATAGCTCGCGGCCGTAGCCGGAGTTTTTGATGCCGCCGAACGGCAGGTCGGGGGTGGTCCAGGTCGGGTGGTTGATGAAGACCATGCCGGTGTCGAGGCGGCTCGCCACGCGCCGGCCACGCGCAATGTCCCGGGTGAAGACGGAACCGCCCAGGCCGTAGTCGGAGTCGTTGGCCAGGGCGATGGCCTCGTCCTCGTTCTTGACGCGGAAGAAGAGCGCGACGGGGCCGAAGAATTCCTCCCGGAAGGCGGGGTTGCTGGGTTTGATGTCCGTGAGGATCGTGGGCTGCATGTAGGCGCCCGGACGGTCGATCCGTTTGCCGCCCAGCACCAGGGAGGCGCCCTTGGTGACGGCGCGGTCGACCTGATCCAGCAGCGTGACGAGGGCACCTTCCGTGGAAAGCGGGGCCAGGGTCGTGGCCGCGTCCAGGGGATCGCCGGGCTTCAGCGCGGCCAGGGCGGCCTTGAATTTGGTCAGGAAGCTGTCCGCCACCTGCTCGGCGACGATGAAGCGCTTGCCGGCGACGCAGCATTGCCCGGTGTTGTTCATCTTGGCCCAAACGGCCCACGCGACGGTCTGGTCGAGGTCGGCGTCGGCGAGCACGATGAAGGCGTCGCTGCCGCCCAGTTCCATCGTGGTTTTCTTGACGTTTTGCCCGGCCCGGCCCGCGACGCGGCGGGCGGCATCCACGCCACCCGTGAGGGCGACGCCCTTGATGCGGGGATCATCGATGACCTGGTTGACCTGCTCGTGCGAGATGAGCAGGTTGGTGTAGGCACCTTCGGGCGCGCCGGCATCGCGCCAGAGTTTCGCGAAGGCGATGGCGCATTGGGGCACGCAACCCGCGTGTTTCACCATGACGACATTGCCCGCCATCAGGTTGGGCGCGGCAAAGCGCGCGAGCTGATAATAGGGGAAATTCCACGGCTGGACGCCGAAGAGCACGCCGAACGGGGCGTTTTCAATCCAGGCCTCGCCAGAGGCCGGCTGGAGTTGCTGCGGTGCGAGGAAGCTTTCGGCGTGCTGCGCATAGTAGGCGATGATGTCGGCACTGAGGGCGACCTCGCCCTGCGCTTCCACGAAGCGCTTGCCCATCTCCAAGGTCACGGGGCGGGCGAATTCGTCCGCCCGGGCGCGCAGAAGGGCGGCGGCCCGGGCGACGATGGTGGCGCGCGCGGCGAAGGTCGTGTTCCGCCAGCTGGCGAAACAGCTGGTGGCGGTCTTGATCGCGGTTTCCAGCTGGCCGTCGGTCATGGTCTCGAAGGTCTGCAGCGTTTTCCCGGTGGCCGGGTTGACACTTTGGTAGGCCGGGGCGGCATTCGCCTTGGGGGCGGGTTTCTGGCTGGCGGCAGCCGGATGCGAAGCGAGGAGGGTCGTCATTTTGTTTTGGGGTAAGATTGGATGCGGGGATCCGGTCGACTATACGCCGGCCCACCGGACCGGGGATACGGGGTGTTGACCGTATGGTGGCCGTGGCGGCGTGGAGTTGGACGGTGAAAACGTGCTGAGACGGCGCCCCCAGGCGGCGGCCGGCTTGAGCTGGCACCAGCGCCGGCTTAGGTCCCGGGCGGCTTCGGCGGGTGAAGGGAAACCAGGTCGTCGACCGGGCGCAGCTCACCCGGAACAGCGGTGGCCCCACCTATGCCGTTACGGGAGACCTCCCGCTCAAGGGCGTGACCCGGGAGGTGGCGACGGCGCCCGGCTGCGTCTCCTGCGCTGGGGAAAGCTGGTTTCCGGCCGATCAGGAGCGCACGACATGGCCCACGCCGACGAAATCGATAAAGCCGCGCTCCACGTCGGTGCTGACCAGTTTGACGCGCAGGCGGTCGCCGACCTGCAGTCCGGCGGGACCGCGGTCCAGCTTGCCCTCGACGGGTGGCGACGAAAGCCGGACCCACGTGCCCTTGGCGGATGCGCCCGTGACGATGGCGGCGAACTCCCGGCCGATGCTTGCGCACAGCAAGATGGCCGCCGCGGATTTTTCAACCTGCCGTTCCACCTTTTTGGCGGCGTCCTCCTGCTCCGTGCAATGTCGCGCGAGAGCGGCGAGTTCGCCGTCGGCATAAGGCGGAGGCTGCCCGGCCAGCGCGGCTTTGACCAAACGCTGGGTGATCACGTCGGGGAAACGCCGGTTCGGGGCGGTCGAGTGCGCGTAGTCGCGCACGGCGAGGCCGAAGTGCCCGGCGACGCTCGCGCCCGGAAGTTCCAGGACGTATTCACCCGCGCCCAGCAGCTTGATGACGCTGAGCGAAAGATCGGGAAAATTGACCGGATCGGCGGATTTCGCCGCGACCAAAAACAACTCGAGCGCCTTCGCGTCGGGCTCGCCCGGCAAGGTCGTGCCGTGTTCGGCCGCCAGACTGACGATCCGGCTCCAGTACTTGGGCACGCGCACGACGCGCCGGAGGGACGGAAAGCCTCTGGCGGCCAGGAAGCGGGCGGTGACCCCGTTCGCGGCGACCATCAGTTCCTCGATGAGGCGTTTGGCGGAATTGGACGGGTCCGCGACCAAGCCCGTGAGGACCGCGCCGGCAAACACCGGGCGGGTTTGGCGGGTCTCGAGCGTCAGGGCGCCGTGCTGATGGCGCAGTTCCGCGAGCTGGTCCGCGACGCGATGCTGCCGCCGGATGTTGTCGGCGAGTCCGGCGACGGCGGCGACCGCCGGTGGCACCGGCGCGGTGCCGTCGAGCCAGGCGGCGACGCCATGGTAGGCCAGCTTCGCGCGGTTCCGGACGGCCGCCGGATAAATCTCCGACGCGGCGAGCGCGCCGCCGGCGGAGAAGAGCAGGTCGATGACGACCGCCAGGCGGTCGGCGTCGAGGGCCAGCGAGGTGAGATCGGTCGAGAGCTTTTCCGGCAGCATCGGAAAGATCCGGGCCGTCGTGTAGACGGAGGTCGTGTTTTGCCGGGCGTGGGCGTCGATGGCCGAGCCCGGCGTCACGACGGAGGTCACATCGGCGATGGCCACGAGAATCCTGGTCGCGCCATCGGGCCGGGCGTCCGCGACCGAGAGCTGATCGAGGTCGCGCGAGTCGTCGTTGTCGATCGAGCACCACGGCAGGGCGCGCAAATCAGCGGCGGCGGGGCCCGCCGTGACCGCCGGGGCGCGGATCGCATCGAGCTCGAGCAGGGCGGCGGCGGTGAATTCCGGGGCGAGCCCGCGGGCGAGCATTACCCGGCGGGCGATGGATTGGAGGAGCTCGCGGGAATGGGTGCCGTCGGGCGCGGTCATGGGCATCATGCGAGTGTGACGCGGCGGGAAACGGTGGCACGCACGAATTCGTCGTCGCCGGCGGCAGCGGCGAGATCGCGCGCCCGCCCGCCCGTGTGCCGGGCCTCGATGCGTGGTCCGGTGATCGGTCTGACGCCGGCCTTCAGCCGGCGGGTGTGCCGATGTTCCAACGCGTGATGACGGGTCCCGGCTGGCCCGGGTGTTCATAACCGAGGATGCTCACCGACCCCGTCTCGAGGTCGAAGAGCCGGCCGTCGCCGATCGGCAGGCCGACCCAGCGCACCGCCAGCGCCCGCAGGAAGTGCCCGTGCGAAAAAACGGCCACGTGGCCGTCCATTGGCCGAAGCAGGGCCAGGATCCGGTCGGCCCGTCGGGCGACTTGTTCCGCCGACTCGCCGTGCGGGCAGCCGTCGGCGAAGATGTTCCATCCCGGCCGGCGCGCGTGGATCTGGCCGGTCGTCAGGCCCTCATAGTCGCCATAGTCCCACTCGTGCAGCTCCGGCTCAACCTGCGCCACGCGGCCGAAGCCGGCGAGCTCGCAGGTCTGCCGCGCCCGTTGCAGCGGACTGGTGAGCACGCGGGCGAATGCGACCGCGTGCAACCGCCCGCCCAGCCGGGCGGCGCGCTGCTCGCCGGTCTCCGTGAGCGGCAGGTCGGTGCGGCCGGTGTGCCGGCCCGTGAGCGACCACGCGGTTTCCCCGTGGCGCAGCAGCCAGATCTGCGTGAGCATGGATTACGGGGCGGGCCCCAGTTGGGTGGGCAGCGGCCAGCGGTGACCGGGGGCCAGCAATTCCTGGGTGTTCTCGGGGCCCCACGTGCCGGCGGCATAATTGGGAAAATCACTCGGGGCGGTGGCCTGCCAGGCCTCGAGCACCGGCATCAACAGCTGCCAGGCGGCTTCGACCTGGTCGGCGCGCATGAAAAGCGTCGCGTCCTGTTTCATCACGTCCCACAGGAGCGTTTCATAGGCATCCGGCGACGGGGCGTCGAAACTCTCGCGGTAGCCGAAGCGCATGTCCACCGGCCGCAGTTGCATCTTCGGGCCCGGGTATTTGGCCTGGAAGCCCAGCACGATGCCCTCCACCGGCTGGATCGCGAGGACGAGGCGCGACGACTGCCAGCCCAGCGAGGCCTCGGGGGGGAACGAGCGGTGCGGGACGGCGCGAAACTGGATGGAAACCTCCGAGGCCTGGCGCGGCAGGCGTTTGCCGGTGCGCAGGTAGAACGGCACATCCTGCCAGCGCCAGTTGTCGATGAACAGCTTCAACGCCACGAACGTCTCGGTCTCCGAATCGGGCGCCACGCCGGCTTCCGCGCGATAGCCTGGCACCTTTTTCCCCGCGGCCAGGCCGCCCCCGTACTGGCCGCGCACGGCGCACTGCGGGACTTCGTCGCGGTGAATCGGACGGGCGGCGTGCAGCACATCCACCTTCTTGTTGCGGATCTCGTCGGCGTCGAAGGAGACCATCGGCTCCATCGCGATGAGACAGAACAATTGCATCAGATGATTCTGCACCATGTCCCGCAGCGCCCCGGCGTGATCATAATACCCGCCGCGGTGCTCGACCCCGACCGCTTCGGCGACCGTGATCGTCACGTAGTCGATGTAGCGGCGGTTCCAGAGCGGCTCGAACAGCGGATTGGCAAAACGGAACGCCAGGATGTTCTGCACCGTCTCCTTGCCGAGATAGTGGTCGATGCGATATATCTGCGACTCGTCGAAGCTGGCGGCGAGGATGGCGTTCAACGCGCGGGCCGAGTCCAGATCGTAGCCGATCGGCTTCTCGATCACAATGCGGGTGAACGCGCGGTCGCGCGCGAGTCCCGCCCGTCCGAGGTATTTCGGGATCTCGCCGAACATCGACGGCGGGGTCGCCATGTAGAAGATGCGATGCGTCCTGGCGCCCCACTGCTTTTCCAGCCGGGCGCACTGGCGGCCCAGCGCGGTGTAGGTGGCGGCCTGGGTGAAGTCGCCCTGCTGGTAGTGGATGTGCGGCGCGAAGCGACCCCAGACCGCGGCGGTCGTCCTGCCGAAGCGCGAGAATTGATTCACGCCCTCATGCAGCCGGCGACGGAGCGCCGCGTCGCCGAGCTTGATCCGGTCCACCGCGATGATCGCGAATTTAGCGGGCAGGCTGCGGTCCCGCGACAGGTCAAACAGCGCCGGGATCAGCTTGCGCCAGGTAAGGTCTCCCGCGCCGCCGAAGATGACGAGGACCGTGGGCGCGAGCTGGTCGGTTGTCTTGCTGGTGGGCATCGGGCGGCGGATGGAAGGGCTCGGTGGAAACGTTCAGTGGATCGGTTCCTCGACGTGACCGCCGAACTGGAAGCGCAGCGCCGAGAGCAGCTTGTCCTGGAAGTCCGCCTCGCCGCGCGAGCTGAACCGCTCGTAAAGCGCCGTGGTCAGCACCGGCACCGGCACGCCCTCGTCGATCGCCGCCTTGATGGTCCAGCGGCCTTCGCCCGAATCCGACACCCGGCCGGCGAAGGCGGCGAGCTGCGGATCGCGGGCCAGCGCGTTGGCGGTGAGATCGAGGAGCCACGAGGAGATCACGCTGCCCCGCCGCCAGACCTCGGCGATGTCCCCCAGGGGCAGATCGTATTCGTAGTTCGCGGGATTGCGCAGCGGCGTTGTCTCGGCGTCGACCCGGTCGGGTTTCCGGCCGATGTTCGCCGCCCGCAGCACGTTGAAGCCCTCGGCGTAGGCCGCCATCAGGCCATACTCGATGCCGTTGTGGACCATCTTGACGAAGTGGCCGGCGCCGTTCGGCCCGCAATGCAGATAGCCCCGCTCCGCGGTGCCGCCGGATTTCCTGCGCCCGGCGGTCGGCGGGATGCCGCTCCGGCCCGGAGCCAGCGCGGCGAAAACGGGATCCAGCCTTTGCACCACCGCCGCCTCGCCGCCGATCATCATGCAATAGCCGCGCGCCAAACCCCACACGCCGCCGCTCGTGCCGACATCGACGTAGTGAATGCCCTTGGGGCCAAGTTCCCCGGCCCGCCGCAGATCGTCGACATAATAGGAGTTGCCGCCGTCGATCAGGACGTCGCCCGGCGCGAGCAAGGGCAGGAGCTCCGTGATGGTCTGGTCCACGGCCGCGGCCGGCACCATCAGCCAGATCGCTCGCGGCGCCGGCAGCTGCCGGACCAGCTCGGCGAGCGACGCGACCCCGACGGCCTTGATCCGGACCAGCTCCTGGACCGCCTTCCTCGAGCGGTCGAAGACGACGCACCGGATGCGCGCCCGGAGCAGGCGGCGCACCATATTGCCGCCCATCCGGCCCAGGCCGATCATGCCGAGCTGGCGGCGGTTTTTCCGTTTGGTCGGGCGGCTTGTTTTCATGATATAACCGGGGTTTGGAATCTATCGTTGCCAGAGGATCCAACCGGCCTCCAACGGCGTGCTGAGACCGTCGTGGTGCGGGATGATTCGTGCCGTATAGTCCGTGGCCGGACGGGCGGAGGAGACGGTGCCCGAGAACGTGAAGCCGCCCGTGCCGTTCGCGAGCGGACCCAGGCGCGTCATCTCCTGGCGCACGGGATTTTCTCCCTGCAAGCCGTCGGCATAAAGCTCGACCCGGACCGAGTCCCGATCGCTGTCCGGCAGGAAGACTTCGATCCGGATGAAGTGGTGTGCGCCCTTGGTCTCCACGGCCACCGCGCCAAAGCGGAAGCCGGCCCATTGCGCGGCCAGCCCGTTGCGCCAGTCGACCAGCCGGCGGGCCGCGGCGCCCCCGTCGGCCGCGCGGGCCCGATACGCGGCGGCGGCGGGAAGATAATGCTGCCCGGTGTATTCGATCACGGTGCGGCTGGCGGCGAACCGCGGGGTCAGCCGCGCCATGCTTTCCCGCATGCGCGCGACCCAGGCGGCGGGAATGCCCTTTTCGTTGCGCGTGTAGAATTCCGGAACCACCTCCTGTTCGAGGCGCTGGTAGAGCGCCTCCGCTTCGCTGGCGTCCCAGGCGGGATCGTTCCCGTGTTCCTGGCGGTCGCCCAACGCCCAGCCGACCTCCGGCGCATAGGCCTCGGCCCACCAGCCATCCAGTTCGGAGAGATTCAGGCCGCCGTTGACGAGCACCTTCATGCCGCTCGTGCCACTGGCCTCCCAGGGCCGCCGCGGCGTGTTGATCCAGACGTCGATGCCCTGCACGAGGTGCTCGGCCATCAGCATGTCGTAGTCGGCCAGAAAAACCACCGGCGGGCACTGGTCATGGTCCCGGATGAAGCGCGTCCATTCCTGGATCAGCGCCTGCCCGGCCTGATCGGCCGGGTGGGCCTTCCCGGCGAGGATGAGCTGCACCGGCCGTTGGGGGTCCTTGAGGATACGGAGCAGCCGCGCCGGATCGTGCAGGAGGAGATTGGGCCGCTTGTAGGTCGCGAAACGGCGGGCGAAACCGAGCGTCAGCGCCGTGGGGCTCAATCGCGCCTGGGTCCGGGCGACGGTGGCCTGGTCCGCGCCGACGGCCGTCATCTGCCGGCCGACGGCCTCGCGGGCATATTCCACCAGCTCCTTGCAGGTGTCGGTTCGCATCGCCCAGAGCTTTTCATCGGGGACACGGCGGATGTCGGCCTCAAGGGCGGGGCACGTTCCGAGCCACCGCTCCTGGCCGCAGGCCTCCGTCCACAGCCGGTCGGCCGCGACCGAATCCCAGGTCGGCATGTGCACGCCGTTGGTCACGTGCCCGACCGGCACGTCCGCCTCGGGCCACCGGGGGAAGAGCGGGGCAAAGATGTGCCGGCTCACGCGGCCGTGCAACTGGCTGACGCCGTTGACCGCACCGCTCCCGCGGGTGGCGAGATAGGCCATGTTGAAGGGCTCGCCGGCGTCGTCCGGATTCCGGCGGCCATGCGCCAGCAGGTCGTGCAGGGTGATGCCCAGGTCATGCTGGGCATACCCGGCGAGATATTGCTCCATCAGGCCCGGGGCAAAGAGGTCAAATCCGGCGGCGACGGCCGTGTGGGTGGTGAAGAGGTTGCCGGCCCGGGTGGCCGCGAGGGCGAGGGCGAACGGCACCTTGTTTTCCTGCATGAAGCTGCGGGCGCGCTCCAGCAGCGCAAAGGCCGCGTGGCCTTCGTTGAGATGGCAGACGTCCGGCTTGATCCCGAGGGCGCCGAGCAACCGCCAGCCGCCGATCCCGAGCACCAGTTCCTGCTTCAGGCGCAACTCGGTGTCACCGCCATACAGTTCGCTGGTGATCCCCCGGTGGGCGGGCGGGTTGGCCGCATCGTTGCTGTCGAGCAGGTAGAGTGTTCTCCGGCCGACCCGCACCTGCCAGGCGCGGAGCCCGACCGGACCGCCGGGCAGCGGGACCTCCACGCGCAGCCAGTCGCCGTTCGCCTGCCGCACCGGGGTCACGGGCAGCTGGGCGGGATCATTATACGGGTAGAGCGCCTGTTGCGCCCCGTGCTGGTCGATGACCTGGCGGAAATAGCCGTGCTGATAAAGCAGTCCGACGCCGATCACCGGCACGCCGAGATCGCTGGCGGCCTTGAGCTGGTCGCCGGCCACGTTGCCGAGGCCGCCCGAGTAGATCGGCAGCGCCTCGCTCAGCATGAACTCCATGCAAAAATAGGCCACGCAGGTGAGCGGGGCCCCGGGATATTTTTGCTGAAACCAGGCCGGCGCCGACTCCGCCTGCCGTTTGGCCTGCACCAGCCGGTCGAGCAGCTGGCAAAACTTCGGATTGGCCAGGGCGCCCGCGAGCTTTTCCTGCGAGATGGTCTGGAGCATCACGCTCGGGTGACGGGTGGCCTTCCACAGCGCGGGATCCAGCAGCTGCCACAACTCGTCCGCCCGGTGGTTCCACGTCCAGCGCAGATCCATCGCCAGTTCGGTCAGGGCTTCGCGCCCATGCGGGGGCTGGGGCGGGGAGGTCCCGGCGGGCTTGGGTGGGTTCATGTTATGGTCTGCAGCCGGGGCCGGGACTCAGTTCGGGTCGCCTTCGTTCTCCCACACCTCGATGGCCGCGCGCTCGGCCTTCGCGGGCGATGGGGGCGACCCGGGATGCGCCGCCGGTCCCGTCGCGCCGGCCAGCGCCGCGCTGACGATGGTCCGGGCCTCGGCCAGGATCTGGTGCAGATGGGCCTTGTCGCGGAAGCTCTCGGCGTAGATTTTATAGATGTCCTCGGTGCCGGACGGCCGGGCGGCGAACCAGCCGCTGGCCGACACCACCTTCAAGCCGCCGAGCGGGGCATCGTTGCCCGGGGCGCGGGTGCGCTTGGCCTGGATCTTCTCTCCGGCCAGTCCGGTCAGCTTGACCTGTGCGGCCGACAACTTCGCCAGCGCCGCCTTCTGCGCCGGGGTGGCGGGCGCCTCCTCCCGGTCATAAAAGGACTCGCCGAATTCCTGCGTGAGCCGGCGATAAAGTTTGCCGGGGTTGGATCCGGTCCGCGCCGTGATCTCCGCGGCGAGCAGGCACGGGATGAAGCCGTCCTTGTCCGTCGTCCACACGCTGCCGTCCCGGCGGAGGAACGAGGCGCCCGCGCTTTCCTCGCCGCCAAAACCCAGGGAGCCGTCGAGCAGGCCGGCGACAAACCATTTGAAGCCGACCGGCACCTCGTAAAGTTTCCGGCCCAGCTTCGCCGTGACGCGGTCGATCATGGCGCTGCTGACCACGGTCTTGCCCACGGCGGCGTCCGCACCCCAGTGCGGGCGGTGCGGGAAAAGTTCGGAAACCGCCACCGCCAGATAGTGGTTGGGCGGCAGCAACCCGTCGCCCGGGGTGACGATGCCATGACGGTCATGGTCGGTGTCGCAGGCGAACGAGAGATCGAAGCGGTCCTTCATCCCGATCAGCCGCGCCATGGCATACGGCGAGGACGGGTCCATGCGGATCTGGCCGTCCCAATCCACCGTCATGAAACCAAAGGTGGGATCAACTGTGTCGCTGACGACGGTCAGGTCCAGGTGATGGCGCTCGGCGATCCGCGCCCAGTAATGGACCCCGGCGCCGCCGAGGGGATCGACGCCCAGCCGAAGCTTTGCCCCGCCGATCACGGCCAGGTCGACCACATGGCCAAGATCGTTGATGTAGGGGGCGAGATAGTCGTGCGGGTGGGTGGTGGCCGCCCGGAGCGCGCGCGCGTAGGGAATCCGTTTCACGCCCGCCAGGCGGGTCTCGAGCAACGCGTTCGCCCTCGCGCCAATTCCGGCGGTGACGGTGTCGTCCGCCGGCCCGCCGGTCGGCGGGTTGTACTTGAAGCCGCCGTCGTGCGGCGGATTGTGCGACGGCGTGAGGACGATCCCGTCGGCGAGCCCGCTTTTTCGCCCGCGATTGTAGGTCAGGATCGCGTGGGAGATCACCGGCGTCGGCGTGTATTCGTTGTGGGCGGCGATCATCGCCTCGACCCCGTGGGCCGCGAGCACCTCCAGCGTGGTCGCGCCGGCTGGGGCGGACAGGGCGTGGGTGTCGAGGCCGAGAAAGAGCGGGCCGGTGATGGCCTGGCGCGCGCGATACTCGCAGATCGCCTGGGTGATCGCGAGGACGTGGTCTTCATTGAAGGAGCAGGTGAAGGACGAACCGCGATGTCCGGAGGTGCCGAACGCCACGCGCTGGGCCGGCACGGCGGGGTCGGGCACGCCGGTATAATAGGCGGTCACGAGCCGCGGCACGTCGACGAGCAGGGAAGGGGGCGCGGGTTTGCCGGCCAGGGGGCTGATTTTCACGCCGGGACCTCCGGTCGCGGGCCCTCGAGGGCCGCCACTTTCGCCAGGCGGCGGCGGTGGCGCTCCGCGCCGCTGAAGCGCGCCGCGAGAAAGGTCTGCACCAGGCCCCACGCGGTCTCGTGGCCGACGACCAGGCCGCCGAGGCAGATCACGTTGAGGTCGTCATCCTCGACGCCCTGCCGGGCCGAAAAATTCTCGTGGATCAGGCACGCCCGCACGCCCGCCACCTTGTTGGCGGCCACGCAGGCCCCCACGCCGCTGCCGCAGACGGCCACGCCGCGATCCACGTCGCCGCGGGCGACGGCCCGGGCCAGCGGCACGATGAAATCCGGATAATCGTCGTCCGGCTGCGGGCGGTGGTCGCCGAAATCGTTCACCCGATGGCCGGCCTCACGCAGCCGTCCTTCCAGATATTGCTTCAGTTCAAACCCGCCGTGGTCCGCCGCGATGCCAATCCGCAGCGGATCCTGGGCGGGCGGTGGGCTCGGGTTGGTCATCGGTCACTGCTGATTTAATGTCGTGGCGCGGGTCGGGCTGCGCCGAACCGGTTCAGATGAGCGACGAGCGGATGTCGGTCTCGGCCGTCGTGGGGGCGGATTCGAGGCTTGCCCGGCCGCGGCGGAGCCGGGCGCTTTCCCGTTTCGCCTCGGCGGGTGAGCTGGCGAGCGGGCTTGGCGGGCGGGACGTTTTTTTCGCCGGGCGGACCGATCCCGGGCTGTCGGATGATGGGGTTGTTTTCATGCTATTATATTATTGGTGTCGGCCGGGAACGGGGGGTTCCCCGCTCCCGGCGGAAATCTGTTGGCCGGCGGCAGCTTCGTGTTCCGTCGCCGCCGAATACCGGCCCTGCACCGCGAGCGAGTTGCAGCGGGCGCGATGCAAAAGGGCCGACTGGGCGGCCGCGGTGTGGGCCGGGGCGCCGCCCCATGTTTTCATGGGGGCGTCCTGCAGGGCGCGGCCGAACGAAAAACTCAATGACCACGGCGCGCCGCCCACCCGGCAGATGGCGTTCAGGCGTTCCGTGGCGGCCACGTCGCTTTGTCCGCCCGAAAGAAACACAATGCCCGGCACCGCGGCGGGCACGGCGCGCCGCAGGCAGCGGAGGGTGGCTTCGGCCACCTCCTCCACGCCGGCCGCGCGGGGCGAGGCCTTGCCGGAGAGCACCATGCCGGTCTTGAGCAGCATCCCTTCAAGCATGACGCGATGGGCGATCAGGGCCGCAAACACCGCTTGCAAAGTGAGGCCGGTGACTTCCTCGCAGCGGGCGATGGTGTGGTTGCCGTCCATCAGGACCTCCGGTTCCACGATGGGCACGAGCCCGGCTTCCTGGCTCAGCGCCGCGAATTGGGCGAGCGGCCCGGCATTGGCCACGATGCAGGCGGCCGTCGGCAGCCGTTCGCCGATGGCAATGACCGCGCGCCATTTGGTGAAGCGCGCCCCCAGTTCCCGATAGGCGCCGAGCCGCTCGCGCAGGCCATCGAGGCCCTGCGTGATCTTTTCGCCCGGAAAATTGGCCAAAGCGATGGTGCCATGGTCCACCTTGATGCCGGGAATGATGCCCTGCCGGACGAGCAATTCGGGCAGGGGCATGCCGCCGCCGGACTTTTGGTGCATGGTTTCATCGAAGAGGATCGCCCCGCTGATGAACTCGCCCAGGCCGGGCGTTGCAAACAGTGTCTCGCGGTAGGCGCGGCGATTATCCTCCGTCACCGGAATGTTCAGGGCGGCAAAGCGTTTGCCGATGGTGGGGAAACTTTCATCCGCGGCGAGCAGTCCTTTGCCCGGGGCCAGGAGGGCGGAAACGGTCGCCTTCATCGGCGGCCTCCGGTCATGCGCTCATTTGGGGCGGAGGGATTCATTGGGGGAGGGTCCCCGGGGCCGGGCGTTGGAGAGTTTCCAAGTCCGGGGTGGCATCACCCGCCGGCTCCCGGGGCTTCGCTTCCTTGCGGCCTTTGGCGCCCTCCTGGCCCAAGCCCATCGTCAGCGCGGTCATGCCGGCCAGCCCGCCCAGTTGCATGCTTTCGACGGCGGTGCTGGGCACGATCACAATCGTGGAATTCTCCTTCAAGCCTTCATAAAGCATGTTCATCGCCCGGAGATGAAAGGCGATCGGGTTGTGTTCGTAGGTCCGGCCGGCTTCGGCGAATTTCTCCGCGATCTGCCGCTCGGCATCGCCCAGGATCACCCGGGCCTGCCGCTCTCGTTCCGCCTGCGCCTGCATGGACATCGCATCCTCCAGGGCGGGCGGGATCAGGACATCCTTGACCTCGACGGAGATGACATTGATGCCCCAGGGTTCGGTGCGCTCGTCGATAATCTTTTGCAGGAGGCTGCTGATCTTGTCCCGGCCTTCCAACATGTCGGAGAGCATGGTCTTGCCGATCACATCACGCAAGGCGGTTTGGGAGGCCCAGCTGATGGCGCTTTGATAGTCGGCCACATCCAAGGCGGCCTTCTTGGGGTCCACGACCTTCCAAAACAGCACCGCATCCACATCCACCGGCACCGTGTCCTTGGTCAGGGTCTTTTCCGCCTTGAATCCGGTGGTGATGACGCGGATGTCGATCCAGTAGGGGATCGCATCAATGACGGGAATGATTAAAAAAAGCCCCGGGCCCCGCAGGGAGTGAAAGTGCCCCAGGCGCAGGATCACCGCCCGATCCCACTGATTCGCGACCTGGATGGCGGCGGACACCACCAGGGCCAGGAAGAAAGCCAGCGTGCCGATCAAGATGGCTGCGTGCTGGCCGGGCTGCAGGCTGGCCCAACCCAGGCCGGCGCCGAAAATAAGGACGAAGATCAGGGCGGCGAATGATTTGTTCTGTTTCATGTTGAATAGTTTTCAGGGGATTGTTTTTGGCTGTGGTCCGGGTCTTCACCGGGGCGTTTGTCCGGGGAACGCCGTGAGCCCGGAGTCAGGCCGGCGGGATCCGGTGCCCGCACCGCGGCCGAGGTCCGGAAGTTTGCTCCGGGATCATTTACTGGTGGTGATCCAACGCCTCCGGGCTGGTGCGGGTCAGAATCTCCTTGGCCCGGACGGTGTCCGCCGCAGAACCGTGGACGATCAGGACAAACTTGTCGGACTTCAGGGCCGTTTCATACTTGAGGATGCTGTCCTTCGGAATGCCCAGGCCATACAAACCCGCCCCCAGGGCGCTCAGACCGCCCACCACGACCGCGCTTTCCAGTGCCCCGACCAGCCAGCCGACGAGCGGCCCGGCCACGACGAGCGGCCCGAGGCCCGGGATGAAAAAGAAGGCGGAGCCGAAGAGACAGCCCCAGATCCAGCCCCAAAAGGCCCCGCGGGCCCCCCAGGATTTCATGCGATCGCCCGTATTGTAATAACCGACGACATGCTCGTCGGTGTGATAATCGCGGCCGACGATCGACAGTTTTTTCAGGTCGAAGCCGGATTGCTGGAGCTCCTTGACAGCCGTTTCGGCGGCCGGGTGGGTGGGATAGATGGCGACGATGGAATGGTTCGGATTCATGATATTTTTCTGACGTTCAGGATGGGGGAATAAGAGTTTGTTCAGGGCGAGGGTGAGATTTCCGTTTGGGTTCGATCGCCTGCCCGGGTGCAGTGGGCGCCACGGAATTGGCGGTCGCGGCGGGACCCGATGCCACACCCGTCGACGAGTTGCCCGGCCCCGCTCCGGCCCCCGGCATCCCCGTCCTCGCTGGAGGACTCCAGGAACTGGTTTCCGGTCGAGCCCGGCACGGGGGCCCACCGTTTTTCCCCGGGCACGGCATCGAGCACGGCGTCCTGCCGGTCGGGGTCCGTTTCGCCCGTCAGTTCGCGTTTCGCCCGTTCATAGTCGGCCTGCATCACCTGTTGCGGGGTGCGTCCGGCGATCACGGCCAGTTCGCGGGTGCGGGCCTGCACCTGCTCGCGGGTCACCGGGTCGAGGCGGGTGGAACAGTCGGTCAGGACGTTCCGGTTGAGAGGATTCTTTTTCATGAGCCTGGGTGCATGGACGCCGCGCCGCCGGGGGCCGGGCTGCGGTTTCAGACTCCGGCCTTCACGACGTCGTCCTCCGCCGTCTGCCGGATGGCGGCCTGGGTGAGGCTCACGCAGACCCGGGAGTCCTCATCACTGATGCGCTCGACTACGGTCGCCGGAACCAGGACATCCTTGCCCGCATACCAGTGGCCCGTTTCGACGACGAGGTCGCGAACCGTCCAGCTCTTTTCGTCGATCATAAAACCGCTGACCGCACCGATATCCCCCTCGGCGGCGTGGATGGCGTAACCTGCGACCGCCTTGGTGCTGCGCAGATGTTTGTCGTCCCGGGGATGGTGGTGCTGCGCCGCAATCTGGTCTTTCGATGGCGGCATCATCATGGGATAGCCGGCCAGACCCCGCATCGTCCCGCCGTTCCAGTAAGCCGGCCAGCCGTAGTATTGGTAATAGTCGATTTCATATTGCCGGGAGACCGGCTTGTGCTGCTCGATCAGGGGGCTGCCTTCGATCTGCTGGCGCGTGAGTTTGATCGCGAAGGTTTTCTTGTTCCGGTCCACCCGGCCGAAAGCATGGGGGGAGAGCAGCACCTGGCGTCCGCTCAGCCATGACCCGGTGTCAGCGACCAGATAACGAATCACCCAGGTTTTGTCGTCGAAGTAGAAATCCTTCACCTGGCCGATGGCGCCGTCCGTTGCCATCAGCTTGTGGCCGTAGAGTTCTTTGGTGTTTTGTAACATGGATTGATGTCCGAAAGGGAAAAAACTCCGTGGGGCTCGGGCTCGAAAGATAGGCCGAAAGGACCGCCGGCCCAATGGGGTGTTACCCTAAGCCGGACCAATTCAGTCGGAATTCTCCGCGGATTTCGCCGATCGACGCGGATAAGGGCTGTGGCAACGAAATCCAACTCCGCCCCAACGCACCATTCGTGTGCGCCGCATTACGTCTTGGAAACGGGGTCTCTCTCCGAAAATCCGTGTTCATCCGCGTAATCCGCGGATGGCTGCTGCATGAGTCCGTATCGGGAAAAATTCAGTTGCCCGCCAATCACGCGGATGAACGCGAATAGAATTCCCGGAAATCCCCGTCCACTGGGTGGTGGATTTGACCAAGCAGTCCCATTTTCTCCTGTTTCTCCTCTGTAATCCGCGTGAATTCGCGTTATTCGCGGGAAATCATCTGCATGGATCCGGATTAATTTATATGCTCCAGCGGTGACTCCGTCGCGTCGGGGTGGGCGGGGTGACCTCACCCCGCGAGGCATGGGTTGCGAAAACTGTGACCCGCCGGGTGAGGGCTTCCGGCCCACATCAAGGGATCAATTTCCCAGGCGAGCTGGATTCTCCCAACGGAGTGGCGCTGGTCCACCCCGTCCGCCGCCGGGCAATGGGTTGAACACTCCATTGTTACCTTGGCGGCCGCCGCGGATAGTAGGCCGTGCCGACCCATTTCCCGCAAGAATCGCCAACCAGGCGGATGGTGGGCGGACCTGCCGCCGCGGTGTCCTGCGTGCTGGCGATCAACGGCGGCTCGTCGAGCATCCGGTTTGCCATGTATGAGGCCGGCCCAGCGCCGCGGCGGCGGCTCGCGGGCAAGATCGATCGCATCGGCGCGCGCGGCACGAATCTGACCGTCACGTGGCCGGCGGCCAAATGGCCGGAAACGCACCGCTTCACCGCCGCCGATCATCGCACGGCGGCCGGGTTTTTGCTGGACTGGCTGGAACAGCAGCCGGTCTTCGCCGCGGTCCAGGCGGCGGGCCACCGCGTGGTGCACGGCATGCAGCACACCGAGCCGGAGCGGATCACGGCCAAACTGCTCGCGGAACTGCACCGCATCACGCCTTATGACCCCGATCATCTGCCCCGGGAGATCGAGTTGATCGAGGCGATGCGCAAGCGGCATCCGCGGCTGCCGCAGGTGGCGTGCTTCGACACGGCCTTTCACCGCACGATGCCGCGCGTGGCGAAACTGCTGGCGATTCCACGACGCTACCAGGCGAAGGGCGTCGAGCGCTACGGCTTCCACGGGCTGTCCTACGCCTACCTGATGGAGGAACTCCGCCGGCTCGATCCGGCGGCGGCGCAGGGCCGCGTCATCCTCGCGCATCTCGGCAACGGTGCGAGCCTGGCCGCGGTGCATCATGGCAAGAGCCTCGACACCAGCATGGGCTTCACCCCGGCGGCCGGTCTGGTCATGAGCACCCGTTCCGGCGACCTGGATCCGGGACTGCTCTCGTTCCTCGCCCGGAGCGAGCAGATGACCCCGGCGCGGTTCGAGCGGATGGTGAACCACGAATCCGGACTGCGGGGCGTGTCGGGGACCAGTTCCGATGTGCGCGACCTGCTGGGGCGCGAAGCCCGCGACCGGCGGGCGGCCGACGCCCTCGCCTTGTTCTGTTATCAGGCGAAAAAGTGGATCGGCGCCTACGCGGCCGCCCTGGGCGGCCTGGATACGCTCGTGTTCGCCGGCGGCATCGGCGAGAACGCACCCCTCATCCGCGCGCGCATCTGCGCCGGGCTGGCCTTTCTCGGCGCGAAGGTCGACCGGCGGCGCAACGCGCAGAACGCGGCGGTCATCTCAACCGGCGCAAGCCGGACCACGGTCCGGGTCATTCATACCGATGAGGAGCTGATGATCGCGCGATCTGTTCTCCGGGCATGCCCCTCAATTGCGATCCACTCAACCAACAAACGGAGCGTCGTCCCGGCCGGGACCGCAATCCGGGAAATCAATCAATCATCATGAAAGCCACCCAAGCGCTGCACAACCTCGGCCAGAGCCTCTGGCTCGACAACATCACGCGCGACTTGCTGAACCACGGCACGCTCCAGCGCTACATCGACGAGCTGTCGGTGACGGGTCTGACCTCCAATCCGACCATCTTCGACCATGCCATCAAACACAGCGCGGCTTATGACCCGGGCATCCGCGCGGAATTAGGGAAGGGCCGGAGCGGGGAAAACCTCTTTTTCAACCTGGCCCTGGACGATCTTTCCCGGGCGGCCGACTTGTTCCGGCCGGTGCACGAGCGCACGGATGGGGTGGACGGCTGGGTTTCCCTGGAGGTGTCCCCCTTGCTCGCCCAGGACACGGCCGGCACCATCGCCGCCGCCAAGGACCTGTCCGCGCGGGCCGGGCGGCCGAACCTGTTCATCAAGATTCCGGGCACGAAGGAGGGCCTGCCCGCCATCGAGGAGGCGATCTTTGCCGGTGTGCCGGTCAACGTGACCCTGCTCTTCTCCGCCGAGCAATACGGGGCCGCGGCCGACGCCTACCTGCGCGGCATCGAACGGCGCCTGGCCGCCGGCCTCAATCCCCGGGTCGGTTCCGTGGCCTCGATCTTTGTCAGCCGGTGGGATGTCGCCCTCCACGACCGGGTCCCGCCGGCGCTGAACAACCTGCTCGGCATCGCCATGGCGGGTCGCATCTACCGGGCTTACACCACTCTGCTGAGCAGGCCGCGGTGGCTGCGGGCCTACAACGCCGGGGCCCGGCCGCAGCGTCTGCTTTGGGCCAGCACGGGCACCAAGGATCCCAAGGCGCCCGACACCCTCTATGTCGGGGCGCTGGCGGCTCCATTCACGGTGAACACGATGCCGGAGGCCACCTTGCAGGCCTGGGCCGATCACGGGAAAATCGGAGCGACGCTGGCGGCCGATGGCGGCGACTGCGAAAAGGTGCTGGCCCGGTTCGACGAACCCGGGGTGGTCCTGGGCGAGCTGGCCGCGCGCCTGCAGGACGAAGGGGCCAAATCGTTCGTGAAGTCCTGGAACGACCTGCTGGCGGTGATCGCAACCAAGAGTCACGCGCTCCGCCCGGCCTCCTGACCTGGGCGTGACCGCGACGCAAGCCATCACCTCTATGACCATCCCACTCAAACCACCCACCCGCCGGCCGGCCTGGCAGGCGCTGGCGGCCCATTGCCAAACGCTGCGGAAGCGGCACCTGCGGGAACTTTTCGCCGATGACCCCAAGCGCGGCGAGCGTCTGACCGCCGGGGCGGCCGGGCTCTATCTGGACTATTCGAAGAACCGCATCACCGACCAGACCCTGAAACTGCTGGTGCGCCTGGCCCGGGAATCCGGGTTGAGCGGGAGGATGGCAGCCATGTTCGAAGGCGAGAAAATCAACGTCACGGAAAACCGCGCGGTCCTGCACGTGGCGCTGCGCGCGCCGAAGGGTGCGTCCATGGTGGTGGATGGGAAAAATGTCGTCCCCGGGGTCCACGCCGTGCTTGATCAGATGGCCTTGTTTTCCCGCCGCGTCCGCCGCGGGGCCTGGAAGGGCCATACCGGCAAACGCATCCGCAACGTCATCAACATCGGCATCGGCGGCTCCGACCTCGGTCCCGTGATGGCCTACGAGGCGCTCAAACATTACAGCCAGCGCAGCCTGACCTTCCGTTTTGTTTCGAACGTGGATGGCACCGATTTGGTGGAGGCCACCCGCGACCTCGACCCGGCGGAGACACTCTTCATCATCTCGTCGAAGACCTTCACCACGCTGGAGACCATGACAAACGCGCACAGCGCGCGCGCGTGGCTGCTCCGTGGACTCGGCGGCGACGCCGGGGCCGTGGCGAAACATTTCGCGGCGGTGTCCACGAATGCCGGGAAAGTTGCCGCCTTTGGCATCGATCCGGCCAACCGGTTCGGCTTTTGGGACTGGGTCGGCGGACGCTACTCGATGGATTCGGCCATCGGCCTGTCGACGATGCTGGCGGTGGGACCGGACCATTTCCGGGCGATGCTCCGGGGCTTCCGTCAGATGGACGAGCATTTCCGCCACACGCCGTTCGAGAGAAACCTGCCCGTGCTCATGGGACTGCTCGCGGTCTGGAACAATGATTTTCTCGGCGCGCCCACGGTGGCGGTGCTGCCCTACGAGCAATACCTGAAGCGCTTCCCCGCCTACCTGCAGCAACTGACGATGGAGAGCAACGGCAAGCACGTCACGCTCGGCGGGAAAAGGGTGAAGCACCAGACCGGGCCGGTCTACTGGGGCGAACCGGGCACCAACGGCCAGCATTCGTTCTATCAGCTGATCCATCAGGGCACGCGGCTGGTTCCCTGCGACTTCATCGCGTTCGGCCGGCCGCTCACCCCCTTGGGCCGCCACCATGACATCCTGCTGGCCAATGTCTTTGCCCAGGCCGAGGCCCTTGCGTTCGGCAAGACCGCCGCGGAGGTCAAAGCCGAGGGCGTGCCGGCCTGGCTCGTGCCGCACCGGGTGTTTGAGGGCAACCGTCCGTCCAACGTCATCCTGGCCAAACGTCTCACCCCGGAGGTCCTCGGCCAGTTGGTGGCGCTCTATGAGCACAGCGTATTCACGCAGGGCGTGATCTGGAACATCGACTCGTTCGACCAGTGGGGCGTCGAACTCGGCAAGGTGCTCGCGCAGCGCATCGTGCCTGAGCTTGAGCGCAAGACCATGCCGCGGCTCAAACACGACAGTTCGACCAACCGCCTGATCCGCCGCTATCGCGGATTAAGGCACGGGGGAAAATGAACCAACCGCTCCCATTTTTGTCGCCTCACCGGTCTTCCCCGGCGCCGTTCGGCCGGTCCATTCCGGACCGGTTCACCGCCCCGGCCTTCCCGCAGCGTTTGCCTCCGCCTCTATGAACTCCCCCATCGTTGGTCTCAGGATATCGTGTGTGATCTTTGGGCTGGTCTGCCTGGCTCATCTTGCCCGGGTGGCCGCCCGGATTGAGATTGTCATCGGTTTCCACCGGTTGGGTTACACGGTCAGCTGGATTTGCATCATCCTGTTCGGCGGGCTGGCCATCTGGCTTTCCCGGCTGGCCGGCCCTTGGTCCGGCCAATCCAAGGCGCCGGAGGCGGGGAATCGCAGTTAGAGTAGGTGTTGTCCCCATAGCGATGCCGACCGGTATGGTTCATCCTGTCATCGGTCAAACGCCCGTGAGGGGCACAACGGAAACTATCAACGCATTCATTCTCATGTTATATCGAGCCAAGACCCTGCAGGGGTATAAACTGAACAGCCGCGACGGAGAAATCGGCCAGGTCAAGGAATTCTATTTCGACGACCAACGCTGGACCATCCGCTACCTGGTCGCCGACACCGGACACTGGTTGACGGGCCGGCAGGTGCTGCTTTCCCCGTATGCCCTCGGGGCCGTCGATCACCTGGCGAAGGACGTCGCCGTGGATCTGACCAAAAAGCAAATCGAGGACAGCCCGTCGCTGGACAGCGACAAACCCGTCTCCCGCCAGTTCGAGACCACCTACTATGGTTATTACGGCATGCCGATGTATTGGGGCGGCATCTACAACTGGGGCGAGTATCCCTATCCACAGCGCGACCGTTCAAAGTGGAGCGAACGGGCCAGCACCGGCAAGAAGTGGGATTACACCTTGCGCAGCACGCGCGATGTGACCGGCCATCACATTCAGGCCACGGACGGCGCGATCGGCCACGTGGAGGATTTTATCATCGATCCCGAGACCTGGGCCATCCGCTATCTG
>CAYRDN010000033.1:0-38930 GCA_964423065.1 uncultured Oleiharenicola sp. | reverse complement strand
CCCAGACCGACCTGAAGCGGATGGTCGCCTACTCCTCCGTCAACCACCTCAGCTATTGCCTGCTCGCGCTCTTCGCCGTCAGTTATGCCGGGGCCGGCCACCCCGACGCAGCCGGCGCGGCCCTCGGCGGCACGGTGCTGCAGATGTTCAACCACGGCCTCTCCGCCTCCGCGCTGTTCTTCTGCATCGGTTGCCTTGAGCTCCGCTCCGGCGGCCGGCGCGGGCTCGGCGACTTCGGCGGCGTCCGCACCGTGGCGCCCGTCTTCGCCGGGCTGTGCGGCATCGCGCTGTTTTCCTCGCTCGGCCTGCCCGGGCTCAACGGCTTCGTCGGCGAGTTCCTCATCTTCCGCGGTGTGTTCGGCCTCGACCCCGGCGCGGCGGCCGTCGGTTGCCTCGGCCTGTTTGCCACCGCGTACTTCCTGCTGACCTTCTGGCAGCGCGTCTTCCACGGCCCGCCGGGGCCCGGCGTCGCCGGCTTCAGGGATCTCGGCGCCCGGGAAATCCTCACCCTCGCTCCGGCCGTGGCGCTGATGTTTGTCCTCGGCGTCTGGCCGCAGCTGCTCATGGGCCTCATCAACCCGCTGGTCACCGCCTGGGCCGCCCACCTGCCATGAACCTGCTGCCCTACACCATCTACCTTTCCTTCGCCGGCGCGCTGCTGTCGCTGGTGGCCGGGAGGCGCTCGGCCGCGGCGGCCCGGGGGGTCGCGCTGCTCACGGCGGTGGCCTGCTGGGGGATCACGCTTTATGCCGCGTACGGCTTCACGCCGTCGAACCAGATGATCCAGCTGGTGGATGTGACGTGGATTTCCCAGCTGGGCATCCACTACCACCTCGCGGCGGACGGCATCAGCCTCACGCTCGTCGTGCTGACCGGGCTGGCGGCGACGGCCGGCATCCTCTTTTCCTGGAACATCGCGGAACGCACGGGCGAGTTCTTCGCCTTCTACCTGGCGCTGATCGGCGGCGTGTACGGCGTGTTTCTCAGCGCGGACGCGTTCCTCTTCTTCGTCTTCTACGAGATCGCCATCGTCCCGAAATATTTCCTGATCGCGAACTGGGGCTCGACCAACCGCCTGTACGGGGCGATGAAGCTCGCCCTCTACTCGTTCGCCGGCAGCGCGCTGGTGCTGGCGGGCCTGCTCTGGATCTACGCCGCGGGCCACGCCAGCGGCTTCAGCCTCTGGGAGCTGGCGCAGGCGGCGGCCGGCCTCAGCCACCCGCAGCAGGTCGTCATCTTTGCGTTCCTCTTCACCGGCTTCGCCGTGCTGGCCGGCATGTTCCCCTTCCATACCTGGGCCCCGACCGGCCACGTGGCGGCGCCGACCGGCGCGTCGATGCTGCTGGCGGGCGTCGTGATGAAGCTCGGCGCCTACGGCTGCCTGCGCGTGGCGCTGCCGCTCGTCCCGGCCGGCCTGGAATTCTGGCAGCCGGTCATCGCGTGGCTCGCCCTCGCGGGCATCCTCTACGCCGGGCTCGTCGCCCTCGTGCAGGATGACTTCAAGTTCGTGATCGGCTACTCGAGCGTGAGCCACATGGGCTTCGTGCTGCTCGGGCTCGCCCTCGCCAACCCGGCGGCCATGGCCGGCGCGGTGCTGCAGATGTTCTCGCACGGCGTCATCGCCGGGCTGCTCTTCGCCGTGGTCGGCCGGATGGTCTACGAGCGCACGCACACGCGGCAGCTCGCGGAGCTGACCAGGCTGCCGCTGCACCGGCTGATGCCGTTCGCGGCGGTGGTGTTCGTGCTGGCCGGGCTGGCCTCGATGGGCATGCCGGGCTTTTCCGGTTTTCCGGCGGAACTCACCATCCTCGTCGGCGCCTGGCAGGTCTCGAAGGTCTGGGCGCTGGCCGCCGCGCTCGGCGTGCTGATCGCGGCCGCCTTCACCCTGCGGGCCATCCAGGTCGCCTTCTTCGGCCAGGCCGGCGCCGCGGCCCCCGCGGCCGGGCCGGTGCACCTGTACGCGCCCATCACCTGGCCGGAACGCACCGGGGCGATCCTGCTGCTGGCCGCCACGCTGCTGGTCGGCCTGCGGCCGGACCTGCTGCTCAACTGGATCATCCCGAGTCTGCAGTCGCCGATGATGCAGGCCGTCTGGATCGGAGGGACGCGATGAACTACGGCTACCTGACCCTCGCCCGGGCCCTGCTGCCCGAAATGACGCTGGTGGCCGGCGCGCTGCTCGTGCTGGCCTACGACCTGATCCGCGGCCGCCGGCACACGCTGCCGGAGCGCCGGGCCGCCGCCCTGCTGCTCGGGGCCGTGGCGCTGGCCGCCGCGCTCTACGATTCCCTGGCCGTCGGCGCGCTGGGCCCGGTCTACGGGAACACGCTCATGCTCGACCCGCTCGCCGTCGCCACCCGCGCCGGCGTGCTCGGGCTGGCGCTGCTCACGCTCGGCGTGGCCGCCGGCGCCAGGCTGCCGCGGCATCCCGCCGAGTACGTGGCGATCATCCTGTTCGCGAACACCGGGTTCACCCTGATGGGCGCCGCGCACCAGCTGCTGGTCGCGTTCGTCGCGCTCGAGCTGGCCAGCCTCTCGCTCTACATCCTGGCGGGCTTCAACAAGGACAGCCGCGAATCCGCCGAGGCCGCGCTGAAGTATTTCCTGTTCGGCGGCATGGCGACCGCGTTCCTGCTCTTCGGCTTCAGCCTGATCTACGGCGTCACGGGCGAGCTGGACTTCTCCCGCATCGCGCTGGCGCTGGCGCAAACCGGGATGACCCCGCTGCTGGCGCTGGCGCTCGTGATGGTGCTGGTGGCCTTCGGCTTCAAGGCGGCCGCGGCGCCGTTCCACCTCTGGGCGCCGGACGCGTACCAGGGCGCCCCCACGCCGTCGGCCGCGCTGATCGCGTCGGCCTCGAAGCTCGCGGGCTTCACCCTGTTCCTGCGCCTGCTCTGGCCCGGCCTCGGCGCGCTGGCCGGCCAGGTCGCCACCGCCGGCAACACGGGCGGCTGGCTGACCCTCGTCGCCCTGCTCGCGGGCGCGTCGCTGCTGCTCGGCAATCTCGCGGCGCTCGCCCAGGCCAACCTCCGGCGGCTGCTCGCCTACTCCGCCATCGCGCACACCGGCGTGATGCTGCTCGGCGTCATCGCCGCGGAAACCGCCGGGGCCGGCCCGCTGTTCTATTACCTGGCCACCTATGGCGTCGCCACCGCGGGCGCGTTCGGCGTCATCGCCGTGCTCGAGGTCAACGGCGGCTGCCAGCGGATCACCGACCTCGCCGGCCTGGACCGCCGCTCGCCGCTGCTGACGGGCTGCCTCGCGGTGTTCATCCTTTCGCTCGCGGGCATCCCGCCGCTGGCGGGTTTCGCCGGCAAGTTCTTCATCTTTGCCGCGGCGCTCCAGGTCGGCGGCGTGGCCGGCCCGGCCGGCTGGCTGACCCTGCTCGCCATCGCCCTCAGCGCGGTCGCCCTCTATTATTACCTGATCGTGCTGAAACAGGCGCTGGTGGCCGCACCCGCCCCGGAACGGGCCGGACGGATCCGCGTGCCCACGGCCACGGCGATCACCCTCGTGGCCGCCGCCGCGATCATCGTGGGCCTCGGGTTGTTCCCCTCCCTGATCCTGGGTTTGTTCTGAGCCTGACGGAGGCGGGGGCGATAAGCTTTTGCTTCGGCCAGAAAGGCCGGGAGGCCACCGCGGAAAAGCGCCCAACCCGCTCACTGCCCGGGTTTAAGTCCGGGCCGCGGCTGCCGGCCGCCGCGACTGCTGCCCGGCTATCGTGTCATAACCGTGCCTCCGGCTTAACGGTATATTTATGCTTTTGTCCCCCGGTTTAACACCCCCGGGGGCTGCATTTGTGGCATCCTCGCCGCCGTCCAAACCCTCCCGGGGCCGGACGCTCCTCCCATGTCACTCAAATCCGTCCTCTTCGGCCGCGCGCGCTCGCTGACCGAGCAGAATCTCTTCCACAAGGTCTCGCTGATCGCGGTCTTCGCCTGGGTCGGCCTCGGGGCGGACGGGTTGTCGTCTTCGTGCTACGGCCCCGAGGAAACCTTCAAGGCGCTCGGGACCAACACGCACCTGAGCGTGTTCGTCGCGCTCGCCTCCGTGGTCACCATCATCGCGATCTGCGCGAGCTATTCGCAGATCATCTCGCTCTTCCCGACCGGCGGCGGCGGCTACCTCGTCGCCAGCAAGCTCCTCTCGCCGGCCGCGGGCGTGGTCTCGGGCAGCGCGCTGCTGATCGACTACGTGCTGACGATCACCATCTCGGTGGCGAGCGGCGCCGACGCGCTGTTCAGCCTGCTGCCGCCCGCCTGGCAGGCGGCGAAGCTCCCGTTCGCCTTCGCCGGCATCATCGGGCTCACCTTCGTCAACCTCCGCGGCGTCAAGGAATCCGTCCTCCTCTGGGTGCCGGTCTTCTTCCTCTTCGTCGCCACGCATGCTTTCGCCATCGTCTACGGCATCGCGACGCATGCGGCCGGTCTCGGCGCCGCGGTCGCGGCGACGACCCGCGAGATCCACACCGTCTCGTCGTCGGTCGGCGTGTTCGGCCTGCTGGCGCTGCTGCTGCGCGCGTACAGCATGGGCGCGGGCACCTACACCGGCATCGAGGCCGTGAGCAACGGCCTGCCGATCCTCCGCGAGCCGCGCGTCCAGACCGGCCGCCGCACCATGCTCTACATGGGCGTCTCGCTGGCGGTCACCGTCGCCGGCCTGCTCGTCGTCTACCTGCTCTACGCCGTCGCGCCCACCGAGGGCAAGACGCTCAACGCGGTCCTCTGCGCGCAGCTCGTCGCCGCCTGGCCGCACAGCCTCGGCACCGGCTTCCTCTTCGCCTTTCTCGCCTCCGAGGCCGTGCTGCTGCTCATCGCCGCCCAGGCCGGCTTCCTCGACGGCCCGCGCGTGCTCGCCAACATGGCGCTCGACCGCTGGTTCCCGACGAGCTTCGCCAACCTCAGCGACCGGCTGGTCACCCAGAAGGGCATCCTGCTCATGGGCCTCGCGGCCTTCATCATGATGCTGGCGACCCTCGGCTCGGTCGACACCCTCGTCGTGCTCTACTCGATCAACGTCTTCATCACCTTCTCGCTGTCGCAACTCGGCATGGTGGTGCACTGGTGGCAGGAACGCCGCACCGAGCCGGCCTGGCTCCGCCGGCTGGCGGTCAACGGCTTCGGGCTCGCGCTGACCACGTTCATCCTGATCTCGCTGACCGTCGTGAAGTTCTTCGAGGGCGGCTGGAAGACGCTGTTGGTCACCGGCGTGCTGGTGGGGCTCGCGTTCGCGATCAAGCGCCATTACCGGCGGGTCAGCGCGCAGCTCAGCCGGCTCGACGGCATCGTGCAGGCGGCCGGGGTCGAGCGCACCTCGCGCCAGCCGGCCGCCGGGGAGCCGGACCGGCGCGCGCGGACGGCCGTCGTCCTCGTCAACGGCTACAACGGCCTCGGGCTGCACACCTGCCTGCACGTGCCGCGGATGTTCGGCCCCACGTTCCGGAACTTCGTCTTCCTCCAGGTGGGCGCGGTCGACGCCGGCAACTTCAAGGGCAGCGCCGAGCTGGACGCCCTCCGCGAGCACACCGCGGCCGGGGCTGCGCGCTACGCCGCCTGGGCCCGCGCCCACGGGTACGGCACGGCGGTGTTCACCGTGATCGGCCACGACGTCCCCGGCGAGGTGCTGAAGCTGGCGCAGTCGGCCGCCGCGCAGTTCCCCAACCACGTGTTCTTCGCCGGCCAGCTGCTGTTCGAGCGGGAGACGATCTTTACCCGGCTGCTGCACAATTACACCGGCCTCGCATTGCAGCGGCGGTTCTACCTCGCCGGCCTGCCGCTCGTCGTGCTGCCGATCCGCGTCAGCACCGAGGTGCCGCCCGACCCGGTCCCGGCGGAGGCGGCGGTCACGGAACTGGCGGTTTCCTAGGGCCGTTTGATTTTCGGTGCAGCCGGTGGCTGTCGGGTGGCACCTTGGTGCCGCGGCATCTTCGTTCCCGCCAGCCCAAGCGCGGCTGGACCAAGGTCCAGCCCCACCCTTGACGGTCCAAGGGCCAGATCTGGTCCGGCTCAGGTGGGCGGGGTGAGGGCACCCCGCCCCCACTCCGCCCGAGCTTAATCGGTCAAGATCGGCCGGATTGCGCCGATGTCAGGGACAGTCCTTCGTCAGGCCGCGCCGCCGCGCGCCCCGCCAGGCGAGGTCGCCCTCATGACCGCCACCCCCTCCGTTCTGGTTCAGGCCTTCCTTGCGACGGGCTCGCTGCCGCTTTCCCGCTCCATCAGCCAGGTGCAGGCCATGCTGAAGCGCGCCGATTACAACGCCTGCGACCTCGCGGAACACCTCCGCATGGACCCGTCCCTGGCCGCGCGGGTCATGGCCGTGGCCAATTCCTCCTTCTTCAGCCGCCAGCCCTGCGCCTCGATCGACGATGCGGTCAACCGCCTCGGCACCGTGCAGTTGACGCGCATCTTTTCTCAGGTCCTGGCCAGCGCCGCGCTGATCCGGCCGCTGCGCGCCTACGGGTTGCCGGCCGACGCCATCTGGCGCCGCTCCGTCTTCGCCGCCGTGGGCGCCGAGCTGGCCGCGGGGCGCTCCGGCGAGGACCGCTCCGCCGCCTATATGGTCGGTCTGCTGCACCAGATGGGCCTGCTGGTCGCCGAGAACCTTTGGGAGAGGCAGACGGGGGCCGCGAAGCTGGCCTATGCCGATTTCGAGACGGAGTACCGGTCCGACGAGCGGCAGCTCTGCGGCTTCGACCAGGCCGAGCTCGGCGCGGAACTGCTGCGCCAGCTCGCCTTCCCCGCCTCCGTGGTCGAGGCCGTCGGCCGGCAATACCTCCATCCCCGCGAACCGGTGGAACGCGTCCTCTACATCGGCCGCCTGGTGCGCGCCTGCGCCTACGAGGTGCCGACCCTCGAGCCGCACGTGGACATCCTGCGCGAGTTCAACCTCGTCGCAACCAGCCACCTCGAGGACTTCCTTGCCGATGTCCGCGAGGAGACGCAGAACCTGTTGCACGCGGCGTGAGCGGGGCTTCGGCCCGGGTCGTGGCGGTTGAAGCGCCTTGGCGCACCCCAGATGCGGCGACGATCACGTCAAGGTTAACCCACGTGGGAACAATCTCGCGTTGCTCGCGGAGTGCCGAACGCACCCGTGGAAAACACCGCCCGGGCCTCGCCTGGAAACGAATCCGCCGCGCTCGACGCAAACCGACTTGGGAAAAAGCGAACAAAACAAAATTCATCTTCGCTCCCGTGCGATGAGTGGCCGCCCCGGGGACATTTCCCCACCTGACCCAAACTAGAATAATGAATCCGGTGTGCGATTCACCCTATCCCATGTCATTGGGGTCGATTGTTGTTTCTTTTCACTCTGGCGCACGCAATTTTCCGGCCCGATGAAGATGAAGGAAGGTGAAGTCACCATCATCCTCCAGCGCGTCGGGACCGGAGACCCGCAGGCGGCCGCGCAACTGCTGCCGATCGTCTACGACGAATTGTGCCGGCTCGCCGCCGCCAAGATGGCCCGCGAGGCGCCCGGCCACACCCTCCAGCCCACCACGCTCGTCCACGAGGCCTGGCTCCGTCTGGGTGGCGACGAGCAGGAGGCCTGGGCCAACCGGGCGCACTTTTTCGCCGCGGCCGCCGAGGCCATGCGCCGCATCCTGATCGATCATGCCCGGAGCAAGCACGCCGGGCGCCACGGCGGAGACCTGGTAAAACTCGATGCCCACACGCCCGGCTTCGAAGTCGCCTCCCCCGCGGAGAACGACGAGGAACTGCTCCTCGTGCATGAGGCGGTCGCGGCTCTCGCGGCGCACGACCCGCGCAAGGCTGAACTCGTGAAACTGAAATACTTCGCCGGCTTCCCGCTCACCGCGGCCGCAGACATGCTTGGCATCTCGCACCACACCGCCCTGCGCGACTGGGCCTATTCCCGGGCATGGCTGTTCAAGGAGGTGAAACGGCTGCGCGGTTGACGGGGGGCCGGAATCACCATGAAAAACGGAACGGTCCACGCCGATGGCAGCTTTGGCCGGGAAATTCCGCATTGAACACCATCCCTTCCCTGCCGTCCGCACCCAAGTTCGCCCCGCCGCACCGCCGTTGCCTCTTCAACCCGGCTGACGCCCTTCCCCATTCCACCCCTGCCACGCCATGAACCGCGACGATGAAATCTTCGCCGAGGCCCTCGGTTTGCCGACCGAGGCGCGCGCCGCATTGCTCGACCGATCATATGCCGGCGACCCCGCCCTGCGTGTCCGCATCGAGTCGCTCCTCGCCGCCTACGCCGCCGTCGGGGATTTCCTTGAAACCCCGGCGGACGACCTGACGATCCCGTTACCCGACGAAAAACCCGGCGACACGATCGGCCGCTACACGCTGATCCGGAAGATCGGTGAGGGCGGCTGCGGCACCGTCTACCTCGCCGAGCAAAAGGAACCGGTCCGCCGCCGGGTCGCGCTCAAGGTCATCAAGCCCGGCATGGACACCCGCCAGGTCATCATGCGCTTCGAGGGCGAGCGCCAGGCCCTCGCGATGATGCACCATCCCGACATCGCCCAGGTGTTCGACGCCGGCGCCACCGACGCGGGCCGGCCGTTCTTCGTGATGGAGTTCGTCGACGGCCTGCCCGTCACCCAATTCTGCGACGAGCATTGCCTGCCTCTCGCCGCGCGGCTCACCCTCTTCGCCCGCGCCTGTCTCGCGCTGCAGCACGCGCACCAGAAGGGGGTCATCCACCGCGACATCAAGCCCTCCAACATCCTCGTCGCCCGGCACGACGGCGTGCCCACGCCGAAGGTGATCGACTTCGGCATCGCCAAGGCCACCCAGGAACGCCTCACCGAACAGACGCTCGTGACCGGGGTGGGCCAGTTCATCGGCACCCCGGCCTACATGAGCCCCGAGCAGGCGGACCAGCGCGACCTCGACATCGACACCCGCAGCGACGTCTATTCGCTCGGCGTCCTGCTCTACGAGCTGCTCGCCGGCCGGCGGCCGTTCGATCCCAAGACGCTTGCCCGGTCCGGCATCGACGATATCCGCCGGATCATCCGCGAGGTCGAGCCGCCGCGGCCTTCGGCGCGTTACGCCGCGCTCGCCGCCACCGAGCGCGCCACCGTGGCCAGCCTGCGCGGTGCGACCCCGGCGCAGCTGGCCGCGCTGCTCCGCGGCGAACTCGACTGGATCGTGATGCGCTGCCTCGAGAAGGACCGCGACCGCCGCTACGGCACCGCCCAGGAACTCGCCGACGACGTGCGCCGCTGCCTGCGCGACGAGCCCGTCGTGGCGCGCCCGGCAAGCGAACTCTACCGCGTGCGGAAATTCGTCGCCCGCCACCGCCTCGCCTGCGCCAGCGCCGCCGCCCTCGCCCTCACGCTGATCGCCGGCACCGTCGTCAGCGTGCGCCAGGCCGTGCGCGCCACGCGGGCCGAACGCACGGCCACCGCCGAACGCGCCGCCGCCCAGCGGCGCCAGGAACAGGCCGAGGGTCTGGTTACCTTCCTGCTCGGCGACTTTCACACCGAACTCAAACGGGTCGGCCGCCTTAATCTCCTCGACGCCGTCGGGGCGCAGGCGATGGCCTACTTCGCCGCGCTCGAACCGCGCGACCTCACCGACACCGCGCTCGCCCGCCAGGCGAAGGCGCTCACGCAGATCGGTGAGACCCGGATGGAGGAAGCGAGATATTCCGATGCGGCCGAGGCCTTCACCAAGGCCTATGCCCGCGCGGCCGCCCTCTGCGCCCGCCATCCGCAGGACGGCGACATGCTCCTCGAACGCACCCATGCGGAATACTGGATCGGGTATGTCGGCGCGAAACGGGGCGATCTCCCCACCCAGCGCCAGTGGTTCACCCGCAGCCGCGACTCGGCGGTCGCCCTGATGGCCCTTGAGCAAAATTCGCCGCGCGCGCAAGCCGAGTTCGCCTCCAGCCAGGACAATCTCGCCGCGTTGGAATCCGGCTGCGGAAATCTCGCGGCCGCGCGCTCCGGATTTCTGGCCGAACGAGCCACCTTGGACGAGATGCTCGCCGCGAATCCGGGCGATTCCCGGCTCCTGGCACAATTGGCAGACAACGCCTCGTGGCTCGGTCATGTCGCCGAGTTCGAGGGCAACTACGCCGAAGCGAGCGAGCGTTTCACGGATATGTCCTCGCGCTACCAGGGGCTCGTCAACCGGGAGCCGGCGATCGCGAATTGGAAATACTCCCTGGCCTCGAGCGCGATGTTTTTTGGCGACCTGCAGGTCATTACCGGCCAGCGGGCCGGCGCGGCGGCCTCCTTCGCCCGGGCGAGGCAGTTGTTTGTCCCCCTGGTGGCGCAGGACCCCAGGAATCGGGAGTGGTCGCTCAAGTTGCAGCTCGTCCAGCTCCGGGAGGCCGCGCTCCTGCTCGCCGATGGCCGCGCGGCGGCGGCCACATCGCTCCTGGCCGGCACCCGCGAGCAGCTGCAGGCCCTCGTCGCGGCCGAACCGTCGGGCCGCCATTTCAACCGCGATCTCGCGACCGCGTGGCGCCTCGAAGGCCGCCTTCGCTGGGACGCGCGGCAACCCGGAGCAAACGAGGCCGTCGCCCGGGCGATCGAACTGGGGGAACGCCTCATCACCTCGGCCCGCGCCGACGATTGGGTTACCTGTGAATTCGCGGAATCGAACAATCTCGCTGGTCGCATCGCTTTCTCCGAGGGCCAGCCTGGCCTCGCGCGACGGTATTGGCAGCGTGCCCTCGCAGTGCTCACCCCGCGCCTGTCGAATTCGAACGACTGGCGGTTCCTCGATCCGGCCGCGCAGGCCCTCGCGCTCCTCGGCGAGGACGAAAAGGCCCGCCCGCTCATCGAACGGCTCCACCGCATCGGTTACCACCCGCCCGACCCTTTGGCGGCGTCCATTCTGGATGCCGCCGCCCTGCCCGTCCCATCAACCAACAACCACTAGATCCACCATGTATACCGCCACTGTCCAGATCACCGACGTAACCTTCGGCGCAACGGCCGCGCCCGATATGTCCAGCGCCACGAACGCTCTGGTCGTTTCGGCCCACCTGTCTTCCCTGGCCGCGTCACCCGCCGCTGAGAATGTCTTCCATCTCATCACGGATACCGGTTCTCCCGCCATCATCGCGTTCTCTCCTTCCACGGGCGACGACGACATCATCCAGCTGACCTTCCAGTTGTTTGGCGATGTGAATCATACGTTGATCGGCATCGCCGATTTGCAGCCTCCCTTTTATACGACCGGCAGCGACACGGGACGGTCCCAGTTTCCCGACATCGCCATTCGTCGCGATCAGCAAGGCAGCCAGTTGACTCTCACGGACCGGCTTTCAGCCAACTTCAACTGGGATCTCAAACTCATGATCCAGCGCGTTTCGGACAACCAGTTTGGACTCCTGACCTATGTGCACCCGATCTCCGACTCTTTTTAGCGCGATGCCTTCACTCATTCTCCGCGATGATCATGGCCCGGATTCCCCCCCTTGTGCCCGCGCCTGGCTCCCCCGCGCCCAAGCCGGCGCTGGCCCGCTTTTCGCAGTGCCGGATTGAGCCGGACACCATCGCGCTTTTCGGTTCGGGCAACTCCATCCACGACCTGGACGAGGCGGAGCGGGCGCACCTCCTCAAAAGGTGTTTCGTCATCACGCTCAACTACGCGCCGGTTCGCCTGCCCAGCCACCTCAACATTTGGTCGGACCGGCGCGTGGCCGACTTTCTCGCGGCCCACTACCGTGACCGGCCGAAGGACCGGCTCCTGCTCTTCCAGGCGCCGCACCGGTTCCACGCCATCGCCGGTCTGGTAGATTTTTGGTTCGATCCCAGGTCCGAGCGGCTGCCGGGGAACTTCACCGTCGTCTGGGCCCTGCAATTGCTGCAAAGATATTTTCCGGAGAAACGCGTCCTGCTCTTCGGCCTCGATTTCAACGCCGACACCGTCACCGAGGCCAAGTGGTACGACCGGTACACGGATTTCGACCGTCGGCGGCGGGTTCCGGACCTTCCCCGGCTGCAGGCGAAATTGCATGCCTGCGCGCGGCAGCTGGAGCAGTTCTGCCGGCGCGACAATGTCTACAACTGCAATCCCCGCAGCCGGCTGGACTGCTTTGAAAAGCGCGCCTGGCAGGAGCTGCTGCCGCTGCGCATCGTCCACCTGGGCCCGGCGTCGCTCGCGGGCGCGCCGGCGCACCTCAGCGGCGTGCTCAACCAATACACCCGGCACCGTTCGACCAGCGTGGTGCGCCGGAAATTTTCGCCGCACTCCGACTACGGCAATCTCCGCTGGGCTTACGACCACGTGGGTCCCGGCGCCGAGACGCTGCGGGCGCTCGTGGCGGAGGCCGACGTGGTCCACCTGCACCAGCGGCCGGACCCGGTGGCGGCAGGGAAGCCGGCCCTGCTCCAGTTTCACAGCGAGCCTGCCGGGTATCGGCCCGGGCAGACGCATCCCGCCTTCAACGGCCTCAAGCTCGTGGTCGCGCAATATCACCCGCGCTTTTATACCGACGCGCAGATCGTGCCCAACCTGATCGATATCTGGGACGAGGCGCTGCTTCCGGGGGAAAAGCCGGCGGACCGGGTGAAGATTTTCTTTTCCTGGGCCAGCGAAAAAAAGGGCGGCTGGGGCGACAAGGGTTCGGGCGAGACGCGGCAGATACTGGCGAAGATAAAGGCCCGCTTTGGCGAGAGGGTCGAGATCGTCGTGATGCACAACCGGCCCTACCGGGAGTGTCTCGCGGCCAAGCGCTCGGCGCACCTCTGCATCGATGAATGTGTGACCGGGAGCTACCATCTCCAATCGCTGGAAGGCTGCTCCGTCGGCGCGGCCACCTTCAACGCGATCGACGACCAGACGGTGGCGTTTCTCCGTGAGATCACGGGCACGGGCGAACACCCCTTCATCAAGAGCAGCCTCGCCACCTTGTTCGACGATCTCTGCCACGCCATCGGGCATCCGGAGGAGGTGGCGCAACGGGGGAAGGCCGCCCGCGAGTGGATGGAGCGGTATTGGAATCCTCGCGTGCTGGTGCGGCGGTTTGCGCGCGTCTACTACGATGTGCTTTTGTACGGGAAAGTGCGGCCGTTGCCGACGGCGCCCGAGCCCACCCCGGTCGCGACCCGGGGAAGCGTAGCGGCCGCGACAACCGGGGAGCCTCCCGCGCGGCCGGTGGGGTCAGCTCCGCACCCGGCGCAAGTTCCCAAAGCCCCGTTTCGCGCCGATCCGCCCGTCGGCCGGCCCATTGCCGAACTCCATCGCCGGCATGCCGGCGAGGAAATCGTGGTCTTTGGCACCGGGCCCTCGCTCTTCGCAGTCGATCCGGACGACTATCGGGAGAAAATCTGCCTGGGCATCAACGTGGCGTTCGAAGTCGTGCCGCACGTGCGCTACCATCTCACCCATGATTACGACGTGTTCAAGGCGCTCGCGGCGGCGGTGCCGGCCGAGCAGTGCGTGCTGCCCGAGACACTGGTGCGGCAGCCGGCCGCGGAAGGCGGAGCATTTCCCGGACCGGCTACGCGGGTGCCAAACGAGGCCGCCGCGGCTTGGGTGTACCGGTTGCAGGACCCCTACGGGCGCGACTTGACACGCAAATCGGTCTCGCTCGCGCCGGACACCGAACTCTTCACCTGGTCCACCGTGGCGCACTCGGCGATTCACTTCGCCGCGTTTCTCGGGGCGGCCCGGATCACTCTGATCGGGATGGATTACTCGCTCTATCCCGGGGGAAAGGTGCATTTCGAGTCGCGTCATCTGGCAGGATACGGCGGCCAGCAGTGGCACGTGTTGGGCAAACACCGGCAGGGCGAGGAGTGGTTGACCCGCGAGCTCGCGCGACAGGGGGTGCAGGTCGTCAACCGATCGAGGGCGCTTCGATTTTCGGCCGGCCACACCGCCGCGTGTCGAACGGGTCAGCACCTCAATGAAATCCCCGCCGGGCAACAACGGGTGAAAACCAATCTCCCCGACACCCTGCCATCACCACGCCTCCATTCTTCTGACCGGGGCCGCACGCTTTGCGAGTGAACAATGCAGCTTCCGATCGCCGTTCCGTTTGAAAACCCTCCTCCCATGAGCACCCAGCCCACCATCTTTTCCGCCACCGGCACCATTCAATCCCACCTGGTGGCGACCGCCGGCACCTATGTCATCGAGGCGGCGGGCGCCGAGGGCGGGGCCGGCGCCAGGGGGGCACGGGTCAGCGGCATGTTTTATCTGAAACGGGGCGACCGCCTGAAAATTGTCGCCGGCCGCCGGGGCCGGGCGGGCTCGCCGCCAAACCCCGTCGCTGGTCGCGGCGGCGATTCCCTGGTCTGGACAGGAACCGCCGACCTGCCCCAGCCGGTCAAACTCATGCTGTCCGCCCGCGGCGGTCAGGACGAAACGACGGCCAGGGTCTCCGCCGCCCCCGACGATGACGGCCCCCCGGCGGACGGCCTCAAGTTCAGCGGCGAGGCGGATCAGCCCACCGCCGACGCCCTCGTCACCCAATGGACCAGCGGCACGGAAGCAAATCAGCCCCATCCGTCCGCGGGCAAAGCGCGCGCCGATCGCTGCGGTTACAATGCCGGCGCTTTCCGGGTGAGCAAACCGGGGTTCCAGGCGGGCGACGGCTATGTCTCGATCACCCCGGTAATCGTGACCGCCTCCCCCGGCGCGCCGGGCGACGGCGCCGCCGGGAAGCAGGCTCCGGCCGGACACGCGGGAGAAGCCGGCAACCCTCCCTCGCAAACGATGCTGCCCCAGGTGACTCCGCGGCCGGCCTCGTGGGGCAAAATTCTCCGCAAACGCCGCCCACCCGGCGGCCAATGATCCGGCCCAGGCCCGATCGACGACCGGCGCAGCATGATGCCTCAAATCGCAACCCCGGGTGACCGCCAGCCGCCCGACGGCACCGTCCCTCACCCCCTACCACCGCCGCAGATGGATCTGACCGAACCCTCCACTCCTCCTGATCTCGCCGGACACAAGATCCTCATCGCCGACCGCGACCCGGCGGATCGCGGGATCCTTGCCGGCTTCCTCCGGCAACAGGGTTGCGCGCTGGCCGAGGCGGATTCGGGTGAACGCGCCCTGGCGGTCTATCTGGATTTCAAGCCCGATCTGGTTCTGCTCGATGTCGCCCTGCCCGGCCGAGAGGGTTTCGAGACCGGCCGCCGGCTCAGCCAAACCCAGGGCGAAGATCGCGCGCCCCTCATCTTTCTCACCGCGCCGGGCGCGTCCGCCGCCGGCCGCGCGGATCCGGCCACCGGCGGCGGCGATTATCTCCGTAAACCCCTTCAGCCTGACGAGGTCGTGGCCCGCGTCCGGACCCGCCTGCACCTCCGGCAACTGGTGGCCCAGCAGCAGACGCTCCGCGCGCAACTTGCCAACGCCCACACCGCCAACCGCCGTTTCCTGGGCAATGCCGCCCACGACCTGCGCAATCCCCTCGGTTCCATCGACAATCTCGCCGAGTTCCTGCGCAACGGGACCGTCGGGCCGCTGACCGCGGATCAACTTGACCTGGTGAACGCGATCCACACTTCCAGCCGGGCGATGCTCTCCCTCGTCAACGATCTCCTGGACGTCGTCACGATCGAAGCGGGCGAACTGAAAATCGCACCCGAACCCCATCACCTCACCGAGCTGCTCGAGCAGTCGGTCTACCTCGCGCGGATCACCGCGGCCGCGAAGAAGATTCATCTGGCCCTGACGGCGCCGGCCGCGGCCCCGCCGGTCATGATTGACGCGGCGAAGATCAAGCAGGTGATCGACAACCTGCTGACCAACGCCGTGAAATACTCGCCGCCCGGTTCGACCGTCACCGTCGAGCTGCACCCGGTGGCCGGCCGGTGCAGCTTCAGCGTCAAGGACCAGGGCCCCGGCGTGCCCGAGAAAGAGCGCGACAAGCTCTTCAAGGATTTCGGCCGCCTCTCCGTCCGGCCCACCGGCGGCGAAAACAGCACCGGCCTGGGCCTCGCCATCTGCCGGAAGATCGTCGAGGCGCACGGCGGCACCATCGTGGCGGAAAACCTCCCGGAGGGCGGCTGCGAGTTTCGCGTCACCCTGCCGCTCGCCTCCTGAATTCGCGATCATGCGCGCGGTTCGCGGAAGGGCAAGGGTCGCGGCGAGACCGCGCCCGGCTACGCTATTGTTTGATCCCGGGAATGGCAGGCTCTCCCGCTCAGCCGGAACGATGCAGTTGACCGCGGTATTCCTCTGAACTCGGGAAACCGAATAGTGCGACGGTAGGTCAGCCCGCTGGCGGGCGCCCAAAGCGCGCGAGCAAGCCCGCTGGCCCACGGCCAACTGCATTGTTCCCGCTCAGATCCGCCAGCTCTGGAGGATGCGCTGGTAGTTGGCGCGCTCGAAGGCGGCGGAGTCGGGGCAGCGCTTCAGGTTCATCGCGCCGCGGAACTCCTCGACCGTCGCGTAGCCGTGCTCGTCCATCCAGCCCTTCAGGCCCTGCAGGATCGTCGCGAGGTAGCGGGGACCGTTCTTGAGCAGCACCGAGACCAGCTGCACCGTGTGCGCGCCGGCGAGGATGGCCTTGATGACGTCCTCCGCGCTGTGCGCGCCGCCGGTCGAGGCGAGCGAACCCTTCAGGTGCGGCGAGATGATGGCGAGCCAGCGCAGGCGCAGGAGCAACTCCGAGGGGTCGGAGAGCTTCAGCTGCGGCAGGACCTCGAGTTCCTCGATGTCCAGGTCGGGCTGGTAGAAGCGGTTGAAGAGCACGACGCCGGCCGCGCCGGATTCCTCGAGCGCGAGCGCGAACCGGGCGGGGGCGGTGTGGAAGGAGGAGACCTTCACCGCGACGGGGATCTTCACCGTGGAGGTGACGGCGCGCACGGTCTCGAGCATGTCGGCCTCGACCTCGCCCGCGCCCACGAGGGGGTCGGTGACAAGGTGGTAGAGGTTGAGCTCGATGGCGTCGGCGCCGGCGCCCTCGAAGCGGCGGGCGTAGTCGGTCCAGCCGCCGGGGCGGAAGCCGTTGAGCGAGGCGATGACCGGGATGGTCAGCGCGGACTTGAGCTGCCCGATCTGCTTCAGGTAGTGGTCGGGCGTCAGCTGGTACTCCTCGTAGTGGGGAAAATACGAGGTGGCCTCGGAGAAGCTCTCGGCCGGCATCTCGAGAAGGTAGTTCAGGGCCTTCGACTCCATGTCGATCTGCTCCTCGAAGAGCGAGCGCATGACGAGGGCGGCGGCGCCGGCGTCCTGCAGCTGGATGGCGGCGTTGAGGTTGTCGCAGAACGGGGAGGCGCCCACGACGAGCGGGTTGCGGAGCTTCAGGCCGAGGTAGTTCGTGGCGAGTTTCATGGCCGGGGTGGGGTTCAGGATTTGGCGGCGGCCGGGGCGGGGGTCGCGGCGGGAGCCGGGGCCGCCGTGCCATTGGCCGCCGGTTTCGGCGCGGCCAGCTGCTGGTAGAGCGCGTAGTGGGTGCGGACCTCGGCCTGGGCCCGGGCGCCGAGTTCCGCGGCGCGCACGGGGTCGATGTTCTTCAGGATGCCGAAGCGGGTCTCGTCCGCCATGAACCGGGCGAGCTCGGTCTTGGGCGGGCCGGAGTCGAGGCGAAGGCCTACCTCGCCCCGCGCGACCAGCCGCGGGTCGTAGCGGAAGAGCGGCCAGTAGCCGGTGTCGACCGCGAGCTTCTGGTGTTCCAGTCCGAGGTGAAGCGGGAAGCCGTGGGCGATGCAGTGCGAGTAGGCGATGATGAGCGCGGGGCCGTGATAGGACTCGGCCTCGCGGATGGCGGTGACCGTCTGGTTGTCCTTGGCGCCGAAGGCGACGCGGGCGACGTAGACGTGGCCGTACTGCATGGCGATGAGGGCGAGGTCCTTCTTCGCCGTGCCCTTGCCGCCGGAGGCGAACTTGGCGACGGCGCCCATGGGGGTGGACTTCGAGGCCTGGCCGCCGGTGTTGGAGTAGACCTCGGTGTCGAGCACCAGGACCTTCACGTTGGCGCCGGAGGCGAGCACGTGGTCGAGGCCGCCGTAGCCGATGTCGTAGGCCCAGCCGTCGCCGCCGATGATCCAGACGGATTTCCTGACGAGGTCGTCGGCCAGGGCAGCGAGCCGCTGGACGTCGGGACCGTCGGCCAGCTTGAGCTGCGCCTTGAGGGCCAGCACGCGGTCCCGCTGGGCGGCGATGCCGGCCTCGGTGGTCTGGTCCGCCGCCAGGAGCGCGGCCACGAGGTCGGGGCCGACGCGGGCGGCGAGCTTCTGCAGCAGGTCCTTCGCCGTGCGGGAGCGCTGCTCGACCGCGAGGTGGAGGCCGAGGCCGAACTCGGCGTTGTCCTCGAAGAGCGAGTTGGCCCAGGCGGGCCCGCGGCCGTCCTGGTTGGCGCAATAGGGCGTGGTCGGCAGGTTGCCGCCGTAGATGGAGGAGCAGCCGGTGGCGTTGGCGATGAGCAGGCGGTCGCCGACGAGCTGGGTGAGGAGCTTGAGGTAGGGCGTCTCGCCGCAGCCGGCGCAGGCGCCGGAGAACTCGAGGAGCGGCGCCATGAACTGCGTGCCCTTCACGCCGGTCACGTCGAGCCGGGCGCGGTCGGGATCGGGCAGGCCGAGGAAGAAGTCCCAGTTGGCGCGCTCGGCGGCGAGCAGCGGGGGCTGCGGCACCATGTCGATGGCCTTGTGCCGCGGGTTGGTCTTGTCCTTGGCCGGGCAGACCTGGACGCAGAGCGAGCAGCCGGTGCAGTCCTCGGGCGCGACCTGGAGGGTGTAGCGCTGGCCGGGGATTTCCGTCGAGCGGAACGGCACGGAGAGGAACGACTCCGGGGCGCCGGCGAGCGCGGCGGGCTCGTAGAACTTCGGGCGGATGGCGGCGTGGGGGCAGACCAGGGCGCATTTGTTGCACTGGATGCAGATGGCGGGGTCCCACGACGGGATCTCGAGCGCGATGTTGCGCTTTTCAAAACGCGCCGTGCCGGTCGGCCAGCAGCCGTCGAGCGGCAGGGCGCTGACCGGCATCAGGTCGCCCTGGTCGGCGAGGAGGCGGGCGGTGACCTTCTGGACAAACTCAGGGGCGTGCGCGAACGACGGCGGGATGGAGGCCTGCGCCTCGGTGTCGGGCTTGGCCGGGATCGCGACCTCGGCCATGCCGGCAAGGGCGGCGTCCACGGCGGCAAAATTCATCTTCACGATCTGCTCGCCCTTCTTGCCGTAGGTCTTGGTGATGGCCTTCTTGATCTGGGCGATGGCCTCCTCCTTGGGGAGCACGCCGGAGAGGGCGAAGAAGCAGGTCTGCAGCACGGTGTTGGTCCGGCGGCCCATGCCGCTGGCCGAGGCGACGGCGGTGGCGTCGATCACGTAAAGCCGGAGCTTCCGGGCGATGAGCGTCGTCTGCCACTCGAGCGGGAGCTTTTTCCAGGTCTCCTCCGGGCTGTAGGGCGAGTTGAGCAGCACGGTGGCGCCGGGGGCGGCAAAGCCGAGCACGTCGGAGCGGCCGACGAAGCTGAACTGGCTGCACGCCACGAAGCCGGCGCGGCGGATCAGGTAGGGCGCACGGACCGGCCGCGGGCCGAAGCGGAGGTGCGAGGTCGTCATCGAGCCCGACTTCTTCGAGTCGTAGACGAAGTAGCCCTGCGCAAAGTTGTCGGTCTGCTCGCCGATGATCTTGATCGAGTTCTTGTTCGCGCCGACGGTGCCGTCCGCGCCGAGGCCGACGAACACGCAGCGGCGCACGTCCGCGGCCTCGAGGTCGAAGTCGTGGTCGTAGGCCAGCGAGGTGCCGGTGACGTCGTCGAGGATGCCGACGGTGAAATGGTTGCGCGGCTCCCAGCCGCCGAGGTGGTCGAACACGGCGCGGGCCATGCCCGGGGTGAACTCCTTCGAGCCGAGCCCGTAGCGGCCGCCGATGACGCGCGGCGAGCCGGCGAGGGCGGAGCGGCCCTCGGCGAGGGCGGCGAGGACGTTGAGGTACAGCGGCTCGCCGATCGAGCCGGGCTCCTTGGTGCGGTCGAGGACCGCGAGGGCCTTGACGGTGGCCGGGAGCGCCGCGAGGAAGGACTTGACGTGGAACGGCTGGAACAGCCGGACGGCGACGACGCCGACCTTCTCGCCCCGCGCGACGAGCCAGTCGACGGTCTCGATGGCGGTCTCGACGCTGCTGCCCATGGCGACGACCACGCGTTCCGCCTCGGGGTGCCCGTGATAATCGAAGAGGTGGTAGCTGCGGCCGGTGACGGCGGCGAACTTGTCCATCACGTCCTGCACGACCTCCGGGAGGCTCGAGTAGAAGCGGTTCACGGCCTCGCGGCCCTGGAAATACACGTCGGGGTTCTGGGCCGTGCCGCGCAGGGTCGGGCGGTCGGGGGTCATGGCCCGGGCGCGGAAGGAGGCGAGGTCCTTCTCGTCGATGACGGCGCGGAGGTCCTTGTCGGTGAGCAGGGAGAGCTTGGAGACCTCGTGGGAGGTGCGGAACCCGTCGAAGAAATGGATGAACGGCACGCGCGAGCGGTAGCTGGCGGCGTGGGCGATGAGGGCCAGGTCGTGCGCCTCCTGGCCGGAATTGCTGCAGAGCAGGGCGCAGCCGGTGGCGCGGCAGGCCATGACGTCCTGATGGTCGCCGAAGATCGAGAGCCCCGAGGCCGCGAGGGCGCGGGCGCTCACGTGCATCGTGAACGGCAGCAGCTCGCCGGCGATCTTGTAGAGGTTGGGGATCATCAGCAGGAGCCCCTGCGAGGCGGTGAAGGTGGTCGTCAGCGCCCCGCCCAGGAGCCCGCCGTGGACCGCGCCCGCCACGCCGGCCTCGGACTGCATCTCGACGATGCGCGGCACCTCGCCCCAGAGGTTCGGCTTGCCGGCGGCCGCCCATTCGTCGCATACCTCGGCCATGGTCGACGAGGGGGTGATCGGGTAGATGGCGATCAGTTCGTTGAGCCGGTAGGCCACGGAGGCCACGGCCTCGTTGGCGTCACAGGTGACAAAAGCAGGTTTGGTGGACTGACTGGGCATGGCTTTAGGTGGGTGGAGCCGCCCGGGAACCGGGCTTGGAAAGAGGATGCCATCATTCGGGGCCCCCTACTCCGCATATCTTGTCATTCCACGGGTGCTGGTTGGCCGTTGGCCTGTGGCGCGCCGGTCGCGGCCCGGGGCCGGCAACCCGGTCTTGCCTACCCCGTGTTCCCTGTGCGTGTGTGTGGTGCAAACCCATGCGCTTCGCCGATATCGCCGCCGCCCTGCCCGCCGCCGCCGTGACCCGTTTCGACGCCCTGCCTTTCCCGCACCTCGCCTCGGGCAAGGTCCGGGAGATCTTCGATCTGGGCGACGCCCTGCTGCTGGTGGCGAGCGACCGGCTGTCGGCCTTCGACGTGATTTTGCCCGATGGCATCCCCGGCAAGGGCATCGTGCTGACCCAGATGAGCAACTGGTGGTTCGCGCAGACCGCGGGGATCATCCAAAATCACCTGCTGCCCGACCAGCCCGGGGAATTCGCCCGGCGCGGGCTGACCGACCGCGACCTGCAGCTGCGCAGCATGATCGTGCGCAAGCTGCGGCCGCTGACCATCGAGTGCGTGGCCCGCGGCTACCTCATCGGGAGCGGCTGGAGTTCCTACCAAAAGACGGGGACGGTGTGCGGTATCACGCTGCCCGCGGGCCTGCGGCAGGCCGACCGGCTCCCGGTGCCCATCTTCACGCCGACCACCAAGGCCCCCAAGGGCCGGCATGACGAGCCGATTGACGACGCCCAGGGAGCGTCGGTCATCGGCGAAAATCTCTACGCCCGGGTCAAGGCCATGAGCCTCGCTCTCTACCAGTTTGGCCACGACCGCGCGCGGCAGGCCGGGATGATCCTCGCGGACACCAAGTTCGAGTTCGGCACCGACACGGCGGGGCGGCTGTTCCTGATCGACGAGGTGCTCACGCCCGATTCCTCGCGCTACTGGCCGGCGGACAGTTATGCCCCGGGCCGGTCGCCCCCAAGCTACGACAAGCAGTTCGTCCGCGACCATCTGCTCGCCCTGCAGTGGAACCAGTCGCCCCCCGCCCCGCGCCTGCCGGCCGACGTCATCGCCCGCACGCAGGAGAAATACCTCGCCGCCCTGCGCAACCTGATGGGCTAGGGTTTTACAGGAGGCAACAGAGGCAAGGCATGAGGTAGGAATTGAATCCCTCCGTGTGCTCCGTTATCTCCTGTTGAAACCCACCCGCTGTTTTCGCGTGAAATCCATCCGCCATCCGGTAACCTTCCTCCTGTATGCCTTGCTCGCCACGTCCGCCTTCGCCCGCGTGGGCGAGCCGCTGGCCCGGCTCAAGGAGCATTTCGGCAAAGCCCCGGAAGCGGGCGCGCCCAAGAACATGGCGGTGTGGATCATCGAGTCGATCGACGGCGCCCTGATCTACACCGTCACGCTGAACGACAAGGGCGTCTCGATCGCGGAGGGCATCAAGCCGCTCAAGCGCGGCCTGCTCACCACCCAGATCGCGCAGGATTTCCTGCGGGACCAGAGCTTCGCGATCAAGGATTCCAAGACCGCCCGTGTGGTGCCGGCCGGCGGGAAGTACGTCTTCGCCGGGCAATCGTTCGTCTGCGGCGCGAACGAGTCGGTGATCGTGGACGATGTCAACGGCCTCCTGATCATCTGGTCGCGCGACAACCCGCCCTCGGTCATGGCCGTCACCCGCGAGATGCTGTTGCGGGCGGGCGGGTGAGGCGCGGCCGGACACACCCCTACAGCCGGTTCGCCTTCAGGTCGCGCAGCGGGTAATGCGTGCCGCGCCAGGTGATCCCGCCCTGCCAGAGGGTGACCACCATCGAGCGGAGCAGGATGTAGTCGAGCACCAGCAACCCGGCCGGGAACAGCAGACCGTGCCACCAGCGGCCGCCGGCGAACCGCTGGTTGTCCACGGCCACGCCGAACATGACGACCACGGCCGCGAGATAGAGCTTCCACTCCAGCCCGAGCACCAGGCCCAGCGCCGCGAGCGGCCAGAGAAAGAAGAGGAAATGCGCGGCCACGCCGCCGAGGACGACCCAGACCCGGTAGTCGGTGCCGGCGAAGGCGTTCTTGGTCAGCCCGCGGACGAGTTCGCCAACCGTGCCATACCACGCGACCGAGATCGCACCCGCCCCGAGCATCATCTCGCTCCAGCCGCCCGCCTTCATGAGCTTGCCGAGCTTGAGGTCGTCGTCCGGCCGGTAGCGCAGCGGCTCGTGGCCGCCGAGCTTCCGGTAGGTGGACGTGCGCACGAGGTTAAAGGCCCCCACGCCGCCGTGGCAGGGGCTCCGCGGGTCGGGCACCCGCCAGGGCCGCACGAAGAGCGCGAAGACGAGGCTGAAGGCGCCGATGCACACGCCGAGCGCCGGCCCGTGCCCGGTCAGCGCGGGCACGGCGGCCAGGTGGTCGAGGTTGTGCCCGCGCGCGTAGGCGACCGCGCGGCGCAGCGTGTCGGGTGCGAAATGGATGTCGGCGTCGGTGAAAAGGATCCATTCGCCCGTGGCCTGCGCCGCGCCGGCGTGCAGCCCGTGCGTCTTGCCGAGCCAGCCGGACGGCAGCGCCTTGACGTGGATGACCCGCAGCCGCGGGTCGGTGGCGGCGAGCCGGTCCAGCTCGGCGCCCGTGTCGTCCTCGGAGCGGTCGTCGACCGCGATCAGCTCCAGGTCCGGATAGTCCAGCCCCAGCATCGTCGGCACGGCCGCGCCGACCGTGCGGCCCTCGTTGCGTGCGGTGAAGACCAGCGAGACGCGCGGCCAGGCGGCCTCGGCCGGCAGCGGGAGCCGCGCGAGCCGGCGCAGCCGGCGGTTGCCCCGCATGACCTCCCATGCGGCGCCCAGCCACAGCAGCAGCGTGAGGGCGGCGAAGGCGGTGGGCAGGAGGCCGGCCATCTCAGACGCTCGGGGTCGGGTTGACGGCGCGCTCGATCTTGACGCGGCGGGCGCGCTCGGCGTTGGCCTCGAGGATGGTCAGCCGGTATTCGCCGGCGTCGACCGCGTCGTCCCGCTTCGGCACGCGGCCCAGCAGCTGCTGGCACCAGGTCGCCACGGTCTCGCGCGGCTGCCACTCGAGCGGCCAGCCGGTCTCGGCCTGCAGCTCGCGCATGGTGAACGCCCCGCTGACCACGATGGCGCTCTCCGTGCGCTTGTAGACCGGGCCGCTCTCGATGTCGAACTCGTCGCGGATGTCGCCGACGATCTCCTCCAGCACGTCCTCGAAGGTGATGATGCCGGCCAGGGCGTGCCGGTCGTCGAGCACGACGGCGAGGTGGCTGCGCGAGGTGCGGAACCGCTCGATCATCGTGTGCAGCGGCGTCGACAGCTCGAATTCCAGGACCGGCCGCACGAGGGGCTCGAAGGGGGTCTCGGGGCCGAGCGCGCTGATCTGCCAGAGCCATTCGCGCACGAGCAGCAGGCCCTCGACCCGGTCGAGCGAGCCCGAGCAGACCGGGAACCGGCTGTGGCCGCTGGTCTGGGCGGTGCGGAGATTTTCCGCCACGGGCCTGTCCAGCCAGAGGGCGATGACCTGGTCGCGCGGCCGCATGATCTGCTGGGCGCGGGTCTGCCGGGCGCGCAGCGACTGCACCATGAGCTTGTTGATGAGGGCGTCGCCGGGATGGACATGCCGGGTGTGGCTGAAGACATATTCCAGCTCGTCCGCGCTCAGGTCGTGCTCGCCCGCGCCCGCGGGCTCCAGGCCGACCCAGCGCAGGAGGGTGTTGGCGCTCGCGTTGAGGATCCAGATGAACGGATAGAAGGCGTAATAAAACGCCACCAGCGGGGCCGCGACCCACAGCGCCACCGTGGCGGGACGCTGGATGGCGATGGCCTTGGGCCCGAGCTCGCCAAAGATGATGTGGACAAAGGTGATGACGGTGAAGGCCGCGACGAACGCGATCGAGGAGACCGCCGCCGGATCGGTGACGCCGAGCCGGCCGAGCCCGGGCGCCAGCCGGTGCGCGAGGATCGGTTCGCCCAGCCAGCCGAGGCCGAGGCTGGCGAGCGTCACGCCCAGCTGCGTGGCGGACAGGATCGCGCCAAGGTGCTGCGACGCCCACAGGGCCAGCTGCACGCGCCAGCCGCCGGTCTTGGCCATCGGTTTCAGCTGGCTGGCCCGCACCTTCACCAATGCAAACTCGGCGGCCACGAAAAAGCCGTTGGCGAGCACCAGTGCGGCGACGCTGACCGCCTCCAGCGTGATCCCGAAAAATTGATTCATGGACGCCGCACCCTACCCGCCCGCGTCCGCCCCGCAATTCTTTTGCCCGGCCGCCCGGGTTAACCCCGCCCCGGCAAGGCGGTTAGGTTTCATTTCCGCGCCGGACCAAGCCCCGCCTCCGGCACGCCGCTACGTTTTGGGTCCCGCCGCAAACTCCGCCGCCTTTTTGTCGTCGAACTCGCCCTCCCAGCGGGCGACGACCACGCTGGCGAGGCAGTTGCCGAGCACGTTGACGGAGGTGCGGGCCATGTCCAGCAGCGCGTCGACCCCGAGGATCAGGAACGCGCCCGCGACCGGCAGCTTGAACGATTCCAGCGCCGCCACGAGCACGACGAACGACGCGCGCGGCACCGCCGCGACACCCTTGGAGGTCAGCATGAGGATCAGCATCATCGTGATTTGCTGGCCGAGCCCGAAATGGATGCCCGTCGTGGTCTCGGCCGCCTGGGCCACGAACACCGACGCCACCGCCAGGTGCAGCGTGGAGCCGTCGAGGTTGAACGAGTAGCCGGCGGGCAGCACGAAGCCGACGATGCCGCGCGGCACGCCGACCTTTTCCATGTTTTCAAAGGCCTTCGGCAGCGCCGCCTCGCTGTTCGCCGTCGCGAACGCCAAAGTGAACGGCTCGCGCACCGCGCGCACGAACGCCCGCAGCGGCACCCGCGCGAGCCAGATCACCGCGCCGAGCACGACGACCACGAAGATGACGAGCGCGGTATAGAGCGTCAGCACGAGCACGCCGAGGGTGCGCAGCGCACCCAGGCCCTGGTCGCTGACCGTGACCGCGATGGCCGCGCCCACGCCGAACGGCGCGAACTTCATGATGATCCCGGCGAACTTGAACATCACGGCCGTCAGGCTCGCGCAGAAATCGAACACGGGCCGGCCCGCCGCGCCGGCGGCGATGACGGCCATCGCGAACAGCACGGCGAAGCACACGACCTGGAGCACGTCATTGCGCGCCATCGCGTCCATCACGCTCACCGGGAACGCGTGCAGGACGGTCTCGGCCAGGGTGAGCGGCTTTGCCAGCCCGGCCGTCGTCTGGGTGGCGTCCATCACCAGCACCACGCCGGCGCCGGGCTTCACCAGGTTGACCACGGTGAGGCCGACGACGAGCGCGAGGGTGGTCACGAGCTCGAAATAGACCAGCGCCTTCACCCCGATGCGGCGGGCCTTCTGCATGTCGCCGGTGCCGGCGAAGCCCTGGACGACGCTCGCGAAGATGAGCGGCGCGATCATCACCTTGATCAGGTGGAGGAAGACGTCGCGCACAACCACGAGCCAGGTCTGCCAATCCTGCTGGAGGTCCGCCGGCTGGGGGTGCAGCCACCACCCGAGCACGACGCCCAGCCCGAGGCCGAGCATGATCTGCTGCGTGAGGGATGGCCACTTGCGCGGCGCGGCGGCTTCAGCGGGCATGGATGGTGTGCGCCGAATCTACGACCCGCGTCCCGGCTGGCGAGTGAAAGATGCGCCGGGCGGCGCAGCCAGACCGAGCCCCGGCGTTTTATGCCGCCGCCCGGCCGATCTCCGCCCATTCATCCGGACTGAGCCGGAGGGCGGCGGCGCCCATGTTTTCCCGGAGGTGGGCCGCGCTCGCGGTGCCGGGGATGGGCAGGATGACCGGCGAGCGCTGCAGCAGCCACGCAAGGGCGAGCTGCGCGACGGTGACGCCGTGGCGCCGGGCCGCCTGGTCCAGCGGCCCGCCGGGCCGGGTCATCTCGCCCGCCGCCAGCGGAAACCACGGGATGAATCCGAGGCCCTCCCGCGCGCAATGGTCGAGCACCGCCTCGCTCTGGCGGTTGCCGAGATTGTAGAGGTTCTGCACGCTCACGATGGCGACGGTCTTCTGCGCCTGCCGGATTTCGTCGACCGTCACCTCCGACAGGCCGAGGTGGCGGATCTTGCCCGCGCGCTGCAGATCCTTGAGCGCGCCGAGGGTCTCGGCGGCGGGCACCTTCGGGTCGATGCGGTGCAGCTGGTAGAGGTCGATGCAATCGAGCTTCAGCCGCCGCAGGCTCAGCTCGACGCACTGGCGGAGATATTCCGGCCGCCCCACCGGCGCCCACTGCTCCGGGCCGGAACGGGTCAGGCCGCCCTTGGTGGCGATGACCAGTCCCTTGGGATACGGATGCAGGGCCTCGGCGATCAGGCGCTCGCTGACTTCCGGCCCGTAGGCGTCGGCGGTGTCGATCAGGGTGACGCCCAGGTCGACGGCCAGCCGCAGGACGCGGCGGGCCGCGGCCGGGTCGCGGGGTTCGCCCCAGATGCCGGGGCCGGTGATGCGCATGGCGCCGAAGCCGAGGCGGCGCACGGGCAGGTCGCCGCCCAGTTTGAAGACGCCGCCGCCGGCGGCCGCGGTTTTGCGGGCGGGGAGTTTTGCTTTCATGTCGCCGCCAAGCTAATGCCGGTTCGCGCCCGAAGCAAGGGGCGGTTCGCGCCGGTCACCGCCGCAGCGCGACGCCCAACCGCCGCCGGCCGCGGCCGGCGGCCAGCAGCAGGAGCGCAAAAATCATCCGCGGCTCGATGGCGCCGCCGCCACCGGAAGCGGTGCCGCCCGAGGAGGAGCCGGAGGTGGAACCCGTGCTGCCGGAGCTGGCCGGGACGGGCACCGCGGGCGTCGTCGTGGTCTGTTTCAGCACCAGCGTGGTCACGACCCCGGCGGAGGTGACCTTCCGGATCGCGGCGTTGCCGTTGTCGGTCACGAAGAGATTGCCGCTCGCGTCGAGGCTGACGCCCTCCGGCTGGTTGAACAGCGCGTTGGTCCCCGTGCCGTCGAGCAGGCCGGCGACCGTGGGCAGACCCGCGAGGGCGCGGACCGTGCCGTCGGGCTTGATGAGGCGGATGACCCCGTTGCCCGTGTCAGCCACGTAGACGTTGCCCGCGCTGTCGATGGCGAGGCCGGTCGGCTGGTTGAAGAGCGCGTCGACCCCGGCGCCGTCGGCGTAGCCGCCCACGCCGGGCACGCCCGCCCAGGTCGTGACCGTGCCGGTCGGCGTGATCCTGCGGATGATGTCGTTGAAGGTGTCGGCCACGTAGACGTTGCCCGCGGCGTCGAGCACGAGCCCGCTCGGCTGGTTGAACATGGCGCTGAGGCCGGTGCCGTCGGCGTAGCCCCGGGAGCCGTTGCCCGCGAGCGTGGTCACGTCCCCGGCGGGCGTGATCTTCCGGATGGCCGAGTTGCCGGTGTCGGCCACGTAGAGGTTGCCGGCGCCGTCGACCGCCACGGCCTGCGGCGAGTTGAACACCGCCGCCGTACCCGTGCCATCGACGAATCCCTGCGTGTCGTCGGACCCGGCCACGGTGGACACCACGCCGGCCGGGGTGATTTTCCGGATGACGGCGTTGCCAGAGTCGGCCACGTAGAGGTTTTCGGCCGCGTCGAGCGCGATCCCGCGCGGCGAGCGGAACAGCGCGCTGCCGTAGGAACCGTCGGCCGAGCCCAGCTGGCCGGCCGTGCCCGCGAGCAGGCTGACGGCGCCGGCGGGCGTGACGAACTGGACCGTGCTGTTGTAGATGTCGCTGACAAACAGGTCGCCCGCGCTGTCGACCACGATGCCGCCGGGGCCCGGGAACGGCGGCGGCGCCACCGTGAGGGTGACGCTGCTGCTCGCGACCGTGCCGGCGCCGTTGGTCGCCGTCAGGCGGTACAGGTAGCCGCTCATCGCGGCCGAGACGTTACTGATCGTGAGCGTGCCCGTGGCGGCGCCGCTGTAGGTGGAGTCGTTGGCCAGGGCGGTCCAGGTCGCGCCGCCATCCTTGGAGACCTGCCACTGGCTGCCGGCGGCGGGGTTGCCGCTGGTGGTGGCGGAGAAACTCACGCTGTGGCCCGCGGCCACGGTGTCGCTGCCGGGCTGGGTGACGATCGCCGGGGCGGTGAGCGCGGAGGCGGTGGCCGAGACGGTCAGGGTGGCGGCCGCACTGGTGACCGTGCCGCTGGCGTTGCTGACGACCACCGCGTACGGGCCGGCGTCCGCCGCCTGCACGCCGGCGATCGCATAGCTCGCGGCGGTGGCGCCGGCGATGGCGGTGCCGTTGTGCAGCCACTGGTAGGCCAGCGGGTCGCTGCCGCTCGCGACGACGGCAAAGCCGGCGGCCGCCCCGGGGGCGGCGGCCACGGCCTGCGGCGGGGTGACGATGGTCGGCGCGACCTGCGCGGCGTTGACCGTCAGCACCGCGGCCGCGCTCGTGACGGAGCCGGAGCCGTTGGTCACGGTCCAGGTGTAACTGCCCGCATCGGCGGCGCGCACGAGCGGGATGGCATACTGGGTGCCCGTCGCGCCGGCGAGCGGGATGCCGTCCTTGCTCCATTGGTAGGACAGCGGCGCGGTGCCGTTGGCCGAGGCGGTGAAGGTCACCGGCGCGCCCGCCGTGACGGTGGTGCTTTGCGGCGCGGTGAGGATGGCGAGGGGGATCTGGGCCAGGCTGACGGTCAGCTGGGCCGGCAGGCTGGTCACGGAGCCGGCGCTGTTCATCACGGTCACGGTGTAGTTGCCGGCGTCGGACAACTGCACCGAGGGGAGGGTGAGGCCGCTGCTGGTGGCGCCGGCGATGGGCGTGCCGTCCTTGTTCCATTGGTAGGCCAGCGGAAACGTACCCGTGGCCGCGGCGGTGAAATTCACGGAGTAACCCTGGATGGCCGGGGTGCTTTGCGGCTGGGCGGTGAGCGTGGGCGCGACGGCCGCCGCGTTGACGGTGAGGTTGGCGGGCGCGGTGCTGACCGTGCCCGCGGCGTTGGTCGCGGTCAGGACATAGCTGCCGGCGTCCGAGCCCTTCAGGCTGGAAAGCGTCAGGGTCGCGGCGGTCTGCCCCGCGAGCGGCGCGAAGTCATGATACCACTGGTAGACGGGCGCCGGCAGGCCCGCGGCCGCGGCGGTGAAGCTCACCGAGCCGCCGATGACGCCGATGACGTCGGTGGGCTGGGTGGTGACAGTCGGAGCCACCGCCGTGTTTTGCGCGATCACGATGTCGCAGGTGATGGTGTTGACCGTGCCGGTCTCGCCCGCGCCGTCGTAGGCATTGATCGTGACGTTCCAGTTGCCGACCGCGGTGGGCGTGCCGGCGAGGGTCAGCTTGTAGGGCGGGCCGACGTTGACGGGATTGCCGCCCACGACGCCGAGGCCGGCCGGCAAGGTGCCGGTCACGCTCCACGATTTGGGATTGGTGATGCCGCCGCTCAGGGTGAAACCGGCGCTGAAGGCGACGCCGACATTGCCGGTGACGGTGAAGATCGTGCCGGCCGGCCCGCTGGCGGGCGTGCCGTTCGTGACGGCGAAATTCAGCGGGCTCACGGTGGTGGTCGTGCCTGTGGTGGTGTCGGTCGTGGTCGTCGAGCTGCCGGAGGCCCCGGCGAGCGAATCGCAGGCGCCGAGCGCCGCGAGGCCGAAGAGCGCGCGCACGGTGTTGCCGACGCCGACCTCCGCCACCCAGGCCAGCGGGTCGGACACCCGGAGGACGGGCGTGCGCTGCAGCAGCAGCACCAGCAGCCCGGCCGGCGCCTGCAGCCAGCGGGCGCGGGCGGACACCCGCGCAAGAAATTGGGCCACCTGGCCGCGGCTCGTGATCTGGCTCATGTTGGATCTTCGGGTTAGTTGCAGCCGCAGCCGGGGCCGCCCACACCCTGGCCGCCGGTGGCGGCCTCGCGGGAGAAGTAGACGTGCTCGTCGCTCGCGCTCTTGATCGGATCGCGGTTGCGGTTCATCTTGTAGTCGGCCAGCGCCGCGTGTTCCCACGGCTGGACGTTGGCGCATCCGCCCAGCGCGAGGGCGCCGAGGGCGGACAGGAGCAGGATTTTCCGGGAATGTTTCATGGGGTTTCCTCCAGCAGTTTCTTGATCTCCTCGCGGAGCTGGCGGGCGGTGGCCGCGCCGTGGAATCCGCTGTGCACCGCCCGCAGCACGCCGTGCCGGTCGAGCAAATAACACGTCGGCATCGCGGGCGGCTGGACCGCGGCGACGAACAGCTGGTCGGCGTCGCGCACCGTGGTGAAGCCGGGGCTGAATTTCTCCAGGAAGCGGTTGTAGGGTTCCTCCTCCTTGTCGACGCTCACCCCGATGATGGTCAGCCCGCGGTCGCCCAGCTCCTGCTGCAGCTGGCCGTAGACGGGGAACGAGGACCGGCACGGGGCGCACCAGGTCGCCCAGAAGTCGACCAGCACGACCCGGCCCGACTGGTCGGGCAGATGGCCGACGAGCCCGGCCTCCGCCAGCTTGGGGAATGGCCGGCCGACGGCGACCTCGGCCTGGGCCAGCGTCGCGCAGCACAGCCAGGTGGCGAGCCCGAGGAGGAGGCTATTTTTGGGTGACTTCATAACGATGGAATCCCTTGCTCTGGTGGCGCGCCCGGTCCGTGACCACGACGGCCTCGGCCCCCATCATCTCCGCGACGAGGCGGAGGCCGGCGTCCGGGCCGAGAATGAAAACCGTGGTCGAGAGCACACCGGCCTGCAGGCAGCCGGGCGCGATGACCGTGACCTGCCGGCAGCCGTTGGCCACCGGCCGGCCGGTGCGCGGATCGACGATGTGGCCGTAGCGCCGGCCCCCGGCGGTAAAACCCCGCAGGTAGTCGCCCGAGGAGGCCACGCCGCAATCCCGCGCCGCGACGCTGGTCCAGCACCTGTCACCCGGCCGCGCCGGGTCCTCCAGCCCGATGTGCCAGGCCGGCTTGCCCGGCGCCGCGCCGACCGCCCGCAGGTCGTGGCCGAAATCCACCAGCACCTGCCCGAGGCGGTGCCGGCCGGCGAGCTGCGCGACCATGTCGACGGCGTATTCCTTGCCCCAGCCGCCAAAATCCAGCGCCATCCCCGCCGCCGGGAGCCGCACCCGGCCGGGCGCGCGCTGCACCTTGGGCCAGCCGACCAGCCGCAGCGCCGCGGCGATCTCGCCCGCATCGGGCACCCGCGGTTGGGCGGCCTTGTAATCCCACAGCCGCATGACCGGCAGGGCGGTGACATCCAGCACGCCGCGCGACATCTCGAAAAGCGAGCCGCACAGGTCGAGGAACTGTTCCATCTCCGCGTCGACCGGCACCCAGTCGCCGCCGGCCGCCGCGTTGATGCGGCTGACGAGGCTGTCGGGCCGGAAGCGCGAATATTTCTGCTCGAAGGCCGCCACCCAGCCGACCGCCTCGCGCTCGAAGGCCTGCGCGACCGTCTCGTCCGCACATACGAACTGCACCTCGCACCGGGTGCCGAGCGCCTGCCACTGGAGCTGGCGCAGCCGCGGCGCCCCGGACGTCGCGGGGGCGGCGGCGGGCGGGGCGCTCATTGAGACAAGGATGGCCATGGCGCGGGATCCGCCGGTCAGCGGGTGTACTTCAAGCCCACGGTGAAGATCCCGGCCTTGCTGTAGGCGTCCTGGGGCGTCACCTGGTCGAGCCCGTGGGTGGCGTAGCGGTCAAAGGCGAAGTCCAGCGCCATCTTGGCGGAGATTTTACAGGTCAGCTTCACCCCGACATCCATGGTCCGCTGGCGGGACAGGCGGTAGTCGGAGGAATAGAAGGGCGCCGCGCCCGTGCCGGTCTCGCCGCTGGCGGGGTCGTAGGCGGTCACGATGCCGGCGGCATCCAGATTGTAATGGTAGAAATCCGCCGCTGACTGGATGGAGTAGCGCACGAAGGGCTCGAACACGAAGGTGTCACCAATGTCCTGCAGCCAGCGCAGCGTCCCGGTGTGGCTGGTGATGCCGAAGGTGTCGTGGTAAAAGCGGTAGGAGGTCTCCAGCGCGCCATGCATGTCGGCAAAGTTGCTGTTCGTCCCGAGGAAGACGCTGAAGTGGTTCTTCTCGCGCGGCCGGTTCTCCGGCACGGTGTAATACGTGCCGGGATCGACATTCAGCATGGTGGTGGAAACGATCTTGTAGGGGTCGTCAAGGTAGCCGCTCACGCGGCCGTAGGAAAAATTCAAGGTCAGCGCATCGTCGGGGTCGGCGAGCTGGGTGAGTCCGATGATGAAATCGGCGCCCTTCTTGTGCCGGTCGGAGGTCCAGCCCAGCAGGGGCTCCATGATGGTGTCGTCCGTGCCCGCGTAGCCGAGCAGGACCCGCGTGTTCTTCCGGTTGAAATCAGTCAGGGTGTTCACCGACCACGCATGCGAGAGGTAGTCGCTCTCCTTGCTGATCCCCAGGCCCAGGTCGACGTTGACGGCCTGGAACTGCCGGGCGAGGTCGAGGTTCGCCGCCCGGCGGAAATCCTTCATGAAGCCCGTCGGCGTGGGATCGCCCGCGGCCGCGGGCAGGGCCCCGGTGGGCGTGGCGCCCGCGATCGAGTCGGTCAGACCCATGAGCTTGAGGCTCGTGTCCGGCCCGAAATCCGCCTGCGCCAGCGCGTAGTTCGACTTCACCCGGATGCGGTTGTCGTCCTCGGCATAGGAGGAATATTTGTAGGTCAGGCTGTCCTCGGCCCGGGCCGAGCGCGGCTGGCAGATCCACAGGAGGGCGGTGAGGCAGCTTGCCCGGAACCAGAGGCGGGCCGGCAAGACGCGGGGCGGGTTGTTCATTATGGCGTGGCGTCACGACACCGGGACACCCGGCCGGTTCCACGCCCGAACGCGATTCACGTCTGCTGACAACTTTATGGCCGGGATGGCTGTAACCGATCCGCGGCCCCGGGCGTCAAATGGCCCCGCGATTTTTATTCGACGATTTCACCCCGCCGGCGCCGCCAGCTCCCGCCGCACGAGCGGCGCGACCCGGGTGCCGAGGAGCTCGATCGCGCGCAGCACCGCGCGGTGCGGAATCGCGCCGCCGTTGAGGAGGATGGTTTTCCTGGAGAAGCCGCCGAGCGCCCGGTGCTCGCGCACGATCTTCTCGGCCACAAGCTCCGGGTCGCCCACCAGCAGCGCCCCGGTCGGGCCGCGCAGCACATCGAATTGGGTGCGCGTCACCGGCCCCCAGCCGCGCTCACGCCCGATCTGGGTGAACGCCGCCGCGTAGGAGGGGAAAAACTCGTCGGCCGCCCGCGGCGTGGTGTCCGCGACGAAGCCGGGGGAGTGGATGCCCACCTCGAGTATTTCCGGCGCATGCCCGGCGCGGGCGCCGGCCGCGCGGTAGAGATCCAGCAGGGGGCGGAAGCGGTGCGGCTCGCCGCCGATGATCGCAAGCACGAGCGGCAGGCCGAGCGTGCCGGCGCGGACGGCGGACGCCGGGGTGCCACCGACCCCGATGCGGACCGGCAGCGGGGTTTGCACCGGCCGCGGGTAGACGGCCTGCCCGGTCAGCGCGGCGCGGTGCTGCCCCGACCAGCGGACCTCCGGGCCGGCGCGGATCTTGAGCAACAGGTCGAGTTTCTCGGCAAACAGCGCGTCGTAGTCGTCGAGGTCATGGCCGAAGAGCGGAAACGACTCGATGAAGGACCCGCGGCCGACGATGATCTCCGCCCGGCCGTCCGAGATCAGGTCGAGCGTCGCGAAGTCCTGGAAGACGCGCACGGGGTCGGCGGAGCCGAGGACCGTGACGGCGCTGGTGAGCCGGATGCGCCTCGTCCGCGCGGCGGCCGCGGCCAGGATGACGGCCGGGGCGGAGGCGAGGTATTCCGGGCGGTGGTGTTCGCCCACGCCGAAGACGTCGAGGCCGACCTGGTCCGCCAGCTCGATCTCCTCGAGGAGATCGCGGATGCGCCCCGCCACGCTCATCGTCGCGCGCCGGGCGGGGTCGAAGCTGGTCTCGACGAAGCTGTCGACCCCCAGCTGGAAGGGCACGGGCGCCGGGTCTGGCTTGGCATCAGGCGGGAGGTTCGTGACGTCGCTCATCCGGACGATTGCACCCAGGTTTGGCCGGTTGTCAAAGGGGCGGGGCATTGTGACTGTAGGAGCGGCTTTACGCCGCGATTTCGCCGGTATCCACAGCCGGTCGCGGCATAAAGCCGCTCCTACAGCAAGGCTCCCTCCCGCTTGAAGCTCGCCTTGGGCCGGCGGCTTCCCCTAGCCTTGCCCGTGTCAAGCCATGGCCCGCATGGACGGCCTCCCGGTCGTCAGTCCACCCTGTGGCGTCAAGGATCCCATCCACCCCATACCGGCCGTCTCAAAATGAATACCACCCGTCCGTCCCCCTCGAAATCCATGCTGCTCGCCCTGGGCTGCGCCCTCGGTTGCACCCTTCTCGCCCTCCCTGCGGTGAAAGCCGCGGAGAGCGCCACCCTGCAGCCCCTCGCCGACAAGGCCCTGCCGCTGACCGCCACCTTCGAGAAGGCGACCGGCAAGGATACCGGCCCGCAGTATGTGCTGAAACTCAAGAACGACTCGATGGACGCCATCAAGGCCAGTGCGAAGGTCCAGCTGAGCGTGGTGGTCCACAGTTCGGACAAGACCCGGGACGTGCCCGAGCACGTCATCGCGGCCGGCGAGACCTGGACGATCGGCGAATTGTCCGCCACCGACAAGGTGACCGTGACCGCCGCCGGCTACACCCCGCTCGAGCTGACGGTGCCCTGAGTGCCTGCCGCCGTTTTCCCGGCCGGTCCCCCGCGGACCGGCCTTTTTTCTGCCCTGCAACCCCACGCCGCCCCGTGAACCTCCGGGCCACTTGTCACTTGTCACCCGTCCCTTGAGTCGCGACAGTGCCGCGATTCCGGGCCTATAGCTCAACGGTTAGAGCAGGGGACTCATAATCCCTTGGTTCTGGGTTCGAATCCCGGTGGGCCCACCACTCCAGACCGAATCGGCCGCAGTCTTCTTCCCGCCCAATCCTTGATTCCGTTCGCGGCATTTCTTCGTTCAACCGATATTCCCGGACCATGATGAATTTTTCCCATTCTCCCCGCGGATTCGGCTGCCTCGCCCTCATCGCCGCCGTGGGCCCGACGCTCGCCGCCGCGCCGGGCGATCCCCGGAACCTCCCCGCCTACTCGCCCGCCGACCTGCCCGGGCGGGGGCTGGACCAGCATCCGTTCTTCTATACCGGCCAGTGGGACTTCCGCCATCCCGTCCAGCGCATGGTCATCGTCCGCGGCGGCCGGATCACCTGGTCGTATGAAATCCCGACCAACGACGCCCACGGCACGCTCCAGGAGCTCAGCGACGCCACCCTGCTCGCCAACGGCAATGTCGTCTTCGCGCGCAAGACCGGCGCCAGCGTGATCACGGCGGAGAAAAAACTCCTCTGGAACTACGACGCGCCGCCGGGCTGCGAGGTGCACGTGGCGGAGCCGGCCGGACCGGACCGCGTCATGATCGTGCAGAACGGCGAGCCGGCGAAACTGATGGTCATCAATGTAGTGACCGGCCTAACCGAGCAGGAATTCGTGCTCCCGACGGGCAACCCGCATCCCGTCCACACGCAGTTCCGGCGCGTCCACCTGACTCGCGCCGGCACGTTCCTCGCCGCGCACCACGACCAGAACAAGGTGGTGGAATACGACGGGCACGGGAAGGAAATCTGGTCCGCCGCCGTGCCCAACCCCTGGGACGCCGTGCGGCTCGCCGACGGCGACACCCTCGTCACCAGCCACAATTCCTTCGTGCGCGAGCTCAATCCCCGCGGCGAGACCGTGTGGGAGTTTGGCCAGGCGGACGTGCCCGCCATCGCGCTGTTCAGCCTGCAGGAGGCGCACCGCCTCGCCAACGGCAACACCGTCATCAGCAACTGGGTCCCGAATGGCATCGTCGACGCCGCGGGAAAAAAGGATCCGTCAAAATGGCCGACCTCCGTGCAGGTGCTGGAGGTGACCCCCGCCAGGCAGGTGGTCTGGGCCCTGCGCGCCTGGACCCCGCCGGCCGACCTCGGCCCGGCCACCGTCATCCAGCTGCTCGACGAGCCGGCCAGTCCGGAGCCGCGGGGCTAGCCGGGATTATTCACCCTCTCCCATGTGGGACCAACACACCCCGTCGCTGCGCGCCACCCCTCTCGAGAGGGGAACTCAAACTCACGCGGCCGCAGTCCCCTCTGGAGAAGGGTGCCCGACAGGGCGGGGTGTGGAAGCCGGGCACCGGGGTCAGCGACCCCGGCTACAGGAAGCTTTGGCGGGGTATTCAGCCCGCGAGCAGGCGGGCGGACAGCCGGTTGATTCTCTCCACGAGCACGGGCAGGTCGACCGTGGTCAGCCGGCCCTGGTCCACCACCCGGCGGCCGTGGATGAAGCTGTAGTCCACGGCGTCAACCTGGCCGAGCACCAGCGCGGCGACGGGGTCGTGCTGCGCGCCGGCGAAGGCCGGCCGGTCGAGGTTCACCGCGATGAAATCCGCCGCCATGCCGGGGGCGAGGCCGCCGATGTCGTCGCGGCCGAGCACGCGCGCGCCGCCGAGCGTCGCCAGCTCCAGCGCGCCGCGGGCGGTCATCGCCGCCGCGTCCTGCGCCCCCACCCGCGCGAGCAGACAGGCCGCGCGCGCCTCGTGGAACAGGTTGGTGGCGTCGTTCGAGGCCGCGCCGTCCACGCCGAGCCCGACCGGCACGCCGGCGGCGAGCAGCCGCCGCACCGGCGCGATGCCGCTGCCGAGCCGCATGTTGCTGCACGGGCAATGGGCCACGCCGGTGCCGGTGCGGCCGAACCGGGCGATCGCCGCGTCGTCCAGCTGCACACAATGGGCGTGCCACACATCCGGCCCGACCCAGCCGACCGACTCGGCGTAGGCGCCGGGCGTGAGCCCGAATTTCTCCCGGCTGTAGGCCACGTCGGCAACATTCTCGGCCAGATGGGTGTGCAGCCGCACCCCCGGGTGCGCCCGCGCCAGCGCGGCCGACTCACGCATGAGGTCGCGCGAGACGGAGAAGGGCGAGCACGGCGCGAGGGCGATGCGCAGCAGGGCGTGGCGCGCGGGATCGTGGTACTGCCCGATGAGCCGCTGGCTGTCGCGCAGGATGTCCGCCTCCTTTTCAACCAGCGCGTCCGGCGGCAGGCCGCCCTGGCTTTCCCCGACGCTCATGCTGCCACGGCAGGCGTGGAAGCGCAGGCCGGTCTCCTGGACGGCGCGGATTTCGTCATCCAGCGTGCAGTCGTTGGGGAACAGGTAGAGGTGGTCGCTCGACGTGGTGCAGCCGGAGAGCATCAGTTCGGCCGCGGCCAGCTGTGCGCTGGCGTGCACGCCCTCGGCGGTCAGCCGCGCCCAGATCGGGTACAGCGTCTGCAGCCAGTGGAACAGGTCGCAGTCCTGTGCCGCCGGGACGACGCGCGTGAGCGTCTGGTAGAAATGATGGTGGGTGTTGACGAGGCCGGGCAGCACCACGTGCCGGCCGCGCAGGTCCAGCACCTCGTCGGCCGTGGCGGGCAGTGACGCGCCCGGGCCGACCTGCTCGATGACGTGGTCGCGGACCAGGATCGCCGCGTCGCGGATCTCCGCCCGGGCGGCGTTCATCGTGACGAGCGTGTGGATGTTTTTGACGAGCAGGGTGCCCATGGCGGGATGGCGGCAGCGTGCGGGGTTCGTCCGGCGCTGCCGAGCGGTTTCTTACAGGAGGCAACGGAGGCAAGACAGGAGGTGGACCATGACCTCGGTTATCTCTGTTTTCTCCTGTTAAGATTAACCGGGTTCGATTGGTGCCGGCGGATGCGAGGCCGGCCAGGCGAGCGTGAGCAGCAGGGCGGTCAGGCCGCCGGCGGAGATGCTCGATTCCAGCAGCGAGTGCAGCCAGGCCGGCAGGCTGGCCAGCAGGGCGGGCTGCGACGGCAGGCCCAGCCCGAGGCCGAGCGAGAGCGCGACGATCACGCCCTCGCGCTGGCCCAGGCCGGCGACGAGCAGGAGCCGCACGCCTGCCACGGCGACCAGCCCGAACATCATCAAGGCCAGGCCGCCGAGCACGGGCGGGGGCAGGACCGTGACCCAGCGGCCCACGGCCGGGAACAACCCGAGCAGGACGAGGATGACGGCCATGACGTAGCCGACCCGCCGGCTCGCCACGCCGGTGATCTGGATGACGCCGTTGTTCTGGGCGTAGGTGG
>CAYRDN010000032.1:0-39920 GCA_964423065.1 uncultured Oleiharenicola sp. | reverse complement strand
TGATCGGCAAGCTCATCTGCTTCGGGCCCACCCGCAAGGTCGCCCTGCAGCGCTCCTACCGCGCCCTGAGCGAATACCTGATCCGCGGCATCAAGACCACCATCCCCCTGCACAAGGCGATCATGAGCGACCCGGTCTTCATCGAGGGCAAGGCCACCACCGCCTACATGGAAGACTTCATGTCCCGCACCCCGACCGACCTCTTCTGAACCGGGCCGCACCATTATAGTCCTTTCCTCCTTAACCGCGATGCCTCTGTCTCGCGGTTAAATTTTTTCCCGCCCGATGAGCCGCCATGCCCACTGGATCTCCTGCCTGGTCTTCGCAGCCCTGGTGCTGGCGAAATTCAGCCCGCAAACCGGCTTCACCGGGTTGATCCGCTTCGGGGAGACCTGGCAGGACCGCCGCCTCAGCGCCCTGCAAAACCTGCCCGTCGCGACCGTGCCGGGCTCGAATGGCTACGACGGCCAGTTCTACGCCCAGCTCGCCCTCGACCCCCTGCTACGCGGCGCCGAGCTCACCCGCGTCCTTGATGAGCCGGCCTACCGCGCGCGTCGCATCCTGGTTCCCGCGACAGCGGCCGTGCTTGGCCTCGGCCAGCCTTGGTGGATCCTGCAAGCCTATGCCTTGCTCAACGTCGCCTGCTGGTTTGCCCTCGGCTGGCTGCTGCATCGCAGCATCGGCGGCAACGACTGGATCGCTTTCGCCCGCTGGGCGGGCTGCCTGTTCAGCATGGGTGTGCTGGACAGCGTCCGACAGTCGCTGGTCGACCTTCCCGCCCTGTTGCTGCTTGTCCTCGCCGTCCTGTCCTATGCCTCATCCCGCCCGGGCCGGTCCACGCTCTGGCTGGCCCTCGCGGCCTTGGCCAAGGAAACCAGCCTCCTCGGGGCCGTCGCCCTCCCCGCCGGCCAGTCTGCCTCCTGGCGCCGGACGCTGGCGGGCGTGCTGCTGGCCGCAGCCCCGCTGGTCCTCTGGTCCATTTATGTCCAACACCGCCTCGGCGGCCCGGTAGGCGGGGGCGGTCTGGGCAACTTCGGCTGGCCGCTGCTCGGGCTGTGGACCCAGGTCAGGTATTCCCTGCGGGAACTATCCTTCGGCAATTTCGACGGCCGCTACGGCTTCAGCCTCCTCGCCATCATCGGGCTCTTCACCCAGCTGGTCTCCCTCTGGCGCCTGCCGCAGGTCGAGTCACCCTGGTGGCGCATCGGGTTTGCCTACTCCTTTTTGCTCTTCTTCCTCAGTTTCTGGGTCTGGTCAGGCTATTGGGCCGCCTGCCGCGCCGTCCTGCCGATGACCGTCGCCTTCAATCTGCAGCTGCCCGCCAACGGCCGTTTCTGGCCATGGTGGATTGCTGGAAACATTGCCCTGCTCCACGCTGTCTGGCGTTTCATCTGACCCATGCGCTCCCTCATCTGCCTCGCCGGCCTGCTCTTGCTCTCCCCTAAAATCCTCGCCGGACCGCCCGGCTTGGATTCCCTGGCTGCCGATCTGTCGGGCACCTTCTCCAGCGCCGACCAGGCCCGGGGTGATGAGCATTTTCGCGATCTCACCCTCCATGTCGTCCCCGTCTGGACCGGCCGCGGCGACGGTCCCTGGCTTTACTGCGAGCAATCCCTGACCGATGCGCCCGACCATCCCTACCGGCAGCGGCTCTATCATCTTGCCGCTCGCGCCGATGGCGCGGTTGAGATCCGCATCTTCGATCTGCCCGACGCCATCGCCCTGACCGGCGCGTGGAAAAACCCGGCACTCCTGGCCGGACTCGACCCGGGCAGCCTCACCCCCCAACCGGGCTGCACCCTCGTTCTCCGGCGCGAGCCCGACGGTTCATTCAAGGGGGGCACCGAGGGCAAGGCTTGCGCCAATATCCTGCATGGTGCCACGTACGCCACGACCGAGATCACCGTGAGCGAACAGCAGACCGTCCAATGGGAGCGCGGGTACAACGCCGGCGATACCCAAGTCTGGGGTTCCAATCACGGCGGCTACATCTTCAAAAAAATCTAGTTCCGCCACTCTCGGTCCGGGTGAGCACCAGGTCGCTCCATTCGCCCAGCACACGCGAATCCGCCACCCAGCCCGCCATGGCGACCCGGAGAAACTCCCGGCGGACCTCCGCCAGCTCGTCCGCCAGGATGCCGCTCAGGACCAGCACCCCCTCCGGCGCCACGGCCCCAAGCAATTCGCGCGCAAACTGCATCAGCACATCCGCCTGGATATTGGCCAGCACCAGTTCCGCATGGCGCCCGGCCAGTCCTGTCACCAGATCGCCCGTAAAAAACTCCACCCGGCCGGCCAAGTCGTTCAGGGCCGCGTTCGCCCCGCTCACCTGCACGGCCTCCGGATCGTTGTCAAAGGCCGTGATATCCGTGTAACCCAGCCGCGCGGCAGACAGCGCCAGGATCCCCGAGCCGCAGCCGGCGTCAATCACCCGCCCCTTGTCACTTGCCCCTTGCGCCTTGTCACTGGTTGCGAACGCCACCAGCCGTTCGCAACACAATCGCGTCGTCTCGTGGTTGCCCGTGCCAAAGGCCATGCCCGGGTCGAGCCAGAGCACCTGTTCGCCCGCGGGCAGCCGGAAGGTCTCGCGCTCCCACACCGGCACCCAGTGGAGCGGACCGAATTTCCACGCCTTGAAATGCGCCTTGTAGCTGTCCTTCCAGTTGGTGTCCGGCAACTCGCGCAATGCCGGCTCACCCCCCAGGCCGCCTTCCGGCCACGCTCCGGCCAGCCGCCGCCAGGCCGTATCGGCCTCGGCGCGTGACTCGAAATAGCCGGTCAGCCACGCCCGGCCCGAGGGCTTGTCCTCGAGCACCATCAGCCGCTGCTCCTCCAGTTCCGCCAGATGGTTCTCCAGCGCGAGGGCGGCAGCGGGGGTCACCTCGATCTTCAATTCATATACTGCCATGATGATTCAGCCTGGGTTCAACCGGACGGAATGGCCACAAAATCCTAATGCTTGCTCAACCGCGCAATCACCGCCGGCAACAGCTGATGCTCGGCCGCATGCACCCTGGCCGCGAGCGACTCCAGGGTTTCCCCGGGCTCCACCGCCACCCTCGCCTGCTCGATGATCCGTCCGGCGTCCACCTCCAGCGTCACGTAATGTACGGTGCAGCCGGTTTCCTTCACCCCGGCCCGGAAGGCCTGCCCGATGCCGTCCAAGCCCGGGAACGCAGGCAGCAAACTCGGGTGGAGATTGATGATCTTCCCTGCAAATGCCCCGAGGAACTTCGGCTTCAGCACGCGCATAAAGCCCGCCAGCACCACCAGGTCCGCCTGCGCCGCCGTGATCGCCGCGATGAACCGGTCCTCGCCGGGACCCTCCAGCTTGGTCTTGAACGGCGCGGGGTCGACAAACTCCGCCGGCACGCCGAACCGCGGCCCGAGCGCCAGGATGCCCGCCGCCGGCTGGTCCGAGAGAATCCGCACGACCCGCGCCACACCCAGCCGTCCCGCCGCCTGCGCCTGCAGGATCGCCTCCGCATTGCTGCCCCGCCCCGAGCCTAGGATGACCACGCGCATGCGCCAAGTTAGTGAAAGCCTCCAGCCGGAAGCACGCACAAATTCAACCGCCTGCCTGCGCCCGTCCTGCATGCTGGCAGTATCATTTCGCTTTCATGGAAATTAAAATCCCGTTCCGCCCGGGTCTGAATCAATGGGGATCATGAGTTGTCTCGCCTGGCTTTCACCTCCCGCCCAAGCGCATGAAGTACCTTCTGAAGGCCTTGCCGTTACGAGGCTCCGCTACTGGCCGGGACAATCCGCAGGGAGTGTTCCGCGTCAGGCAGGGCAATTTTATCTTGTCGCCAATTTTGCGCATGATTTGCTTGCGGAAGTGAAGCATTCGGTGCGGGCCGGTAGCGAGGGTTTCACATTGCAATGGCATATCATTCGCCCGCGCCTGCCCGTTTCTTTTTTGCGCTGCCGGGAACTGCCCTGGTCGTCTGCAGCCTGACCCGGTTTGCTTGCCCCGTGCGGGCCGAGTTGGCCCCCGCCACGGACTCAACTCCCGGTCCCTAGCCGGGTCACATAACCATGAAGAAACTTTCTCGTGTTGTTCTGTTATTTTTCGTCCTCACCGGGCAAGGTCGGTCGGAGACGACTCCCCCCGGCACCAAGCCGGCGGCGAGTCCTGCCACCGCGGCGCTGCCGTATACCACCGGATTCGAAGTCACCGAGGGCGTTGCGGAGGGCGCGCTGAACGGCCAGAAGGGATGGACCGCTGATCGGGGCGTGGTCGTCAACCATGGGAAGGTTGGGGGCGCTGGAAACTACGTCCTGCTGCCAGCCAACCACAAACCCTTGCAGGCGATACTCAACTTCCCTGCCTCGGATCAGCCGAAGAACGTAAACATTGATTTCTTCAGCCAAGGCTCAGCGGCTCCCACCGTTGAACATTCATCCCTATACCGGACTGACACTGCCCAGGTCGCACTGCTCAAAAAGGCCGGAAAGGGCAAGTTATTCGTTTTCAACGGCAATGGATCCGGCGGGGGCAAGTGGCAACCCACGGATGCATCGCTGTCGTTGGACGTCACCAACAAGACAGCCTCCTGGTTTGAACTGACCATCCTGGAAGATTTCTCCACGAAGACCTGGAGCCTCTCGCTCAACGGTAACCAAATTGCCAAAAATCTCGGCCTCGGCGACAATACGATTACTTCGCTGGGCTATTTTTCGGTCAGCGGTGGAACTGCGGCTGATACGCTCCTGGATGGTTTTTCCGCCGGCTTCGATGACTCCACGTTTCCCGATTACGGCCAGTTGATCATGCCGGCTACGATCACGCCTCCCGCGAATCTCAGGGCTACGGCCGTGACCGACTCCCGCGTCGCCCTCACTTGGTCCGCTGCTGCGGGCGCTTACGGAATCGCCGGGTATAATGTTTATCGGAATGGCGAACCAATTGCCCATGTCACGGGCACTTCATGCACGGACAATACGGTGGGTGGAGATATGGACATCAGCTATGAGGTAGAGGCGTATGATGGCGTGGGCAACCTGTCGGCACGGAACGCTCCAATTGCCATCCACACGCCCAAGACACTCGATAAGGCCAACGGGCTGCCGGTTGAATGGGAACAACACTATTATGACAGGACGGGGCTCGACCCCCAAGCACCCTCGGGCAATGGGGACGGCTATTCCATTCTGCAGGAATATAAGCTGGGGCGGGACCCCACCGACTTCTATAACGGCGTCGTCCCGATCCACAAACCGCTTTACGACGGCCATGAGGGACCCGATGGCCAGCTGGCCATGATTGTTGTTCATCCCGATGGCACGCCGTGGCCCAATGCACCAATCACTTTCAACGTGACAACCGGCCACCGCCGTTTCTCGGCCACAAAAGGCGGCCCGGTGTTCCAACTCACCGTGCAGGTCCGTGCCGACGCGAATGGTCTCGCCCAAGTTTATCTGGAGCCGTTGACACCATGAAACCGATGCTCGAAGTGCATCAGCCGGTTTCAGAAGGCGCTAAGTGGATCAGGCTGCCGACCTCGATATTGGCATAATCCGAGCACCCCGGCGACCGACATGGTCAGGCCCAGGATTCCACTTTCAAGGCTTGGTGGAGCGACGGTCCTTTTTCATATGGCGGCCAGCGTCACGGCCGACAACGGCAGGCCCTTTTTCCGGGCTTCGGCGGCATAGCGTTTCTTCAGCGCCGGATCGGCCAGTACCTCGTGGTGGAATCCGGCGGCCTGGCGGGAGCGGTCGCGGTGGGCGCGCTGCGCCGGCGAAGGCTTGATGCCCTCCATCCGCGGCAACCGCGTGATCACCAGACCGTGGCGATATTGCTTGAAGACGAGGCCGCCGAGTGCGCCGCGGATTTCGTGCAGGTGGGAGTTGAGTTCGGCTTTGGCCTTGTTGATTCAGGGTTCCTGGCTGCTGGCCTCGGGCAGCCTTCGTTCATCCTTGCACCATCCTTACATCATCCCCGCACCTTCCTGGCCAGACCAAAGCTGGAAGCTTCGCCCTTGCGTCGACCAGCCGCGTGTTCCCCGTTTTCAGGCCGGAATCGCCCCCTGCAATCCAAACGCGGGGCTCAGAAGAATTTCTTCGCCTTCTCGAAAAAGCTCTTCGCCATCGGCTCGTCGGTGTCGCCGCTGACCCGCGCGAATTCCTCGAGGATCTTCTTCTGCTCGGCGCTGAGATGCGCGGGCACCTCCACCTGCACGCGGATAAGCTGGTCGCCGTGCGCGCTGCCGCGGAGGTGCGGCATGCCCCGGCCCTTCAGCCGGAAGGTCGTGCCGGACTGCGTGCCGGCGGGGATCTTCAGCGTCGCCTTGCCCTGCAGGGTCGGCACCTGGATCGTGCCGCTGAGCGATGCGAGGGTGAACTTGATCGGGATCTCGCAGAACAGGTCGTCGCCCTGGCGCTCGAACACCTCGTGGTCCTTCACGTGCACGACGATGTAGAGGTCGCCGGCCTCGCCGCCGAGCAGGCCGGCCTCGCCGTTGCCGGAGGAGCGCAGCTTGTTGCCGGTGTCGACGCCCGGCGGGATCTTGATGTTGATCTTGGCCGTCTCGTTGACCCGGCCCTCGCCGTTGCACTTGACGCAGGCCTTCTCGAACCGGCTGCCCGCGCCATGGCAGGTGGGACACACCTGGCGGACATGGAAGAAGCCGCGCGAGGTGGTGACCTGGCCGGCCCCGCGGCAGGTGGGGCAGGTCGTCCGCTTGGTGCCCGGCTCCGCGCCCTTGCCGCCGCAGTGGCCGCACTCGCCGAGCTTGCGGAAGGAAATCTCCTTTTCCACGCCGTGCGCGGCCTCCTCGAGCGTGATCTCCAGGTCGTAGCGCAGGTCCGAGCCGCGGCCGGCGCCGCCGCCGTTGCCGCCGCCCCCGCCGCCGAAAAATTCCTCGAAGATCCCGCCCCCGCCCCCGCCGCCCTGGCCGAAGACCTCGCGGAAAATGTCGAAGGGATCGTGGAACCCGCCCGCCCCGCCGCCAAAGCCGCCCCCGCCCCGCGGGCCCGCGCCCTGCTGGAAGGCGGCATGGCCGAACCGGTCGTAGGCGGCGCGCTTCTCCGGGTCCTTCAACACCTCGTAGGCCTCGGAGACCTTCTTGAACATCTCCTCCGCCTCCTTGTTGCCGGGATTCTTGTCCGGGTGGAACTGCACGGCCTTCTTGCGGTAGGCCTTCTTCAGCTCCTCCTCGGTGGCCGTCTTCCCGACCCCGAGCAGCTCGTAGTAGTCCTGTTTTTGTCCGGTGGCCATGGCTTCAGGCGGGGCTGTCCTTCGCCGGGCCGCTGGAAACGATGACCGAGGCCGGCCGCAGCAGCCGCCCGTTCAGGCTGAAGCCCAGCCGCACGACCTGCATGACGTTTTCCTCGGCCACCTCGGCGCTGGGCTGGTGCGCGATGCACTCGTGGAAATTCGGGTCGAAGCGCTGGCCGGCGGGGTTGATCTCCTTCAGGCCGTGCCGGGCGAGGGTGTTCTTGAACTGCTCCGCCACGGAGGTCAGGCCGGCGATGATCGCCTTCACGTCGTTCTGCTGGCACGCCGCGGCCAGGCCGAGGCTGAGGTTGTCGAGGACGGGAATGACATCCTCCATCAGGTTGGTGGCGCCGAACTGCCGCAGCTCGTCCTTCTCCCGGATGGTGCGCTTGCGAAAATTCTCCAGGTCGGCCACGGCGCGCGTGTAGCGGTCGTAGTTGGCCGCCGCCTCCGCCCGCGCGGCGGCGAGGAGCTCCTCCGGCTTCGGCACCGGGGTCGGCGGCACATGGGGCGCCGCCGCGGGGGTCGTGTCCTTGGTTTCGGTTTGCAAAGGTTCGCTCATGAGAGTCGCGCACCATAGCCTAAGACCGCCTCTTATCAAGCGAGTCCGGCAACCCTGGCACGATTTTCTGCGGCACGCCGCCCGGCTCCCGGCTGCGGGCCCATGAACTCGGGATCAGGCAGTTTTTGTGGGTCAGCGAGCTTGCTCGCGCTCATGGGGGGCCGCAAGCGGGCAGACCTACTGATGCACGCTTGGTGCAGGCGGGGTGCCCACTAAATTTCCGGTACTCAAATCCCGGAAAAACCATCGGTCACCAGCACGGTCGCGGCCGTCCGGGCCCGGAAGGAGAAATCACCTCCATACGGCAGCAGGACATTGTCGCCCAGCCGGAGCGAACCCTTCCCCTCCAGTTCGCCGCCCGCGACGGAAAGGATCCGCGCCTGCTCACCGGGGGCGAAGATCATCCGCTCCCCGGCGACCAGGTCGCGGCGGGTGATGGTGAACTCGGGACACCGCGCGAGCACGCCCGCACCCCGGACCAGACGCGGCGCGGGCGCGGTATTGGCACGGAGGCTTTCGAGCGACTCGTGCACGTGCAGGGTCCGCGGCTTGCCGTCGAGCCCCGCCCGGCCCCAGTCGTAGACGCGGTAGGTCGTGTCGGAATTCTGCTGGATCTCCAGGATGACATTGCCGGCGTCGATCGCGTGCATCGTGCCGCTGTGGATCAGCAGGGAGTCGCCGTCCCGCACCGGCAGCCGGTCCAGGCACCGGTCCACCGTGCCGGCCGCGATCGCCCGCTCGAAACTCCCGCGGTCCACCCCGGCGCGCAGACCGGCGTAGACCGCCGCCCCGGGGTCGGCCTGGGCGATATACCAATTCTCCGTCTTCGGCTCGCCGCCCAGCGCGGCCGCGATGCCCGCCGGCGGATGCACCTGCACACTGAGCCGGTCGCGGCAATCGAGCCATTTGACCAGGATCGGGAAGGGACGCTCCTTCGGCCACGCCGGCCCCATGATTTCCGCCCCATGCGCCGTCATCAGCTCGTGCAGCGATTGCCCCGCCCACGGGCCCTCCTTCACCACCGACTGCGCCTCGGGCCGGTCGACCATCTCCCAGCTTTCGCCGATCGGCGACACCCCGGGCAGCGTGCGGCCGAGAAAGGTCTCGAGCCGCCGGCCGCCCCAGACCCGCTCCTGATAAAGTGGCTTGAATTGGAGATATGTCATCGTGCGTTGCGCGTAAGTGGCTTGGGTGAATCATGGTGGGGGATTTTACATTGACCCTCCGTCCCGATGGACCTGCAATTCCGCTGCCACCCACTCAAATGCCCAAAGCCGGGAGTTCAAATCCAAAGGATCGGGATAACCCTTCATTCGAAGGACCGCGCCACCGGCCCCACTGGCTGGCGGCCTTTGTGTGCCTGGTGCTCGGCATCCTGATCGCGGTGGCGCTGATCGATTACATGCCGGAGCAGAGTGTGATGACCCAGGTGGCCGGAAAAAACGAGGTGATCAACGGCATCCAGCAGCAGATCGCGGTCAAGGCGAGCGTGCGGCCCAATCTCGTCGGCGTGATCGGCGCGGAGTTTTCCTGGTGGTCCTACCACCTCATCGGCGTCTCCACCTGGCTCTTCCCGGTCTTCCTGTTCTGGATGACCTACATCTACCTGCGCAGTGCGCGCAGCCTGGCGACCACCCGGGTGATCGCGATGCTCTGCTGCGTCGTGTCGCTCTCGGCCCTCGTCGCGATGCAGGACCTGTTCTTCACCAGCAAGACCTTCTTCACCGCCGGGCCCGGTGGGGTACTGGGCGGGCTGGTGTATCAGGATCTCTTCCACGACAGCCTGGGCGTGTTCGGCGCCGCCCTCATCCTCGGCACCGTCTACTTCGTGGGCATGCTGTTCATCTTCACCCGCGACATCGCCGCCGAGGTCGGCCGGCTGCTGAACAATTTCACGGAATGGCGCCAGAAACGCGCGGCCCTGAAGGCCGCCCGCGCCGACGAGCTCCGGAAACTGCGGGAGGCGGCGGCCGTCCAAAAGCTGGCGGCCCCCGCGCCGGTGAAACCCGCCGCCCCGCCCCCTCCCACCCTCGCGCCGGGCAACACCAGGAAATTCGTCGTGGCCAAGGGGGATGATCCGTTCACCGAGACGCCCAAACTGGCGACCGTCCCGCCGACCGCCAAGCCGGCCGACGAACCCGCCACGCCGAAGCCGGCCGGCCGGCCGGCGGCCAAGCCCGCGGAAACCGCCACCGACTCCAAGCCCCCCGCCGCCGCCGCGGGCAAAATCGAGCTGAACATCGTCAAGCCCGAGGAGACCCGGAAGGCCAAGGTCACCCTGCCCCAGAGCGACGACAAGGATTACGAGTTCCCGCCCCTCAAGCTGCTGCGCGAGCAGGTCAAGTCCGACGCCGCCCACAGCGAGGAGGAGCACCGCCAGAACGCCGAGAACCTCCTCCGCATCCTGAGCGAGTTCGGCGTCGAGGTCACCCTCGGCGAAATCCACGTCGGCCCCGTCATCACCCGCTACGAGGTCGTGCCCGCCGCGGGCGTGCGCGTCGAGAAGATCTCCGGCCTCGACAAGAATATCGCCCTCGGCATGCGCGCGCAGTCGGTGCGCATCCTCGCCCCCATCCCGGGCAAGGCCGCCGTCGGCGTCGAGGTGCCGAACCTGAAATCCACGCCGGTCGGCATGCGCGAGATCCTCGAGAGCGAGGACTGGGTCGGCGCCAAGGCCGAGCTGCCCATCGCCCTCGGCAAGGATGTCAGCGGCAAGGCCCTCATCTCCGACCTGGCGAAGATGCCTCACCTGCTCATCGCGGGCGCCACCGGCTCCGGCAAATCCGTCTGCATCAATTCCATCGTCGCCTCCATCCTCTACTCGAAAAGCCCCAAGGATGTGCGGCTAATCATGGTGGACCCCAAGGTCGTCGAGCTGAAGATCTTCAATTCCCTCCCGCACATGCTCATCCCGGTCGTCACCGAGCCGAAGAAGGTGCCGGCCGCGCTCAAGTGGCTGCTGGGCGAGATGGAGCAGCGCTACCAGATCTTCGCCAAGGCGAATGTCCGCAACATTCTCGGCTTCAACAACCGCAAGAAGGACCCCAAGCACGAGTTCCCGCCGACCGAGCAGCAGGCCGAGCTGGAGGGCGTGGCCGACGACATCGAGATCCCCGAGCGCCTGCCCTACATCGTCGCGATCATCGACGAGCTCGCCGACCTGATGATGGTCGCGCCCGCCGAGATCGAGACCAGCATCGCCCGCCTCGCCCAGCTCGCCCGCGCCGCCGGCATCCACCTCATCATCGCCACCCAGCGCCCCTCCGTGAACGTCATCACCGGCGTCATCAAGGCCAACCTGCCCTCCCGCATCGCCTTCCAGGTGGCCTCACAGGTCGACTCGCGCACCATCCTCGACGTCAAGGGCGCCGACACCCTCATCGGCCGCGGCGACATGCTCTTCTCCCCGCCGGGCACCTCGCGGCTCGTCCGCGCGCAGGGCGCGTTTGTCGCCGACGAGGAGATCCTCGAGATCGTCGAGTTCCTCAAGCGCAACGGCCCGCCGCAGTACGCCTCGTCCGTCCAGCAGCAGATCGACCGCGACTCCAAGGACGAGGATGAGGACGGCGGCGAGGGGGACGACGACGAGCTGGGCGACGACGGCGAGCTCTTCGCCCAGGCCCTCGACGTCCTCCGCTCCACCCGGCGCGCCTCCACCTCCATGCTCCAGCGCAAGCTGCGCATCGGCTACAACCGCGCCGCGCGCATCGTCGAGATCATGGAGGAAAAGGGCATCGTCGGCCCGGAAAACGGCTCCTCGCCGCGGGAAATCCTCGTCGATCTCGACACCTACCAGCCCTGAGCCGCGATTAGACTTTCAAATCCGCGCCAAACCCACTTAACACTTACCCCAACTGCATGCAGACCATCGGTGAAAAGCTTGAGGAGGCGCGCAAGCGCAAGGGGATCTCCATCCGCGAGGCCGCGGAAACCACGAAGATCCGCGGCGATTACCTGCAGAAGTTTGAGGCCAACTCCTTCGACATCGACCTCCCGCCGCTCTACATCCGCGGCTTCCTGCGCTCCTACGCGCGGTTCCTCGCGCTCGACCCCGACCGCTTCGTCAACGACTACAACGCCCTGCTCGCCAGCGAGGGCAAGCCCGCCCGCCGCGAAAGCCGCGAGGTCTACGGCCGGGTGGATTTTGGCGACGCCGCCCGCGCCACGGAAACGGGCGAGGCCGTGCCGGCGGGCCGCACGCCGCAGGAGCAGGCCATCCTGATCAAGTTCGGCCTGCTGGCCCTGGGCGCCATCATCGCCATCGTCCTCATCATCCTGCTCGTCAACGTCCTGTTCTCCCGCTCCTCGACCCGGGCGGCCCAGGCCGCGCCGCCCGCCGCCACCGCGACCGTGCAGGCGGAACAGGCCCAGACCCTCACCCTCACGGCCACCGACGCCACCCGCGTCAAGGTCGTGCAGGACCTCGACGGGGCGCTGCTCTTCAACGGCACCCTCGGCCGCGGCGAGTCGAAGTCCCTCAAGAAGCAGGGCAAGCTCCTCATCACGGTGGAGGCGGGCAAGAACCTCCGGATGGAGGTCAACGGCCGCAGCTACCCCGTGCCGCTCGAGGGCTACGGCCGGTTCGCGCTGGACTGAGGGGGGAGGTGGGGCGCGTTATCCCTAACGCGCCGTCTCGTTCGCATACCTGACAAATCGCCATTTTTCCGGCAAGTCCACGAGCGATTTCCGCACCGGGTTTTGCCTGATGTAATGCCATTTCTCTTCCGCGCTTTGCCGGGAACGCAGGCGATGCTCGAAAAAGCCATCCTGCCAGACAATGCCCGCGCGCTTGGCGACATATCTTTTCCAGTCACGCAGGATTTTCTCCATATTCTCCGGCTTCGGAAACTGAACCATCTCGTGCCGATGATCCGGCATGGTTAGAAAGATCATCATACGCCATTTGCCCGAAGCTTCATAGCAATCAATCGCCCGGACCATGACCTCGAACGGGGCCGTCTGATCCGGCTGGCTTACGCCCCGACTGGCGCAACCCACAGTCATGAAATAAACCGCATCTTCGTCCACCCATTCGGGTGGCTGGTGGTATAATCTCTGCCGCTGGGGCAAATCGCTCATCATGAGCGGCGGATCAGGGATAATCCGCCCTACCCCCGCAGCGCCACCGGCGGGCCCAGGATCTCGCGCAGGATGAAGGCGCGCCGCAACGCGGCGGGATCCCGCAGGTCGTCCCCCAGGGCGCTGCGCACCTCCCCTTTCGCCAGCTCCTCCTTCCCCGCGGCCTCCGTCTCATACTGGCTGCGCCGCTGGGCGGCCGAAGTCAGCGCCTGCGCCTGGCTGAGCCGCGCCATCAGCGCCGCCTGTTGCGCGAGGATGTCGGCGGTCCGGGCCTCCTCCCGTTGGGCGGCCGCCGCCCGTGTGCGCGACGCCTTCTCGGGTGCCATCACCACCACTTCGCGCATGACCGGGGGCGCCGCCGGCTCCGGCCGCGGTGCGGCGGCCGGCGGGAGGTAGCCGCCGGTCCGCTGCTCGATCTTGCGCTGGATCTCCTCGCGGATGCGGCGGGTGCGCTCGGCCAGCTCGGGATCCGCGAAGGACTTGTCGGGCGCCGGCGCGGCGCCGGCCTCCGGCTTCCCCGCCTTGCGCTGGTTCAGCCACCACGCGACCCCGCCGGCGGCGGCGAGGAGGATCTGCAGATGCTGGGTGAGCCAGTCCATGGGCGGGAAAAGTGTCAGGTGATCAAGTGACAGGCAACCGGAGCGGATGAACCTCCACCGCCATCTGCCGGGAACTTGTTACTTGATGCTGATTGCTTTTCACTTCTTCGCCTCCGGATGCGCGATGGAGCCGCGCATGGCGGTGTCGGCCTGGATGTTTTCCATCTTGTAATAGTCCATCACACCCAGCCGGCCGGAGCGGAAGGCCTCGGCCAGCGCGAGCGGCACCTGGGCCTGCGCGCGCACGACCTCCGCCTGCATCTCCTGCACGCGGGCCTTCATCTCCTGCTCGACGGCCACGGCCGCGGCGCGGCGGATCTCCGCCTGGGCCTGCGCGATGCTCTTGTTGGCCTCGGCCTGCGCCTCCTGCAGCTTGGCGCCCACGTTCTCGCCGACGTCGACGTCGGCGATGTCGATGGAAAGGATCTCGAACGCGCTGCCGACATCGAGCCCGCGCGCGAGGACGGTCTTGGAAATGCGGTCGGGCGACTCGAGCACGACCTTGTAGCTCTCCGACGAGCCGATGGTGGACACGATGCCCTCGCCCACGCGCGCGATGATCGTCTCCTCCTTGGCGCCGCCGACGAAGCGGTCGAGGTGCGTGCGCACCGTGACGCGCGCCTTCACCTTCACCTGGATGCCGTCCTTCGCCACGCCGTCGATCGTGCTGCGGCCGCTCTCGGGGTTCGGACAGTCGATCACCTTCGGGTCGACCGAGGTGCGGACGGCCTCGACGACGGACTTGCCCGAACCCTTGGTCGCCAGGTCGATCGCGCAGGCGCGGTCCCAGTCGAGGACGATGCCGGCCTTCTGCGCGGCGACCAGCGCCTGCACGGTCGGGACCACGTTGCCGCCGGCCAGGTAGTGCGCCGAGATCTTATCCGTCGTGACCTCGATGCCGGCCTTGACGGCGGTGATGCGGGCGTCGACCACCAGGCTGTAGGGCACGCCGCCGAGGCGCATGCCGAGCAGGTTCAGGATGCCCACCGGGGCGCCGTTCAGGCGGGCCTTGAGCCAGACGCCAATGAACGACAGGAAGACGCCCACGATGATAAGGATGACAACGACGAGCGGGATGAGGAAGACCAACGGGATGGAGTTCATAGGAAGGAAATCAGGGTTGGGTTACGATCAGGCGGAAATTGTCCATGCCGATGACGCGCAGCGGCGTCCCTTTCTCAGCGTGGCCGGAACGGCAAAAAGCCTCATAGCGCCGCCCCTCCACCAGGACGTAGCCGCTCGGCGCCAGGGTCGTCAGGGCCTCCGCCGTCTTGTTCAACACGGCGTCGAGCCGGGCGGGCGGCGGCTGGCTGGTCGCAGCCACCGTGGCCTGCACCACCAGCTTGCGGCCGAACGCGGTCTTCGGCAGCACCACGAGCTCCAGGTAAAGCATCAGCCCCAGCAGCACCCCGGCGCCCGCGCTCGCGGCCATCCCGCCGCCGAAGCCGAATTCATGGAAGGACAGCAGGCTGCCGGCGAGGAGCGCGATCGTCCCGAGGATGCCCGCGACCGCGCCGGGCAGGAAAACTTCCGCCGCGAGCAGCAGCGCCCCGGTGACAAAGAGGATGATGATGGCGTTCATGCGTCCGCCTTTTGCACGATCAGGGCGAAATCATTCCGGCCTCGGACGACGACCGCGTCCCCGGCGTCAACCGCCCCGACTTCCACCGTCGCCTCGAACCGCCGGCCGGCGATCTCCACCTGCCCGCTGGGCTTCAACACCGTCACCGCCACCCCGCGCTGCCCGACCAGGTCGGTCACGGTCCCCGCCTCATCCGGGGCGACCCCGGCGATCTGCGCGGCGCCACCGATGGCCGAGCCGACCACCATCTTGTCCCACATCCAGCCCTTGGGCAGGTAGCGCAGCAGGACCGCTCCGAGCACGAAGGACAGGCAGAGTCCGAGCCCGAGGTTGGTGAGCGGCTGGCGGAGGAGTTCGCCGGAGAAATGCACCGGTTCGTTCGGCCAGAAGTCCGCCATGGCCCACACCAGCGAGACCAGCATGAGGATGAGTCCGACCAGCGCCGGCAGGGCGACGCCGGGAAAAATGAAGATCTCCACCGCCAGCAGCACGAGGCCGAGGCTGAAGAGGAGCACCGGCTCGTGCCCGGAGAGCCCGGCCACGTAATGCCCGAAGAACACCACGAGCAGCAGCAGCACGCCGGCCGTGGCGAACAGGCCGTGCGAGGGGGCCTTGAACTCGATGAACAGCGCCAGGAGCCCCAGGCCCATCAGGATCGGGGAGAGGGCGTTGAGATATTGCGCGAGCTCCTCCGACCAGGTGACCTGGAACCGCCGGATCTCGTAGTTGCCCGCCCCGTACTTTTTCGTGAGCAACGCATCGATGTCCTTCGCAATGCCTGCGCCCAGCAATGAGTGGGGCGGCTCGCCGTAGCGCTGGTTCGCCTCGCTGGCGGTCAGGGAGAGCAGCTCGCCCTTCGGCTTGATGACCTTGTCGCCGATCTTCAGCTCGTAATCGGCGTCGATCATCGCGGAGATGACCTCGCCGCGGTAACCTTTGCCCTCGGAAATGGCGCGCACGCGCGCCTTCAGGTAGCTGACGATCTTCTGCTTCATCGTCACGTCGATGTCCTTGCCCTCGGCCGACACCGGGGCGGCCGCGCCAATGACAGCGTCGGGGGTGAACCAGATCTCCCCCGTGGTCGCGGCAATGAACGAACCGGCCGACATCGCCTCCTTGTCCACGAAGGTCAGGGTCTCGCCATGAAACTTGCCCAGCGCCTCCATGATGTCGAAAGTCACGTCCAGGGCGCCGCCCGGCGTGTCCATGTCCAGCACCACCACATCGGCTTTCTCGTCGGCTTCCTTCAGCCCGCGCCGGAGGATGTAAAAGGTCGGCCGGTTGATCTCGGCGCGGACCGGGATGACATAGACCACCTTTTTGTTGCCCGTGGCCGGAGAGGGCACGACGGCCGGCTCCGCCGCCGTCAGGGCGGGCGCCGGAGCTACGGGAGCCGCCGCCGGCTCGGCCGCCTGGCCGCCCAGGGCGCTGGCAATGAGGGCTAGAATGATGCGGACCGGCGGTGACATCGGACGCCTACCCTACCAGCTCGGCGCCACCAAGCAAGCGCGCTGAATCTATAATCGGCCCGAATTTTTCAACCCCGGCCAAGCGTCCCGAAAATTTAACTGACTTTGTATTGGAAGGCTGCGGTGATTTCGTTTTACCAAGTTATCCATGGAACGCATTCCCTATTTGGGCCACACGCTATTCAAGTGGCAGGTCGGCGCCTCCTCCTTTCTGGCACTGCCGGAACTGGGCGCGCGGCTGATGAACTGGAATGTCACCCTCGGCGACGGCAGCGTGCGCGACATCATCTACTGGCCCGAGACGGACAACCTCGACAACATCGCCGGCGTCCGCGGCGGCAACCCGATCCTTTTCCCGTTCGCCGGCCGGAGCTATGACCGCGGGGATATCCATCACTGGCGCGCGGACGACGGGGTCCGCCGGCCGATGCCGATCCACGGCCTGGCGCGGCAGGGCCGGTTTCACGCCATCCGCCTCGACGAGGGCGGATTCTCGGCCCAGTTCAGCCCCGATGCCGCCGCCCAGGCCGCCTACCCCTACGACTACGAATTCGTCGTCAGCTACCGTTTTGAACCCCTCGGCATCTTCGTCGAGCTGCAGCTGTCCAACCTCGGCAACATCCCGATCCCGTGGTCGGCGGGGCATCATTTTTATTTCACCCTGCCGTGGAACCCCGGCCGCACCCGCCGGGATTATCTGCTGGAGACGACCGCGACCAAGCACCTCGTGCGGGACGAACAGGGCGGCCTGGCCAGCGGCCCGCGCCTGGGCCCGCGCGAGACCCTGGACACCAAGGAACTGGTCGACGTCATCCACACCGGCCTGCGGCGCGACGTCTTCGCCGTGACCGAGGTGCCCACGGGCGAACGCCTGCTTTTCCGCAGCGGCATGGCCAACAGCAATGCCCGCGACCTGGCGGTGGTCACGTGGACCCTGGACGACAAGTCGCCCTTTTACTGCATCGAGCCGTGGATGGGGCCGCCCAACGCGGCGGAGACCAAGGTCGGCCTGCACCACGTCGCCCCCGGGCAGAGCCAGAAATTCTACGTCGAAATCAACCTGGGATGAGAGCGGACCGCCGTCTTGCCTTGTCGCTGGGCCTCGCGCTGGGCCTCGGCGGGAATGCCCGCGCCGCCGAGGCACCGGAGCCGCTGACGGGGGAGACCCGGTCCTATTACCTCGCGGCCGACGAGGTCGCCTGGAACTATGCGCCGGCCGGCAACGTGCTGCTCGACCTGCAGTGCTGCGGCGACGATTCCCCCTGGCTGAAGCGCGGCCCGGCACAGAAGCCGCCCGTTTTCAAGAAGGCCGTGTTCCGCGAATATACCGACGAGACCTTCGCGCAACTGAAGCCGCGCCCCGCGGCCTGGGCGCACGTCGGCATCCTCGGGCCCATCATCCGGGCGGAAGTCGGCGACCGCATCGAGGTGACGCTGAAGAACAACGTCTCCTTCCCCGTCAGCCTGCACGCCCATGGCGTGCACTACCTGAAACCCTACGAGGGCGCGGGCTATCCCGACGGCACGAGCGGCTCCGACAAGGACGACGAGGCCATCGCGCCCGGGGACACCTACACGTACCGCTGGCAGGTCCCCGTCCGCTCGGGCCCGGGCCCGAATGACCCCAGCTCGGTCGTCTGGCTCTATCATTCCCACGTGAACAGCCCGGCGGACATGAACACCGGCCTCGTCGGCGCGCTGATCGTCACCCGGCATGGCGCCGCGCGGGCCGACGGGTCGCCCACGGATGTCGACCGCGAATTCGTGACCCTGTTCATGAACTTCAACGAGGCGGACAGCCGCTTCGCCCCGCGCAACGCCGCCCTGCTCGCCCCGGCGGCCGAGCTCAACCGTTTCCACAGCATCAACGGCTTCGTGTTTGGCAACCTGCCGATGATGCGGATGAAGCGCGGCGAGCGCGTCCGCTGGTACCTCGTCGCCCTGGGGGACGAGTCCGACCTGCACACGCCGCACTGGCACGGCAACACCGTGCTCCACGAGGGCCATCGCACCGATGTCATCGAGCTCCTGCCTGCCAGCATGCAGGTGGCCGACATGCAGGCGGACAATCCCGGCATCTGGCTCTACCACTGTCACGTGAACGATCACATGAAGGCGGGGATGGCCGCGCGCTACGAGATCGAGCCGTGACGCAGCTTTTTCCGTTACTTTTTTGGCCCAATCCCGTCTAATCCCAGCATGTCACTTTCCCTGGCATTCTTCGACGGCCTCGGCGGCACCGAGATGATGTTGATCATGTTCATCGCGCTGCTGCTCTTCGGCGGAGAAAAAATGCCCGGCCTGGCCAAGGGCCTCGGCAAAACGATCCGGGAATTCAAGAAGGCCGCCAGCGGCGTGGAGGAGGAGGTGCGCCGCGCGATGGAAGAGCATGAGGAGCCGCCGCCGAAGAAATTCCCGACCCACCCGCCGCCCCTGCCCGCCCCCGCACCCCCGGCAACCATCGCGGCCGACGCCCCCGCGCCGCCTGTGCCTCCTGTGCCCCCGCCCGACCCGCCGCCGCATGCGGCCGACTGAGCGGCCGGTCCGGTCATTCGAAAAGCGGACTGCGGTTGAACCGCCAGACGGCGATGCCCATGACGGCTGCCGTGGTGCCGAGCAGGATGCCCACGATGGGCAGGAGCTGACCAAGAGAGTCGCCGGCCCAGAGCACCGCGCCGAAGCCCTCGATCGCCCAGTAGACGAGCGTGAAGCGCGCGATGTGCTGCATGAACTCGGGCATCAAGCTCACCGGGAACCAGGCGCCGCCGCACGCGCTCATCGTGATCACCAGCAGCGTGGCCAGGCTCCGGGCCGCCTCGGCCGTGCGCGCGACCGCGGCCAGCATCATCCCGAAGCCCGTGCATGCGGCGGCCACGCAGGTGCACACAAGCACCAGGTTGCCGAGATGGCCGAACACATCGACGCCATACAGCAGGTGCCCGGCGAAGAACAGCGCCAGCAGCTGCCCAAGCCCGAACAGCACGCCGTAGAGAAACCGGCTCCAGAGCAGCTGCGCGCGGCTCATCGGCGAGGCGAGCAGGCGCTGGAACAGCCCGGCGTTCTGCTCGTCGAAGAAGGCCGCCGCGGAATTGCTCAGCGCGAACAGCAGGAACATGACCGCGTAGCCGCCGACGATGCGGGTGGCGGCCGGACTCTGCACGTCGCGGCCGACGACCTGCTCGGTGTCGATCTGCACCAGCTTCGATAAAAAGTCGTTGTTCGCCGTCTGGCCGTCCGCCGGGGCGGGCCCGCCGGCGGTCGCCCGCGCGAGCCCGAAGTCGCCCTGCGCCATGTCGCGCTCGATCCTGGCGGGATCACCGCCGAACGCCTGGGCGACGGCCTGGGCGATGTCATGGTTGAACCGGCCCAGCGCGGGCCCGCCGACGAATTTCTTCGCCCGCGCCTGCAGCGACTGGCCGAGCAGCTGCGGCGCGCTGGTGAAGATCGTCTTCTGCAGGAGCCCGTTGACGATCTGGCTCTCGATGTCATTGCGCGGATCGGACAGGATCTTCAGGTGCAGGCCCAGCCGGTCGTCGCTGATGACGTCGGACGGGATGACCAGCGCGTAGCTGAACTGCCGGTCGCGAATCAACGGCCGCAGGTCGGCCTCGGTCAGCGGACGTTCGGTCCGGTCGGGGTTGGTGAAGGTCGTGATGACATGGAACGATTTTTCCGCCAGCAAGGCCGCGACCAGCTTGGCGGCCGCGGGATTGTCGCTGGCGTTGACCAGGGCGAAGGGAATGCCGGTCGGACCGCTGTCCTTGCGGCCGAGGCCGAAGACCAGGCCCACGATATAGATGATGACCATCGGCACGACGAAGGTCAGGACGAGCGCCGCCCGGTTGCGGCGGAGGTTGGCGAAATCCTTGCCGAGGAGAGTGAGGATGATGCGCATGGGAGGGATTATTCGCGGATGGTGCGGCCGGTCAGGTGGAGGAACAGCGCCTCGAGCGTCGGGCGCTGGCTGGTGAAGAGCCGGGCGGGCAGGCCCAGCGACTCGGTGAGCTGGTAGAAGGCCGACAGCTTCCAGTCGGGCCGCGGCCGGAAGCGGTGCGTGCCGTCGAGGGTCGTCAGCTCGCCCTGCTCCGGCAGCCGGGCCGCCAGCGGCGCCGTGTCCGGTCCGGCCGGAAAACGGATCTCCTCCTCGAACGGCAGCCGGGTCAGCAGCTCGTCGAGCGTGCCGAGGGCGAGGATGCGGCCGTGGTCGATGATGCCGATGCGGGAGCAGAGCCGGGTCGCCTCCTCCATGTAGTGGGTCGAGTAGATGATGGTGAGGCCCCCGCGGTTGAGACGCTCAAGGTATTCGAAGATGGCGTTGCGCGACTGCGGGTCGACGCCGACCGTGGGCTCGTCGCACAGCAGGAGCTTCGGCCGGTGCAGGAGCGCCGCGGCCAGGTTCAGCCGGCGCTGCATGCCCCCGGAGAATTTCTTGACCTGCACCTTGCGCCGGTCGGCGAGCTGGACCGCCGCCAGCGCCTCGTTGATCCGCTCCTTCAGCGTGGCGCCGTGCAGGCCGTAGAGCTGGCCGAAGATCCGGAGGTTCTGGTCGGCGCTGAGCTCCTCGTACAGCGCGATGTGCTGGGGCACCAGGCCGAGCGCGAGCCGCCCGGCGGGATCGGACGTGGTGATGGCGGCGCCATCCAGCGTGAGGGTGCCGGCATTGGCGGCGCGCAATCCCGCGACCAGGGACATGAGCGTGCTCTTGCCGGCGCCGTTGGGCCCGAGCAGCCCGAAAAACTCGCCGGCTTTCACCTCGAGTGAAACGCCGTCCAGCGCGGTGAGCGCGCCATAACGTTTGATGACATCCTGAATAAGCAGCATGGTGATTCTTCCTCAATGTTTCGTCTTGCAGTGCTAGCCGCCACCCCGGCGAAAGCCACCCCGAATGCGCCGCCGGAAGTCATGGTCATGCATGACCCGGATTTTGTCCCAATTGCGGGAATGATTGATTTCATCTTCGCCTCAACCGCCGCGCCACCGCGCGGGGCGGAAAGTCCCAAGAAAATTTCTTCCGACTGGATGGGCGCGACTTACGCCGGGCCCTGCAACTTGGCACATCGCTTGCGTGTATGGAGGACAACCAACCTTCCCTTATGAAAACAAAGTCGCTCATCCTTCTTGCCAGTCTCGCGGTGCTCGCCATCAGTGCCCGTGCCGCCCAAAACCAGCCCGAGGCTGACGCGGTGGTGCTGCCGGTCTACGAGGTCAGCGCCCCGCGCTACCTGCCGGCCGAGCTGCAGGTCAACGCCAGCCTGAACGAACTCCGCCAGTCGGTCCACGCCCCGGCTTGCATCGCGCCCGTGCTGCCGATGTTTGCGGATCAGGCCGTGCCGCCAGCCGCGGTGAGACAGGCGGCGCACGACGCCAAGACCGTGCGCGTAGCGAAACTCTGAATTTTAGTGTCAGTGCGTTCTTTGCTAGTGTGTGTGTGTCAAAAACCCGTCCCGCAAGGGGCGGGTTTTTTTGTCGCCTGCCCCGGCCGCCGGCCTGAGCATGGTCCCATGTCCCCCGCGTCACCGGACGAGCCGGTCGCCCACCCCATCACGGACGAACTGGACCTGCACACCTTCCGCCCGGCGGAGGTAAGCAGCCTGCTCGACTCCTACCTGGCCGAGTGCCGCCGGCGCGGCCTGCGGCGGGTGCGGATCATCCACGGCAAGGGCACCGGTGCCCTCCGCGAAAAGGTGCACGCACATCTGCGCCGCTCGTCCGGCGTGGGGCATTTCCGCCTCGGCGACGAGAATTCGGGCGGTTGGGGCGCGACCCTCGTCACCCTCAGCGCCGCAGGATAATGCCGTCCATCCCGACCAATCGCCGCCCGTCCGTTCAACATTGGCAAGACCTCCGCCTGCCGCCAGCCTGCAATTCTCATCTATGAAAACCTACGCACTCTATGGCTTGATCTATGGGATCGTGACCACGGTGGTCACCTTGCTGGCCTACTTCACCGGCTTGCAGTCCGAGCACATCGCCCTCGGCATGTATGTCGGCTGGCTGACCTCGATTGTCTTTTTCGTCGTGCTTTATCTCGGCGTGAAGGAAAGGAGGGAGACGCTGCCGGAGCAGAAGATGGGCTTTGGCGCCGCCGTGGGCGGAGCGGTGCTGATCGGTCTCGTGGCCGGCATCATCAACGCCGGCTATGCCTACATCCATTTCAGCATGATCCATCCGTCGTTCGGCGAGTTCGTGACCCAGTACACGCAGGCGAAGATGACCGCGGCCGGGCTGCCGGACAAGGTGGTGGAAAAGGTCAGCGAGAACATGGCCAAGGGCTTCACCCCGCTCCGCCAGGCGATCAACGCCGGGCTCGGGACGATCATCGTCGGCCTGATCTTCGGCCTGATGCTGGCCCCGGGCCAGACCCAGCGCGGTTCGATCAACCGGATCGCCCTCGTCAATGCCGGGATCGCCGGTCTGCTCGGCCTGCTCGGGGGAGCCGCGAACGGCTTTCTCTACAAGACCATCGGCAGCTCGGCCCTGACCGGTTTGCTCGGCGGCGGCCTGGGCGCCGGACTGGCAACCTATTTCCTGCTGAAATACACCCAGTACACGCCCCGCTTCGCCAACGAGCCATCGGAGTAAGAAGCCCGGGGCGAGCCCCGTTACATTCACCGCAAAGGTCATCAATCTGTGGCGACGAGCTTGATCGTCCGTCACGGCTTCGGACGACAGGTGCCCACCCTCGTGGAGCGCACGCAAGGCGGCTGACCCACGCCGCACTTTTCAATTGGCAGGCTCTCCGGTGACGGTAAGGACCATGTAAATCCGGCCACCTGATTTAAGGCGGTTTGCCCCATTCCGTTGCCGCTACCGATTGTCAACTTCGCGCGAATGATCCGGGCCAATTCGCGGATTAAGATTGCGGGGATGTTCTGCTTGGCGCTGGCCCGCTTCTGCCTGGCGCCCCTGTCCTACGCGCAACAGGCATCCGCGGCACCGACCATACCACGTGACCAACCGCTGGCAGGAAGTGGCTTGAATATGGGCGGACTGCATAATGTGAGCCGGCGGGGCAGCGCCTGGAAGCGCCGGCCCGTCCCCGGGTTGCAACACATTCTGAGATGAGCTACAAACTACAAAGCCTGGCCCCGTTTAGTTTTCCTCGTTATTGGTTGGAAGATTTCAGTCGTGACCGTCGGAATAGTTTGCATTTTCCGAAGATCCTGGAACCGCAGTATTTGCGCAGATGGTATAATATCTCCATAACTTACTGATGCATAACTTTGCATTAATAGTGGGCTTTGGGTGGTTCATATTATGCTACCGGTAAGTCCTATGAAAACTATTCCGATGGGATCGTTTTACTCTCTGATCGGGATGCCCGTAATGGGCCTCATTTTTTTCGCCTTGGTGGGAATCAGTTCTCTCAAGGCCAATCCGATAGATGTAAGTTACACGATCAGTGGCACCACTGGTGATTACTATCTGGATTTCACGGTCACGAATAATCTCAATGCAGGCCAACTGGTCTATTTCTTCGGTATTCAGTCCAGTGATGCTGTTGTCACGGGCAGCCCGACTGGATTCGCCTCGCTCGGGTCGACTCCCTGGAGCAATGCAGCTAACGGTGGATCAAATCTCGTATATAATCTCAGCTGGCAAGATGGGGACAGTGATGTGCTTGGCTTTGGTCAGACCCTTTCTGGATTTACGGTGCATAGCACCGACTTGGTGGCGCCTGATTCAGTTGCGTGGTTTGCTTATGGTCATAACCGTATTCCAGGCGATGACTATCTTGGCGGTGATAACTTTTACCTAACCTATAACCCGGGGTTTGAAGGCAGCGCCTCCGCCGTTTCGGAAAGTGGCAGCATTTTCATGATGCTCGGCAGCGCATTCTTCGTCCTCACTGCCATTCGCCGCCGATTGGCATGATGAAGCCCTCGCTCACGCAAATCGTGCGCCCAGCAGTCCGCGACACCGGTGAACATCGTGAGCTGAGGAATAAGGGGACTTTGCATGGGAGGAGCAAACGGGGTCAGCTTTGTAGTTTGTGGTTGACGGTGGGAAACGGGCCGCTGGACAGGCTGGCAAGGCGCGGTGACCTGCTCCCGATGACTGAAAGCGGTTGAGTGAGAACTCAGGGTGCCTTCGGAGTAGGTTCGTATTAGGTTCGCGTTTCCTTCACGTATCCTTGGTATGACTGATTCCCAGGTGTCGACACTTACCACACCCACCAAACACGGACGGCCGACGCACCTGGGCTGGAATGTCACCGCCGGGGTGAAACATTTCCAGCCCCAGCTGAATCAAACTCGGAGGCGTTGGGCCCCAAGGCAGGAAAGGATTCCCGGCGCCGGAGATGTTTTTTTCAGAAGGTCTGCGGGGAACGCTCCCCCACCCCAGCCGCATCCGGCGCGAGCCGGAGCCGGATTTTGGTCTTCGCCTCCCCGGGCGGCAGCGGCACGGTCTCGGGCTGGAAATCCTTGCCCACCTCGAAGCTGAGGGTGTCGGTTTCCAGCTTCTCGAGCCGCTGGCCGACCGCGGGCGGCAGCTTGGCCCGCTCCTCCGCGGTGTTGATCGGCCCGTTGAACGCCACCTCGCCCTTGGCATTCTTGACCGTGAGGGTCCGCTGGCCGTCGTCACCCTTGATTTCGATCGAGCCCTCGTCATCCGCGTAGGAGATGTTGCTGCGGGGCAGGTCGACAATGGTCGAGCCCTTGCCGGCGCGGCCGACGATGCGCACGCCCGGCCCGACCACGAAATTGCCGCGCTCGTGCTCGATCATGTGCAGGACATCGCGGGTGTCGTCCGGACCCATGCCGGGCAGTACGCGCAGCCGCTCCATGCCCGGTTCGCCGTCGCTCCCGAACGCCCCGCCGGGCTCGCCCTGGCGGAAGAAAAACGCGTTCGCCTGCCGGAAGATGTCATGCCGACCCAGCTTGATCGTGACCGCCTGCTCCTTGCCGCCGCGAATCAAGGTCAGGCGGGCCTCCTCGCCTTCCTTTTTCGCCCGCACCAGGACGCCGAGCTGGCGCGTGTCGATGAGGATCTGGTCGTCGAATTTGGTCAGCACGTCGTCCTCCTTCAAGGCGCCGCTGGCCGGGCTTTTGTCCATGACGGTGACCACGACCAGGCCTTCATCGCGGGGCAGGCCGAGCTGGACGCCGAGGGTGCGGTTCACCGGTGAGGTTTCAACCCCGAGATAGGTGACGGGCTCCATGGGCTCCTCCTGGGCTTCCTGGCGGATGACGATGCGCCGGGGTGCGGCGATGTCGATGCGGCGCAGCTCGGCGGGTTGGTCGGCCCAAGCCTGGGCCGTGAGGACCGCCAGTGCGAAGGCCGGCAGCAGATGTTTTCGGGAGGAGATCATGGGGGAGCGGGTGTTTTCCGAACGGTGAAATCAATTCAGGCTGGCGGGCAGGACCCGGATCTCGTCCCGCGGCACGCTCCATTTCAGCGAGGCGTTGTTCCGGGGATTTTTCCAGGTATAGGTGTCGAGGTAGCGGTAGCGGAGCCGGCGGGCCGGGGTGGTCCCATCCACATAGACCAGGCCTTCGTCCTTCAGGTCGTAGAGCACATTGGCGGCGGCCACCGGTTGATACGCCGGCGTTTCGGCGGGATTGGCCGCCGGTTGCACCGGCGGGGTGACGGTGGACGGTCGAACACCCACGCTGAGGGACATCCAACTGACTCCCGCCACAAGCGCAATGGCCGCGATCGCGCCGAGGGCGCGCCAGCCATGCCATTTCCAGGATCCCAGATTGGTGGCGGCGACATAACGGGGATGGTGACCGGCGGGGGTCTCGTGTCCGGATGCCGCCAGGTCACCGCCGATGCGTTCCAGCAGCGAAGGCGAGGGACATTGCGGGCGCAGCGCCTTCAACTCGGTTTCCAGTTCCGTGCACGAATCATTCATGGCAGACAGGTTTCAGTTCCTTGCGGAGCGCGGCCAGGGCGTAGCGGTAGCGCGACGCGGCCGTGTTGAGCGGGATGGCGAGCGCCGCCGCAATTTGCTCGAAGGTGAGTTCGTTCCAAATCTTGAGCACGAGGACTTCCCTCTGCTCGGCCGGCAGGCGCCGGAGGGCGGACTCGATTTCGCGGCGGCGCTCCCGGTCCTCCCCGGGCTGCGGATCAAACACGTTGCCGTCATCCTCCCGCCCGCCCTCCGCCTTCTCTTCCCGGGCCGTCCGGCGGGTTTCCCGGCGGGCCAGGTCGATCGCGGCCCGGCGGATGGAAGTGACCAGCAGGGCCTGCGGATCACCGGGCAGCTGCCGCTGGTGCCGCCAGTAGCGCACGAAGGCCTCCTGGACCACATCCTCGGCATCGGCCAGCGATCGGGTCCATTGCCGCGCGCAAAGCAACAGCCTGGGCCCGTGGGCTTCGAACCAGTTTTTCCAAGCGCCGTGTTCATGTGCTGCCGCCATGCAATCAGTCGGGGGTCGTTTCCTGAAGAGCGTCACAGCCGGGGGCATTTGTCTAAACCGTCCGCCGGGCGCTTGAGTCCGGTCCGGGAACGGCCGGATTCAGACATTAAAAGAGGCCGGGGGTTCGCACCCACCGGCCTCTGTTGCATTCTATCTACGGGTTAAGAAACTTACCGCCCGGCATAGTCCTTGACGCTGCTGCGATGATCGACGGCTGCGAGGGCGATCAGGATGGCCACCGCCGAGTAACTGACACCCATCGCCATCAGATCAACGTATGTGGCGTTGGTCTTCGTCGCAGCCACCAGCACGATGGCAAGGGAAGCTGCTGCGGCGGTGATGATTTTTAGCGTGTTGGTCTTCATAGGAATTGGTTGGTTGATGTTTTGCTTGGGCACCTGTCTTGGTGCTGACGGAGTATACGCCACGTCTTGCAATAGCCTAAATACTTAGTTTCTATGGATAACATAGCTTATACCTATGGAAATATACCAACTTCATTACTTCTTGGCTGTAGCCGAGACAGGCAATTTTACCAAGGCCGCCCAGCGCTGTTTCATCTCTCAACCTTCACTAAGTCAGCAAATTATTAATCTCGAGGAAGAGCTGGGACAGAAGCTTTTTCAACGATTGGGACGGAAGGCGGTCCTGACGGAATCCGGCAACACGCTGCTGGAACGGGCCAGGCGTATCGTTTCCGAAGTCGACCAGACGATCAATGAGCTGAAGACGACTCCCGCACTCGGCCCAAAGATCATCGTCGGGGCGATCCCGACCGTGGCGCCCTTTTTTCTGCCCGCGGTCCTGGCCTACTGCAAAGCCAACGACATCCATCTCAACCTGCATACCCAGGAGGACTTCACCCGGCCGCTGGTTGAAATGCTGCTCGAAGGGAAACTCGACTGGGCCCTGCTGTCCCTGCCGCTCACCGAGCCGCGTTTGCTCATTGAAAAGCTCTACAGTGAACCGCTCTTGCTGGCGGTGGGGGCCGGGCACCGGCTGGCCACGGCCCCGACCATCAGCTTTGCCGACCTGCGCGATGAAACCTTCATCATGCTGGGCGATCCCTCCACCCTGGCGTCGCAGACCCAGCATTTTTGCGGCGACAACGATTTCGAACCGCAGATCGGCCATCGCTGCGGCCAGCTCGCCACCGTCAAGACCTTTACCGCCATGGGTCTGGGCGTGAGCGTCCTGCCCCAGAGCGCCCGCAGTGCGACTGATCCGGTGGGACTCGTTTTCCGGCGGTTCACCGATTCCACCCCCTCGCGGGACATCGCCCTCGTGCGGCATCGGAAACGTCACCTCGGGCCGGGGGCCATGTTGTTCGCCGAGGCCGCCCACGCCGTCGTTGGCCCGATGCCGCTCAAGGATCCGGCCCTGACCGTGACCGCCCACCCCCTGCCGCCTGCCGGCTGAGTTGCACCCCGGGAATAATTGTGAATTCTTCCCCGCTCATGTCCGAACCCGCCGAGTATCACGAACTCTCCCCAGGCCGCGAACTCGCCACGCTGCTGGCCTTGGCGGCGGTGCAGTTCACGCACATCCTCGATTACATGATCATCATGCCGCTGGGGGCGCAGCTGATGCGGGTGTTTCAAATCACCCCGGCGCAGTTCTCCCACCTCGTCGCCTCCTACGGCCTGGCGGCGGGACTCAGCGGTCTGGCCGGCGGTTTCGTGCTCGACCGGTTCGACCGAAAACGCTCGTTGCTGGTCCTCTATGCCGGTTTCGGACTCTCAACACTAGCCTGTGGCTTCGCCACATCCCATAACGCCCTGCTCGCCGCCCGGATTGCGGCCGGGGCCTTTGGCGGTCTCTCCGGCTCGATGGTGACCGCGATGGTCGGCGACATCATCCCGCCCGCGCGGCGCGGCCGGGGCATGAGCTTCGTGATGGGCGCGTTCCCCATGGCCTCGGTGCTGGGGGTGCCGGTGGGCCTGATCCTCGCGGCCAGATTCGGCTGGCACGCGGCGTTCTTCTTCCTTGGCGCTTGTGCCCTGCTCAATCTCATCATCGCCTCGCTCGCCCTGCCCCACCTCCGCACCGCGGTGCAACACCACAATCCCCTGCAGCAGATGCGCGAGATCGTCACCCACGGGCTGCACCTGCGCGCCTTCGCGCTGAGTGCCGTGCTCGTGATGGCGGGGGGCTGCATCATCCCTTTCCTCGCCCCCTCGATGGTCGCCAACCTCGGCATCGCCGAGACGGACCTGCCCTGGGCCTACGCCGTCGGCGGCGCCGCCACCCTGGTCAGCACGCCCGTGATCGGACGGTTGAGCGACCGTTTCGACCGGCTCCACCTGCTGGCTGTCATCTCGCTGGTCGCCGCCGGGGTGGTGCTGGTGCTGACGAATCTCGGCGCCTCCTCCCTGCTCTTCGCCTGCCTCATCATGGCGCTCTTCATGGTCACCATGTCCGGCCGCTTCGCCCCGGCGATGGCCATGATCACCAATGCCGTGCAGGCCCGCTACCGGGGCGGCTTCATGAGCGTGAACTCCTCGCTCCAACAGACCGCGAGCGCCCTCGGCAACGTGCTCGCCGGGGCGTTCGTCACGATCGGCCCCGGGGGCCGCCTGCTCGGTTATCCCGTGCTGGGCTATGTCTCGGTCGGATTCTTCGGTCTCACCGTCTACTTCGCCGCGCGGCTGCGCAGCGCCGCCCCTCACGTCTCGCGCTCGCTGCCGGTGGCCGCCTGACCCGCCATGGACACCGCCCCCGCTCCCGAGCCATCCGCCGCCGCCCGCCTCCCGCCGGGCCGGCCCGAGCTGCTTGCGCCCGCGGGTGACTGGGAGTGCGCCCGGGCCGCGGTCGAGAACGGCGCCGATGCGATCTACTTCGGGCTGGAACGTTTCAACGCCCGCATGCGCGCCCACAACTTCACCGTGGCCGACCTGCCCCGGCTCATGGCGTTCCTCCACCGGCGCGGCGTGCGCGGCTACGTGACCTTCAACACCCTGGTCTTTGCCGACGAACTCGCCGCCGCCGCGGACTACCTGCGGGCCATCATCGCCGCGGGGGTCGACGCCGCCATCGTGCAGGACATCGGCATCTGCCGGCTGATCCGCCGGCTGTCCCCGGATTTCCCGATCCACACCTCCACGCAGATGACGGTGACCAGCGCCGCCGGCGTGGAGTTCGCCCGCCAGCTCGGCGCCAACCTCGTCGTCCTCGCCCGGGAGAACTCCCTCGCGGACATCGCCGCCATCCGGGCGGCGCAGGCCGAGGGCAACGGCGCGTCAGGGACAACGCGCCCTACCCCCATGCCGCTCGAGGTCTTCGTGCATGGTGCGCTGTGCGTCGCCTATTCCGGTCAATGCCTCACCAGCGAGTCCCTCGGCGGCCGCTCCGCCAACCGCGGCGAATGCGCCCAGGCGTGCCGCATGCCCTACGAGCTTGTCGCCGACGGCCGGACCGTGGACCTCGGCGACCGCCGCTACCTGCTCAGCCCGCAGGACCTTTCCGGTCTCGACGTGCTGCCCGACCTCGTCCGGTCCGGCGTCGCCTCGCTCAAGATCGAAGGCCGGCTCAAGAGCCCCGGGTACGTCGCCAACATCACCCGCGTCTACCGCACGGCCCTCGACCGGGTCATGACCGAGATCTTCGGCCCGGCGCCCGCAGCCGAAGCCGGCGTGCTCGATTCCGTCCGCCGCACATCGCTCTACGACCTCGAGATGGGCTTCTCGCGGGGACTCTACCCGGGCTGGTTCCGCGGCATCAACAACCAGGAGCTCGCCCACGCCCGCTTCGGCACCAAGCGCGGCGTCTACCTCGGACGCGTCACCCGCGTGGGCGCCGACCGCATCACGCTCAAGCTGGAAGGGCCCGCCAAGCCGGGCGACGGCCTCGTCTTCGACGCCGGCCGGCCCGACGAAAAGGAGGAAGGCGGCCGCATCTACTTCCTCGACTCGCACCAGGACAACACCGTGCTGCGCTTCGGCGAGAGCGCCATCGATTTCAATCGCATCCATGTCGGCGACCGGGTCTGGAAAACCAACGACCCCGCCCTCGACCGCCGGGTGCGCGCGACGTTCGAGGGCGACCAGATCCGCTTCCGGCGCGAGATCCACCTTGAGGTCCACGGCCACGCGGGCGCGCCGCTCACCCTCCTCGCCCGCGATCAGGCAGGACACGTGGCCCGGGCCGGTTCCACCGTGCCGCTCGCCCGCGCCGAGAAGCAGCCCTTGTCCACGGAGCGCCTGACCGACCAGCTCGGCCGGCTCGGCGGCACGCCGTTCAAGCTCGGCACCCTGCAGAACCACCTCGAGGGCGACGTCATCCTCCCCGTCAGCGAACTCAATGAGCTGCGCCGCCGCGTCGTCGCCGACCTCGAGGCCCAGCGCGCGGCCCCGCTGCGGTGGCAGTTGAATCAAGCCCAACACACCCCGCTTTTCAGGCACCCCTCTCCAGAGGGGATTCAAGCCACCGAAGATCCCCTCGGGGGAGGGGTGGCGCGCAGCGCCGGGGGGTGTGACGCCCCCGAGCTCATCGTTGTCATCCGCGAACCGCACCAGCTGGAGGCCGCGTGGTCAGCCGGCGCGCGGACCATCTATGCGGAGTTCGAGAATCCGAAGCACTACCGCGAAGCCGTCCAGCAATTCCGCCAGCTCCAGACCACCGAAAGTCCGGCTCCCGGCTCCCCGCTCCCCGCTGCCGCCTCAAGCATCTGGGTCGCCGCCCCGCGGGTCTTCAAGCCGGGCGAGGAATGGATCATCCGGCAGGTGCTCGCGTGCGAGGCCGACGGCTACCTCGTCCGGAACTACGACCACCTGCGGTGGTTCGCGGGCCGGCGCCGCCGGGGCGACTTCTCCCTCAATGTCGCGAACCCGCTCACGGCGGATTATTTCATCAACCACCTCGGCCTCGAGCGCGTGACCGCCTCCTACGACCTCAACATCGGCCAGCTCGAGGCCCTGCTCCAGGGCGCGCCGGGCGCCTGGTTCGACCTCACGCTGCACCAGCACATGCCGATGTTTCACATGGAGCACTGCGTGTTCTGCGCGTTTCTTTCCACCGGCAAGGACTACCACGACTGCGGCCGGCCCTGCGACACACACCGCGTGGCGCTGCGGGACCGCGTCGGCGCCGAACACCCCCTCAAGGCCGACGCCGGCTGCCGCAACACCGTCTACAACGCCCGTGCGCAGACCGGCGCCGAGTACGCGGATCGCCTGCGGGCGCTGGGCGCCCGGAGCTTCCGCATCGAGTTCCTCACCGAGGACGCCGCCGAGGTCCGCCGCACCGTCGGCCGCTACCGGGAGCTGCTGGCCGGCACGGTGGGCGGCGCCGAGCTGTGGCGCGAGTTGAAGCTGATCAACCAGCTCGGCGTCACCCGCGGCCAGATGGAAACCCCCGCGGCCGTCCTGCCCCGCAAGGGCACCTGAGTCTTACTGTCAATCCCGACAATTGTTGTCGCCTCCGGGGAGAGCCGCCTCCTAGGCTCCGCCACCGTGACATGAGCGAGCCGCCGAAGACCTCCGCCCCGACCCAGCCTGCGCCCCTCACCCCGTCGGCGGACCTGGAGATCAAGGACGCGCTGATCATCTTCGATCCGATCTGGGCCGACCTGGAATCGCATTTCGGGCGGGACCATTTGCGCTTCCCCAAGGAGATCATCCTCCTCGGCGGCGCGCCCGGCGCCGGCAAGGGCACCAACACCGCCTTCATCGCCAAGACCCGCGGGCTCACCTGCGCCCCCATCGTGATGAGCTCCCTGCTCGACACGCCGGAGATGAAACGGATCAAGGACGCCGGGAACATGATCGGCGACCGCGAGGTGCTGGCCGTTCTCCTGCGCCGGCTGCTCAAGCCCGAATACCGCGACGGGGTCATCCTCGACGGCTTCCCCCGCACCAAGGTGCAGGTCGAGTGCCTGAAGATGCTCTACGAGAAGATGGCCCAGCTCTGGCGCGAGTTCTACGGCACGCCCCTGGCCATGCATTTCCGGCAACCGGTCATGCAGATCGTCGTCCTCTTCGTCGACGAGAAGGAGAGCGTCGCCCGCCAGCTCAAGCGCGGCCGCGAGGTCGCGGGGCGCAACGCGGAGGTCCGCCGCGCCGGCCACGGCACGCTGCTCGAGGAGCGCGCGACGGATTTCGACGAGAAGCTCGCCCGCCGCCGCTACCGCGTGTTCAAGGAGCAGACCTGGGATGCGCTGCTCTCCCTCAAGGACATCTTCCATTACCACCTGATCAACGCGCAGGGCAGCTTCGCCGAGGTCGAGCAGAACATCGTCGAGGAACTTGAGTACCAGAGCTCGCTCGAGCTCGATCCGCGCACCTTCGACCGGCTGCGGATGCTGCCGCTCGCCAGCGAGATCGTCGTCCACGCCCGGCAGGAGCTGGTCAAGCGGCTCGACGGCTACGAGCTCCACAACCCCGAGCTGTTCCAGCGGGTCGTCACCCTGATCGAGAAAAAGATGATGCCCATCATCACGCGGCATGCACTCTCCGGCCACTCGAACATCAACAGCGAGGATCCGGCCCTGCACGAGCCCGAGGCCCTCGCCATGCTGATCGACATCTTTTCCGAGCGCGGCTACCACGCCGTCGTGGACGTCCACCGCATCGAGATCCCCGAGTCGGTCGACCTCGCCACCGGCAAGATCACCTGCCGGGTCAAGAAGGTCTACCGGTCGATCATCCGCTTCAAAGGCTCCGAGATCCGCCGCGGGTAGAGCCGCCGGCAGGTTGATTGTCGCCGGGGTCGCTGACCCCGGGTTTGATTGGATTCATAGACGCCCACGCCCGGGGTCAGCGACCCCGGCTACCGCATCCGACACCGGTGCCCCTCTCCGCGAAAGCTGCCATCAGTTCTCGCCGACGCTGAACTTGATTTTCTTCGGCGTGACGCTCGGGTCGAACTCGACCTGCACATCCGTCGACAGCGCGTAGAACTTGGTGGGCGACTCGGCGTGCAGTACCAGGTCCGAGCCGGCCAGCGTCATCGCCAGGAGGCCGTCCGGCAGCCGGCGGACCTTGATGGTGTCGGCCCCGCGGGGGTAGTCGCCGGCATAGCCATCCAGCACGGCGTCGGGCAGCAGGAATTCCTTGTGCCGGGGATGGCCGAGTTCCCGCACCCAGATGTTGCGGTAGCGGACGGGATTGCCGTGATCCTGGAAGGAGATGGGCAGCCGCTCGGGATGGGCCGTGTAGGGGGCGCGACCGATCCAGCCCGTGGGCCCGGTGAGCTCCACGTTGTTCTGCACGAGGACGCCATTATGGAAAACCGTCGCCCGGGCCATCGACGCCAGCTTCCCGTCCGCCTCGAAGCGGGGCGCGGTCCAGACGATGTCGTAGACCTGCCACTGGCCGGGCGGCAGCGAGGCGTTCACCTGCGGCGGATACTGCCCGTAGATCGAGGCGGCCGAGCCGTCCGCATAGGTCTTGTTGCCGAAGGAATCCAGCACCTGGACCTCGTAGCGGTCGAAGCCGAAGAACACGCCGCTGTTGCCGCGGCCCTGGCTGTTCCCATGCGGGGGATTGGGCGCCGCCCATTCGACGTGCAGCTGGCAGTCGCCGAAGGACTGAAGGGTGCGGACATAGCCGCTCCCCGGGACGCATTCCAGAGCCCCGTCGTGCACGACCCACTTGGTGGGGCTGCCGTTCATCGCCACCCAGGGCGAAATGTCCTTGCCGTCGAACAGCACCGTCGCGTCCGACGGCGGCACACCCGGCTGCTCCTGCGAACTGAACGTGCCCGGGGTGACCACCGACGGCTGCGGCCGATCGCGGTCGTGGCCGAGCCAATGGGGGTCGGGGGCGCCCGTCAGGGCGGCGGCGGCGGCGATGAATCCGAGCAGGGAAACAAAGGGGATTTTCATAGGGGTTGAAGGCCCAGCTTGGGCCGGCCGGCACCGCCTGTCGAATTGAAATCGACCGCCGGACCCGACCCGGTTTTCCCGGCCCGAATCCCGGAATTGCATCGCCCGCACACCTGTGCCACGCTCCGTTCCTCATGCGCCCACCCCACGCCGCCCTGACCGTTTTCGCCCTCGCCGGATTTCTGGCCCTCGCCGCCCGCGGCGCCGATGAGCGCCCGGCCAACGAATTGACCGAGGTCTGGCAGCCCGTGCCGCCGCTCGTCGCCGCCCCGGCGGCGGGCGCGCCGTCCGACGCGATCGTGCTGTTTGACGGCCGGTCCCTTGACGCCTGGGAACCGGTCCGCGCCGGCGAGCCGGGCTGGAAGATCGAGGACGGCGCCATGGTCGTCGTCCCCCGGCCCAAGCCCTGCGACCTGCGCACCAAGCAGAGCTTCGGCGACGTGCAGCTTCACCTCGAGTGGCGCGCGCCGGTCGAGATCCATGGCAAGGGTCAGGATCGCGGCAACAGCGGCGTTTTCTTCATGGGCCTCTACGAGCTCCAGATCCTCGATTCGTGGGAGAACCCGACTTACGTCAACGGCCAGGCCGCCTCCGTCTACAAGGAGCATGCGCCGCTGGTGAACGCCAGCCGCCGGCCCGGCGAGTGGCAGGTGTACGATGTCGTTTTCATCGCGCCGCGGTTTGCCGCCGACGGCCGCCTGCTCAGCCCGGCCCGCCTGACCGCCTTCCACAACGGCGTGCTCGTGCAGCATGATGTCACCCTCACGGGCCCGACCCCGAACGGCCCCACCTTCCATCTCCCCACGCTGCCACCCTATGCCGCGCATGCGGCCAGACTGCCGCTGCAGCTCCAGGATCACCGGCATCCGGTCGCCTTCCGGAACATCTGGATCCGGGAGATCAGCCTGCCTGAGGCCAGATAAGGCGCCTGCCGCCGATTGAATGCCCGGGCGCCGGCTTGCTTGTTCGACAGACTCCGGCCCCCGCGCGCTGGTCGGGGCGCTGCGCCCCGGCGCAAACCGACCGCCATTTCAGCCGTGACCATCCGCGCCCTTCGCGGCTAAAAATCCCCCATGACGATCAAGGACGCTGAAACGATCGAACTCACCACGCCGTCCGGCCCGATGCGGACCCATGTCTTCCAGCCCGTCGCGCCGGGCCGCTACCCGGGTCTCCTGCTCTACTCGGAGATCTTCCAGGTCACCGGCCCCATCCGCCGCACGGCCGCACTCCTCGCCGGCCACGGCTTCCTCGTCGCGGTGCCGGAGATCTACCACGAGTTCGAGCCCGCCGGCACCGTCCTCGCCTATGACCAGGCCGGCGCCGACCGCGGCAACACCCTCAAGACCACCAAGGAGCTCGCCCACTTTGACGCCGACGCGCGCGCCGTGCTCGCCTGGCTGAAAAACCACCCCGCCGGCACCGGCCGGCTGGGCGCCCTGGGCATCTGCATCGGCGGCCACCTGGCCTTCCGCGCGGCGATGAATCCGGAGGTGCTCGCCGCCGTCTGTTTTTACGCGACCGACATCCACAAGCGCGGCCTCGGCCGGGGCCGGCACGACGACTCACTCGACCGCCTCGGCGAGATCAAGGGCGAGCTGCTGATGCTCTGGGGCCGGCAGGACCCGCACGTGCCGCTGGAGGGCCGGCTGAAGATCCACGCGGCCCTCGGCGCCGCGGGCGTGAACTTCACCTGGCACGAGTTCAACGGCGCCCATGCGTTCATGCGCGACGAGGGCGCCCGCTATGATCCCGAGCTCGCGCTGCAGTGCTACCAGCTCGCGCTCGCGCTCCTCCGGCGGAAACTGGGCGAAGGCGACCGGCCCGCCGCGCCCGCGGGCCCGACCGAGACGAAGCACTGAGGAAACTCCCGGCTCACTTCTCCGCGTACTCCGGCGGCAGGGCCGTGATCGGCTCGACCGCGACGTTGCGGTAGTAAACTTCGGCCCCTTCCGTCTGCAGGCTGATCTTCCCGCCCGTGAGCGGCGCCGGGGTGCCACCGTCGAGCCGCTCGGCGTGGGTGAGCCGCATCACGACGACCCCGTTCACCACGTGGACGCTGTCGCCGTTGAGGCAGTAAAGGTCGAGGGTGTTCCATTCGCCGTTCGGCTTCTCCGGGTCGCCGAGCTTGACGCAGCGGTTGCCGATCGGAGGCACCTGCCGGAACAGGGTCGGCAGGCCCGCCGGGTCATAGAGGTAGAGCTTCCGGCCGTTCACCGTCTCCGGGCGCGCCTTCACCGTGATCTGGGAGCCGAGCGCATAGAGGTCGCCCATGTCGTGCTCCTGGATCTGGAACTCGATCGAGCGCGGCCACGTCTCGTGGTCGAAGCCGCCCTCGCTGTGCACGTAGTAAAGCAGGCCGCAGTCGCGCGGGGAGTGCAGCTTGGAACCCCATTTCCGCTCACCCCACTTGATCTGCACGCGCACATGGCAGTTCGTGAAGGACTCTTGGGTGGTCATGACCCCGAAGCCCTGGCCCGTGATGTAGATGGCCGGCTGGCCGTCGACGGTCACGACGTTGAACACCTTCAGCGGGTCACGGTTCTTGCCGATGAGCTCGCTGTAGCGCCCGTTCGCCTCGCGCTTCATCCCCGGCACGTCCCAGGACGGGTCGGGCCGGGTCAGGAAAGTGTCCCAGCCGGTGAGGTCCTTGCCGTTGAAGAGCGGTCGCAGCGCCGGTTCCGCCGCGGACAGCCCGCCCGCGGCCAACAGGGCGAACAGCATCCGCCCGAGGGGTAATTTGGGGGTGATCATGACTTCCGCCAGTTTGCCCCGGCCGCGCGCGGGCGCAATCCTTGTTCGTGTCATGGGCCGCGGCCACCACAATCTGCTGGCCACCCCGGCCGAACACTGGGAAATTTCCCGCCGATGAACCTCGCCGCCGCCCGTTCCGCCATCATCCCCGCCCTCGGGCGGATGAACGCACTCTTCAACAAGCCGGTCTTCGACGAGTGGGTGCTGGTCAAGGTGGCCGCCGAGCAGGGCGTCATCCTCGCCTACTCCGGCCCGCGGGCGGAGACCTACCAGCGCCGGTTCAAGGACGACCTGGTGCCGCTGCGGGAAGGACTCGCCCAGCAGCAGCTCGCGGTGGGCGACTTCGCCTTTGTACAGGACGGCGTGGGGACCCGGTACGACGCCTGCATCCGGCTCGGCCCCGCCGGCTACCTTTTCTGCAACCACACCGGGAAATCCATGGCCGACATCCGGCAGGATCCGCTCTGGCGCGAGGCGCAGAAGCCGTTCGTGCAGCTGAGCGAGATGTTCCGGAACGATCCGCTGGAGTGAGGGCGCGCTTAGGCCGCCAGCCCCGCCCAAAGAAACCAGCCGTAGGCCAGCACCAGCCCCGCGCCGGCCCAGCGCGGGAGTCCGCCCGTCAGCAGCAGCAGTGTGCCGTGCACGGCGACCGAACCAAACAGGATCAGCAGGCCCGTCTCGAAAAATCCGGTGACGGGCAGCGGCTTGAACAAGGCATAGACCCCGAGGCAGAGGGGAATGCAGATGTGTCCGTCGCCGATCTGCGAGGTGTAGACGATGTCCGCGCGGCGCTTCCAGCCCCAATAGACCGCCAGCACGGCGTTGGGCAGCACCATCAGCCAGCCGGTCAGCCAGCCGAGGTTGTCGCCGTTGACGAAGCCCCCCTTTTGCGCCGACAGCCAGGTCACGAGCCAGTCGATGGTCTCATACATCAGCCACGCGCATGCGAGCACGACCAACATATCCACATAGAACATGAACCCGAACGACACCCGCTGGCGGAGGTTGTGCTTGAGCACGTCGTACACCTGGAAGGACTGCCAGAACAGGAACAGCCCGATGAGCAGGCAGCCGTCGTTGCGGTCGAGCCGGCCGTCACGCCCGAGGGCCCAGACCGCGCCGGTGAAGAACAGCACCGCGGCCAGAGTGAGCAGCAGCGAGAGCCGGTTGAGCCGGCCCTCGGTGCCGGCGGCGCCGGCCTTGGCGGACCCGGCCGCCTTCCGGCCCTTGCCCCCCGCGGCCGCGTGGCCGCCCGGCATCACCTGCAGGCCCCAGAGGAGCGCCGGCCCGCCGAGGAGGAGCGTGAGGTTGGTGACATTGTTGACCAGGCAGTTGGTCATCACCTCCCGCGGGGCGCCGTCGCGCGCGACCATGATGCCGACGAAGATCAGGTTGCCGAGGCCGGAGCAGTATGGCATGACCAGCGTGCCGAGCGCCGTGCCCTCGAGCCCGTGGTCGAGCATCGCCTCGAGCCGCCAGAGCATCAGCAGCGACACGCCGAGGAACACGCCCAGGTAGGCCCAGGGGTCGTTCAGGCTGAACTCGTCGAGCAAGGCGGGGAGCACGTCCCTGCTTGGCGGGAATCAGCGCCGGTGTAAATCCCGCAGGCGCCGGCTCACTGCAGCCGGACGGGCAGGCGCTGCCAGCGGGTGTAGGCCTCCCCGAGGATCACGCTGGTCTTCGGGTCGGGGTTGTCCCCGCACTTCAGCGTGTAGACGGGCGTGAAGTTGCCCAGCACCGCGCAGTAGTCGCTGTTGACCATGAGGCCGATGAGCTCGCCGGTCTTGCTGAACACCAGGTCGCCGCGCTTCGGGGAGATTTCGCCGAACAGCTGCGTGACGATGCGGTTGTCGAGCTTCACGTAGTTCGCGTTGGTCGGGTCGAGCCGGAACGGCGTCTCGCCGTAGCGGCCGTCGTCGGCGCGGACCAGGACCGCGTCCGGGAACTTGAACGGCTCCTTCGCCAGCCGGTAGATCTTGGCGCCCATGAGCGCGGCGAGGGACTCGTCGACCGGCGCGACCACCACGCGCGGGTCCAGCTGCAGGAACTCCAGCTCGGTGACCGGCGCGTTGAAGGAACCGCGCAGCAGCTGGCCGGAGACCTGGTCGTAGTCTGTCGGCACCTCGGTGAGGCTGAAGGGCGTGTCGCTCAGGTGCATCAGCGCGCAGACCTTCTGGCCGTCGCTGACGAGCACGGTGGAGGTGTCCTTTTCCCGCACCGTCGGGCTGAAGAGGCCGGGCCGGCGGGCGGTGATCTTCGTCTGCACCCGGTTGGCGAGGAACTCGGAAAAGATCACGTTGGGATTGATCGGGCGGTTGCTCCGGATCTCCTGGCTCAGCTCGCCCGACTTCTGGGCCAGCTGCCCGACGCCGGTGGCCAGCTGGGCGGTCTGTTCCTGCACCTTGGCGCGCTCGAGCCGCTCGACCTCGACCTGCTGCTTGGCCTCGGTGAGGTTCTGCGCGAT
>CAYRDN010000031.1:29458-40288 GCA_964423065.1 uncultured Oleiharenicola sp. | reverse complement strand
CCGAGATGACCGAGGAGATGCGGCATCATGTCGAGCTGCAGACCGAGCTGAACATCAAAGCCGGCATGAAACCCGACGACGCGCGTTACGCGGCGCTCCGTCAGTTCGGCAACGTGGCGAGCATCCAGGCGCAGGCGCGTGAGCAGCGCGGCTGGCTGTGGCTGGAACAATTGCGTCAGGATTTCCGCTTTGCCTTGCGCGGATTGGGGCAGTCGCGGGGCTTCACGGCATTGGCCGTGCTGACACTCGCGCTGGGCATCGGCATGACGACTTCGATCTTCAGCATCGTGTACGGCGTATTGCTCGAGCCCTATCCGTACGACAAACCCGCCGAGATCTGGGAGCCGGCGGTGTTGGACCTGAAAAATAATCGAGGAACCGGACTGCGCATCACGGACTATCTGGAAATGGCGAAGTTGCCCGGTGTGGCGTCCGCCATGGCAACCGGCTACGGGCAGGTCACGCTTTCCGGCGGGTTGAATCCGGAGATCATCAATTCACCGCAATTGACCGGAACGGCCTTTCCGTTCCTCAACGTTTCGCCGTTGCTCGGGCGCGGCCTGACTCCCGCTGATTTTCAAACGAACGGTGAGGCGCAGCCCGTCACGGTGCTCTCCTTCAAACTCTGGCAGCGTCTCTTCAACGGCGATCTGGCGGTGATTGGCCGGACGGTTGTGCTCGACGAGGTGCCGCATGTCATCGTCGGTGTGATGCCGCCTCGTTTCGGTTGGTACACCGACGACGGGCTTTGGCGGCCGATGCCGACGCTTGATCTCACTCGCGGCGTTCGCGTGATTGTGCGGCTCAAGCCCGGTGTGACCGCCGAGGTCGCCGGCCAGCAACTGCTCGCGCTGATGCAGGAGCAGGCCCGCCGCGAGCCCAACCGGTTTCCGCAGGATGGTTTCACCACGCGTTTCAACAACTACCTCAACGTCACTGTGGCCAGCGGCGCCATGCGGCTGAGCCTGATCACGCTGCTCATTGCGGTGGGTTTTCTGCTGCTCCTCGTCTGCACGAATGTCGCGAACTTGCAGCTGGCGCGGGGCGTCGGACGCAGCCGGGAGATGGCGGTGCGGATGGCGCTCGGTGCCGGTCGCGGGCGGATTTTCCGGCAGTTGCTTACTGAAAGCGTCGTGTTGTCGCTGGCGGGTGGCGTGCTTGGGGTGATGTTTGCCTACGGGTTGCTCCAAATCATCGTGTTGTTGCTGCCGCCGAATTATGTGCCGAACGAGGCGCGCATCACGCTCAACGGTTGGGTGCTGGCCTTTTCGGCGGGCATTGCGGTGCTCACCGGTGTGCTCTCGGGTCTTTTGCCAGGCTGGCAGAGCACGCGGCTCGATGTGAATGATTCGTTGAAAGACGGCGGACAGGGCGCGGGGGCCAGTCATCGTGGCAGCCGTGCGCGCAATACGCTGGTTGTCACCGAGGTGACGCTCTCGGTCATTTTGCTGATCGGGGCCAGCGTGAGCATCCGGGGATTTCTCCAGATGCAGAACGTCGACCGCGGTTTTCAGACCGAGCGCATGCTGCTGTTGCAAATTCCGTTGAACGCCAAGCGCTACACAGAGTTCGCGCAGCGCAATGGATTTGCCCGCGACTTTATCGCCCGCATCCGCCAACTGCCCGGGGTGTTGCACGCTACCTGGGGCGTGCCGCCGGGACTCGAAGGCAAAGCTGTCGTCACGATTGCCGGCCAGCCGAAACCACCCGACGGCTTGGCGGTCAACTTCATCGATGAGGAATATATTGCGACCTATGGCATCGCGTTGAAGGACGGTCGCAACTTCACCGGGCACGAATTGGCCGCCGGTGAACACGTGGCCTTGATCAGCGAAGCGGCGGCCAAACTGTGGACGAACGGGGAGAACCCGATCGGACGGACGATCACGGTGGACTCGCTGGTCGGCGACGGACCCAACAGTCTGCCGTCGGCGAACGCGAGCAAGGAGGTGACGGTGATTGGGATCATGGCCGACACGCATGTGATGGGGCCGCAGCTCCCGGCGCCCCTGGCGGTGCTGGTGCCTTATACCTTGCGGGCGCCTATTTACCGTGTGCTCGTCATGCGGACGGCCATGGAGCCGGCGGGCCTGCTGAATGCGGTGCGGTCGGAACTGCGGGCGCTGGACAAGGAGCAACCGATGCTGCGCCCGATTACGTTTGAAGAGAAAATCCAGGAACAGATGCAGCAACCCCGGTTCAATCTGGCTCTGCTCGGCACCCTGGCTGGCATCGCACTCGTGCTCGCGGCGGCTGGAATCTATAGTTTGATGTCCTACACCGTCGCCCAGCGTTCGCGAGAAATCGGTCTGCGGATGGCGCTTGGCGCCGAGCGCACCGACGTGCTGCGGCTGTTTCTGAAACTGGGCGGGCGTCTGCTGGTCGAAGGATTGGTCATCGGGTTGGCGATCAGCCTAGCGTTGGCAAAGATCGTCAGCAGCCAGGTGTTCAGCGGGCCTGTTTTCGATCCGGTCGCCTACTCCGTCGCCTTGGGGGTGCTGAGCGTCACGGCCCTGCTCGCGTGCTATATCCCGGCCCTCCGGGCCACGAAGGTTGATCCGATGATTGCGCTGCGGGCGGAGTAAAACCCATGAACCCTTTTCAAGCCTTCAACCGGTTGCCGGCGGCAGGTTCCCGCCGGCTGCATGCACACACCACAGACCAACGGGGGGCGCCCGCAGGGGTGCGGGCGCCCTCCGCTTTGGTCTGGGCCGACGGCCCCGTCGTCACCCCATGAGGATCCCGGCAAAACTCCGCGTCCTTTTCCGCCGGGAGAAATTCGAAGCCGAGATGACCGCGGAGATGCGGCATCATGTCGAGACGCAGACGGAGCACAATATCGCCGCGGGCATGAGTGCGGAGGATGCCCGTTTCGCTGCGCTCCGGCAGTTCGGGAATGTGGCGAGTGTCCAGGAAAAATGCCGCGAACAGCGCGGCTGGCTGTGGCTGGAACAGTGGGGGAGGGAACTGCGCTTTGCGGTCCGCGCTCTCGGCCGGGCGAAGGGATTCAGTCTGGCGGTGATGACCACGCTGGCGCTCTGCCTCGGCCCGAACACGGCGATCCTGTCGGTGCTGTACACGTTGGTCTACAAGCCGCTGCCGTTTCCCGAGCCCCGGCAGCTGGTGTCGATCGCGAACGTCGCGGAAAAGGAAGGCGGCACGAAGCGGCAGTCGAGTGTGGCGCAGTATCTGGATTTCAAGGCGCAGGCCGACTTGTTCGCCGGGTTCGGCTATTTCACCTCCGCCAACGCCACCCTCGGCGAGGTCAACGACCCCGTGCGCGGATCGGGCATGATGGTCAGCGCGGACCTCTTCACCGTCTTGGGACTGCAGCCGCTGCTCGGGCGCAGTTTCCGGCCGGAGGAGCAGGAACCGGGCAAGGAGCACGTGGTGGTGCTGACCTATTCGGCCTGGGTGAAACGGTACAATGCCGACCCGGCCATCCTCGGCCGGGCGATCCGGCTGGATGCGGAGCCATTCACCGTGGTCGGCGTGGCGCCCCCGCGCATCGAGGAGATCTTCAACGACCTGGAATTTTTCCGGCCGTATCCGGTCCGACCGGAGGAAAACAACCCGCAGGCGCGCTACGTCGGCAACATACGGCTGGTGGGCCGATTGAGACCAGGCGTCACCTATGCCGCCGGCCGCGCCCAGCTGAGGGGGCTGGAGAAGTCATTTGCCGACAACCAGGCCGTGCCCCAGCTGCGCGCCTTTCTGGAAAAGGGCGGCTACCGGGTCGCAGTCAATGACGCGCGGGAAGAAATGGCTGAGCCGATCAAGGCGCGCTTGCTGCTGCTGCAGGGTGGCGCGGCCCTGGTGCTGCTGATCGGGTGCGTCAATGTCGCGAGCCTGCTGCTGGCCCGGATGAATGCCAAGCGACCCGAGCTCGCGATCCGCCACGCGCTCGGCGCGGGCCGGGCCACGCTTCTCCGGCAGATGTTCGCCGAGAGCCTCCTCCTGGTCACGCTCGCCGGCGCGGCCGGGGTTGGCCTCGCCCTCGGCCTGCTGCGGGTCATGAACCACTATTTGCCCACGGTGGTCCGGCACGTGCCGCCGGTCGAACTGCATCCGACGGTGCTTGGACTCGTGTTCGCGGCCCTCAGCCTGATTGTCCTGGCGATGGGCTTCGTACCGCTCGTTTTCCTCTGGCGATCGGGGTTGAGGATCGGCGAGACCCCGGCGGCCTCGGCCGGCCGGCGGGGCCGCCGCACGCTGGGGGCGCTGGTGGTCGGCCAGATGGCGCTCGCCCTCGTGCTGATCGTCGGCGCCGGGCTGCTGCTGCACAGCTTTGCCCGGGTGATGGCGGTGGATCCGGGCTTCGACGCGGCGCATGTGGTGGAGGGCCGGATCAACCTGCCGCCGGCCAAGTACGGCGACCCGAAGGACATGGTGGCCGTCCGGCAGCGCCTGCTGGCGGCAATGAAGGAAATCCCGGGAGTGGAGAGCGTGGGTCTGACCTCGGATTTCGGCGTGGCCGAGAGCTACCGCACGGCGGCATTTCTCATCCGCGGGAGCGGAGTCCCCACGGGCGAGGCCCAGTCGCTGGTCTATCTTTACGGGGTATCACCGGACTATTTCACGACCATGGGCATCCGCCTGCTGGCCGGGAGGGTGTTCCAGGACGACGAGGATTTCCGGAAGCTGCCGGTGGCGATCGTGGACCAGGCCTTCGCCGAGCGCTATTTTCCCGGGCGCGACGTGGTGGGCCAGGAAATGGTCCTCGGCACCACTCCGCCCCCGGATGGCAAACCCTGGATCCGGATCATCGGGATGGTCACGCGCGCCAACCTGACCGGGCTCGAGGGCCGGGACGGATGGCCGTTCCTCTACTTTCCTTTCAACCAGCAGCCCAGCCTCGCCTTCACTTTCCTGATCCGCACACCGCGCCCCGAAGCCGATGTGGTCGGAGAGATGCGGACCCGGGTGCGGGCCATTGATCCGATCCTGCCGCTCTATGCGACGGGCACGCTCGCCAGCGTGCTTGATTACATGCTCGGCAGCCGGCGGGCGATCCTGGGTCTGCTCAGTTTGTGTGCCGGGCTGGCCCTGGTGCTCGCGGCGGTGGGGTTGTACGGCGTGCTCAATTACGACGTGTCGCAGCGTACGCGGGAGATCGGCATCCGCGGGGCGATCGGCGCCTCGCGCGGTCAGATCCTGGCGCTGGTCCTGCGGCAGGGATTGGTGAAGGCATGCCTGGGATTGGCCCTGGGGCTGACCGGTGCGTTTTTCTTCACCCGCCTGCTGCGGAAAATGCTCTTCGACATCAGTCCGAACGATCCCGTGGCGTACGCGGCGGTCACGGGGTTGCTGTTGCTCGTCGCGCTCGCCGCCAGCTGGCTGCCGGCGCGGCGGGCGGCGAAGGTCGACCCGGTGATCGCGCTGCGCGCGGAATAAGCCAATTCCCAGGCCGTAAAGACCGATCCGCGCGATGGCCCTGGCCTTGGTTTAGCTGCCCGGTCGCCCCGTGGTTTTTCCTGCGGTCTTGACTGGCGGGCGCAACCGGCGCAGCGATTCCTTGTCCGATTTGCCATGAAAGCACCGACCCGGCCGCGGATCGCTGGTTTTGGTCCGCCACAGAAGATCAAGGTGATCCTGTTCGCAGGCTTGCTCATCGGACACGCCAACGGGGACGATCCTGCGCAGACCGCTTCCCCGCCGTCGGTGGCCGCCGGGTTTGCGGCCGCCCGATTGAATTCCTTGCCGGCGCATCCCATCATCGGCCCGGCCGGGACCTTCGCGGCCGCCGCGACAGCCGAGGAAGACGAAGTGGTCCATTTGCCCCTCATGCTGGTGCGCAGTTCCCGCCTGCCGGACGCGTCCGAGGTCATGACCACCAACGGCATGCTTGAGCATTACCTCGGGCCGAAGGATGGTTTTGATCGCGGGCGGCTCAATGTCTATACGTTGCATTGGGATTTCGGATTGTTTTCCGTGACCCTGTTTGGCGCGGTGAAGAATGAATCGCGCGCCCGGCAGAAATTCGCCCTGGAGGAAAGGAACAAGATGAACACGCGTCTCGCCGAGGCCCTGCGGTTGGAAAAACTGGCTGGCAGCGATGCCGGCGCGTTGAGACGGGATATCGCCCAGGCGCTTGGCGGGGAAAGGCCATTCCCGGGCAAGTAGGCGGGATCTCCCGGCGTCCCCAGGGGATGGGGCATGCCTCACACCGTCGACCGGTCGGGCGGCCGGAGGCGGCCGGCGAGGCGGCCGCGGAAAAGCCAGCTCGCGAGTGCGGGCATCAGCAGCATCGCGCCGAGCATGTTGAAGAGAAACATGAACGCCAGCAGCACGCCCATGTCGGCCTGGAACTTGATGGCGGAAAAGGCCCAGGTGCCGACGCCGATCGAGAGGGCGAACCCGGTGAAGACCACCGAGGTGCCCATGGTGGCGAAGGCCTCGCACAGGGAATCCTCGAGTGACTTGCCGTCGCGGAGCCGCTCGAGCAGGGCGGAGCAGAGGTAGATGCCGTAGTCAACGCCGATGCCGACGCCGAGCGCAACGACGGGCAGGGTGGAGGTCTTCAGACCGATCTGAAGATGGACCATGAGCGCGTAGGCCAGGTCGGAGACGATCACGAGTGGCAGCACCACGCAGACCGTGGCGCGCCAGGAGCGGAAGGAAAGCAGGCAGAGGACGATGATGGCGACGTAGAGCCACGCCACCATGGGGAACTGGGCGGCCTCGACGACCTCGTTGGTGGCGGCCATCACGCCGGCGTTGCCGGTCGCGAGCTGGAATTTCACCTTGTCGGTCGACAGGGTGTCGCGGAACTCCTTCACCGCCGTCACCACGCGCTTGAGGGTCTCGGCCTTGTGGTCGGTCAGGTAGATCATGACCGGGATGACGCTGCCGTCGTTGTTCAGCAGGCCGCTGGAGGTCTCGACCGGGGAGACGGACTGCGCGAGCATCTGCGGGTTGCGCGGTATGACGCGCCACTTGAGGCTGCCCTCGTTCCAGCCCGCGGTGATGGTCTTGGCCAGGTCGGTCAGGGCGAGGGTGGACTTCACGCCCTCGACATTGCGCAGGCGCCAGGCGAAGCGGTCGACCAGGGCCATGACGTCGTGGTCGATGACGCCATTGGGCACGGTCTCGGCGATGACGGTGATCACGTCGACCCCGATGCTGAACTTGGACGTGATGACCGCGGTGTCCTGGTTGTAGCGCGAGGACTGGCGGAGCTCCGGCACACCGGCGTGCATGTCGCCGATCTTCACCTGCTTCGCCTGCAGGAAGCCGAAGATCCAGCAGCCCGCGGTGACGGCGATGATGAGCAGCGAGGTGCGGCCGGTGGTGACCCGCACGAGCCGGCGCCAGACCGGCTGCAGGGCGAAGCGGCGGATGTTGACGCGCTTGCGGAAATCCGGGGCCATGTGCGTGTAGCTCAGCAGCACGGGCAGCAGGAAGCGGTCGGTCAGGATGATCAGGGTGACGCCCAGGCTGGCCGTGATGGCGAGTTCCTGGATGATGGGCACCTTGACCAGATAGATGGTCAGGAAGCCCACCGTGTCGGTCAGGATCGCGACGGTGCCGGGGACGAAGAGGTTGCTGAACGACGCGCGGGCCGCGAGCTGCTCGTCCCGGCCCACGTAGAACTCATAGCGGAAGGAGCGCAGCATCTGGGTCGCGTGGCTCAGCGCGATGGCGAAGACCAGGAACGGCACCAGGATCGAGAGCGGGTCGATGCCGAAGCCGAACAGGTAAAGCAGGCCCAGCTGCCAGACGACGGCGCTGGCGGAGGTCACCAGCGGCAGGAGGGTGAGGATGACCGACTGGGAGAAATAATAGAGCAGGAAGGCGGAGATGATGATGGCGACGCCGAAGAACAGCAGCACGCCCCGGGCGCCGTCGGTGATGTCGCCGATGACCTTGGCGAAGCCGATGAGGTGGACGCTGATGTCGGCCGTCTCGTATTTTTTCCGGATCCGGCTTTCCAGCGCGTCGGCCACCTCGGCGTAGACCAGCTTTTTGCCCGTCTGGGGATCGACCTCGAGCAGGGACACGATGACGGCGGCGCCGGTGTAGTCGTTGGACACCAGCATGCCGACCCGGCCGGACTTGAGGATGTTCTGGCGGACGCGCCCGAGGCCGGCGGCGTCGGGGATGAAGTCGGCGGGGATGACGTTGCCGCCCTGCAGGCCGTCCTCGACGACCTCGATGTAGCGCACATTGGGCGTGAAGATCGAGGTCACCTGGGCGCGGTCGACGCCGGGCAGGTAATACACCTCGTCGGTGACGGCCTTGAGGGTCTTGAAGAAATCCGCGTTGAAGATGTCACCGTGTTTCGCCACCAGCGCGATGACGATGCGGTTGGCCCCGCCGAACGGCTCCTGGTATTTCCTGAAGTTGCGGATGTACTCGTGGTCGCTCGGCAGCTGCTTGTTGAAACTCGCGTCGACGTGGGTTTTGGCCGCGAAGAAGCCCAGCACGACGGTCGTCAGCGCGAACAGCGCCACCGTGAGGTGGCGGTGCTTGAAAATGAGATCCTCGATCCGGTCAAGCATGGGCAGGATCACGTCGAGATTGGGCCGTCGAGAGGCCGGAGCGGCAAGGGCTCATGGCAGGGTCAGCCGCACGGCGCCGGCTTCGCCGACGGTGACGATGGCCCCGTCGGGGGCCTCGACGAGGTCGGCGACGCTCGTGTCGAAGCCCGCGGGCTTCCAGGGCGTGAAACTGAGGCCGGCATCCCGGCTGAGAAAGAAATTCCCGCCCTGGCCGGCGAGGACAATGGCCCCGTTCCGCAACCGCGCGCCACCCATGATCAGGACGGCGACATCATTGGCCAGCGGCGCCCACGTGGCACCATGGTCATCCGAGCGCAGGATATGTCCACGCAGTCCGTAGGCGATGATCCGGCCGTGGTCCAGCGGCAGAATCCCGAAGAGCGAGCCGTCATATGGCACCACCAGCCGGGCCCAGGTGAGACCGTCGTCGCGGGACGCGAGGGCCGTGCCGCTTTCGCCCGCGAGATACAGCCAGCCGTCCGCGCCGGTGCTGATGCGGTTGTAATGCACTTCGTCCGCGGAGGGCCGGCCGGGCAGCCAGTTCCTGCCGCCATCGGTCGTGCGGAGAAACCTGCCGTAGGCCCCGATGATGCAGCCGTGCTGCGCATCGCGGAACAGGACATCGAGGTAGATGTTGTCCAGCGAGCGACCGTCGTCCTGGTGCTGCCAGGTCAGGCCGCCGTCGGTGGTGTGCAGGATGACGCCGTCGTGGCCGACCACCCAGCCTTGCTGGGCGCCGGCAAAGCTGACGCCCGTCAGCAGGGCGCGGGTCGGGGCCAGGCTCTGGGTCCACGTCTGGCCGCCATCCGGCGAGAGCACGATGTTGCCGTGGTCGCCGACGGCGACGAGCCGGTCGCCGGCGCGGGCGACCGCCAGCAGGAGGGCGCGGGCGGCGAGGCGGGCCGGTTCGGCGGATTCGGCGGCCGACAAGGCGGCGGGACTGAGTGCGGCCAGCAGGCCGAGCAGGCAGAGACGAAAACGGCGGGCCCGGAAGCCCGCCGCCGTTTTGGGAGCTGCAACCATCAGCCGGTCAGCGGAGACCTTCCTGGCGCAGGGCGGCGGGCGTGTAGTCCTGCGGGCTGCGCTTGATACTGAAGTCATACATGCCGGGATATTCATTATCCAGGCCGATGGCCAGGTAGCGGCCGGCGAACAGGTCGGTGTGGACCTCGAGGGTGCTCCAGAAGACCTGCGCGTCGTAATAGTTGATGCAATGCGCCTCGGACACGCGCCAGAGCTGGCCGCGGCCGTCGTATTGGTCAACCGCGAGGATCTGCCAGCTGTCCTCGTCGATGTAGAAAGTGCGACGGGAGTAGATGTGGGTGGCGCCGGCCTTGAGGGTGGCGTCGACGACCCAGACCCGGTGGAGCTCGTAGCGGGTGAGGTCCTGGTTGATGTGCAGGGGCTTGAGGATTTCGCTGTATTTCACCGCGTCGCTGTGGAGCTTGTAGGAGTTGTAGGGGACATACATTTCCCTTTTGCCCACGAGCTTCCAGTCGTAGCGGTCGGGCGCGCCGTTGAACATGTCGAACTGGTCGGAGGTGCGCATGCCGTCGGCGGCGGTGCCGGGGTTGTCGTAGGCGACGGTGGGCGCGGCGCGGACGCGGCGCTGGCCGGTGTTGTAGACCCAGGCGCGGCGCGGCTCCTTCACCTGGTCCATGGTCTCGTGCACGACGAGGATGGTGCCGGCGAGACGGGCGGGAGCGATGACGGCCTGCTTGAAATAGATCAGGATGTTGTTGAGGTCCTTCTCCTGGATGCCTTCGCGGGCATAGTTGAAGAGGAACTCGTCCTCGAACTCGACGAGGGGCAGGTAGCTGCCGTTGCGCTGCGGGGCGGCCTGGCCGATGTGACGGCTGGCGGCGACCCCGCGATAACGGGTCAGGTGGTTCCAGATCACCTCGAGGCCGTTTTGCGGGATGGGAAACGGGGTGCCGACCACGGAGCCGGTGATGCCGTTGCCGCCGGGGGTCAGGCTGGCGGTGGTGGCATGATCCTTGGTGGCCTCGTAGATGCGCGGGGGATTCGAGGCGCTGCGGTGGGTGGCATAGACCGGCAGCTTGTAGTCCGGGTAAGCCTTCAGCAGGGCGAGGGAGCCGGCGGTGAGCTTGTCCGCGTACTTGTCGGCGTTGGCGGCGGTGATGGTGAACAGCACCTGGTCGTCCTTGTACGGATCGGGGTGATGCATGCCGGGCTTGTAGCCGGCCGGCGGGGTCGTGATGCCGCCGGTCCAGGCCGGGATGGAGCCGTCGGCGTTGCCGGCCTTGTCCCCGCCGAGCGGGGTGAGGTCGTTGCCGAGGCGGGCGGCATCGGCGGCGCTGATGGCGGC
>CAYRDN010000031.1:17705-29358 GCA_964423065.1 uncultured Oleiharenicola sp. | reverse complement strand
GGCGGCATCGGCGGCGCTGATGGCGGCGGCGGCGGCGAGGGCGCCGGCCAGGAAGCCGAGGGAGGAGAGGAACAGGTTTTTCGTTCGCATGGGGATAGGGGGCGACGGGTTAGAACGAATACTTCAGATTGCAGGAGACATAGTCGCGGTCCCCGAGGAGATTGAAGCGGCCGGCCCCGAAGAAATTCACGTAGCGCAGATCAAAGGCCCAGGCGTTGCGCAGGGTGAATTCCGCGCCGATGGTGATCGACTTGCGGTTGTGCACAAAGTTGCCCATCGGCAGCGGCGTGTTGCCATTGACGTCGTGGGTGAAGACCAGCAGCGGCGCGACATTCACGCCGGCGAAGACATTGTTGTAGTCGAGGCGTCCGACCAGCTGGTAACCCCAGGAGAAGCTGTCGGCGAAGGCGGAGGCCGGGTCGTAACCCGCGGCGCCGTTGCCGGTGTTGATCATCTCGCTGGGGCTGCCGGAGACATAGGTGCCGGAGCCGTCGTAGCGGAGGATGCCCTTGGCCGGGAGGTCGGCGTGCACGAACCCGACCTCGGCGAGCAGGGTGCTCTGCTGCGCGCCCAGGATCCCGCCGCCGACGCGGGTGGCGGTGAGCTGGCCGGTCCAGACCTCATTGCGCCGGTAGCCGGAGATGTAGGTGCCGTACTGGCCGGCGTAATTGCCCAGCTGATTGTTCGGGCCATACACGGGATTGAGGGGGGAGAGCGCGGCGAAGAGGAGTTCGACATCATCCACCTGCAACGGCTGGTTGGGCCGGTAGCTCAGTTCGCCCTGCAACGCGATGCCGCTGACGCTGGTGTTGAAGCTCGCGCCGTAGAGGTGGATGTCCTTCGGAAACTCGGTCAGGTAGTTGCCGGTGGCGGCGGCGGTGAGGAACGCCAGGGTCTTCTGGGCGTTGACCGTGGGGTCGTTCAACGCCGCGCCGGCGATGGCCTGGGCCTGCGGGTAGAACGGCTGGATGCTGGCGGGCAGGGCGGCGGCCGGCACACCGGTGAGGGCGGCGCCCTCCAGGGTGGCAACCGTCGAGACCGCGCTGGTGGGGGGAACGCCGTTGGCCACCAGGACCGGCAGGAGCTGGTCCATACCCAGGCGGGTGGCGGCCGAAAGGACCGCGGCGCTGATCGCGGTGGTGTTGACCGGCGAGGTGGGGGTGCGGGCCGACACCAGCGGGAGCCGGCTGTGGTAATTCATGTAGTAAAGCGCGAACTCGGTGTCCTTCAGGCCGTGGGCGAGCCAGCGGACATTGACGCCGTACTGGCCGGAGGCGCCGGGCTCGACGTCCTTGCCCCGGGAGATCGCGCCGAGCGGGGAAAAGTCGGAGATGGAACCAAAGCCCAGATAAACCTTGGTGCCGCCCTTCGCCACAAAATCATTGGTGCTGAAATAGGTGCCCGGCGGGTCGACGCGGGTGCGTTCCCAGTCGAGGAGGTAGAAGGCCTCGACCGTCACTTCGTCGGTCAGGCTGAGCGAGGTCGACACCATGTTGACCGGCAGCAGCGCCTCCTTCAGTTCGGAACCCGGGGTCCGCAGCTTGGCGACGTCCACCGGGTTGACCGAGTTGATGCCGTTCGGGATGAAGGTGCTCTCACCCCAGCTCAGCACCTGGCGGCCGATGCGGAGGGTGGCCGGCATGCTGCCCGGCGTCGACTTGAAGAACAGATAGGCATCGAGCAGCTCGGCGTTCTTGCTGACAATCGCGTTGGCATCACTGGTCAGGGCCACATGGGCGCGCGTGTACTCGGAATTGACGAAATCGTCGAAATAGAATCCGCGGACAAAAAGACCGGCATCATCCCGGTAGTTGAGCAGCAGGTCGTGCGAGGCCTTGACCAAGGCGGAGGCAAAGCCCTTCCGGTAGTTCAAGTCGCCGTCGTCGGCATTGACGGACTTCTGCAGGCCGCCATTGGCCAGTCCGTAATACTGCGGATCGGGATTTTCCAGCCGGTAGAGGCCGCCGACCGAAATCGTGGTGTCGAAACTGCCCGTGATGTCGCCGAAATCGATGACCACCGCCCGGAGGCACGGAGCGACCGCGAGGCCAAGAAGGAGGCCAGTGATAATTTGCCAGCGCCGGCAGGGATGGATGGCTTTGCTTGGATTCATAACTTCGGAGGCAACGGAGACAGTCTCCCGGTGAAGGCTGGGTGTTAGGTTGGGTGGAAACAAGCCCGTGGCTTGGATTTGACTGCGTGCATGAAGCAATTCTTCAACAATTAGTTCAAGACCTAAACCATGTTCCTGCCGGGGAACGTTTTTCACTATTGCCTTTTGACGCCCGGGTCAAATCGGTAACGGTGATCGGATGCACGCGGCGTCACACATCCATATCAAGGGGGCCCGCGAGCACAATCTGCGGAACCTGGAGCTGCGCATCCCGCGCGGCCGGCTGGTGGTCCTGACCGGGCCCAGCGGTTCGGGCAAATCTTCCCTGGCCTTCGATACCATCTACGCCGAAGGTTATCGCAAATACATGGAGAGTCTCTCCGCCCAGGCGCGGCAGGTGCTCGAGCAACTGAAGCGGCCGGACGTGGACTTCATCCATGGCTTATCACCGGTCCTGGCCATCGAACAGCGCACCGGGGGCGGCTCGCCCCGCAGCACGGTGGCGACCGTGACCGAGGTCGCCGATTATGCCCGCCTCCTCTGGGCCCTCTGCGGCGAGCAACGCTGTCCCAAGGACGGGGGGCGGGTGGTCAAGCGCTCCCTTGACGACTGCCTCAACCAGCTTTTGCGGGAGGCGCCGGGGGAACGCGCCATCATCCTGGCGCCCTGGATGACGGCCAAGCCGGCCGTATTGCGCGACGAACTTCCCCGCTTGCGCCAGCGCGGTTTCCAGCGGATCCGCCTTGCCGGGGAAATCCGCTCGCTGGACGAGCCGAAGCTGGTGCCCTCGGGCGCGGAGGAAATCGTGGTGGAGCTCGTCGTCGACCGCGTCGTCATCACCGCGGAGCAGCGCAGCCGGCTCGCCGATTCTCTGGAGCTGGCGCTGCGCGAGGGCCAGAACCGGGCGTTGGTGCTGGTGCAGCCCCGCCCGGAGGCGCCCTGGCGCGAGATCCACCTGAGCCAGAGCCTGAGCTGTGTGACCTGCGGGGACGTGTTTGATCCGCTCACGCCGCGGAATTTTTCCTTCAACCACAGCGAGGGGGCGTGCCCCGAGTGCGGCGGCCTGGGCCGCAAGCTGGCCTTCAGCGAGGAGCTCATCGTGCCCAAGCCCGAGAAATCGGTGCGCGGGGGCGCCATCAAGCCTTGGCGCATCGGCGGCCGGAATCTCATCATCCGGCACAGCGCGCTGCTCAAGCAGCTGGCCGAGCAGCTGCCCTTTGCCGCGGAGGTGCCGTGGCAGGACCTGCCGGCGGCGACCCGGCAAGCCCTGTTGCACGGCGCGGGCGAGCGGCTGTTCAGCTTCCGCCTGCGACGCACACAGAAGAGCGAGCTGAAGCCGTTCCCCGGCGTGATCGCGCTGCTCGACGCCAGCCGCCGCGAGACCAGCAGCGACGGCTTTCGCGCCCGGCTCGCGACCTTCATGACGAGCGGGGATTGTCCCCTGTGTCACGGGCTGCGGCTGAACGCCCGCAGCGCCGCGGTGCTGCTCAATGGCGTGAGCTTCGCCGCGTTCACCGCCCGGGATATCCGCCATGCCCATGACTTCATGCGGACCCTGGCCCCGGTGCTGCCCGCGACCGACGCGGTGCGCGAGGTGCTCGCCGGGGTCGAGCAACGGCTGCATTTTCTCTGCGAAACCGGTCTGGGCTACCTCACGCTGGACCGCGAATACACCACGCTCTCCGGCGGTGAGGCCCAGCGGGTGCGGCTCGCGACGCAGCTCGGCATGGGCCTGGTCGGCGTCATCTACGTGCTCGACGAGCCGAGCGTCGGCCTGCACCCGCACGACAACCAGCGGCTGCTCGCCACGCTGTGCGAGCTGCGCGACCGCGGCAACACGGTCCTCGTCGTCGAGCACGATGCGGACACCATCCGCATCGCCGATGAACTGATCGAGCTGGGACCGGGCGCGGGCACGGAGGGCGGCGCGATCCTGTTCCAGGGCCCGCCCGCGGATTGTGCCAAGCTGCCGCCGTCGGCCTCCCGGACCGGGGCATACCTGGCCGGCAAGGAGGGCGTCGTGAAGGATGCCCGCGCGAAGGAGCCCGACGGCCGGTGGCTCGCCATCTCGGGCGCGGCGGAACACAACCTCAAGGGCGTGGACGCCCGGTTCCCCGTGGGACTGCTCACCGTGGTCACGGGCGTTTCCGGCTCGGGCAAGAGTTCGCTGGTGAACGACATCCTGGCGACGGCCGCCGCCCGGAAGCTGAACGGCGCGAAGACCCTCCCCGGCCGGTATCGCGGAATGACCGGCCTGGAGCATTTCGAGAAGGCCGTGGTGGTGGACCAGGAGCCCATCGGCCGCAGCCCGCGCTCCAATCCCGCGAGCTACGTCGGGCTGCTCGACCTCCTGCGCGACCTGTTCGCAAAGCTGCCGCTGGCCCGGGTGCGCGGGTACAAGGCCAGCCGCTTCAGCTTCAACGTGCGGGGCGGCCGTTGCGAACGCTGCCAGGGCGACGGCCAGATCCGGCTCGACATGCAGTTCATGGCCGACGCCTACGCGCCGTGCCCGAGCTGCGACGGCCGGCGCTTCAACCGGGAGACGCTGGAAGTGCGGTTCCACGGCCGGAGCATCGCCGATGTGCTCGCGCTCACCGTCCGCGAGGCGATGGAGCTGTTCCGCGCCGTGCCACGCATCACGGAGAAGCTGGCCACGCTCGAGGCGGTCGGCCTCGGCTACCTGCAGCTGGGCCAGTCGGCGACCACGCTCTCGGGCGGCGAGGCCCAGCGGATCAAGCTCTCCCTCGAACTGAGCAAGCGCGAGCAGGGCACGACGCTCTACATTCTCGACGAGCCGACCACCGGGCTGCACTGGACGGACATCCAGCGGCTGATGGATCTGCTCTTCAAGCTGCGGGACGGCGGCAACACCCTCGTCGTGATCGAGCACAACGTGGACGTGATCAACCTGGCGGACTGGGTCATTGACCTCGGCCCCGGCGGCGGACCGGAGGGCGGGGAGATCGTCTACGCCGGCCCGGTCGCCGGCCTGGCCGCAGAGCCGCGGTCATTGACGGGGAAGGCGTTGGCCGGGTAGGGCGAATCGTCCCCCCGGGCCGGCTCTTCCGGCCTGTCCGCCATGGCCTGGGCGACGGCGGAAGGATCCGCCCTGCCGGCATTCGCTGCAACTTTGGCCGGTGCCGCGGTGTGTTAGGGTCAACTGGCCGCATGGCCTCAACCCAAACCCGTTCCTCCCCATGAAAAGCCTCCGACCCCTCCTGCTCGCCTCCAGCCTGTCTCTCGCGCTCGCCACCGCCGCCTTCGCCGCCGATAAGGAACCCGGCGCCATCGACATCGGCCAGCTGATGCCTTCCGCGAAGGGCGAGTTTGTCGAAGTCAACCTTTCCCCCGCCATGCTGAAGTTCGCGGCCAAACTGGCCGCGCGCAAGGAGCCGGATGCCGCCGAACTGGTCGGCAACCTGAAAAGCATCCGCGTCAATGTCGTCAGCATGGACGACTCCAACCGCGCCGCCACGACCGAGCAGATCGAGTCCGTCCGCCGCAAGCTGGAGGCCGCGGGCTGGACAAAGATGGTGACCGTCCGCGAGAAGGAAGGCGGCGACAATGTCAACGTCCACGTCCTGCAGCGGGGCGAGGAGTCCATCGACGGCCTCGTGGTCACCGTCATCGATCATCAGGGCCAGGCCGTCTTCGTGAACATCGTCGGCAACATCAACGCGGACCAGATCGCGAAGATCGCGGACAAGTATGACATCGACGCGCTGAAACACGTGCACGTGAAGCTCGACGCGAAGCACAAGGGCGAGGGCGCCTGAGCCGGCGCGACCAAGGTCGCTGACCTACCCGAACCTGCCATGAACTCACCCGGGCAAAACGCCGCACCCCGCCGCTCCTTCTGGAGGTGGCTGCTGTTTGGCGTCGGTCTCTGCCTGGCCCCGGTGCTGCTGCTGGCCCTCGTTGCGCTCAGCTACATCACCCTGGATCGCGATGCCGCCGTGCTGCGCCGGCAGGTCATGGCGGCCAGCCCAGAGGGCTGGGGCACCAAATTCCAGCTGGATGTCGGTCGCACGACACTCGGGGCGATCCGCTGCGGCTTGGGCCTGGTGCATGACCGGAACCTCGCCGATGCCCGCCTGGCGCTGGCGGCGGTCCGGCACGCCAGCGTCGGGGTCTACGCGCGCACCGCCGGCAAGGCCGATTGGTCGCGGCCGCAGCTTTTCGCCGCGGCCGACCGCGCCATGGGACAGCGCGGCTGGACGCGACTCGTCGGGGTGGCTGATCCCAGGCACACGGTGCTGGTTTATGCGGCACGTGACCTCGCCCCGGACGAGCCGGTGGCGATCTGCGTGGCCGTGGTGGAAAAGCAGAAGCTGGTGGTGGTCTCGACCACGGTGGATGCGGTCCTGCTGGCGGAACTGGCGGCCCGGCATGCGCCGGGTGAGGGCAACGGACCGTTGCAGCTCGCGGGTCTGCGGCTTTGAATCGCGGCGGCGGCGCGGATCCCGGGTTGACCCGGGGTTGAATTCCGCCCCGGTTGGTGTCAGTCGTGGCGGATGTCCCGCCTGCTGCCGACCATCGTCCATCTCGATGCCGACGCGTTTTTCGTATCCGTCGAGCAGGCGTTTGATCCGACGTTGCGCGGCAAGAAGGTGGCCGTGGGCGGGCGGGAACGCGGCATCATCGCCTCGGCCAGCTATGAGGCGCGGGCCTGCGGCGTGTATACGCCGATGCCGACCAAACTGGCGCTGAAGGTCTGCCCCGATCTCATCCTGGTCAGCCACGGGCACGGCCAGTACGGGCCGTATTCGCGGCGGATGTTTGACCTCTGCGAGACGCTCACGCCGGTCGTGCAGCGCAATTCGATCGATGAAGGCTATCTCGACCTGGCGCCCTGCGGCTTCAAGTCCGCGGCGGAGATCGAAACCCGCGTCCGCGCCGTGCAGCAGCGCATCTGGGACGAGCTGCAGATCACCGCCTCGTTCGGCGTTGCGGCCAACAAGCTCGTTGCGGCCATCGCCAGCAAGGCGCACAAGCCGCGGGGCTTCACCGTGGTGCCGCCCGGCACCGAGGCGGAGTTCCTCGCGCCGCTGAAGATCGGCGTCATCCCCGGCGTGGGCAAAAAGAGCGAGGCCCGGCTGGAAGCCGCGGGGATCCGGCGGGTGCGGGACCTGTTCGCCCTGACGGAGGCGGAGCTGAAGGCGTTGTTCGGCGACGGCTGGGCGGAGGTGCTCGCCATGGCCCGCGGCGAGGATGACCGGACGGTTGAGACGGCCGAGGAGGACGCCAAATCCTACTCCACGCAGGAGACCTTCGGGCGGGACATCGCCGATCCGGCCGAGATCGAGCGCATCGCGAAGCGGATGATCGACGAGCTGATGCCCAAGATCCGGGCGGACGGCAAGCGGGCGAGGACAATGACCATCAAGGTGCGTTATCCCGGGATGGAGGACAGCTCGACCGGCCGCAGCCTCGCCGAGGCGTCCGACCTGGAGGCGCCGTTTTATCCGCTGGTGCAGCCGCTGCTCCGGGCGGCGTGGACGAAGCGCCGGCCGCTGCGGCTCGTCAGCGTGCGGTTTTCGGGCGTGGAGGGGAAGGGGAGCCAGCTGGAGATGTTCGGGCAGGCCGACGAAAAGAAGCGCCGGCTGGCGGCCGTGCTGGACCGGCTCAATGACCGCGGCAGGAAGGAGGTCGTCCGCCACGGGCACCAGCTTGGCGGGGCGCAGGACCGCGGATTTCAGGAAGGGTACAAATAAGGCTTTCGCTTTCCCGATCCGTGTTCATCCGTGTTAGCCGTGGTTGACAACGAAATCGAACAACGCCTCGCCGCCGCCAAGCTGGCCGTCCTCGCCGAGACCGGGCTCATGCACCGGGAATTCGGCCGGGCCCGGAGCGAGATCAAGCATGACGGCACGAAGGTGACGGCGGTGGACATCGCCATCTCGCAGCACATCCAGGCGGCGATCGCGGCGCAGTTTCCCGCCGACCAGTTTTTCAGCGAGGAGCTGGCGCCCGGCGAGGCGACGGTGCCCGTCACCTCCCGCTTCTGCTGGGTGCTCGACCCGATCGACGGCACGAACAATTACATCAACGGCATCAGCCACTGCGCCATCTCGCTCGCGCTGCTGGAAAACGGCGAGCCGGCCTACGGGGTGGTCTACGACCTCGCCCGCCGGGTGCTCATCCAGGGCGGACCCGGCCGCGGCGTGTGGGAGGGCGACCACGCGGTGCGCCCGCGGGGCGAGGCCCCGAACGACCACAGCCTGATCGGATTTCATTCACCGTCCGACAAGAGCCATGCGGCCGAGGGCAAGCGGCTGATCGAGAACTTCAAGATCCGCGGGCTCGGCAGCAGCACGCTGCACCTGACCTACGCCGCCATCGGCCTGCTCGACGGCGTCGTGGACCACAACAACAAGGTCTGGGACATCGCCGCCGCCTGCGCCCTCTGTGCCGAGGCGGGCATCGAGATCGACTACCTGGAGAATCCGCCGTTCCCGATGCGCAGCTTCACGCTCAAGGCGCCGCGGGTCCAGTATGCGGCCGGCACCCCCGCGATGGTCCGGCGGCTGCGGGAAGTGCTTGGCCGTTAGGCCCGCGCGATCGCGCAGCGACCCGGCCCCGCGGCCCCCCCCGCAATGCGGACTCGACCCGCGGCGAAAAATGCAGTTGGCTGACAGGCAGAGCGTCATGAATCACCCGGAAATAATCACGGTTTCCAACGCCGACGGCCGGTTACACGTCCGCTTCGCGGACACGGTCAGAATGGAGGACCTCCACCGCCTGTTTGAAGACATCCGCCTCCAGGCCGTGGCGGCCAAGGTCACGGACCTGCTCATCGATGCCAGCGCCTACACCCGGCCCCTGACCATGATCCAGCGGCTGCAGATGGTCCTGGCCTTCGTGGCCCGGCTGCACAGCTTCCGCGTGGCCGGGGTCGTCTCCGAAACCACCCTGGATCCCCAGCGCCTCGGGGAAACCATGGCCCGCAACCGCGGGGCCAACGTGAAGGTGTTCATCTCCGTCGCGGAAGCCGTGGCCTGGCTTGACGAGGTGTCGGCCAAGCGGAGCCGGGCGCTCGCCGGCTGAGTCCGGTCAGACCTGGTAGGCCTGGAGCGGGACCGGATCGAGGACTTTCGCCGCGGGCAGCTTTTCGGCCAGCTGCGCGGCGAACCAAGCCCGGGCGGGAGGATCGCCGTGGGTCAGGACGATGGAGCGCGGGTTGCGTTGTAAGGCGTAGTCGAGGAGCTCGTCACGCGAGGCGTGCCCGCTGAACTCGAAGCGCTCGACGTGGGCGCGGATGCGGGTCTTGACGTTCACCGCGTCAAACAGGAACTGGTCGCCGTTATGCGCGGCCTGCAGGTGGCCGCCGGGCGTGTCGGGATCGCAGTAGCCGACGAAGCAGATGCTGTGCCTGGCATTGCCCACGAGGCAGGAGGCGAGGGTGTAGGACGCGGTGTTCGCGACCATCATGCCGCTGCTGACGACATAGATGCCCTGGATGGCCGGCTCCTTGCCGGGCACGAGGTCGCGGGGGGATTTCCTGATCTTGAGGTCCTTGAGGATGGTGCGGGTGAAATGCACCAGGCCGGTCTTCCGGGTGATGTCGTCGAAGTAGTCGCAGAGATCCATGCCGAGTCCGGAGGCGAAGACGGGCGCCGGCGCGAGCCGGTTGAATTTCCGGGCGTCGTGCAGGATGGCGAGGATCTCCTGCATGCGGCCGAGGGCGAAGACGGGGATGAGCACGGAGCCGCCGCGCTGCAGCGTGGCGTTGATGGTCTCGATGAGCCGGATCATCTCGCCCGAACGGACGTTGCCCGGGGGTTTCTCGGTCGCGCCGTGGGTGGTTTCCGTGACGAGGGTGTCGAAACGGCCGGCGGGAAACTTCGCGCCGTCGAGGATGCGCTGGGTGGAGAAGAGCACGTCCCCGGTGAAGAAGACGCGACGGTGCTTGTGCACGATCTCGACGCCCGCGGCACCGGCCACATGGCCGGCGGGGTGGAAGGTGAGCTCGATCTCGTCGCGCGCCCCGCTGAAGCGCTTGGGGTGGCTGAACGGGTGCGGATACATCCGCGGCGCGACCCGGTCGACCTCGTCGTGGGTGAAGAGGGGATATTCGGCGATGCCCTTCTCCTCGCGCTCGCGGAGCATGACGTTGGCGGAATTGTGCAGCATGCGCTCGATGAGCATGCGGCTCGGCAGGGTCATGATGGCGGGCGCGTCCGGCTGGGCCCGCATCAGCAGCGGGAGCGAGCCGATGTGGTCAAGGTGACAGTGGGTGATGACGATGAGGTCGAGTTTCACCCCCTGCAGCGGCCGGAGGTTGGGGGCGGCAAGGCGCCCGATTTTCTTGGGGTGCAGGCCGCTGTCGACCACCAGGTGGAAGTCGCCCAGCTGAACATAGAGGGAATTGGCACCGATGCCCCCGTCGCTGTTCAGGTCGATGAGCTTCATGCCGTGGGGCGAGTCAGCCGGCCGGAATCACCATGTCAAACGCGGGAATGCGGACAAAGACGCGCGCGCCGGTGTCATCGTGGCCGTGAAAGCTGCCGTGGGCCCGGCTGTCGCCGCTGCCGACGTGGTAGCTGTTGTAGGAGAAATGGCCGCCGGGGGCGAGGACCGGCGTTTCGCCGACGATCTTGTCGCCCTCGACCACCAGGCGGGTGCCGTCGGCGTTCTCGATGACCCATTTGCGCCCCAGCAGGGTCACGGTGCGTTCGGAATCATTGCGGATCGTCAGGTAATAGATGAACGCGTGCGGCCGGTCCGGGGGCAGTTGGTCGCCGCCATGGCGGTAGACCAGTTTGTCGAGTTCGACGCGCAGGCCGGGCAGTTCGAGGGGGGCAGTCATCCTTTGACTGCAACTGAACCGCGAAGGGAGCGAAGGGCAAAGAGAAAGCGGAAGCCGCCCTACTTCACCACCGTGGCGCTCACGGCCGCGGCGCTGAGCCAGCCGTCGTATCGCTTCACGACGCTCGCGGGGACCAGCAGGCGCCAGCGGTCGCCGTCGGCTTGCAGGGTGAACACCGCCGTTTTCGCGCGACCCTCGGCGTCAATCAGCCTGGTGGTGACATTCATGCCCGCGGGGATTGGCGTCTGCCCCGAAATCGACGCGCGGCCGAGGGGAACGTCAAGAGCGGTCAGGAGCGCGATCAGGCGCTCGGGCGTGCCGAGTTCGTTTTGCACGGCGGCGGGCAGGCGGTCGAATGTGGCCGTGGCCTCGGTCCGCGCCTCGGCGTCGAACGTGAGCAGCTCAGCGAGCGAGTCGATGTTGCCGTGCACCGCCGCCCAGAGGGTCGTCTCGAACGCAGCTTCCGGTGTCGCCTGGCCGACATCCTGCCAAAGCAGGTAACTGGCCGATGCACCGTTCAGCAAACCCGCCACCGGCTTTGCCTCCCCGACGGCAGCCCTCGCCGACTCGGCCTCGCGGCGACGCAGGGCGGCGAGCTGCGCCCGCAGCTGTTCCAGCGCTTCCCGGCGAGCCCGCAGGGCGGCAAGCTGCTCCGCGGTCGGCTGCGCGGCGACCAGCCGCTGGTTTTCCGCCTGCAGTTGCGCTTGCTCGTCCGCCCTGGCGTGCTGGCG
>CAYRDN010000031.1:0-17605 GCA_964423065.1 uncultured Oleiharenicola sp. | reverse complement strand
CGTGGCGCGGGCTCCATGCACGTTGCCCTCGGCGTCGATCGTGAACGCGACCACGACGGTGCCCTCAATCCCGGCGGCCAGCATCTCCGGGGGATAGACGGGATCTTCCATCAGGACAGGCGTCGGCCGCCGGTCGGCATTCGGAATGTCGAGCGTCTCGGTTGCGGATGAGCCGGGGAGTTCGCGGGATGCGGTTTGCGGACTTGTTCCGGTCCGCTCGGCCCACATCGCCAGACGTTCCTGCTGCACGCGCAAGCGCGCGAACTCGGCATCGCTGAGCTGCTGCAGACTGGCCGCGCGGCGCATGGCGGCTTCCAATATCTGATTTCCCGCACGCAGACGGGCGATCTCCGCGTCGTCCGCCCGCGCACCCGCAAGCCCGGAAAGTTCGGTCCGCAGGGCGGCATTGGCACGCTCCTGGAAGCTGTAAATGCCGGCTCCAGCCGCCAAGACCGCAGCGGTCAGGCCGAGTTGTAGTTTGGTGAGGCTCATAAAGGTCATGGCCGCGGTCGCGCCCGTGCCCGCCAGCGCCGTGCCGGTCACCGTGGCGGCGAGACCAACGGGGGCGGCCACGGTCGCCTGGCTGGCGAGCGCCAGCGAAAGCGCGGCGGTCGTCGAGGTGGCTCCACGGCGGGCGAGCAAGCCGCGCAATTTATCCACGGCCCGGTCCACGCGCATGCGCGCGGCGTTTTCCGAGAGTTCAAGCTTTGCCCCGACCTCCGCGAAGCCGCAACCGCCGAGGTAACGCAACAGGATCGCCTCGCGATCGCGTTCATCCAGTTCATTCAAGGCCTCGTCCAGGACCGGACGGACGCGCTCCCAGTCGAGCGCGGACGGGGAATCTGACCGTGACATCTCTTGCATGAGTAGGGCCTCCTGTTCGCGTGCCTGCCGGCGCCGTGTGCCGCGCACCAGGTTGGCGGCGGCAAAGCGCGTGCTGGTGAACAGCCAGCCCGCGAGCACCCGCTGGTCAGCCAGCTTCGATGCCTTGCGCGCCAGGTCCGTGAACACCAGCTGGGTGACATCCTGGGCGAGATGGGCATCCCCGTTGACCTGCCGCAGGGCCGCCGAATAGACCAGGTTCAGGTGCCGGCGCACCAGCTCGGCGAAATCGCTTTCCGAGCCATCCTGGGCGTAGCGGCGTAGCAAGGTGGTGTCGTCCGTCATGATGGTTCAACCCATAGCACCCGCCGGCGCGAAAACCGCACAAAAATCCAGAAAAGAGGCGGAGCCGCGTGCCGCCCCCCCGTGGTTTTTCGGTCAATCCCGGCCTTTCGACTTGCCGTGAAATTGGACGGGCCGCACAACCGTAACCTCTATGGAAAAGCTCGCGCTGCTCTCCGTCAGTGACAAACGCGGCCTGGTGGAATTCGCCACGGCCCTCGTCCGACAGCACGGCTTCCGGCTGCTTTCGACCGGCGGCACGGCCAAGCTGCTGGCCGGGGCCGGCCTGCCCGTGACCGAGGTCGGCACCCACACGGGTTTCCCCGAGATCATGGAGGGCCGCGTCAAGACCCTGCACCCGAAGATCCATGGCGGTCTCCTGTGCCGGCGCGACAAGCCCGAGCATCTGGCCCAGGCGGTGAAGAACGACATCGCCCTCATCGACCTCGTGGTGGTGAACCTTTATCCCTTCGAGCAGACCGTGGCGAAGCCGCACGTGGAGTTCGAGGAGGCCATCGAGAACATCGACATCGGCGGACCGTCCATGCTGCGCAGCGCGGCGAAAAACCACGGGAGCGTCACGGTCGTGTGCGATCCGGACGATTATCCCGCGGTGCTGGCCGCCTTGGCCGAACCGGCGAAGCTCGCGGAGTTGCGGCGCAAGCTGGCGTTGAAAGTCTTTCAGCGCACCGGCGCCTACGACACGGCCATCGCGCAGTATCTCGAGGGTCAGCAGGCCGGGCCGGACCTGGAGGCGCTGAGCGGTTTCCCGGCGACCTATCGCCTGTCGCTCAAGAAGGCGCAAAGCCTGCGTTACGGCGAGAACCCGCACCAGCAGGCGGCGCTCTACGGCACGTTCCACGAGCACTTCCAGCAGCTGCAGGGCAAGGAACTCAGCTATAACAACCTTCTCGACATCACCTCGGCGACCTACCTGATCGGGGAGTTCGAGCGGCCGACGGTGGCGATCCTGAAGCACACCAACCCCTGCGGCGTGGCCTGCGCCGACACGCTGCTCGAGGCCTGGCACCAGGCCTACGCGACCGACCGGCAGGCGCCGTTCGGCGGGATCATCGTCGTGAACAACACCCTCGACGGCGATCTGGCAAAGATCATCGCGGAGATTTTCACCGAGGTGATCATCGCCCCGCGCTTCAGCGACGAGGCGCTTCAGATCTTCGGCAAAAAGAAGAACCTCCGCCTCATGATCGCGCAGGAGGGCCTCGGCGCCGACGCGCTCCAGGAAGTCCGCTCGGTGGTCGGCGGCGTGCTCGTGCAGGACCGCGACCGGACGCTGGGCCGGATGAGCGAGTTCCGGGTTGTCACCAAGCGCCAGCCCACGCCCGAGGAGTGGACCGCCATGCTATTCGGCTGGAAGGTCGGCAAGCACGTGAAGTCGAACTCCATCGTCTACTGCCGCGGGGAGCAGACGCTCGGGATCGGCGCCGGCCAGATGGCGCGGGTCGACAGCTCACGCATCGCGGTCTGGAAGGCCGGCGAGGCCGGGCTCGACCTGCATGGCTCGGTGGTCGCGAGCGAGGCGCTGTTCCCGTTCGCCGACGGCCTGATCGCCGCGGCGGAGGCGGGCGCGACCTCGGCGATCCAGCCGGGCGGCTCGGTCCGGGACGGGGAGGTGATCAAGGCCGCTGACGAGCGCGGGATGGCCATGGTCTTCACCGGCATCCGGCACTTCAAACACTGAGCGCGGGCGGAGCCTCAGGCCGAGCCCGCCGGCGGAGCGGGCGGCATGGTCGGGCTCGTCGCGAGCGGGGCGACATTCCGGCCCCGGATCCAGGCCACGATCCGCTTGAAGTAGCTGGCGAGCGCGATGCAACCGAGGATGATCAGTTTCTTGAAGGCCAGGATGCCCACCCACAGCAGCTTGAAAAGCCCGGCCTTGGCCGCGAGGCCGCCGGCCACCAGCGCCGCGATGCCGTAGGTCGCGACCTTGTCGGTGTCGTTGTTGAAATCCGCGTAGCGGTGACCCTCCTGGAAATCGACCATGGTGAGCAGGGTGGGGGTGGCGGCCTCCACCTGTTTCAGCTGCGGCATGGTGGCGACCGCGTTCAGGACCAGCACCCCGCGGCGGCCGAGCATCCGGATGTTGTAGTTGAGGGTGTGCTCCGGTTCGTCACCGAACTTGATTTCCTTGGCCCAGTAAAGCTTGTGCGTGGCGGCATCGTAGCGCGGCGGCGCGGCCCAGCCGACGAGTTCCACGGAGTTATAACCGGCCTTTACGCGTTCTTCGCTGGCGTCGTGCGTGCCCGCCTTCATTTCCTGGAGCAGCTTGCCGTAGTCGATCTTGGCCGCATCATCGTCCTTGACGTAGCCGTCCTCGTCAAAGGTCACAATCACCGCCCAGCTATCCCCGCCCAAGGGATCAAAGTCCACCGGCGTGATCATGCCCAGGGTGCCGCTGCCGTTGGGATTGCCCCAGATTTTGGCCAGCACCGTCTCGGTGTCAGCCGGGTTCAGGTAGCGATAGCCCGCGGGGAGGGCCACCTTGGCCAGTCCGCCGTGGAGGGTGATCGTGCCCCGCTCATAGTGCAGCGCATCGGCCAATTTCTGGCGGGCGGCCAGACGAGCGGCGGGGTCAGCCGGTGTGTTCTCGGTGGAAAAAAGCGGGCCGCCAAGCAGCAGCACCGCGAGCAAGCACAGGGGGCGGAAGAATTTCATGCTAGAAATAATGCACCGACGGATAAAGCAGGCTGGTGGCCCCCAGCAGCAGCTTCGGCATGATGGGGGGGATAAACCGGGAGGCGAGCAAAATGCCGGCATAACGGAGAAACGGGGTTTGGAGTACCGTGGAATATTTTTCCGCGGCGGCGGGTGGCAGCAGCAGCAGCGGCGCGCTGCTGCCATCCAGCGGTGGCAGGGGAATCAGGTTGAAGGCGCAGAGCAGCAGATTGAGGGAAAGAAGAATACTCAACAGTTGGGCCAGCAGGTCCAGTGCTCCGCCCCCCGGGGCGAACGCCAGACGCGAGGCCGCGATCGCGTGGGGGGCGCTGAAAACATGCCATTCGTACCCGACCCGGATCAACAGGCCGGCGAGAATGGCGAGGGCGAGATTGGTGCCCGGGCCCGCCAGCGCCATGAGGGCGGCGCGGCGGGGATACTGGCGGGCCCACGTCAGGCTGTACGGCGCGCTGGCCCACCCGATCATCCAGCCGCCCAGCAACCACGACAACACCGGCACGACCACCATGCCAAAGGGCTCGCGGCGGACATGGGGCAAGGGATTCAACGAAACCTGGCCGCCCTGGGCGGCGGTGTCATCCCCCAGCCGCAGCGCGGTCCAGGCGTGGGCCGCCTCGTGGCAAACGGTGGAGCACAGGAACGCGCCATACCACATTCCCCCGCTCAGGAAGTCAGGTTGCATTGGCTAGAAGTATCAAGGGCCGTCCGCCGAGAAAGACAAAACCATGGCAAAAAGCGCGCCGGGCCGCGACCGCCCCGGCCGCACAATTCGGACTAGCCCCGCGGCCCGACCTGGGGCATCCTGCCGGCATGTTTGACCCCGTTGAAAAGCTCAAGGAATACGTCCGCCACGCCAGCGTGTCCGCCGACCCTCAGTTTCAGGCCGGCATGGTGGGCGCGCAGCAGTTTGTCACCGGCCTGCTGTCGTCGATCGGTTTCGCCGTGGAGGCCGTGCCGACCGCGCTGCACCCGGTGATCGTCGCCAAGCGCGGCGACAACCCCGCCTGGCCGCATGTGATCATCTACGGCCACTATGATGTGCAGCCGCCCGACCCGCTCGCCAAGTGGACGACGCCGCCTTTCGAGCCGGTGATCCGGGACGGGCGCATCTACGGCCGCGGCACCGCCGACAACAAGGGACCGCTCATGGTCCACTTCGCCGCCGTGGCCCGGCTGCTGGAGAAGAACCCCGGGCTGCCGCTGCGGATCACCTTCGTCATCGAGGGGGAGGAGGAGATCGGGAGCAAGAATTTCAAGTCCTTCCTGCTGGCGAACCAGGAGAAGCTGCGGGGGGATTTTGTCTATCTGTCCGACACCGCCATCCTCTCTCCCGAGCAGATGGTCATCACGGTCGGCCTGCGGGGGATGCTGGCGTTCGAGGTCGAGTTCACCGGCCCGAAGTCGGACCTGCATTCGGGGATGAACGGCGGGGCGCTGATGAACCCCCTGCAGGCTCTGGCCGAGCTGTGCGCCTCGCTGCACACGCCCGACGGCCGTGTGAACATCCCGGGCTTTTATGACGCCGTCGTCCCGCCGGAACCGTGGGAGCGCGAACAGCTGGTCCTCGCCGGCCTGAAGGAGAAAGACTACGCGGCGTTTCTGGGCATCACCGCATTCCACTGCCCGCCCGGCTACACCCCGTTCGAGGCGATCCGCTTCCTGCCGACGCTCGAGTTCAACGGCTTCAGCGGCGGCTACCAGGGCGAGGGGACGAAGACCGTCATCCCGAGCAAGGCGCGGGTGAAGATCACCTGCCGCCTGGTGGCGAACCAGACCCCCGACAACATCAAGCAAGCCGTGTTCACGGCCATCCGGGCGCGCTGTCCCCGGGGGGTGACGCTCGCGATCACCGAGCAGCATCACGCCACGCCCTATGTGGTCATTCCGCCCGACCGTTCCAACACGCCCAAGGATCAGTCGCCGGCGCTGGCGAAATGTTTTCGCGCCGTCGACCGCGCCACGGCGGCGGTGTTCGGCCGGCCGCCGCTTTACCTGCGGGAAGGCGGCAGTGTCGGCCTGATCGCCGACCTCAAGCAGGTGCTCGGCATCGATGCGGTCATGCTGGGCCTCTGCCTGCCGGAGGACAACCTGCACGCGCCCAACGAGAGTTTCCACCTGGGCGTGATGCAGAAAGGCATCGACGCCTCCGCGCGGGTGCTGGCGGAACTGGCCGGAGGGTGAAGCGAAACCGCGGCCAGGGCGCCGTGGTTCCCGGGACGGGACCGCAACCGTGACACCCCATCCTGCGGCCAAAAAAAAGCCCCGGCATTTCGCCGGGGTCTGCAAATTTGCGGAAGGTTATTTCTTCAGGATGATGAAGTCGACGCGGCGGTCCTTCGACCACTCCGCCTCGCCGCCGGACTGCTTGGCGTCGGTCGAGCCCTTGGAGAGGGTTTCCAGGCGCTTCTCGTCGACGCCGAGGGACTGGAGGAACTTCTTCACCGCGTTCGCGCGCCGGTCGCCAAGGCCGAGGTTGTATTCGGCGGTGCCGCGCCAGTCGCAATGGCCGACGAGGACGAGGTTCTTGTCCGCATTGTCGGCCAGCCACTTGACGGCGGCCTGGAGCTTCGGGCGCTCCGCCGGCGGGACGGCCGCGCGGTCGAGGGCGAAGTAAATGGGTTCCACGACGCTCTTGTTGGCGTCATCCGGCGTGCCGACATTTTCGCGGGCGGTAAGGGCCGAGTTCGGGTCGGCCACGGCGATCTGCTCGGGGTTGACGGTCGGCGCGGCGGGTCCGACCTGGGTGGCATCGGGCCCGGTGCGGACGGGTTTCTTGGCGCACGCGGTGAAAACCAGCGCACTGGCCGCCATCACTAGGCCGAGGATTTTGGAAACATTCTTCATGGTTTGCGGAGGAAAGGTGCGGCCATCTATTGGCCAAAGGCCAGAGGCGCGCAAGAACGAAACTCTCGGCCGGCGGCGGCCCGGCCCGTCACCACGACTGCGCGCGGTGGTCGATGAGCCCGATCTCGAGCGAATAGCGCGTGAGGCTGGCGACATCGTGCAGGTTGAGCTTGCGCATCAGGTTGGTGCGGTGGTTGTCCACCGTCTTGACGCTGATGCCGAGCTTCTGCGCGATCTCCTTGGTGCTGTTGCTCTCGGCGACGAGCTTGAGGATCTCGCGTTCGCGGTCGGTGAGGGTGTCCACGCCGGAGGTCGGGCTGTTGTTGGCCACGACGGTGCGCAGGAGGGCGGCGACGCCGGGGCCGAAGTAGGTGCCACCATGAGCGATGGTCTCGAGGCCCTTCTTGAACTCACCCAGGCCGGCGGTTTTTTCGACGAAGCCGTGGGCGCCGGCCTCCAGCATCTCCCGGACGAGGGCGGGGCTCTCGTAGGCGGAGAAGATCAGCACGCGGGTGTTCTTCAGCTGCTTGCTGATGCGGCGGAGGATGTCGACGCCGCTGAGGCCCGGCAGGCGGGCGTCGAGCACCAGGAGGTCGGGCTTGAGGTCGAGGCAAAGCTGGCAGGCCTGCTGGCCGTCGCCGCATTCGCCGACGATCTTGTAGGCGGGGTCGATGCGCAGGATCTCGGCCAGCATCTCACGGATGGCGGTCTGGTCCTCGACGATGACAATGCGCTTGGCTTGGGTGATGGCTGGCACAGGTGTGGGGCAAGGGCCCTAAAGGTTTGTAGAGCGCCTACACTTGGACATTCGGGGAAATTATCAACATCGATTCGCGGAAAATCGCGGCTGGCAAGCAATTGGCCCCTCGGGCGGGACGCGGGCTGGTGGGGCGACCGGGATTCGAACCCGGAACCAATTGCTTAAAAGGCAACTGCTCTACCATTGAGCTATCACCCCGTGCCAGCGCGTAGAGTTGAGATATTTTTTCGCTTGGGCCGCAACGCAAGAATTAAGTGGCCGGCGGGACAAAACCGCCCGGACAGGCCGGCATTGACCGCCGGGCCGGGCCTGGTGCAGGATGGCCCCGCAACCGCCATATTTGTGGGAACAATTCTCAAATTTCCTGATCACAACGACCCTGAGACCATGACCGCCAAGGCCCAGGAAGTTGCACTCGATCGTCTGCTCGTTGACCGCTTCAAAGGCGGCGATGCGACCGCGTTTGACCAGCTGGTCACGCGCTACTGGGACCGCATCTATGCGATGACGAACCAGCTGCTGCGCAACCAGCAGGACGCCGAGGAGGTCACGCAGGACGCCTTCATCCGGGCCCACCGCGGCCTGGTCAACTTCCGTGGCGACTCCGCCTTCTCCACCTGGCTCTACCAGATCGCCACCAATCTCGCCCGCAACCGCTACTGGTACTGGTGGCGGCGCAAGCGCGACAAATCCATTTCGTTCGACGCCCCGGTCAGCGGGGACAACGACACGACGCTGGCCGAGCTGATCCCGGCCGAGCAGGAGACCCCGGAGGACGCCACCGTCACCCAGGAGTTTGTCAACCGCGTCGCCGAGTGCATGGAGGACCTGAACGAAAAGCACCGCGAGATCCTGATCCTCCGCAACGTCAGGAATCTCGCCTACGAGGAAATCGCCGAAATTCTCGGCATCAGTGTCGGCACCGTCAAGAGTCGCATCGCGCGCGCGCGGGAAAACCTGCGGGAAAAACTGGGGGAGGAATTCGCACCATGAAAGATCATCGCTTCATCGAGCTGGTCAACCTTTACATCGACCGCCAGATCACCGCGGCCGAGACCGCCGAGCTCGAGGCGGAGATCCAGCGCAGTCCGCGCCGCCGGGCCGTCTACCGTCAGTACTGTCAGATGCACCGGGCCACGACGCTGGTCTACGACAGCTTCCGGGCCGAGGCCGCGGACCAGCCGGCCGCCACCCCGGCCGCGCGGAGCACGATCGCCCGCTTCCAACAGGAGCGGCGCGGCCGCAGCTACCGCTGGGTCAATTATGCCGGCGGTCTCGCGGCCGCGGCCTGCCTCACCCTGGTCTTTGTCCATTTCAGCTCCCGGCCGGCGACGTCCGGGGCAACGGTGCCCGCAGCCGTGGCGTCCACCCCGGTCGCCGCGGCACTGCCGCCGGCCCCGGCACCCGCCGGCAAGGCGGCCGAATCCCGGGTCGATCTGGTCGGCCTGCGCAATGCCGCGGCGGCCGAGACGGATTATCCGGCCTTGCTCGCCAACCTGCGACAGGAGGAGCAGCGCAATGTCGCGGCCCAGGCCGGCCGGCTGCCATCGCTTTTCGACGACGGGGTGTTTGAGTCGCAGCAGGTTTTCCCGGTCGCCAGCCAGCGCACCTTCCACGGCCGGCAGACTCCGGCGCAGGCGGGGGCGTTCACCGGCTTCCAATTCCAGCGCTGAGGCCTAGCCCAGCGCCTGCTTGATCAAGGCCTCGGTCGACGCCGCGGGCCCGAGACCGACCCAGGCCTGGCGCACCGCCTTGTCGGCATCGGCGGCCTTGTAGCCCAGTGCGACCAGGGCCAGCACCGCGTCGCGGATCTTGTTTTCCGCGGGGGCAGTCGAAACCGGACCGGTGGCCGAAGGTGCCGGAGCGACGGCGCCCAGGTCCGCCGGATTCAGTTGGTCGCGCAGCTCGATGACAAGCCGCTCCGCGGTTTTCCGGCCGATGCCGGGGCATTTGGCCAGCAGGCCGACATCGCCTGTGGCGATGGCGCCCTTCAGGCTGGGGAGCGAAAGCTTGCTCAGGACGCTCAGGGCCATCTTGGGTCCGACTCCGGTGACTTTTTCCACGAGCAAACGGAAGAAATCGCGTTCCTCCTCGGAGGCGAAGCCGTAGAGGGTCTGCGCGTCCTCGCGATAGACGACGAAGGTGTGGAGCCGGGCGTGCTGCCCGGGGGCGGGGAGCCGTTCGGCCGTGGTAACCGGAATGTGCACCTCGTAGCCGAGCCCGCCGGTCTCGATGGTGGCCGAGAGCGGCGTGGCCGCAACCAGGGTGCCGGAGATGCTGGTGATCATTTCAGGCCGAGCACGTCCTGCATGTCATACACGCCCGGGGGCCGGGTGACCACCCACGCCGCGGCGCGCAGGGCGCCGCGGGCAAAGATGGCCCGGTCGCCGGCCTTGTGGGTCAGTTCCAAGCGTTCGCCGAGGGCGGCGAAGATGACGGTGTGGTCGCCCACGACGTCACCGCCGCGGAGGGCGTGGACGCCCACCTCGGTCGGCGGACGTTCCCCGGTGATGCCGGAGCGGCCATGCCGCAGGGCGGCGGCGGTCAGCGCGCGTTCCTCGAGGATGATCTCCAGCAGCCGGGCGGCGGTGCCGCTGGGAGCGTCCTTCTTGAACCGGTGGTGCATCTCGACGAGTTCGGCGTCATAGTCGGCGCCGAGCACGGCGGCGGCCCGCCGGGTGAGCGCGAACAGGAGATTGACGCCGACGGAGAAATTTCCCGCCCAGACGCAGGGGACGAGGGCGGCCAGGGCGAGGAGGCGCTGTTTTTCCCCGGCCTCGTGGCCGGTGGTGCCGATGACGACCGGCTTGTGGTGGGCCACGGCGAGTTCCAGCATCCGGCCCGTCGCCGCGTGCGAGCTGAAGTCGATGATCACGTCGCAACCGCCGATGGCCGCGGCCAGGTCGTCATCCACGTCGAGGCCGGCGCTGATGACCGCGCCCATCGGGCCGGCGGCCGCGGCGATGGTCTGGCCCATGCGGCCCCGGGCGCCATTGAGAAGTATCCGGAGTGCCATGGGTTCAGCCGTGGAAGGTGGCGAGGGCGGCCAGCAGGGCCTTGCGGCTGGCGTCGGTCAGCGGGCAAAGGGGCAGCCGGACTTCCTCCGAGCCGATGATCCCCGCGCGCGCCATGGCCAGCTTGACCGGCGCCGGGTTTGATTCGATGAAGAAGGCCTTGAAGAGGGGATAGAGCCGGCGGTGCAGCGCCCGGGCCTTGGCGTAATCCCCGGCCAGGGCCAGGGCCGTGAGCCGGGTGACTTCGCGCGGAAAATAGTTGGAAACGACGCTGATGACGCCCTTGGCGCCGACGGCCATGAAGGGCAGGGTGAGGCTGTCGTCGCCGCTCAGCACCGTGACGGCGCCGCCCAGGGCCGAGATGATCTGATCGACGCGATCCACGCTGCCGCCGGCCTCCTTGATGTGGGCCACGTGGGGATACTTCGCGCGGAGGCGTTCAACGACCCCGACGCTGATTTCCACGCCGCAGCGGCCGGGGATCGAATAGAGCACAATCGGCTTGTCCGTGACCTCGGCCAGGGCGGAGAAGTGCCGGAACAGGCCCTCCTGGGTCGGGCGGTTGTAATAGGGCGCGACCAGCAGCAGGCCGTCGGCCCCGGCGGCATCCGCCGCCTGGGTCATGGCGATGGCTTCCTGGGTGGAGTTGGACCCCGTGCCGGCGATGACGGGCACCCGGCCGCGCGCGGCCTCGATGGTGCAGCGGATGATCTCGAGGTGTTCCTCATGGGTGACGGTCGGCGATTCGCCCGTCGTGCCGACCGGCACGAGTCCGTCGATGCCGGCCTTGATCTGGAACTCCACCAGGCGGCGCAGTTCGTCGTAGGCCACGGCTCCGCGCCGGAAGGGCGTGACGATGGCGGTGTGGCAGCCGGTGAAGGGGCGGGGGCGTTTCATAGGAAAGTTACCTTGAACGATAGAAAGTTAGGCTGTAGGAAAAGCACAGCTTTAAAGCCGGTTCACGCCAAAAAATCCACCCGCATGACACTTCACACCGAAATTGTTAATGATCTGCTGAAGCTTGCCGTCGAGAGCGGCGCCAGCGACATCATCGTCAAGTCCGAGAAGCCCGGCTACCTGCGGATGGGCGGCAAGCTCCGCCCGGTGGAGATGGACCCGATCACCTGCGAGATCGCCCAGGCCTTCGTGGACGAGCAGGTGCCGCGCATTTTCAAGGGCAAATGGGAGAAGGACGCGCAGGTGGACTTTGCCTATGCCGCCGACGACATCGGGCGCTTCCGCGTCAACGCCTTTCACCAGCGCGGCCTGGTCAGCATCGTCTTCCGGCACATCAAGAGCCGGCCGCCGACCTTTGAGGAGCTGAAGATCGAGTCCGAGACTCTGATCAAGATGGCCCAGGCGAAGGACGGCATCCTGCTCGTGTGCGGCGCCACGGGCTCCGGCAAGAGCTCCACGATGGCCGCCATGCTCAACTGGATCAACCAGAACCTGGACAAGCATATCGTCTCCATCGAGGACCCGATCGAATACACCTTCAGCGACGACAAGTCCCTCTTCCAGCAGCGCGAGATCGGCCTGGACGTGCCCAGCTTCGAGATGGCGATCAAGTCGGTGCTGCGCCAGAACCCCGACATCATCCTCATCGGCGAAATGCGCGACAAGGAGACCTTCGAGACCGCCATTTCCGCCGCCGAGACCGGCCACCTGGTCATCTCGACGATGCACGCCGCCACGGTGAAGCAGTCGCTGACCCGCCTGTTTGAGTTCTTCCCCCCCGAGCAGATCGACCAGGCCCGCCGGCAGATCGCCGGCACGCTGCGCGGCTTCATCTGCCAGAAACTGATCCCCGCCCTCGAGGGCGGCGGGCGCTTCGCGGCCCACGAGATCCTCATCGCCGACGCGACCGTCAGCAACCTGATCCTCGACGGCCACAACGACAAGATCCAGCAGCTGCTGGAATCGAGCAGTGATTCCGGGTCCAAGTCCTTCAACAAGGATCTCTACCGGCTCATCAAGGAGGGCAAGATCAGCAAGGTCGACGGCCTGCGTTTTTCGCCCAACCCGCAGGCGCTCGAGATGAACCTGAAGGGCATCTTCTTCAAGACGTGATTCGCCCGCGCGCATGGCTCCTGGGACTGGCCGGTCTGGCCGCCGCGACCGGGGCCTGCGCCGGTGAACCCGCCGCGGCGCCCTTGGAAGGGACCAAGCAGGAACTCAGGAAACTGCAGGCGGACCAGTCGGCGAATCCGGACACCGGGGCCACCAGCAAACTGATCGGCGCCATGCCCCGGATGCAGACGCCCGTCCCCGGCACGATGCCGATGGAGCAGCTGGCCACCCGGGAAAAAACGGAACGCGAGCGGCAAAAAAAAGCGGAAGCCCAGAAAAACTGGCTGAGGGACGGAGTGGACCAGCTGGGAAAAACAACCGACGGCAAACGCCCGGACAAGACCGCGACCGACTCCGCGGCGGCGACGGATGACAGAGACCGGCCGGACCCCTCCGATCCCAACTACCTGCTGAAGGTCTATACCGAGCAGAAGAACGCGGATGAGACGAGGATCGGCCGGGAAAAGGCGGCCGCGCCCCGGGCCGATCCATTCGCGCCCTTCCTGCAGGGCTGGCTGGAAAACTCCCCGGTACGCGGCAGGTTTTTCGACGATTTTGTGCGCAAGCCGGACGCGGTCGACGGGACCCAGGTGACCGCCGCCTCGTCGGCTACGGTATCAGCCGGTCCCGCAGTCGGGGCGTTGGAAACTCCGGGCACATCGCACCGGGCATCAGCCACCGCCCAGCCCAATCCCTATTTGCAAGGCCTGGACCTGGGCTCGCTGCCGGACCTGGGGAACTCTCGCGGCCCGTCCGCCGCCACGGCGGGTGCACCACCCAGCCCGGTTCCGGTGCCGGCTGCCGCCGGCATGCTTGACCCGATTCCCGCCGGTCGGGTGGAGGAGAAAAAACCGCTGCTGCCGCCCCCGTCCGACGATAAAAAATACTTCCCGCAACTGAGGAAATTTTAGGGCTTGGTTTTTGGGCGGCAGACCGGTTTAACCGCTCCTTTCATCTATGTCACTCGCTCTGATTTTCGCCGGGCAAGGCGCGCAAAAGGTGGGCATGGGCCTCTCCCTTTGGGAGAGCTCGGCCGCGGCCCGGGCGCTTTACACCGAGGCCAACCATGTGCTGGGCTGGGATTTGAGCAAGATCAGCTTCACCGGCCCGGAGGGGGAGTTGACCCAGACCAAGGTCTGCCAACCGGCGTTGTTCGTGCACGGGCTGGCCGTCGTGGCGGCATTGCAGGAACGGCGCCGGCTGCCGGAGCTGAAATTTGCCCTGGGCCTGAGCCTGGGGGAAATCACCGCGCTGACGGCCGCCGGAGTCTTTGATTTTGCCACCGGCCTGAAGGTCGTGGCGGAGCGGGGACGGCTGATGCAGCTGGCCTGCGAGGCGTCGGTCGGCGGCATGGCGGCGATCATCGGCGAGGAACGCGCGCGGGTGGCCGAGCTGTGCCGGGAGTTCGACATCGAGGCCGCCAATTTCAATGCCCCGGGCCAGATCATCGTCTCCGGGGACAAGGCCCGGGTGGAGGCGCTGGTGGCCGCGGCCAAGGACCACGGGCTCAAGCGGGTCATCTCCCTCAATGTCGCCGGCGCCTACCATAGCCGCCTGATGGAACCCGCCCGGGCGGCGTTTGCCACATACCTCGCCGGGATTTCCTGCCAGCGTCCGCGCTTCACCGTCTTCAGCAACACCACCGGGCAGGTCGTGGCCGGGCCCGGCGAGATTCGCGCGGCCCTCGTCCGGCAGATTGTCTCCCCGGTGCTCTGGGAGGACTGCATGCGGGCCGCCGTCGCGGCCGGCGCCAGCGAATTCTGGGAATGTGGCCCCGGGGGGGTGCTTGCCGGTCTGGCGCGCCGCACCGACAAGGGCTGGCTGGTGAAATCCATGGCCGAAACCTCCGACCTGCCCGCCGAGTGAAAGACGCGCCTCTCACCCGCAATTTCTGCATCATTGCCCATGTCGACCACGGCAAGACGACGCTCTCCGACCGGCTGCTGGAATACACCAGCACCATCACCAAGCGGGTGATGACCGAGCAGCATCTCGACTCGATGGACCTCGAGAAGGAGCGGGGCATCACGATCAAGATGCACCCGGTGACGATGACCTATCCGGCCAAGGATGGGAAAATCTACAAGCTGAACCTGATGGACACGCCCGGCCACGTGGACTTCGCCTACGAGGTCTCACGCTCGCTGGCGGCCTGCGAGGGCGCGCTGCTGCTGATCGACGCGGCCCAGGGCGTGGAGGCCCAGACGGTCGCCAACGCGCACCTGGCCTTCGCCCAGGGCCTCAAGGTCATCCCCATCATCAACAAGATCGACCTGCCCAGCGCCAACCTTGAGCTCTGCATGAAGCAGCTGGAGGACATCCTGACCATCCCGGCCGAGGAGGCGATCCTCGCCAGCGGCAAATCGGGCATCGGCATCCAGGACATCCTCGAGGCGGTGGTCCTGCGCGTGCCGCCGCCGCGGTGGACCGATTATCCCACGACCCGCATGCTGGTCTTCGACTCGAAATACGACGCCTACCGCGGCGTCATCTCGCATGTGCGGGTCTTCTCCGGCACGTTCCGGGCCGGCGAAATGATGATGCTGATGAGCTCGGGCCAGCGCTCCGAGATCAAGGAGGTCGGCATGTTCCATCCCGGCATGATCAAGTGCAAGGAACTCGGGCCGGGCGACGTCGGCTACATTGTCAGCAACATCAAGAGCGTCGAGGAAATCAAGGTCGGCGACACCGTCACGCACGCCAACAAGCCGGCCGCCGAGATGCTGCCGGGCTACAAGGAGGTGCGGCCGATGGTCTACTGCGGCCTGTACCCGCTCGAGTCGGACGACTACGAGAAGCTGAAGGTCGCGCTGGGCAAGCTGCGGCTGAACGACTCGTCGCTGCTCTACCAGAACGAGTCCTCGGTGGCCCTGGGCTTCGGCTTCCGCTGCGGCTTCCTGGGGCTGCTGCACATGGAGGTCGTGCAGGAACGCATCCGGCGGGAGTATGACGTGGAGATCATCTCGACCTACCCGAGCGTGGTCTACAGGGTGAAGAAGCACAGCCAGGAGGTCATCGAGGTCGACAACCCGATCAACCTGCCCGACCCGGGCTCGATCCTCGAGATCAGCGAGCCGACGATCAAGGCTTCCATCCATTTGCCCAACGAGTTCCTCGGCGACATCATGGGCCTGATCATGGAGAAGCGCGGCAGCTGCGACCAGACCACCACGCTCGACGGGTCGCGGGTCATGCTGAGCTGCACGCTGCCGCTCAATGAAATCCTCGTCGATTTCAACGACCGGCTGAAGAGCATCACGCGGGGCTACGGTTCGATGGACTACGAGCTCGGCGAGTACCGGGTCTCGGATCTGGTGCGGATGGACATCATGGTCAACGGCGACCCGGTGGACGCCTTCGCCAGCATCGTGCACCGGTCCAAGGCCGAGGGCCAGGGGCGGGCGCTGTGCGAGAAGCTGGCGGACATCATCCCGCCGCAGATGTTCAAGATCGCGGTCCAGGCCGCGATCGGCGGCAAGATCATCGCGCGCGACAATGTGCGCGAGATGCGCAAGGACGTGACGGCGAAATGCTATGGCGGCGACATCAGCCGCAAGCGCAAGCTGCTCGACAAACAGAAAGAGGGCAAAAAGAAGATGAAGCTGATCGGCAAGGTCTCGATCCCGCCGGACGCCTTCATCCAGGTGCTCAAGACCAGCAGCTGACCCGGCGCCTGTGTTCGGCATTCTCCAGTCGGAAAAGAGGAAACTGCGCCGGGGCGCCGCGACCTGGCTCGAGCTGGCCGACCGGGTCCGGAAATTCCGGGGCGACCTGCTCAGCGCGGCCCAGCACCAGCGGCTGCGGGAGGCCGCGGCGGAGGTCCGGGTGCATCTGGACGATCCCGCCGGGGCGGACCGGCTCGAACCGGCGGTCACGGCCCTGGAAAAGGTCCTGCGCGAGACGGGCGGACGCATCTATCCGGCCTCGAGCCTGGTCGAGAATGTCGAGTTCTTTCTCGTCGCCGCGATCGTGATCCTGGGCCTGCGGGCTTATTTCCTGCAGCCGTTCAAGATCCCGACGAATTCCATGTGGCCGAGCTATTACGGGATGACCGCGGAGAGTTATCCACCCGGGGCAGAGCCCGGACTGGTTCGCCGGACCGCCCGGCTGTTCGGCCTGGGTGCCTCCCACTATTCGGTGGTCGCGCCCGCGGACGGCGAAGTCTTGATTCCCGTGGTGGCCAATTTTGGCTTCCGGCCGGCCTTCATTGATAAACCCGGCCGCAGTCTGCTGGTGTTTCCCGCCATGATGCGGGAATACACCTTTTCCGTCGCCGGGGAAATGGCCCGGGTCGCGGTCCCGGCCGAGTTCGACAATGATTTCCAGGGCGTGCTCGAGACGGCGTTCAAGGGGACGTCAGCCAGCCTCTCGCTGGCGTTGCGGGAGGCGGCCGACCGGAACAAGCCGTTGCCAACCTCCCGCATGACGATGCAGGGGCGCGAGGTGACCGTCTATTGGATCCCCAGCGGCAAAACCGTGCGGCGCGGGGAGAATATCCTCTCGTTCGACATCCTCACGGGCGACCTCCTGTTTGTGGACCGGATGAGCTACAATTTCATTCCGCCCCGGGTCGGATCCGGCTTTGTCTTCAAGACCGGCAACATCGAGGCACTCAAGGCCGATGAGGGGGACAAATATTTTGTCAAACGGCTGGTGGGAGTCCCCGGGGACGTGCTGGAGATCAAGGCACCGGTGCTTTACCGCAATGGCCGGCCGATCGAGGGGGCGGCCGCCTTTGTGCAGAATGCTCGCAGGGAAGGCAAGTACCCCGGCTATACCAATAATACCGGCGGCCGGCTTTCCGGCGACGGCTTGCAGACCAGCGATGGTCTGTTGCCGCTCGGCGGAACCGTCACGGTGCCGGCAAACTCATACTTCGCCCTCGGGGACAATTCACCCCGCAGCAAGGACAGTCGCTACTGGGGCTTCGTGCCGGACAAGGATGTGGTCGGCCGGCCATTGTTCATCTATTATCCATTCACAAGCCGCTGGGGACCCGCCCGGTAAGTTTGCTCGCCTGCAGTGAGTTGGCCATGATAAACGCACAATAGATATT
>CAYRDN010000030.1:0-41273 GCA_964423065.1 uncultured Oleiharenicola sp. | reverse complement strand
CAGCGGCGTGTAGCCGTCCAGCCAGATGTATTCCAATTTGTATTTAGCCATGTTGGGTTGAGTTTTGGTAGGGGATGGCTCCCCCGCGGCCGGCGGTGATGAAGCTGTCGGCGCGGTGGTGAGCTCGGGAGGAATTCAGCACCTCACATGCCAGAGGCCAAGCGATTTTCCGCACATGACTCAGGTTTTACAACTTCCCGGCCCGCGCGGTTTTGCCGCGGTCAAAATCGCGCACTTGCCACCGGCCCGGCGCGGCCAATGTTCGAGCCTCCATGCACGAGGTCAAAGACACCCAGCGCGCCCTGGTCCGCATCGGCTTCGACGGCCGGGTCTACAAGACCTTCCGCGGACCCGAGGCCTACGTGCGTTTCGAGAACGAGGTGCGCGTCCTCCGGCACCTTGAGCAGCGCGGCTGCGGCTTCGTCCCCCGGCTCCTGGAGGCGGACGCGGCTCAGCTCCGGATCGTCACCTCCAACTGCGGCTCGCGCGTGGACCAGCTCAATCCCGCGCGCATGAAGGAACTCTTTGCCGAGCTCGAGACCTTCGGCGTCCGCCACGACGACCCCGAGCTGCGCAACGTCACCTACCGCCGGACCGACGGCCGCTTTTGCCTGATCGATTTCGAGTTCGCCACCCTGCTCGATGAGGCGGCCGCGCATCCCGGTCCGCCCGCGCCCGACGTCCGGTGGTCGGGCTCGACCCACCCGGGCCATGTCCGCCCAAACAACGAGGACACCTTCCTCGCCCTCGAGTTCGACGGCAAGGAGATCCGCTACCTCGGCAAGACCGGCGAGGCCTCCGCCGCGAAGGCCGACTTCGTCTTCGCCGTCAGTGACGGCATGGGCGGGGCCAATTCCGGCGAGTTCGCCAGCCGCATCACCATCGACAAGATCACCGGCCAGATGCCGAAATGTTTCCGCACCGCCGCGCCGGGCCCGGCGAGCGGCTACGACGTCATCCTGCGCGAGCTCTTCAGCTCCATCCACCAGGACCTGATCAAGCTCGGCGAATCCTACGACGAGTGCCGCGGGATGGGCACCACCCTGAGCTTGTGCTGGCTCACCCCCGACTGGCTCTATTTCGGCCACATCGGCGACAGCCGCATCTACCACCTGCCGCCGGGCGGCGCCCTGGTCCAGCTGACCCACGACCACGGCCATGTCGGCTGGCTGCGCCGCAACCAGCGCCTCACCGAACGCGAGGCCCGCGCCCATCCCATGCGCAACGTCCTCCACCAGTCCCTCGGTGCCGGCCACCAGTTCATCGAGCCGCAATTCGGCGTCCTTCCCTGCCAGCCCGGCGACCGCTTTCTGCTCTGCTCCGACGGACTGGTCGAGGGCCTCTGGGACCGCCACCTCGATGAGATGGCCCGCGCGTCCGACCTCGCCCCCCTCGCCGGGCAGCTCATCGCCGCGGCCCTCGAGCGGGCGGGCAAGGACAACATCACCGCCCTGGTGGTCGAGATCATCGCGCCGCCCGCCCCGCCGCCATGACCCGGGTCTTCGTCTACGGCACGCTGAAACGCGGCGGCCACAACCACCGCTACCTGGCCGGCCAGGAATTCCTCGGCGAGGCCCGCACCGCATCCGGCTACACGCTCTACGCCCTCGGCGACTATCCCGGTATGGTGCGCTCCAGCGCCCCCGGCCACGAGGTCGCCGGCGAAGTCTGGGCGGTCGACGCCGCCGGCCTTGCCGGACTCGATGAGTTGGAAGGCGTCGCCGAGGGACTCTACGAACGCGTCCCGGTCACCCTCGCCCCGCCCTTCGCCGACGATCCGGTGGAGACGTACCTGTATCTGCGCAGCCTCGAAGGTCGCGCGGCCATCGGCTCCAAGTGGCGGGAGTAAATCTCCCCCGCGGGCGGGGTCGCCCGCACTCCTGGTTCCTGGAGCCACGGCAACCTCGCCGTGGAATCGATGGTCCTATCCTTTCAACGCCGACTGCGGCACGCGCTTCACCGTCACGAACCGGGCGCGGAACAGCTCCTCCATCAGTTCCCGCGCCGGCGCCGGGATGCGCTTGACCAGGTCCTCCATCGGCGGCAGGTCGCTTTTCTCGTCGGGCTGGTCGGCCGGCATCAGCGGTGCGACGGTGACCGCGGCGCTTTCGCGTTCCTGCGCCAGCAAAACCGCCTCCTCCTCGGCCGACGGTCCGGCGGGCGCGTCCGCCGCCACCGATTCCTCTTCCGGCTCCTTGCTCCCGGCTCCCGGCTCCTTGCCGACGCCCTCAGGTGCCGCCGTCAGCCGTTTTTTTTTGAGCCGTCGTCGGGCAGACCCTCGGCCATCGTGGCGATCTCCTTGATCAGGCTGTCGATCGCCCGCGCCCGGCTGGCCTCCACGGCCTTGAGCAGCGCCACCTCGAAATTGATCTTCTCCGACAGCCCGTGCTTCACGCCGTTCTCGCCCTCGCGCAGGCCGTCAAGCAGGCGGGTGAGCTGCTCGGTCGTCATCGGCGGCCCCAGCGTCTCGCTGCTGCCGCCCTTGGCGATGGCGTCGAGCAGCGCGGCGCGGACGTTGGCCTGCACATCGACGAGCAGCCGGTAGAGGTCGCGGCCGTTCTCGTCGGCGTCGTCGACCAGCGCGACGATCTGCCGGTGGTCGCCCGCGGCCAGCGCCGCGGCCAGTGCCGCGATCTTGCCGGCCGCAACGAGGCCGTAGACGTCCAGCACGTCGGCCTCGTTGACCTCGCTGCCGCAGAAGGAGATCATCTGGTCGAAGATGGACTGCGCGTCGCGCATGCCGCCGTCGGCCATGCGGGCGATGCTGCCCAGCGCGGCGTCGCTCACCTTGATCTTCTCCGCCCCGGCGATCTTTTTCAGCCGCTGCACGATGAGCTCGCCCGGGATGGGCTTGAGGTCGAAACGCTGGCAGCGCGAGATGATCGTCGGCAGCACCTTCTGCACGTCGGTCGTGGCGAAGATGAACTTCACGTGCGCCGGCGGCTCCTCGAGGGTCTTGAGCAGGGCGTTGAACGCCTGGTTCGAGAGCATGTGCACCTCGTCGATGATGTAGACCTTGAACCTGCCCTGGGCCGGCGCGTAGCGGACGGTGTCGCGCAGCTCGCGCACCTGCTCGATGCCGTTGTTGGAGGCGCCGTCGATCTCGATGACGTCGAGGCAGGAGCCGTCGGCGATGGAGACGCAGATGGGGTCGTTGACGTCGAAGTCGGCCTTGGGGCCGCCGGTGGCGTTGAGGGCCTTGGCGAAGATGCGGGCGGTGCTGGTCTTGCCGGTGCCGCGCGGGCCGACGAACAGGTAGGCGTGGGCGATCCGGTTGCGCGTGATGGCGTTCTTCAGCGTGCGGACCACGTGATCCTGCCCCACGACGTCGTCGAAGGTCTGCGGGCGCCACTTGCGCGCGATGACTTGATAGGGGCCGGACATGAGGGACGGAATGACTGAAAGGCTGAAAATCTGAAAAATCCAGCCCGCGTTTGGTTTTCTTTCTGACCTTCCGCCTTTCAGCTTTCAGCCATATAAAAAAGTGGCCAGGCAATCCACGGCACTGGAAGGACGTCGTCACCGTTGCTGCCTTCCGGCCCTGGCGGGGTTCACGCGCCTGCGCATGCATGGCGCCTGGCCAGCGCGGAACGTAGGTCGCACCCCCGCCCTTTCAACCAAAATAACCAGGGCGCCTGTGAAGGCGCCCGTGGGACCCGGCCAGCTAGCTGCCCGGCGTTTGTTCCGGGGGTGGCCCGTCCGGCGGCTTCGGCCCGGGTTCGCCGGGGGCCGGTTCATGCTCGGGCCGCGGTCCGCCGGGTCCGCCGGGTCCGCCGGGCGGACGGTTCTGCCGGTCCTGCATGATCTTCCGGGTCCGCTCACGAAACTCCTTGTTCATCTGGTCGAATTTGGTGCGCTGCTCCGGGGTGAGCTTTTCCGTGATCTCGCGTTCCATCCGCTCATAGACCGTCCGGCCCTCGGACATGGCGTAGGACCGCAGCCGCTTCAGCTCGTCCATGTTGCGCCGCACGATGGGCTGGATCTGCTCAAGCTGCTCCGGCTTCAGGTCGAGGCGCTCGCCCAGGCGTTTCAGCTGGATGGGCGCCCATTGCTCGGGCATCGGCCGGTGTGCCTCCCGCTCGCGCCCGACGCGCACCATGATGAAGGCGCCCGTCACGCCGCCGGCCACAAAGATGCCGGTCAGCAGCAGCACGAATTTCCAAGGCTGGTTCATCTCAGGAAAGGTCGAGCAGCTCGCTCACGGTGTCCGTGGACGCGACGTCATCCGAGGCATCGGCATTCAAGGTGACGAAATTCAAGGCGATCGCCGCCACGCCGAAGGCCGCCGCGACCACGAAGCCGCGCAGCGCGAAGCGTTCAAAGCCCGCCCAAGGGCTGCCGGCGGGGGCCGTGGCGGCCCGGGCGGTGATGCGGGTGGCGAATCCCGGCGGCGCGGCGGGGTCGCGGTCGTCCGGGGCCTGCCGCGCCAGCGCGGTGAGTTTCTGCCATTGGTGGTCGAATGAGCTCATGATTTCTCCTTGCTTTGTAGTTCCTGGAATAATTTTTGCAATTTCCGTCGGGCGCGAAAGGCGCGCACCTTGACCAGGGTCTGGTTCCAGCCGGTCGAGGTGCTGATCTCGGCGATGGTCTTCTGCTCGAGGTCCAGCAGCTGGATCACGAGCCGGTCGTCGGGTTTGAGCTGCCCGAGCAGCTTGTGGACGAGCTCGCGGGCCGCCAGGGCGTCGCCGGGCGTCGCATCGCGCTCGTCGGTCAGGATATTGTCGAGGACGTCGGTCTCCTTCTCGGACAGGTCCGCCCAGCGGAACTCCGGCCGGCGCTTCTGGGCGCGGAGCTGGTCGATGCAGGTGGTCACGGCGATGCGGGAGACCCAGTGCGGGAACGGGACGTTGCCCTGGTACTGTGCGAGGCGGGTGAACATCTTCAGAAAAATATCCTGGGCGAGGTCTTCCTCGGCGACGCGCCGGGGCAGGTGGGAGCGCACGATGCGGATGACCAGGGGGTAGAGGTGCTCGACGAGCTGGCGCGCGGCGGTTTGATCGCGTTGCCGCACGCGTTCGAGGCAGCCGGGCAGGTCGAACGGTTCATCAGCCATGGCAGTTGGGTCGGTCGTTTATCCACGTAACGGGTGACGCCGGCCGGACTGGATGGGTTACCTTCATGCGGCCCGCAAGTCTTTGGATCATGGGGCACTAAGGCCAGCTTTTCGTCAGGGAAAAATCCGGGCCGCGGCGGCGCCCGGGCGCGATCCATCCGAGCCGGCGGCGAATGTAATCTTGCAGCCCGCAGGGCGCCAGTTGTTGTGGACTCGTATGCATGAGGTTATGCCGGGCGGCCCGCCCGAATCATCCCGCCCCGCCGCCAAGGCGCCGGCCTCGTACGGCCGGGATCTGGCTTGGATCGCCCTGCTTGGCCTGGTTTTGTACGGTTTCGGGCTGGGCAGCTACCCGCTGGGCAGCGGGGACGAGGGGCGGTACGCGGAGATTCCCCGCGAGATGGTCGCCACGGGCGACTGGGTCACGCCGCGCCTGGATGGCGTGAACTATTTCGAGAAGCCGCCGCTGCTGTACTGGGCGGTGGCCGGGTGCCTGAAATTTTTCGGCCCGGGCGAATGGTCGATGCGCGCGATGCCGGTGCTGTTCGCCCTCGGCGGCCTGCTGCTCACCTACGCCGCGGCCCGCCGCCTCCACGGGCGCGAGGCGGGGCTGGCGGCGGCGGCGGTGCTCGGCACGTCGCTGCTCTATTACGCCCTCGCCCACATCCTCCTGCTCGACATGGCGGTCTCCGTGCTCCTGAGCGCGACCCTGTTCTGCTTCATCCTCGGCGTGCGGGAGCCGCCCGGGACGAGGCGGCGGTGGCTGTTCCTCGGGCTCTATGCGAGCGCGGCCCTCGCCACCCTGACCAAGGGCCTGATCGGCTTCCTCGTCCCCGGGGCGGTGATGTTCCTCTGGCTGCTCATTTTCAACCAATGGAAACGCCTGCGCCCGTTCCACCTGCCGGAGGGGGCGGTGCTGTTCCTCGCCCTCGCCGTGCCATGGCACGTCCTGGCGGCCGCCCGCAACGGGACCTGGGCGCACCGTTATTTCGTCTACGAGCACTGGGAACGATTCACCACCCCGGCCGCCTCCCGTCCGGGCCCGTGGTATTACTATATCGGCATCATCCTGGCGGGTCTGATCCCCTGGACCGGCTTCCTGTGGCCGGCCGTGCGCGACAGCGTGCGCGGCGGCCCCTTCGACGGGCCCAGGGCCCCGACCCTGGCGCAGGGTTGGGCCCGGCGGGAGGCCGATGCCGACACGTGGTTCTTTTTGACCTGGGCCGCCTTCATCTTCCTCTTCTTCACCAAATCCCACTCCAAGCTCGCCCCCTACATCCTGCCGGTGTTCCCAGCCCTCGCCGTCCTGATCGGCGCGTGGCTGGCGCAGACGAAGGATGAGACCGGCGCGGCGCGGCTGCGCCCCGGGTTCCGCGTGTTTTACGGCATCTGCGGCCTCCTGGCCGTCGCACTCTGCGTGGTCGTCCTGGACCCGCCGAAAAAAATGGCCGCCGCCCAGGCGCCGGCCCTCCGCCCGGCCGCCTTCAGCATGGCCGCCGTCCTGCTCCTCGGCGCCGCGGGCACGGCCTGGCTGGCCCGGAACCGCGGCGGTCGCGCGGCACTGGCCGGGATGGTCGGGACGATGTCCCTGTTTTTCGGGGCCCTCCAATTCGCCGCGCCCGACCTCAACAAGCCGAGCACCCGGGAACTCGCGCTGTTCGTGAAGGCCCATGCGTTGCCCGGCGACCGCGTCGTGAATTACCACGAGTTCTTCCACGACTTCACCTTTTACGCGGAACGCCTCGTCGACGTCGTCGGCCGGCCGGGCCCCGATCCCTTCGGCGAGCTGGAACTGGGCGAGGACGCCGCCGCCCGGGCCAGCGGGCGCTTCATCGACGACGACGCCTTCCGCCGCCGGTGGGCCGGCCCGGAACACCTCTGGGTCGTCGCCCGGGCGGACGATGTGAAGGAACTCTTTGCCGATCCCACGTTCCGTTATCATTTGATCAAACAGACCAAGGATCACACCCTTTTCAGCAACCAGCCCTGACATGCCCGCCCCGACCTCCCTTCCCACGACCCCGCCGCCGGCCGCCGCGCCCTTCCTGCCGTTCACGCGGCCCACGATCGACGAGGAGACCCTCGCTGGCGTCACCGAGGTCCTGCGCTCCGGCTGGATCACCTCCGGCCCGCAGGTCAAGGCCTTCGAGGCGAAACTCTCGGAGTATTGCGGCGGCCGCCCGGTCCGGGCCTTCAACTCCGGCACCTGCACGATGGAGATCGCCCTGCGCATCGCGGGCATCGGCCCGGGTCACGAGGTCATTACCACCCCGCTCTCCTGGGTCGCCACGAGCAACGTCGTCCTCGACGTCGGCGCCCGGCCGGTCTTTGTCGACATCGATCCCGTGACCCGGAACCTCGACCTCGCCCGCGTCGAGGCCGCCATCACCCCCGCGACCCGCGCCATCATCCCGGTCGACCTCTCCGGCCTGCCGGTGGACCGCGACCGGCTCTACGCCCTTGCGAAAAAACACGGCCTGCGCGTCATCGAGGACGCCGCCCAGTCCTTCGGCAGCAACTGGGCGGGCCGCCGCATCGGCGCCACCGGCGACTTCGTGTCCTTCAGTTTCCACGCGAACAAGAACATCACGACCATCGAGGGCGGCTGCCTCGTGCTGAACAACGAGGCCGAGGCCCGGCTCGCCGAGCAATACCGCCTGCAGGGCGTCGTCCGCTCCGGCCACGACGGGATGGATGTCGCCCTGGTCGGCGGCAAATACAACCTCACCGACGTCGCCGCCCGCGTCGGTCTCGGCCAGCTGCCGCACCTCGAGTCCTTCACGGCCCGCCGGCGCGCGCTGGCCCGGGCCTATTTCGCGGAATTTGCCCGGCTGGGCGCCGCCGGCCTCGGTCTCGGTCTGCCGGTCGCCGATTTTGGCCAGAGCAACTGGCACATGTTCCAGGTCGTGCTCCCGGAGGAAAAGCTCGCCGTGAAGCGCGCCGACATCATGGCGCAGCTCCACGCCGCCGGCATCGGCACCGGCGTACACTACCCGGCGATCCACCTCTTCACCCTCTACCAGGGCCTCGGCTGGAAGGCCGGTGCCTACCCGCACGCCGAATACGCCGGGCGCAACATCCTCACGCTGCCGTTGTTCCCGACGATGACCGAGGACGACGTCTCCCGGGTCGCAACCCAGCTCGCCGCCCTGCTCCGGCAGCACCGCAAACCATGAGTGCCGCCCCGTCCGTCCAACTCTCGGTGGTGATCCCCGTCTACAACGAGGAGCTGAACCTCCCCACCCTCTTCGCCCGGCTCTACCCGGTGCTCGACGCGCTCGGCCGCAGCTATGAGATCGTCTTCACCAACGACGGCTCGCACGACCGCTCGATGGCCCTGCTCACGGCGCAGCATGCCGCCCGGCCCGAAGTCACCCGGGTGATCGACTTCAACTCCAACTACGGCCAGCACATGGCCGTCATGGCCGCGTTCGAGCGCGTGCGCGGCGACATCATCGTGACCCTCGACGCCGACCTGCAGAATCCGCCCGAGGAGATCCCGAAGCTCCTGGAAAAGATCGACGCCGGCCACGACTACGTCGGCGGCTTCCGGCTGAACCGGCAGGACTCGTTCTTCCGCACGTACGCCTCCCGGCTCATCAACTTCGCGCGGGAGAAGATGACCAGCATCGAGATGACCGACCAGGGCTGCATGCTGCGCGCCTACCGCCGGCCGATCATCGAGGCCGTCGTGCGCAGCGGCGCCATCAACACCTTCATCCCCGCCCTCGCGTACAGTTTCTCCGGCAACCCGGCCGAGGTCGGCGTGAAGCACGAGGAACGCCACGCCGGCGTGTCGAACTACTCGTTCTACATGCTCATCCGGCTGAACTTCGACCTCATCACCGGCTTCTCGCTCGCGCCGCTGCAGTACTTCACGATGTTCGCGGGCCTGTGCGCCGGGGGCAGCTTCCTCCTCGTGCTGGTGCTGGCCTACCGCCGCCTGTTCCTCGGCGCGGAGGCCGAGGGGATCTTCACCCTGTTCGGCATCCTGTTCTTCCTGCTCAGCGTCTGCATGATCGGCATCGGCCTGATCGGCGAGTACGTCGGCCGCACCTACCAGGTCGTCCGCGCCCGCCAGCGCTACCACGTGAAGACCGTGCTCGAGACGACGGCATGAGCCGCCCCCGCATCCTGTTCTTCGGCTACAGCGAGGTCGGCTACGACTGCCTCTCGCTGCTGCTCCAGCGCGGTGACCAGGTCGTCGCCCTCTTCACGCACGAGGACAACCCGCACGAGAAAATCTGGTTCAGGACCCCCGCCGTCGCGGCGCGCGAAAAAGGCATCCCGGTCTTCACGCCGGCTTCCGTCAACAATCCCGAATGGCGCGAGCGCATCGCGGCGCTCCAGCCCGATCTCATCCTGTCCGTCTACTACCGTCACATGATCGGGACCAAGATCCTTGCCCTGCCGCCGCTCGGGGCCTGGAACATGCACGGCTCCCTTCTGCCCAAATACCGCGGCCGCGCCCCGATCAACTGGGCCGTCCTCCACGGCGAGCCGCGAATGGGCATGACCCTGCACCGGATGGTCAAGGCGCCCGACGCCGGCGCCATCGTCGACCAGGAGGGCGTGGCCATCGGCCCGCGCGACAAGGCCGAGCAGGCCTTCCGCAAGGTGCTGCCCTGCGCCCGCACCGTCCTGGCCCGGCAGATCGACGCCCTGCTGGCGGGCACCGCGCGGGAAACGCCGCAGGACGAATCCCAGGCGACCTACTTCGGCGGCCGCAAGCCCGAGGACGGACGCATCCTCTGGACCCAGACGGCCGGGCAGATCTTCAACCTCATCCGGGCCGTCACCGACCCCTATCCGGGCGCGTTCACCGACGTCGGCGCCGCGCGCCTGATGGTCTGGTGGGCCGAGCCAAATCCGGCCGCCACCGCCGGCCGGCCTGGCGAGATTTTGTCGGTCGCACCCCTCGTGGTCGCCACGGGCGCGGGCACCCTCGACCTCACCCTCACCGAGTGGCGCGGCGCTCCTGACCCGGGGTTGCAGGCCGGCCAGGTCCTCGCCGGTTCCCCGGCCTGAACCCGGCATCTTCTTTCGTGTCTTTTCCCGTCATTCGTGGTTAATCCCTCCCAACGTATGCCCCTCAAAGTCCTCATTCTCGGCGCCAACGGCTTCATCGGCAGCTCGCTCACCCATGCGATCCTGAAAAAGAAGGACTGGGAGGTCTACGGCATGGACGTCGGCGACCACAAGCTGGGCGACTCCCTCGGGAACCCCCGCTTCAAGTTCGTCGAGGGCGACGTCATGATCTCGCACGAGTGGATCGAGTACCATGTCAAGAAGTGCGACGCCGTCATCCCGCTGGTCGCCATCGCCAACCCGGCCCAGTACGTCAAGGACCCGCTTCGCGTCTTCGAGCTCGACTTCGAGTCCAACCTCGCCGTCGTCCGCCAGTGCGCGAAATACAGGAAGCGCATCATCTTCCCCTCCACCTCCGAGGTCTACGGCATGTCGCCCGACCGCGAGCTCGACGAGGCAACGACCAACATGGTCTACGGCCCCATCGACAAGCAGCGCTGGATCTACGCCTGCTCGAAGCAGCTCCTCGACCGCGTCATCTACGCCTACGGCGTGCGCGACAACATCGACTACACCCTCTTCCGCCCCTTCAACTGGATCGGGCCCAAGCTCGACAACGTCTTCGAGCAGAAGGAGGGCAGCTCGCGCCTCTTCACCCAGTTCATCTCGAACGTCATCTTCCAGAAACCGATCCAGCTCGTCGATGGCGGCCGGCAGAGCCGCTCGTTCACCTTCATCGACGACGGCATCGACGCCCTCCTGCGCATCATCGAGAACAAGCACGGCCGGGCCTCGCGCCAGATCTTCAACCTCGGCAACCCGAGGAACGACGTCAGCGTCGCCAGGCTCGCGCAATACATCATCGCCGCGTTCAGGCACTATCCCGAGTACCGCGAGCACGCTGCCAACGCCCGGGTCGTCCCGGTCTCCTCCGGCAAGTATTTCGGCAAATATTACCAGGACATCCAGAAGCGCGTGCCCTCGATCGCCCACGCGAAAAAGCAGCTCGGCTGGAACCCCAAGGTCGACCTGAAGACCGCCATCCGCCTGACCCTGGACTACCACCTCGCGCACAAGGACTATTCGCTCGAATAGTCCGCCCCCGCGCCCATGGCCCTGCGGCTCGCCCTGAAGATCGACGTCGACACCGACCGCGGCACGCGGCTCGGCGTGCCCAACCTGGTCGCCGACCTGTGCGCCGCGGAGGTGCCCGCGACGTTTTTGTTCTCGCTCGGGCCGGACCAGACCGGCCGCGCCATCACCCGCGTCTTCCGGCCGGGCTTTCTGCAAAAGGTCGGCCGCACCAGCATCGTCGAGCTCTACGGCGTGCGCACGCTCCTCAACGGCACGCTCCTGCCCGCGCCGCACATCGGCCGGCGCAACACGGCGGTCCTGCGCAGCGTGCGCGACGCCGGCTTCGAGAGCGGGATCCACTGCCTCAACCACTACCGGTGGCAGGATCATGTCCACACCATGGGCGCCGCGGCCGTCCGCGCGGAGTTTGAGGCCGCACGTGCCGAGTACCGCCGCATCTTCGGCACGGAGGCCGTGACCGCCGGCGCCCCCGGCTGGCAGGCCAACGCCGACAGCCGCGACGCCTACGAGCGCGCCGGCCTGCTCTACGCCAGCGACACGCGCGGCCGGGAACCCTTCTTCGCCCGGATCGGCGGCCGCACCTTCACCACGCTGGAAATCCCCTCCACCCTGCCCACGCTCGACGAGCTCATGGGCCGGCCCGAGTACCCCGACGACCGCCTCGTGCCGCACCTGCTGTCGCTGCTGCGGCCCGACCTGCTGAACGTCTACACCCTGCACGCCGAGATCGAGGGCATGGGCCGGCGCACGATCTTCCTCCAGCTGCTCGCCGAGCTCGCGCGGGCCGGGGTCGAGGTCGTGTCACTCGAGGAGACCGCCCGCGATCTGCTCGCCGTGCGCGATACCATCCCGGTGTGCGAGCTGCGGCTGGCCGAAATCGACGGCCGCTCCGGCCTGGTCGCCGTGCAGGGCCCGGCCGCCTGACCGCTGGAACCGCCTATGACCGGTCCGCCCGGTAGAACATCCAGAGACCGAGCGCCTGGAAGGCCAGGTTCGGCAGCCACATCAGCAGGTCCGGCCGCAGCGCGATGTGGTTGTCAAACCAGCTCACCACGATCGTGGCAAAATAATAGGCCATCGCCAGCGCGACCGCCAGGCCGAGGTTGGCCGAGGTCTCCTTGCGCGAGATCTTGATGCCGAGCGGGATCGCGATGAGCGTGAACGACAGCACCGAGAAGGCCGTGGCGAATTTCTCGTGCATCGTGATCTGCACCTGCATCCGCCGCCGCTCGCGCTCGGCCGGCGTCACCCCGGGCACGGGTTGGCCGAGCCGCCGCCACTCGGTCATCAGCTGGCCGAAGGTCATCCACTTTTGCTTCACCGTCACCGTCTGGCTGGCCGAGACCTTTTCCAGCGAGAAGACGGCCGACATGACGGCCGCGTGGCCGATGCCCTTCTCCTCGCCGCCGAAGGACTCGGGGTCCTTCTCGTCGCGGTACTCGACCAGCACGTTGTAGCCGATCAGCTCGAGGGTCTTGTCCTTTTCGTTGAACTTCAGGTCGCCCGACTCCGCGTGGTAGATCACCTTGGCCCGCGACTGCCGGTCGAGCTCCCACACCCAGACGTCACGGAGCTTCAGGTTCCGGCTCTCCCCCACGTAGACGATCTTGTCCGCAAACTCGTGGATGAAGGTCTTCGGCACGATGAAGCTGAGCGGATTCTGCCGGAGCGCCGCGGCCAGCTCCTGGTGGTAGGCCACGCGGGCCACCGGCATGAACTCGAAGTTGATCAGCATGCACAGGACCACGCCGAGCAGGGCGCAGAACAGGATCGGGGCCGACACCCACGCCACGCTCAGCCCCGACGCGCGCAACGCCGTGATCTCGCGGTCGGAAGACATCCGGCCGAGCACCAGCAGCACCCCCGTCAGCATGCCCATCGGCAGCGCGTAGGACACCACGAACGGCAGGAGCAGGGCCGTCAGCCGGATGATGGTTTCGGGCGCCAGCTGGCCCATCAGCGGCAGCAGGTCCCGCAGCGCGTTGCCGATCATGAGCACGAAGGCGAACATCCCCACCGCGGCGCCGCACGTCAGGATCACGTTGGCGAAGATATGCCGGTGGAGGAGGTTCATCAGATGGGTTGAAAGATGAGGGTTGAAGGTTGAAAGTCCGGCCGCAACGCCCGACTTTCGGCTTGGGGGTATCCTTTCAACTTTCATCTTTCAACCTTCAACCCGCCGCATGCCCTACTCGCCCGCCAAGCCCGCCCTTCATGGCGAGACCCTGGAATCGCTCACCGCCCTCCTCACGGAGCACGGCCACCCGGCCTTCCGCGCCCGCCAGATCATGGCCTGGCTCTACAAGAAGCGGGTCGGCACCTGGGACGAGATGACGAACCTCTCCCGCCCGCTCCGGGCGTGGCTGGCGGAAACCTTCGAGCTCAAGCCGACCGCCTTTGTCCTCACCCAGCAGTCCGAGGATGTCACCGACAAGCTCCTCCTCGAGCTGGGCGACAAGTCGCTCATCGAGACCGTCATCATCCGCGCCCCGCAGCTCGGTGTCGGCCAGGAAAACTCGCGCAAGACCATCTGCATCTCCACCCAGGTCGGCTGCGCCATGGGCTGCAGGTTCTGCGCCTCCGGCCTCGAGGGCCTGAAGCGCAACCTCTCCGCCGGCGAGATCGTCCACCAGCTCATCCAGGTCTGCGCCCAGGAGGACGGCCGCACGCCGCGCGCCCGCGCCGAGCTGGTGTCGTTCGACAACCTCGTCGTCATGGGCATGGGCGAGCCGCTGCACAACTACGACGCCATCATGCGCGCCCTCACCATCCTCAACGCCGGGTGGGGCCTCGGCTTCGGCGCGCGCCGCATCACGCTCTCCACCTCCGGCCTCGTGCCCCGGATCCGGCAGCTCGCCGCCGAGCCGCTCGGGCTGCGCCTCGCCATCTCGCTGCACGGCGCCACCGACGAGGTCCGGGAGCAGATCATGCCGGTCAACAGGAAGTGGCCGCTCAAGGAGCTGCTGCCCGCCGTCCGCGAGTTCTCGGAAAAGCACGGCCGGATGGTCACGCTCGAGTTCATCCTCATCGACGGGGTCAACGACTCGCTCGACCAGGCGGAGAAGCTGCGCGCCATCGCCTGGGACCTGCATGCGCACGTGAACCTCATCCCCTACAACACCGTCGAGGGCCTGCCGTGGAAGCGCCCCAGCCTCACGCGGCAGGAGAAGTTCGCCGGCATCCTCTCCGCCGGCGGCGTGTCGGTCACGCTGCGGCGCGAGAAGGGTCACGCCATCGACGCCGCCTGCGGCCAGCTGCGCCTGAAGACCGAGAAGGCCCGCGAGGCCGCCACGGACACCCTGTAGGGCCGGACCTCGGTCCGGCCGTTGCGACTCGGCGGTCATGGACCGCCGCTACAACGGCGAGGCAAGGGATTGCATTGCCCGCCCGTCCCGCTAGCCTCCGGGGCCGCGCATGCACCTGCCTGAATTCATCGAGATTCCCCTGCGGCTGGGGCTGCTGCTCGCGGGGTTGCTGCTGCCGGGCTCGATGGTGCTGCGGGCGCTGCGGCTGCCCTGGTCGCTGGCCGCGGCCTTTGTCACCTCGGCCGCCGTGCTCTATCTGGTGGTGCTGGTCGCCGCCTGCACGGGCCTGACCCTTTCGCTGGTCACCCTCGCGGCGGCACTCGGCGTGGTCACCCTGGCCGGCCGGCTGGCGCCGGCCCGGACGAACCCGGAAAGACTCAATCCTTCCTTTTCCTGTTTCACCCGGATGGGCCCGTGGCTGCCGCTCTACCTGGCCTTCTGGGCGGTCGTCGGCTACCGGCTCGTCGCCCAGCCGCTCAGCGGGCCGGATGTTTATTTCCGCTGGAGTTATCTGGCCGAGCAGATGCTGCGGTACGGCTCGATCGATTTTTATCCGCCGCGGAGCGGGGCGGATTTTGTCCGTTACTTCTGGGCCGAGAGCATCCCGCCCGGCATCGCGAGCCTCTACGCCTGGGCCTACGCCTGCGCGGGCAGCCGGCAGGCGCTGTGGTCCTCGCCCGTCGTTGCGCTGCAACTGCTCTCGCTGCACGAGCTCATCTGGCGCCTCGCCAGCCGCTGGGGTGGCGAGATCGTCGCGCGTCGCGCGGTGCTGCTGGCGGCGGCCACGCCGTTGCTCACCTGGGCGGTGCTGATCGGGCAGGAAACCGGGCTGACGGCCGTGGCGATCGTCGGGCTCATCTGGTGTTTCCACCACCTGCGCGTGGAACCCAGCCGCCGGTGGGCGGCGCTCGCGGGTATCTTCGCGCTCGCGGCCGCCGGCACGCGGGAATACGGCCCGGTTTTCGCGGTCGCGGCGGTCGCCGCCGCGTGGCTCATGCGGCTGCCCCGGCGCTGCCTCATGATCCTGGCCTGGGTCGCGCTTCCCGCCGGGTTCGTCTGGTCGGCCCGGGTGTGGCTGCTGACGGGCAACCCGCTTTACAGCCTCAATCTCGGCGGCCTGTTCCCGGTGAACCAGCGTTTCACCGATTGGAACGATGGCTTCCGCGCCGCGCATGGTTTCAATTTTCTCTCCCTGGACAGCTGGCTGAACCTGGGCCGGTATCTCCTGTTGTGGGCCCTCCCGGCCGCGGTTGGCCTGGTGGCCCTGGTCGCACTGCTGGTCCAGCGCCTGCGGGAGGCCCGCATCGTGGCCGGGTTTGTGGGCCTGGTGGCCGTGCTCTGGCTGCTTTCGTTGCCCTATACCGCCGGCGGACTGTTTTATTCACTGCGGGTCCTGGCCCCGGCCTATGCGTTGCTGGCTGTGATCACGGCGTATGCGATCGGGCTTTATCTCCCGCATCCCGCCGCCGCCAGGTTTGCGGCTCTGCTCATCGTCTTGTTTTCGCTCGAGTCCCTGCCCAAGACCCTGGTCCTGCCGGAAAACCCGTACCGGATCGCCCGCCGCGACTGGCCGGAGGCCGGCGGAAAATTCATCACCTCGGTCCGCGCGCAGGAGCAACGGCTGCTGGCGAAAGTCCGGCCGCTGCCCGGACGGGATCGGATCGTGACGGACAATGCCGGCCTGCCCCGGGTGCTGGCCACCATCGGCACGGAAGCGGTGCCGCTGTGGAGTCCGGATGTGGCCTGGCTGTTCGACGACCGGCTCAAGCCCCAGGAGATCGCCCAACGCTGGCAAAAATCCGGCTTGCGTTACCTGGTGCTCGGCAAATCAGGCCCGACGGCGGAGTTCATCCGCACCCACGCCCGCTGGCGGGCACCGTATTTCATCCTGAATGAGGTGGCCGAGTCCGATGACCAAGTCATTCTGGAAGTGTCACTTGCCATCCAGCCCCGCCAGTAGGCGAAGATTAGCTTTACACATCATCGAATACACATGCATTGATTCGGTAATGATTGCTGATCGCCCCATTTCCGAGTTGCTCGCCACGAAGCACGCGGTGCGCTCGCTGGAATTTTTCCCGCCCAAGGACGAGGCCGGGGTCGAGGCCCTGCGCCAGACCGCGACGGCACTCAAGCGGATCGCCCCCGATTTTGTTTCCGTCACGTACGGCGCCGGCGGCACCACCCGCGAGCGCACTGCGCAGGTCAGCCGGCTGCTCCGGGAGGAGACGGGGTTCACGGTGATGCCGCACCTCACGTGCGTCGGCCACACCCGGGACGAGTTGAACCAGGTGGCCGACCAGCTGTATGCGGGCGGCTACCGCAACATCATGACGCTGCGCGGCGACCCACCGAAGGGGCAGACCGAGTTCGTGCCCTACAAGGACGGCCTGCGCTATGGCAGCGACCTGGTCGCGCTGCTCAAGGCGCGCCACCCGGACTTCTGCCTCGGCGTCGGTGGTTATCCGGAAAAACATCCGGAGGCGCCGTCGCTGGAAGCCGACCTGGACAACCTGAAGCGCAAGGTCGACGCCGGCGCGGCCTTCATCACCACGCAGCTCTTTTTCGACAACGCCGTGTACCATCGCTTCGTGGAGCATTGCCGCGCCCGCGGCATCACGGTGCCCATCGTGCCCGGCATCATGCCCGTGCTGTCGCTGAAGCAGATCCGCCGCTTCACGGAAATGTGCGGCGCCACCCTGCCGGAAAAACTCATCAAGCGCCTCGAGGCGGCGGGCGAGACGCCCGAGATCGTCGAGACCATCGGCATCGACTGGGCGCTCACGCAGATCCGCGAGCTCCTCACCCGCGGCGCGCCGGGCTACCACCTCTACATCATGAACCGCGCCAAGAGCGCGCTGACGCTGGCGGCGGGGCTGGCGGCGTGATTTTCGCTGTTGCGCGAATTGCTCCCTCTGCTAGGCTGATTCCATAAAGTTTTCGGTCACTATGAACCGTGATGAGGACGGCGTCTGGATTGCAGAGTGTCCGTCAATCCCCGGTTGTGTCAGCCAAGGGAAGTCCCGCGCCCTGGCCCTCAAAAACATCCGCGAAGCGGTGTCAGCCTGTCTGGAAGTGCGGGCCGAGCGCGGTATTCCACTCACGCTGGAAACGACCCAAGTTGAAGTTGCACTCTGATGCCTCGATTGCCCAATTTGAGCGGGTGAAAGGTGGTAATGGCCTTTGGGCGAAGCGGCTGGAAGATCGCGCGGCAGAAAGGCTGCCACATGATCCTCGTCAAGGACGGTAGCTGGGCGACATTGTCCGTTCCAGATCACCGCGAAGTTGCCCAAGGCACATTGCGCAGCCTGATCAGGGCGCGCGGCCTGACGCCAGCCGAATTCGTCACGCTCGCCGGGAAATAGGCACCACCGCCGCCGCTGCGAAATGTGCCTGGCGAAGCGTGCACGAGTGCTGACTGTGGGCCTTGCCGCGTGACCCCCAGGCAAATAGCCATGCCATTTGGACGAACTGCATGGACTGCTATCGTGTTTCTCTTGTGTGGACTACTCCCACAAATCACCGGTTGCACTTCACGCTCGGAAACCAGCACCTACTGGTATCCGGCTCAAACGACAGACGGAAAATATTCGAATCAAGACGGCATTGGTTGTTTTGAGTTTAGCCATCAAGCGGGAGTAAAATTCACGCTTTATATCACAGGCAATGGTCACGGCACGGAATTCAATTTTTTGGGCGCATTTCTGATTCCGAGAAACGTTAAGCAGCAGTTAGCTGAGCAAGCATTTGTCGTGCGTGATTCTGATCATTCGTCAGTCGTGGTGAAAATTGAAAACCTGACAGTCTTGGACGAATCTCTTAACCGGACCGTTGCAATTCCAGCTGATCATGAGGTAATCGGAACAAGTAACCTAGCCTTGGTCGAAGATAGGCGTCACAAATATTGCAGCTTCATCTCTGAACGGTTTCAGATTTTTGCGGATAAATTTGAGGCAAGCATTCCCACGATCAGGATAAATGGCGTAAATTGGTTGCTGCCAAAACTCTTCCTGGAAAAACATCCAGGCAAGGTATCGCGCAGTTTCAGCCCTTAACCTCCGGCGAACACCGGGCGGAAGCCGGCCTCGGTCAGGATGCGCGCGATGATCTCGCGGCGGTCGCCCTGGATCTCGATGCGCCCGTCCTTGACCGTGCCGCCGGCCCCGCAGGCGTTGCGCATTTTCTTCGCGAGCTGCTCCTTTTCCGGCAGGCCGATGCCGGTGAAATTGGCGACCACCGTCACGGTCTTGCCGCCGCGCCCGGCCGTCTCGCGCAGGATGTCGACGCGGCCGCGGTTTTTCACCGGGGATATTTCAGGACCGGGCCGGTCCGCGAGATGCGCCGGGGCCGCCGGCAGCCCGTCGCCGCTCAGCGCCCCGAAAGGATTCTGGCCGAGCGGCTCGCCGCCGGCGGTGGAAATTTTGTCATCCGAGCCCATGTTGGTTACGTGTCATCCGGAGCAACGCGCGGGATCCATCCGGACCCACGTCATGGATGCTTCGCCGCCCCCGGCATGACAAGCCGCGAAACCCCCGCCCGGCTTCAGTGGTTCCCGCAACCGCCGGGCGGCGACGCGGGCCGGGCCGTGAGTTCATCCGCGCCGCCGAGGTACGCGAGTGCCTTGGCATAGCTGCGCCCGGCAAGGAAATGCACGAGCTGCGGGTGCAGCGCGGCCGCATGCACGGCCAGCAGCCGTTCGATCTCGCCGAGGGCGGCGGAAATGACGGGGCCATCAGAGTCCTTTATCCCAACGTGGAGCCGGATAAGGGCGGCTTTGATTTCGGTTTCGGGCATGGTGTCAGGCTGGAAGTAAAATATCTTAACCGCCGGTCGGCTCCGCAAATTTTGCAATATATCCGTCCGCTCGCGGTTCAAATCAACTTGTCTCGGCGGACACTGAATGCTCCCTTTGTTGTCCCACGCTTACTATTGGCCCGGCTTATAGGCAAGCGTCGATCCCTTCCCTTTCGTCCATCATCTTTCCATGAATCCGGTTTCAGTTTCCGAACGGGCCAACGCCTCGCTCATCGAGGAGTACCACCAGCGCTGGCTGGATGATCCCGAGTCCGTCGACCCGACCTGGCGCGCCTTCTTCCAGGGCTTCACCCTGGGCAGCAACGGCCAGCCGCCCGCCGCCGCGACCGCCAGCAGCCTCGCCACGGACAACCTCAAGCAGGCCCACGTCCATTACCTGATCAACGCCTACCGCTCGACCGGCCACACCCAGGCGCACCTCGACCCGCTCAGCGGCCCCCCGCCGGCCTCGCCCAGGCTGCAGCTCGCCCAGTTCAATCTGGGCGAGGACGACCTCGACGCGGTGTTCGACACCGGCACCTACCTCGGCGGTGGCCAGATGAAGCTGCGCGACATCGTCGCGGCGCTGCAGCAGACCTATTGCGGCCACGTCGGCGTGGAATACATGCACATCCAGGACACCGACTGCCGCCGCTGGCTCCAGGAGCGCATCGAGTCCACCCGGCTCCAGCCGAAGTTCACCAAGCCGCAGAAGGTCCGCATCCTCCGCCGCGTGCACAAGGCCGAGCTCTTCGAGAAATTCCTCCACACGAAATACGTCGGCCAGAAGCGCTTTTCCCTGGAGGGCGGCGAGACCATCATCGCCGCGCTCGACGCCGTGATCGACCACTGCCCCGCCTCCGGCATCGAGGAAATCGTCATGGGCATGGCCCATCGCGGCCGGCTGAACGTCCTCGTCAGCGTCATGCGCAAGTCCTTCGACCTGCTCTTCGAGCAGTTCTCGGAGAACTACATCCCCGACACCGTCGCGGGCGACGGCGACGTGAAGTACCACCTCGGCTACGAGTCCGTCCTCACCACCACGTCGGGCAAGAAGGTCGAGGTCCGCCTCGCCGCCAATCCCTCGCACCTCGAGATCGTCGACCCGGTCGTCGAGGGCAAGGCCCGCGCGCGCCAGCGCATCCGCGGCGACATCACCGAGCGCCGCAAGGTCATGCCCCTGCTCATCCACGGCGACGCCGCCCTCGCCGGCCAGGGCGTCGTGGCCGAGACCCTGCAGTTCTCGCAGCTGCCGGGCTACCGCACCGGCGGCACGCTCCACTTCGTCATCAACAACCAGATCGGCTTCACCACCGACCCGGTCGACGGCCGCTCGACCCGCTACTGCACCGACATCGCCAAGATGATCGAGACCCCCGTCTTCCACGTGAACGGCGACGACCCCGAGGCGGTGTGCCTGGTGGCGCAGCTCGCGGTGGACTTCCGCGTGCAGTTCAAGCGCGACGTGTTCGTCGACATGTACTGCTACCGCAAGCACGGCCACAACGAGACCGACGAGCCGTCCTTCACCCAGCCCGCCCTCTACCGCAAGATCGCGGCGCACGCGCTCGTCTCCGCCCTCTACACCAAGCGGCTCATCGCCGCCGGCAGCCTCACCGCGGAGGAGGGCGACGCGATCAAGGCCGAATACACCGCCGCGCTCGACGAGAACCTGGGCAAGGCCAGGACCCGCGAGGCCGCCAAGGCCGAGCAGCGCAAGGCCGCCGCGGCCGAGAATTCCGCGACCGCGGCGTTCCAGGGCTCCACCGCCGTCTTCCAGCCGGTCTTCACCCACACGCCCGTCACCACCGCCGTCAGCGCCGCCACGCTCGACCGGGTGGTCCGGGCCCTGACCACCGTGCCCGAGGGCTTCAGGGTGCACTCGAAGATCCGGCGCTTCATCGACGGCCGCGCCGAGGCGCACAAGAACGGCGGCCCCTACGACTGGGGCCTGGGCGAGGCCCTGGCCTTCGGCACGCTCCTGCTCGACGGCATGCCCATCCGCCTCAGCGGCCAGGACTGCGAGCGCGGCACCTTCACCCACCGCCACTCCGTCTTCACCGACGTCGAGACCGGCGCGAAATACACGCCGCTGAAGCACGTCGCGCCGGGGCAGCCGAATTTCTGCGTCTACAACTCCCTGCTCTCCGAGGCCGCCGTGCTGGGCTTCGACTACGGCTACTCGCTCGACTACCCGGAGATGCTCTGCCTCTGGGAGGCGCAGTTCGGCGACTTCGTCAACGGCGCGCAGGTCGTCATCGACCAGTTCATCGCCAGCGGCGAATCGAAGTGGCAGCGCAACAGCGGCATCACCCTGCTCCTGCCGCACGGCTATGAGGGCCAGGGCCCCGAGCACTCCTCCGCCCGCCTCGAGCGCTTCCTCCAGGCCTGCGCCGAGTACAACATGCAGGTCGCCAACCTCACCACCCCCGCCCAGCTCTTCCACGCCCTCCGCCGGCAGACCAAGCGCGATTTCAAGAAGCCGCTCATCATCATGTCCCCGAAGTCGCTCCTGCGCCACCCGGCGGCCGTGTCCCGCCTCGCCGACTTCACCGCGGGCGCGTTCCAGGAAATCATCGACGACCCGACCGCCATGCCGGCCACCGAGCGCGTCATCTTCTGCTCGGGCAAGGTGTACTACGACCTCTGCGACTGCCGCGAGCGGAACCGGGTGACCGACACCGCCATCGTCCGCCTCGAGCAGCTCTACCCGCTGCATCGCAACCGCCTCGCCGAGATCGCCGACGCCTACGGCCATGATACTCGCCTCATCTGGTGCCAGGAGGAGCCGCAGAACATGGGCGCCTGGACCTTCATCGCCCCGCAGTTCGAGGAGATCTTCGGCCGCAAGCCCGTCTACGCCGGCCGCGATGCCGCCGCCTCGCCCGCCGTCGGCGTGCTCGCCCTGCACCGCTTGCAGCTCGCCACCTTCCTCCAGCAGGCGTTCACTCTCTGATCCACCATGGCCCTCGAAGTCAAAATCCCCCCGATGGGCGAATCCATCACCTCCGGCGTCCTCGCCAAGTGGCACGTGGCCGACGGCGCCCTCGTCAACAAGGACCAGCCGCTCTTCGAGCTCGAGACCGACAAGATCACGTCCGAGGGCACCGCCGAGGCCGCCGGCAAGATCACCTTCACGGTCGCCGCCGGCACCGAGGTGAAGATCGGCCAGGTCGTGGCCACCATCGATACAGAGGTCAGCAGTCAAAAATCAGAAGCCAGCCCGGCTCCGGCTGCTCCGACTCCGACCTCTGACCTCCGACCTCTGACTTTTTCTGAAACTTCCCCCGCCGTCCGCCGCCTCGCCGCCGAGTCCGGCATCGACCCCGCCACCGTCACCGGCACCGGCAAGGCCGGCCGCGTCACCAAGGGCGACCTGCTCGCCGCCGGCGAACAACCGGCTGCGCCCGCGCCGATACCTGCAACTGTAGCCGGGGCCGCTGGCCTCGGTCCGGGCTCACCGAGCCCGGCTACCTTTGCCCGCCAGACCCGCACCAAGATGACCAAGCTCCGGCAGACCATCGCCAGCCGCCTGGTCACCGCCCAGCACGAGGCCGCGATGCTCACGACCTTCAACGAGTGCGACATGACCGCCGTCATGGAACTGCGGAAGAAATACCAGGACGACTTCGTGAAGAAGCACGGCGTGAAGCTCGGCTTCATGTCCTTCTTCACCAAGGCGGTCGTGGCCGCACTCCAGGAGGTGCCAGGCATCAACGCCCAGCTCGACGGCGACACCATCGTCCAGAACCATTACTACGACATCGGCATGGCCGTCTCGACCGACAAGGGCCTCATGGTCCCGGTCATCCGCGGCTGCGACGGGCTCGGCCTGGCCGGCATCGAACAGGCCATCGCCGGCGCCGCCAAGCGCGCCCGCGACGGCAAGATCACCCTCAACGACCTCGAGGGCGGAGTCTTCACCATCACCAACGGCGGCATCTTCGGCTCGATGCTCTCCACCCCCATCCTCAACGCCCCGCAGAGCGCCATCCTCGGCCTCCACGCCATCAACGAGCGCCCCGTCGCCCTCTCCGGCCAGGTCGTCATCCGCCCGATGATGTACCTCGCGCTCAGCTACGACCACCGCATCGTCGACGGCCGCCAGGCCGTCACCTTCCTCGTCAGGGTGAAGCAGGTCATCGAAGATCCCTCCCGACTCATCGTCGGAGTTTGATTTTTTCACGGAGAACCCGGAGGAGACACTGAGTTCACCGCGTTATCCAGTTCTCCCTCCCTCTGTGGCCTCTGTGCAATCTCCGTGTCCTCTGTGACTCAACCTCATGTCCTCTGAATTCGATGTCATCGTCATCGGCGCCGGCCCGGGCGGCTACGTGTGCGCGTTCCGCGCCCGGCAGCTCGGCCTCAAGGTCGCCCTCGTCGAGAAACGCCCCACGCTCGGCGGCACCTGCCTCAACATCGGCTGCATCCCCAGCAAGGCCCTCCTCCACACGAGCGAACAATTCGCCTGGGCCAGAAACCACGCCGCGGAGTCCGGCATCAGGCTCGGCTCCGTCGCGGCCGACCTTCCGGCCATCCTCCGGCAGAAGGACGCCGTCGTCACCAAGCTCGTCGGCGGCGTCGGTCTCCTGGCCAAGGCCCGCAAGATCCCGGTCCTCACCGGAGAGGCGTCCTTCGTCTCCTCGACGGAAATTTCCGTCGCCGGGGTCGGCGACCCCGGTCAACCGGGCTCAGCGACCCCGGCGACAAGACTCACGGCCAAAAACTTCGTCATCGCCACCGGCTCCGCGCCGGTCGAGCTGCCGTTCATGAAATTCGACGGCGAGAAGGTCGTCTCCAGCGACCACGCCCTGAACTTCCCGACCGTGCCGAAGCAGCTCGTCGTGGTCGGCGGCGGCGCCATCGGCCTCGAACTCGGCTCCGTCTGGTCCCGCTTCGGCAGCGAGGTCACCATCGTCGAGTTCCTGCCCAAGATCATCGCGGCCTACGACGACGACATCGTCCGCCAATTCACCCGCCTCCTCCAGAAACAGGGCCTGAAAATCGAGGTGAACGCCAAGGTCACCGGCTTCGCCGCGGGCGTGCTCACCGCCGAGCGCGGGACGGAGAAGCTCTCCTTCCCGGCCGACAAGGTCCTCGTCGCCGTCGGCCGCCGGCCCTACACCGACGGCCTCGGCCTCGAGAAAGCGGGTGTGGAACTCGACGAGAAGAAGCGCGTGCGGGTCGACGACCATCTCCGGACCAGTGCCAGGAACATCTGGGCCATCGGCGATGTCGTCGCCGGTCCGATGCTGGCGCACAAGGCCGAGGAGGACGGGGCCGCCGTCGCCGAGTGGATCGCCGGCAAGGCCGGCCACATCAACTGGGACCTCGTGCCCGCCATCGTCTACACGGATCCGGAAGTTGCCGCGGTCGGCCTCGGCGAGGATGCCGCCAAGGCCGCCGGCCGCGCCGTCAATGTCGGCAAGTTCAACTTCGCCGCCAACGGCCGGGCCATCGCCACGGGCGCCACCGACGGCTTCGTGAAGATCATCGCCGACGCCAAGACCGACAAGATCCTTGGCGCGCAGATCCTGGGTCATGGCGCGGGCGAACTGATTTCCGAGGTGGTCACCCATATGGAATACGGCGGCAGCGCCGAGGACCTCGGCCGCACCATCCACGCCCATCCCACGATGAGCGAAGCGGTCAAGGAAGCCGGGCTGGCCGTCAGCAAGAGCGCCCTCCACGCGCTCTGAGCCGGGCGGAGCGCCAGAACTTTGTGGTCGGGGTGCCCTCACCCCGCGAGGCATCAGCCGCGAATTTGGCAGCCACGTCCCTCCATGCACACCTCGACACGGCACCGACCGTTACAGGTGGCGGACGATTGACCCGGGCGGACACCGCTGGCTTGCTCCGGGCCGCATGCCGTCCAAACTGCCCAACCCGCGAATCTCCGTCCGGCGCGCCCATCCGGCGCCCCGGTGCCGGTGTGCGAACAGATAAGCCCTTCCCCCCTGTCTTTTTTCGTCCACCGCGCTTCTCCCCGGCGCGGTTTTTTTATGACCAATCCCATTCCCCTGCACCACCGCCGCGCGGTCGCGCTGATGCTGCTGTCAGCCGCCAGCTTCACCGCCAACATCCTGCTGGTCCGCGCGCTGGGCGAACGGGGCGTGGGCAACCTCTGGCTCGTTTCCTGCACCCGTTTCATCGTCGGCCTGGCGCTGATCACCGCGGTTTACTGGCGCGAGTTCGAACCGACCCACCTGTGGCGCAACCACCGGCTCATCAAGCGCGGCCTGGCCGGCGGCATCGGCGTCTATCTCACCTACCTCACCGTGGTCCACCTGGGCGCCGGGCGGGCCACCTTCATCGGCAATTCCTATGTGATCTGGGGCGCGTTGCTCGCCGCGTGGCTGCTGCGCGAGCAGCTGCAGCCGGCCGTGCTCGGCGGCGGGGTCGCGGCGCTGGCCGGCATCGGCCTGCTGACAGACGTCTTTTCCTCCACCGCCCACCCCGGGGTCTACGATCTGCTGGCCTTTCTCGCCGCGTGGATTTCCGCGTATGTGGTCGTCACCATCCGGCAGCTCCATGTCTCCGAGCACACCGCGACCATCTACGCGGCCCAGTGTGTCTGCGGGCTGCTGCTCTGCTCCGTCCCCGCCGGGCTCGCCTATCAGCCGCTGCCCGCCGGCATCTGGGCCGTGCTGCTCATCGCCGGGATTTGCGCCGGAGTCGGACAGCTGGCCATGACGCGCGCCTTCCGCGACCTGCCTGTCGCCGAGGGCTCGCTGCTGCAGATGATGGTGCCCGTGGGGATCGCCCTGGGCGGCGGGGTGTTTTTCGGGGAACATTTCTCGGCGCAGGAAATGACCGGCGCGGCCCTGATTCTCGGCGGCACGGCCTTCACGGCGGTGCGCACCGCGACGACGGCCAACGCCGAGGCGGAATAACTCGGGGCTTGCGGCCGCCCGGGCCGCCGCGCTTCCTTGGTTTCTCCGTGAAAAAACTCATCCTCTGGGACATCGACGGCACCCTGATCAAGTCGCACGGCGCGGGCGTGCGCGCCATGGAGCGGGCGCTGACCAAGCGCTTCGGCGTGACCTGCGACCTCGGCCAGATCGACTGGGCCGGACGCACGGACACCTGGATCACCGGCGAGGTTTTCCGGCATACCGGCCTGCCGGACACACCGCAGAATTCCCACGACTACCTGGAGGCCTATCTCGAGCTGCTGCCCGGGGAACTGCGCGACGGCCCGCCGGGCCAGGTGCTGCCGGGCGTCCTCAAGCTGCTGGACACGTTCCAGCATCACCCGGAGGTCGCACAGGGCCTGCTGACCGGCAACCTGCGGCGCGGGGCGCAGCTCAAGCTCACGCATTTCAAGGTCTGGCATTACTTCGAGTTCGGGGCCTTCGCCGACGACAGCCCGCTGCGCAACGACCTCGGACCGCACGCGCTGCGCCGGGCGAAGGAGCGGCATGCCGTGGACTTCGAACCGGACCGCACCTTCATCATCGGCGACACGCCGCACGACATCGAATGCGGCAAGGTCATCGGCGCCCGCACCATCGCCGTCGCCACCGGCACGTTCACCGTGGCACAACTCTCCGCCCACCGGCCCACCGCGGTGTTCCCCGACTTCAGCGACACCGCCGCGTTCCTCCGCGTGATCGACGCGGCCTGAACCCTCAGCGCTGGCGCGCGTCGATCGCGCTGACGCGGCCGTCGCGGAACTCCACGCGGATTTTTTCGTCGGGATCGTAGCCGCCCGTGGACATCGCCAGGCCGCCGCCCATGGAGGAATGCCGCCCGCCGGTGCCGAGACCGATGCCCAGATTGAAACGCGGCGCGTCGTGGTGGTAAACCCAGATTTCCGTGTCCCCCGCCGCGGTCTGCCGCGTGAATTTCCGGGCCGGTTCGCCCAGGGCCAGCCCCACCATCTCCGTCGTGAAACCCACCTCCACCTGGCCGGCGCGTATCTTTTCCTGCACCGCGGCGGGATAGGTGTCGAACGCCCCGCGGTGGTCCGCGATGCGCGACTCGGGGGATGAGGCGCAGGCGGACAGCAGCGCGAGCATGACCAGGGCTAGGAGGGCGGAAAGGAGGCGCATGGTGGAAATTTGTTTGCGGCGGATGAAGGGGACCGGAATAACGACAGTCACCATCCCCCCGGGTTCACCCGCCACGCCGCAATATGAAGAATTTCACCATCGCCATCGGTTCGGACCACGCCGGCTTCGCCTACAAGGAAAAAATCAAGGCCCGGTTGCTGGCCGAGGGACATACCGTGCGGGATTTCGGCACGACCTCCGAAGCGCCCTGCGATTACCCCGATTTCATCCGGCCCGTGGCCCAGGCGGTCGCGCGCGGCGAATTCGACCGCGGCATCGTCCTCGGCGGCTCCGGCAACGGGGAGGCGATCGTCGCCAACCGGGTCAAGGGTATCCGCTGCGGCTTGTGCTGGAATGAGCAGGTCGCCATCTGGAACCGCTCCCACAACGACGGCAATTGCCTGTCGATCGGACAGAGAACTGTCAGCGAAGAGGAGGCCTTGAAGATCGTCCAAGTGTGGCTTTCGACCCCGTTTGAAGGCGGACGGCATCTGGCTAGAATTCAGAAAATTGATCAGTCCTAGACTGTTAGAGCTATTAGAGATGACTTAAAATATTGTTTTGACATGTGATCATATGTCATCAAAATGTCTGCCATGGGTACAAGACACCGCGGCACAATTGAAGAGATCAATGCGCTCAACGCGTTCATCAAGCTCGCCCGCGCGGCCGAGACGGTGTCCGTCCGGATCCATGCCGTTCTGCCGGAAAGCCTGACCGTCACCCAATTCGGCGTGCTGGAGGCGCTTCATCACATCGGACCCCTTTGCCAGAGCGAGCTCGCCGACAAATTACTCAAGAGCGGCGGCAATCTCACCCTCGTCGTCGACAACCTGGAGAAAGCCGGCTATGTCCTGCGGGAACGCGATCCGGCCGACCGCCGGTTTGTCGTGGTGCGGCTGACCGAGAAAGGTCAGTCATTCATCACCGTCCTGTTCCCCAAGGTTGTCGCCAATGTCACCCGGGAAATGAGCGTGCTATCGTCCACTGAACTCGCCGACTTCGGCCGACTCTGCAAGAAGATCGGAGTGAAGGCCTGAGATTCTTATTCCCTATATTTCGATATCAAAGATTAACTTTATGAAAACCCAGACCGCCGGCCTCCATCACATCACCGCAATCTCCTCCGACATCAAGAGGAACATGCACTTCTACACGAAGGTGCTTGGGCTTCGCTTTGTGAAGCAATCGGTCAATCAGGACGACCCGGGAACCTATCATCTCTACTACGGAGACTATGCGGGCTCCCCAGGCACGATCATGACGTTTTTCCCTTGGGCGGGAGTGCCCCGCGGCCGGCCGGGGTCGGGCCAGGCCTACGCGACCGGCTTTTCCATCCCCGCCGGAGCCCTGACTTTCTGGCAGGAACGCCTCGCCAGCCTGAATATCCCGACCCTCGCCGTTGAAAAGCGGTTCAATGACGAGGTGCTGCCATTCTTCGACCCGGACGGACTTCGCTTGGAACTGGTCGCGACCAGTGAATCCGATGCCCGCCCGCCTGCGCCCTCCACCGAGGTTCCGGCGGAACACGCGATCCGCGGCTTTCATGGCACGACCCTCGGCCTGACCGACGGCAAGCTGACGGCGCTCGTCCTCACCGAAACAATGGGCTGCCGGCTGGCCGCCCAATCGGGCCACCGCACCCGTTACACCGCGGGTCCGGGCGGACCCGGCACGTATGTCGACCTGCTGACCGATCCAACCCTGCCGCGCGGACTCAACGGCGCGGGCACGGTCCACCATGTCGCCTTCCGCGTGCCGGACGATGCCAGCCAGGTCGCGGCGCGGGCCGTCCTGCTCAGGAGCGGCCTGTCGGTCAGCCCGGTGATCGACCGGGCCTACTTCAAATCCATCTACTATCGCGAACCGGGTGGCGTGCTCTTCGAGATCGCCACCGACCAGCCGGGCTTCGCCATCGACGAACCGGTCGATTCCCTCGGCACCAAGCTCTCGCTGCCGCCGCACCTGGAACCGCAACGCGCGGAAATCGAGGCCGCGCTCCCCGGACTCGGCTGAATTCCCCGTGCCGGCAACGGCCTGCATTCCTTCCATGACCACCCTCTCCTACCACCATCGTTTCGAACCCGGCTCCGATCCCGCCGCGCCGCCGCTGCTGCTGCTGCACGGCACCGGCGGCGACGAAAACGACCTCATCCCGCTCGGCCGGAAACTCTCGCCCGGCTCCGCCCTGCTCAGCCCGCGGGGCGACGTGCTCGAGCACGGCCAGCCGCGTTTCTTCCGGCGCTTTGCCGAGGGCGTGTTCGATCTGGCCGACGTCGAGGCGCGGACCCGGGCCCTGGCCGCATTCGTCGCGGCGGCGGCGGCGAAATACGGCTTCGACCCCGCCCGGCTCACCGCCCTGGGCTTTTCCAACGGCGCCAACATCGCCGCATCGCTGCTGCTGCTCCGCCCGGAATCGCTCGCCCGCGCCGTGCTGCTGCGGCCCATGGTCGTGCTCGAGCCGGCCACCTTGCCCGATCTCACGGGCAAGTCCGTGCTCATCTCCTCCGGCAACGCGGACCCCATCGTGCCCCACGACCATCCGGTCCGCCTGGCGAAGATGCTGCGCACGGCCGGGGCCCGCGTCACCCTGCACGTGCATCCCGCCGGCCACGGCCTTACCCCGGATGACTTCGCCGCCGCCCGGAAATTCCTGACCTGATCCGCAAACCGGACCCGCCAAGCGTGGGCCAGCGAGCTTGTCCGTTCGACAGGGCTCTGGACCCCGAGCAAGTCGAGGGGCTCGCGCCCTTTGGGGCACCCGCCAGCAGGCTGCCAGCAACAATGCGGACTGTGCCTGGCCGGCACGTTTCCCGGCAAGTTTAGCCTCGATGCCCACCGCCCAAACGGCACTTTCGGGCCAAATGAAATACCCCTCTACCCCAACCCTCTTCCAGCACCGGGATCTCCGGCCGCCGGACCTGGGCTCGGCCGACAGTCTCCTGCTGACCTACGCCTGGATGCAGCTCGCCCGCATCACGGACAACCGCATCCTCGATCTCTTCCGCCAGGGCCTCATCCAGGGGACAGTGACCGGCGGCCAGGGCAACGAAGGCCTCATCGTGCCCCTCACGCTCCTCGCCGACAAGGCCGTGGACGTGATCTCGTTCTCCCACCGCGGGCTGGGCGGCCATCTCATCTGGAGCGGCCACCTCGGCGACCACCTCGCCCAGTATTTCGCCAGCAGCGGCAGCCCGACCAAGGCCCGCGAGGGCAACATCCACCACGGGGACCCGGCGAACCGCAGCCTGCCCATGATCTCGCACCTCGGGACCATGCTCTCAAACGTCCTCGGCAGCACCGACTCGCAGCGCCGCCTCGGCCGCCCCGCCGTCGGCTTCGCCTTTTTTGGCGACGGCGCCTCCAGCACCGGCGACATCCACGAATCGCTGAACCTCGCCGCGCTGCTCTCGCTGCCGGTGGTCTTTGTCATCGAGAACAACCAGTACGCCTACTCGACGCCCGTCAGCGAACAATACGCCTCGCCGAACCTCTTCGAGCGCGCCAAGGGCTACGGCCTGGAGGGCTTCGCGCTGGATTGCAGCGATCCGGCCCGGGTGCTCACGGTCCTCGGCGCCGCCATCGAGCGCACCCGCCGGACCTCCCGCCCGCTGCTGATCGAGGCGCACACCTTCCGCCTGCGCGGCCACGCGGCCTACGACACCTGCGACTACATGCAGCCCGGCGAGGCCGACGCCATCCTCGCCCGCGACCCACTGCCGAAATTCCGCGCCCGGCTCGCGGCGGACGGCCACGCCGCGCGGCTCGACGCCATCGATGCCGCGGTGCACGGCTTCGTCGAGGCCACCATCAGGAGCGCCCTGGTCCTGCCGCCGCCGGACCCGGCCGGCATGGAGGCCGAGGTCTTCGCCCCGCCGGCCCCGCCGCTGCCCTGGCTGCCGGTGCCCGCCGCACCGGCCGCCCTGACCATGGCCCAGGCGCTCAACCTAGGGCTGCGCAAGATCCTCACCGAGCGCCCCGAGGCGGTCGTGCTCGGCCAGGACATCGGCACCTACGGCGGCGCCTTCAAGGTCACCGAGGGCCTGCTCGCGGAGTTCGGCCGGCCCCGCGTCTTCAACACGCCGCTCTGCGAGTCCGCCTGCACCGGCTACGCGCTCGGCCTGGCCGTCAACGGCCACCGCGCGATCGAGGAGTTCCAGTTTGCCGATTTCGCCACCGACGCCCTGACCCAGATCGGGCTCAACGCCGCGACCTACCATTTCCGCGCCGGGCAGAAATGCCCCGTCGTCTTCCGCCTGCCGTGCGGCGGCGGCCTCACCTTCGGCTCGTTCCATTCGCAGGAACTCGAGTCCGCCTTCCTCAGCTTTCCCGGGCTGAAGGCGCTGTATCCGAGCAACCCGCAGGACGCGTTCAACGCGCTGCTGGCGGCCTACGAGGACGACAACCCCGTCCTCCTGTTCGAGCACAAGGCCCTGTATCGCCGGGGCAGGCAGCCGGTCAAATGGGACCCGGACTACCGCGCCGTCTGGTCCCCCGCGCAGCTCCGGACCGGCGGTGACGCGACCATCGTGGCCTATGGCGAAATGGTGCTGCTGGCCGGCGAGGCCTGCGCCTACCTGGAGGCCGAATACGAGAAAACCTTCGACCTCTTCGACCTCCGCGCCCTCGCGCCGCTCCGGCTGGACGCGATCAAGGCCTCGCTCGCGCGCACCGGCCGGCTCGTCGTCATCCACGAGGGCCGCCGCACCCACGGCTTCGGCGCCGAGCTCGTCGCCCGGCTGACCGAGGAGCACTTCGCCGCGCTCAAGGCCGCGCCGCTGCGCATCGCGTCGCTGGACATCCCCGTGCCGTTCGCCCCCGGGCTCGAGGCCGTCTACCGGCCCGACAAGGTCAAGATCGTGGACGCCATCGTCACCTGGCTGGGATGAGCGAAAGCTCGATTTTAGATTTGGGATTTCCGATTTTGCTCGCAAGCTGCCCGGCATCCGCAACGTGGCCCCAACGAAAACCAAGCATCGGCAAGCGAAAATCCCCCCCGCCCGCTGGGCCGCCATCCGGTTGTTCGCGATGGATGTCGACGGGGTCCTGACCGACGGCACGGTCACGATCGCCGGCGACGGCACGGAGACCAAGCGGTTCTCGATCCTCGACGGCCTGGGCCTCGTGCGGCTGCTCAAGGCCGGCGTGGCCGTCGCCTGGATCTCCGGCCGCCCGTCGCCCGCCACGACCGTGCGCGCCACCGAGCTCCGCGTGCCCCACGTCATCCAGGGCCGCATCGACAAGCTCGCCGCCCTGCAGGAACTCGCCGGCCGGCTCGGGCTCGCGGCCGCGCAGGTCTGCTACATGGGCGACGACGACATCGACGCCCCGGCCATCGGCTGGGCCGGCATCGGCGCGGCCCCGGCGGCCGCCATGCCCGCCGCCCTCGCCGCCGCCGGCTGCATCCCGGCCCGCGGCGCCGGCCTGGGCGCCGTGCGCGAAGTCTGCGAACATATCCTGGCCCACCGGGGTCAATGAACCGCCCCCATGCCCTCGCTCAAGACCCTCCTGCTGATCATTGTCCCGGCCGCCACCGCCCTGGCCGCGACCACCAGTATTTCCACCGACCAGCCCATCGTCAATTTCAGCACCTCCACTTTCACCGCCGACGGCCACCGGGAGTGGCTGCTCCGCGCCTCGCAGGCCCTGCCGACCGCGGACCAGATCAGGGTCACGGAGCTGACCCTCTCGATCTTTCCGGGCAACGCCGACGGGGAAAAGGTCGAGACCATGATCCTCAGCCCCAGCGCCATCGTGCTGCCCGAGGCTGGCATCGTCACCGGCGCGAGCACCATCCGCGTGATCAACGACGACTTCGAGGCCACCGGCCTGGACTGGCGTTACAACCACAAGGAACGGCGCATCACCATCGCCCGGAAGGTGCACGTGGTCTTCCAATACGAACTCAAGGAATTTCTCAAATGAACCTGACCCGCCCCGCCCTGCTGCTGCTCGTCCTCGCCGCCCGGCCGGCCCCGGTCCCCGCCCAGGAACTCCAGCCCACCGTCATCGACAGCGAGCAGATGGACATGCGCAGCACGGACACGCAGACGACCTTTCTGTTTTCCCGCAGCGTGATCGTGACGGGCACCAACCTGCGCCTCACCTGCGACCGGCTCGAGGTCATCACCACCCGCAAGGGCGACCCGGCCGCCACCATCGGCAAGCTCGGCCACTTCAAGTCGCTCATCGCCGAGGGCGACGTGCACATCGTCCAGTCCGACCGCGAGGCCGCCTGCGGCCGCGCCGAGGTGCTGCCCGACGACGACAAGATCATCCTGACCGACCACCCCGTGGTGAAGGACCTGGGCAACGGCGCCACCGCCACCGGCCCGAAGATGGTGCTCTACCGCGGCGAGCGCCGCGCCGTCATCGAGGGCGGCGAGGCCGCCCCGTCCCGCATCGTGCTGCCCGCCATCAAGGACCTCGGCTTCAACCCGGAGCCGAAGCCCGCGGCCCCGCCGGCCGAGGCGCCGAAAAAACCCTGAGCATGGCAAGCAACCCCGAGATCCGCACCGAGGGCCTGGTCAAGGTCTACGGCCACAACCCGGTCGTCAACGGCGTCAACATCCACGTCCAGGCCGGCGAGATCGTCGGCCTGCTCGGGCCCAACGGCGCCGGCAAGACCACTACGTTCTACATGGTCGTCGGGCTCGTGCCCGCCACCTCCGGCCGGGTGTTCATCAACGGCCAGGACGCCACCCACCTGCGCATGCACCGCCGCGCCCGGCTGGGCGTCGGCTACCTGCCGCAGGAGGCGTCGATCTTCCGCAAGCTGACCGTCGCGGAGAACATCCTCGCCATCGTCGAGACGCTGCCTATCCGCTCCGCCGATCGCCCCGCCCTCGTCGCCCACCACCTGGCCGAGCTCAGCCTCGGCCACCTCGCCGGCCAGAAGGCCTACACGCTCTCCGGCGGCGAACGCCGCCGCCTCGAGATCGCCCGCGCCCTCGTCACCCGGCCGCGCTTCCTCCTCATGGACGAGCCGTTCGCGGGCGTCGATCCCATCTCCGTGGCCGAGGTGCAGAAGATCATCCTCGAGCTGAAAAAGCGCGGCATCGGCGTCCTCATCACCGACCACAACGTCCGCGAGACCCTGCGCATCGTCGACCGCGGCTACATCATCCACAAGGGCAAGGTCATGACCGAGGGCTCCGGCGACTTCCTGATCAACGACACCCAGGCGCGCGAAATCTACCTCGGCAAGGACTTCAATCTCTAGTAGCGAGCAGCGGGTGGCGGCTGGCGAGTAGAAGCTTGTTGCCGCCGGATTCTTCCCCTACTCAATACCCGCTACCCACTCCTCGCTACTTCGAGCCGCCCCCATGCCCACCAAAGCCATCCACGGCATCACCGTCGCGCACTTCTACGAGACCTACCGCGACAAGCTGCAGCTCGAGCTCGTCACCGGCGGCGACGGCCTGCACCGCCTCATCCGCGAGGGCTCCATCAACCGCCCGTCGCTCGCCCTCACGGGCTTCTTCAAATATTTCGCCAACAAGCGCATTCAGGTCTTCGGCGCCGCCGAGATGACCTACCTCAAGACCCTGCACCAGCGCCAGCAGATCGTCATCTTCCAGGAGATGGTCAAGCGCGGCATCCCCGGCATCGTGCTCACGCGCAACTACGTCGCCACGCACCCGATGCTCGCCGTCTCCGAGGAGATGAAGCTCCCCATCTTCCGCACGCCGATGATCACGATGAACTTCGTGAACGCCGCCACGCTGTGCATCGACAACGAGTTCGCCGCCTCCGCCACCGAGCACGCCACCACCCTCGACATCAAGGGCATCGGCGTGATGATCCGCGGCGACAGCGGCATCGGCAAGTCCGAGTGCGCCCTCGCCCTCATCGAGCGCGGCCACTCCCTCGTCGCCGACGACCTCACCTGCATCAAGCTCCTCGACGAGCGCGAGCTCTCCGCCAGCTCCCGCCCGCTCAACCGCGGCTACATGGAGTGCCGCGGCATCGGCATCATCAACATCGCCGACATGTTCGGCGTGAAGAGCATCCGCCTCGAAAAACGCATCGACCTCGTCGTCTCCCTCCGCGAGTGGTCCCCCGACGTCATCGAGGAGCGCACCGGCCTGGAGGAGAACTACTACAACATCCTCGGCGTGAAGCTGCCGCACATCGAGTTCTACGTCCGGCCCGGCCGCGACATCGCGCGCCTCGTCGAGGTCGCCGCCCTCGTGCAGGCGCTCAAGACCATGGGCCACGACCCCGCCAAGACCTTCAACGACCGGCTCATCGCACACATGGCCGAGCAGAACGCGCCCAAGGTCACCAGCCACAAGGTCACGGCCGCCCTGCCGCCGGTCGAGTTCCCCGTCAAGGACGAGGAGGACGAGATGGAGGATCCCCTCTGATCTTCCCGGCGCTCCGCCCGCGCCCTCCTGACCGCCCGCCGCCACCCGCCCATGCCCCCACCCCGCTCCGACCTCCGCCGGGCCGACCAGCTCCGCCCGCTCACCCTCGAAGCAAACATCGCACCCTACGCCTCCGGCTCTGTCCTGATCGGCTTTGGCGCCACCCGCGTCATCTGCGCCGCCACCATCGAGGCCAAGGTCCCCTCCTGGATGAAGCAGCAGGGCGTCAAGGGCGGCTGGCTCACCGCCGAGTACTCGATGCTGCCCTACAGCACGCTCGAGCGGAAACCGCGCGACATCACCAAGGGCCGGATCGACGGCCGCACCGTCGAGATCCAGCGCCTCATCGGCCGCTCGCTCCGCGCCGTGCTCGACCTGGCGAAGCTCGGCGAGCACACGCTCTGGATCGACTGCGACGTCCTCCAGGCCGACGGCGGCACGCGCACCGCCGCCATCACCGGCGCCTACCTCGCCGCCCGCCTCGCCATCCAGCGGCTCCTCGACGCGAAAAAGATCGCCGAGAATCCGCTGACCGACTCCGTCGCGGCCGTCAGCGTCGGCCTCTACCAGGGCGGGGTGCTGCTCGACCTGAACTACCTCGAGGACAGGGACGCCGAGGTCGACGCCAACGTCGTCATGACCGGCCGCGGCCAGTTCGTCGAGGTGCAGAGCAGCGGCGAGGAAGCCACCTTCTCCCATGAGCAGCTGGATCAGCTCCTCGGCCTGGCCAGGCAGGGCCTGGCGGAACTGGCGGCGCAGCAGGCCGCGTTCCTCGCCCGGTCCCTGACGTAGGGCCGGTCCCTCACGGTCCCGCCGTCCTGTTTTATTTTGGGAGGGGCAGGCTTCGCGCCCTTGGTACATCTTCGGAATGGATGGACGCAGCCAAAGGACTGGAGCTGCGGCGACCCCGCCGCAGTTCCCCATGCGGGCTGCCTACCGCGGCTTGCTCGGCCAAATCGGCATTTTGCAGACACTCCTTAGTGTGGTGTCCCGTAAGTAACCTACATAAGTAATGAGGCGTCTTGCGAGCATGATCACCGGACGACCCAAGAAGTTTGAGACCACGTTGAGCGCGACCGAACGCGAGGCACTCCAGCAGATCGCCCAGTCGCGTTCGATGCCGCACGGGGTGGTGCGACGCACCCAGATGATCCTGCTCTCGGCCGACGGCGAGTCCAACTCGGCCATCGCCCGGCGCTTCGGCGTCTCCGTTCCGACGGTGGCGCACTGGCGCAGGCGGTATCAAGCTCACGGACAAGCCGGACTCTACGGCGAGCAACGGCCGGGCCGGCCGCGGACCCATGACGATGAACGTGTTGCTGGCCTACTCAACAAGGTGCTGCAATCGCGGCCCAAGCACGCGACTCACTGGACGGTCCGGCACGTCGCGACAGAGACGGGCGTCCCCAAGAGCAGCGTCCATCGGTTTTTCCAGTTGTTCGGATTACAGCCGCATCGGAGCAAATCCTTCAAGCTCTCGAACGATCCGTTCTTCGTGGATAAAGTACGCGATATCGTAGGGCTCTACCTCAACCCGCCGGACAAGGCGCTGGTCCTCTGCGTCGATGAAAAGAGCCAGATTCAAGCCTTGGAACGCACTCAACCGGTCTTGCCGATGGGCCTGGGTTACCTCGAAGGTGTCACGCATGACTACGTGCGCCACGGCACGACCACGCTGTTTGCCGCCCTCGACGTGCAAAGCGGCAAAGTCATCACCCAATGCAAGGCCCGGCACCGCCATCAGGAGTTCCTCGCCTTCCTCCGGCACCTTGATGAAAGCGTTCCGGCTGCGCTCGACCTGCATCTCATCATCGATAACTACGCCACCCACAAGCACCCCAAGGTTCGAGCCTGGCTCGCCGCCCGGCCGCGTTACCACGTCCACTACACCCCGACTTATTCCTCGTGGCTCAATCAGGTGGAACGCTGGTTCGGTCTCATTACCCAGCGCTCCATTCGCCGCGGCTCCTTTCGCAACGTCAAGGAACTCGTCCAGCGGATCGACGCCTACGTCAAAAATCACAACCGCCACGCCGGTCCCTTCCAGTGGATCGCCACCGCCGATTCCATCTTCAGCAAGATCGAGCGACTTTCGATAGTTATCTCTGGGACACAACATTAGGTCGTGTTTGCAAAATGCCATTGCGGGAGATCCTTGGGAAAACGTGAATGGCCCAACACACCCCGCCCTGCCGGGCACCCCTCTCCAGAGGGGATTTTTTTGCTGGCCGGGTTTGGGTCCCCTCTCGAGAGGGGTGGCGCGCCGCGACGGGGTGTGTTGGCTTTTGCAAACACGCCTTCGTGCACCGCATCAGGGTTGAAGGGTCGGACAAGGCTGTGCCCTGCCCGACTCCGCAATCCCGCCGTTGACCGCGGCGGCCTTCCCCCGCTATCCTCCCTCGCCCCGGCGGACATGATGCCCGCCGGGCTTCTCCAACCAACCACGAGGTGCCCCATGGAAAGAATGCGTCAATTCATCGGCTGGGCGGAAGCCCACCCCAAGGTCTGGCTCGACTGCGTGCGGATCTATCTCGGTCTCGGCCTGTTCATCCGCGGCCTGTTCATCATCACCAACACGCGGGCGGAGTTCATCACCGCCCTGCTCCAGCGGTTGGAATATCCCTGGCTCGTCACCGTCGGCCTGCTGCACTACATCGCCCTGGCCCACCTCGTCGGCGGCCTGATGCTCACCGTCGGCCTGCTCACCCGCATCGCCGCCTGGGTGCAGATCCCGATCCTGGCGGGGGCGCTGTTCGTCCACCGGCACGAGGGGCTCATGACCTCCGGCCAGTCGCTCGAGCTCTCCGCCCTCGTGTTCTTCCTGCTGGTGATCTTCGCCGTCGCCGGCACCGGGCCGCTGTCGGTGGACAACGGCATGCCCAAGCTGAGGCCGGCGGAAGCGGCCTAAGACAAATCCCGCCTCCGCCACACCCCGCCCTGCGGGCACCCGTCTCCAGAGCGGAGCTACGGCACCAATATTCTGACTCCCCTCTGGAGAGGGGTGGCGCGACCTGTCGGCCGTAGGCTTGGCGAAGGCTGAAGCGCCAGGGTGGGTTGTGGCCCCCCCGCCCTACTGCACGCCCGGCCCGAGGTTCGTCTCCAAAAAGGCCACCATGGCCTTGTAGATTTCCGTCCGCTGCTGCTGGTTGCCGAAGCTGTGACCGAGGTTGGAGAGGAAAAGGGTCTCGGGCTTGTGGCCGGCCTTGGTCAGGGCCGCGATCATCCGCTTGGCCTGGTCCGGTGGCACCCGCTGGTCCTCCTTGCCCTGGATGATCAGCACCGGTGCCGTGATCTTTTCGGCGAAGTTCACCGGCGACACCGCCTGCAGCCGGGACAGGTCCTTTTCCGGGTCGCCGATCTGCTCGCGCCAGTAGCGCCGGGCCGCCTTGTCCTGCGCGGCGTCGCTGTTCTCGTAGATGGCCGGCCAGTCGGTCACGCCGGCCATCGAGATGCCACACCGGTAAAGGTCGGGGTTGCGCCCGAGGCCGAAAAGCGTCGAATAGCCGCCGTAGCTCGCGCCCATGATGGCGATGTGCCGGGGATCGGCCACGCCCGCGGCGATGGCCCAGCGGGTGGCGTCCTCGATGTCATCCTGGATCTTCCCGCCGATCTCCTTCTTCGCCTCGAGGTAGAGGTCCTCCCCGTAGCCGGTCGAGCCCCGGTAATTCATCTGGAGCACCGCATAGCCGCGGTTGGCCAGCAGTTGCACCAGGGGATCAAAACCCCAGATGTCACGCACCCACGGACCGCCGTGCACGTACACGACCAGCGGCAGCCCCTTGGGCGGGTGCCCGACCGGCACCGTCAGGTAGCCGTGGATCACCAGGCCGTCGCGCGCGGCGTATTTCACGCTGAGCATCGGGGCCATCTGCGCGGGCTTGATCCAGCTCATGCGCGGCGCGAGCGACTTGAGGGAGTGCTTCTGCAGGTCGAGCAGCATGTAGATCCCGGGATCCTGGTCCGAGAAGCAATACCACAGCAGCCGCTGCCCGTCGTCCGAGGCGTTGACGAACAGGTTCACCGTGTTGGGCAGGCCGTGGTCCAGCGCCGCCTGGTAGGTGGCGTAGTCCTTGTCGAACCATTTGACCCGGTTGGACTCGGTGTAATAGCGGATGCCGACCAGCGCCTGCTTCTTGATGGAAAAGATCGTGCCCGCCATTGCGATGTTGTCGACGACACCTCCCGGCCGGTTTGGCAGGATGTCGTATTCCGGGTCGGACAGCAGCGGGGCGCCGATCTCGCCCGTGGCGGGATCCAGCGGGAACACGGTCCAGCGTTTTTCCGCGGTCAGGCCGCTGACCAGCGGACGGCCTTGGGCGGCGTCGAAACCCACCGCGCGCAGCTGGCCGCCCCGGTTTTTCAGGGGCAATATCGTTTTCCACGCCGCATCGGCGCTCTCCCGGTAGATCACGCCGGACTGGGCGCCGTGCGACAGGATCCCCAGCCGCACCGCCCCGTTGAAATCCGTCATCCAATGCGCCACCTCCCCGGGATTCTTCTCCTTCACCACCGCCACGCCGTTCATGGTGTCGACCTTGAGGATGTCCGGCCGGTTCACGCGGCCCACGCCGCCCTCGTGCCGGTCCAGCATCAGGACGGTGTGGTCGCTGTCGTTGAAATGGTGGATGACCTCGTGGTACGTCGACTTGTCGCCGTGGAGGTTGATCTTGTTGTCCTCGTAGCCGCTGATCGGCATGGCGGCGCCGCCGTCCCAGTCCACCGCCAGCACGCCGTACCAGGCGTCCCACACCGTGGTGTTGATCAGGAGCCGGTTGTCCCCGATCCAGGTGAAATCGCCGACACCCTTCGGCGCGTCGTTCAGCAGGAGGGCCTCGCCCAGGTCCAGCCGGGAGAGCTTATTCGTGTCGAGGTCGGCGATGTGCAATGAGCTGCGGCCGGAGTATTCGCGCACGAAGGCGAGTTTCTTGCCGTCGGGTGACAGCAGGGCCCGGCCGGTCGAGGGCTCGCGGGCGAAATCCTCGATGGGCAGACGCTCGACGGCCGAGCCGGCCGTCAGGGTGAATACAAACAGGCCGGTCACCAGACAACGGGGTAATTGCATAGGTCGGTGCCGAGGCTGGACCCGCGGCGGCCGGGGCGCAAAGAATTTCCCGCCACGCCTCGCGCCATGAAATCTTACCGTCAGACCGCAACTCCTTGTCGGAATGGAGTCGACCGGGGATGATGCCGGCCGATATGGGGTCGGGGTTGGATCCTGGAGCCGCCGCGACCCCGCTGCGGTCCGCGCGATTACCCGGCGAGGTCGCCGTGTCTCCAGGTTTTTACCGGAGAATCGCAGCGTAAAGCTGCTCCTGCAGTCGGTCACCATGGCCGCGGCTACAGCATATTAACGGATCCATGCAGATGATTTCCCGCGAATGACGCGAATTCACACGGATTGCAGAGGAGAATCAGGAGAAAGCGGGATTGCTTGGTCAAACCCACCACCGAGTGGACTGGGATTTCCGGGAATTCTATTCGCGTTTATCCGCATGATTAGCGGGCAACTGAATTTTTCCGGAGTAAAGATCCCCGGAGCAAGCTCCGGGGCATTTGATCAAGACAGCTCGAAATC
>CAYRDN010000029.1:0-43474 GCA_964423065.1 uncultured Oleiharenicola sp. | reverse complement strand
CCGGGTAGCTATGTGCGGAAGAGATAAGCGCTGAAAGCATCTAAGCGCCAAGCTCCTCCCAAGATAAGATCACAATCCGTCGCAAGACGGTGCAAGGTCCGGGTAGACCACCCGGTTGATAGGGCAGAAGTGCAAGCGTAGTAATACGTTCAGCTTACTGCTACTAATGACCTTGCCGGTTTATGCAGATACCAGTTCTAGGCGTTTATTTCACCTCCTTACATCGGCACTTCGTTTGTCTGGGCTTTATTCAATTTCTCCGCAAGGAGTACAGGTTTCCTGGTGACCATATACCGGGGGTTCCACCCGTTCCCATCCCGAACACGGCCGTTAAGCCCCGCGTAGCCAATGGTAGTAGGACGTTAGGTCCCGCGAGAGTAGGTCGTTGCCAGGTTTATGGCCCGGATGTTGCGAAAGCAGCGTCCGGGCCTTCTTCTTTTATCCCTGCATCGTCCGACCCTTCCGGGCGTCAACGGTGCTTGTAATAATCATCGTCGTAACGCTCGACGTGCTCGCGCACACAACTCATCCAGAAACCGCAAGCATCATGATAGGTCTCGGTGTTCCGGATCTTGCGGCCAAAATAAGCGCTGCGGTCCAGCAACCGGCGCTCATACCAGGAGTGGTCATCGCTGATCGCCAGGGGCCGGTCTTCCCACATCCGCCGCAAAATGGACAGCGTCGCCCGCCGCTCAATCACGGTATCGGAGCGGAGTTGGACGGAAGGCGGCCGGGAATTCGAGTCCGTACAGCCGCTCAAGCCAGCCAGCAGGGCAAGCAGAGCCAGCAGCAGGGATATCCTCATCAGTTGCCTATCGGCACGGCCGCGGACAACTGACGGCAAAAAAGCTGGTCGGCCGGCCGGCGCCGGCCGGCCGGCTAGTTTTTACCACCCAATACGGTGCTCTTCCACCGGGCATACAGCGGGAATAGGGTCCCCGGTTCCGTGTTGAACCAATTGTAGCCCTTGCGGCGCTCGAATGACATTTCACTGACATCGTAGTGGATCATGCGGTCGCGCTCGCTGAAGATGGGCTTGCCGGTGCCGATCTCATAAAACCTCGACCACAGATCCGGTGCGCCCGCCTGCGGCAGGAGCCCGGTGCCGGCAGGGTCATTCCGGTCCCAACGGAAGTTGTGCAGGGTCGTGCGCTCAAACCAGCCCATCGCGCCTTCGATGGCCGCGATCACTTCCGGCGAAGGGTGGGGCAGACTCATGAGAAACTTCACGAGCTCGACGCTCTCAAGCGAGCATTCCGCCACGGGTTCAAAATTGCGCGCCGCACAGGGCTGCAGCGTGAGGGCGTCGTGCTGCTGGCCCCAGACGCTCAGCCGGCCGTCGGGCGACTTCAGCTGGCTGGCGAGCAGGCAGTGGAGACCGAGCTCGACCGCGTGCCGGGCCCGCGCGGCCTGGTCGGCGGGGACAAAGGCGAATTCGCTTCCGCATCCGCCGATGTCCCGCAGCAGTTCCACGATATGGATGAACGCGTCATCATTGTACGTGATGGCGTCATGATACCAGCCGATGAGCGGGTAGACCTGCGGAAAGCCGCCGTTGGGATACTGGGAGTCGAAGATATATTCGAGCCCGCGGAGAAAACTCTCCCGCCACGCCCGGGCCCGCGGGCCGTCGGATTCGGCCGCGGCGGCATTGACCAGGACCAGGTAGCGCAGCTCGAAAATCGTGGCATCATTGTCGTAGGTGCCGGCACTCCACGCATCACGGTGATCATCCGCCGGCTGCCGGTTGCGGGAATATTTGCCGCTCTTGGTCCAGCCCCCCATGCTGGTCTGCCAGCTGACGACCCGATCGGCGATCAGCCGCGCCTCCTCGGTGGCATACCACGCGGCCGGCGCATCGAGCCGGAGTCCTTCGCTGTATGACGAACCCAGGGGGCCGCCCTTCATGGGCTTGTTGGGCGTATGTTCGCCCACGTCGCGCACCGGCAGGGTCTTGGTCCGGGCGACCGTTTTTTCCCAATAAGCCTGCCACGCGGGCTGCACGTCGAACGGCAGCAGCGCAATGCGCTGCTCGGTCACCGGCAGGAACGCGTCGGCCGGCCAGGGCCGGGGCGCGTCGGCCGCCCAGGCGGTGGCGGCAGCCAACATGAGGGTAAGCAGTAACGGCCAGACGCGCGGAATCCGGGGCATGGCTTGAGACTGGGGGTTTTTTCCTGAGCGTCAAATTCCAAGCTTTCCCGGGGTGCCCGCGTGACCGTGGGTAATTGACTTTCCGCGGCGCGGCTTGCCATAGTCCGGCCGGTCGGCTGTCGCCGATCGCCTCCATGCATTCGGCCCCCCCATGTCATTGCCAGGATCACTCGCGCCGGCGGGCGATGATCCGCCTGGGCCTGTCCGCCGGATTGGCGGTATCGCTGCTCGCCGTCATCTCCCGCGCGGCCACCCCGGGCTTCCTGCTGGTGGCCAACAAGGGCGACCAGACCCTTTCCCTGGTCGATGTCGTGGTCGGGCGGCAACTGGCCACCGTGCAGGAGGGCGGCAAGACCGGCCACGAGGTGGCGGCGTCCCCGGACGGGCGGCGGGCGTTCGTGCCGATTTACGGCGATGCGGGCGTCGGGCATCCCGGCACGGACGGGCAGGTGATCCGCGTGATCGATCTCCTGCAATGCACGATCGCGGCCACGATTGATTTCGGCCGGGGCGTGCGGCCGCACTGCGCCGTGTTCGGGCCCAAGGACGGCCTGCTTTACGTCACCACGGAATTGAACAATGCCGTGGCCGTGATCGACCCCACGACGCTCAATATCGTGGGCTCGATCCCCACCGGCCAGCCGCAGTCGCACATGCTGGCCATCTCGCATGACGGCCGGCGCGGCTACACCGCCAATGTCGGCCCGGGCACCGTCTCGGTGCTGGATCTGGCGGAGAGAAAATTGCTCGCGACGATTCCCATCGCCCCCATGGTCCAGCGCATCGCCGTCTCGATGGACGATCGCCGGGTGTTCACCGCCGACCAGACCGCCCTCCGCCTCGTGGTCATCGCCACGGCGACCAACACGGTCCAGGCCTCCATCCCCCTGCCGGGCCTGGCCTATGGCACCGCCCCGACCCCGGACGGCCGCTGGCTGCTGGTGACGCTGCCCACGATCAACAAGGTCGGCCTGGTCGACCTGGCCACCCTCAAGGTGGTGCGCACCGTGTCCGTGCCCAAGTCACCGCAGGAGGTCATCGTCGATCCGGACGGCACCCGGGCCTATGTCTCCTGCGATGCCAGCGGCAAGGTCGCCGTCATTGAGATCAAGGGCCTGCATGTCGCGCAGCTGATCGAAGTCGGCCCGATGGCGGACGGCCTGGCCTTTGCCCGGCAGCCGTGACGCGGCGCGGCTCCCGCGGCGCAGCCCGGTTCAGGCCACGGCGTAGCTGGACAGCCGGCCGTGCAGCTCGAGCTTCAGCTCGCGGCACTCGGAGTGCACCTGCAGCTCGAAATTCCGCAGGTTGAAGCTGGGGAACACGCTTTGCCGCAGCACGCCCCATTCTTCGGTGTCCGCGAGTGGCAAGGCCTCGTCGACCGGTTTGTCCCCGGACGCCCCCACCTGGTTGTGCCGGCACAAATCACGGGCGAGTGACACGACGGCGACCAGCTCCTGGTCCGCGGTCGCTGCCGAGGGCGCATGGATCCAGCGCATCACATTGACGAAGCGGCCGGGCAGGGCCTGCTTTTCCGCGAAATGGACCGCGATCTCGTGGGTCGTGCAGCCGAGGTAGAGTCGTTCCGCATCACTGAGGGGCACGCTGTTCAGCCGGGCATGCTCAAGGGTGGCCTGCAGGGCGTAGGGATGCAGGCGCAGTAGCAGCAGCTTGCCCAGGTCGTGCAGCAAACCCGCGGTGTAGGCGGGCGCGGCCAGGTCGGGCAGCTCGAGCGCCTGGCACGCATAGCGCGCCATCCGCGCGGTGCCGATCTGGAACATCCAGAATTGCTGCCAGTTGAACGCGGGCGGCAGGGACATCATCCGCTCCGCGGCCGTCACCAGCCCGCGGGCCTGGGCGGCCAGCCGCAGCTCGCCCAGCAGGCCCACCGCCAGGCGCGGATCCTCGATGGCCGATGGATCGTTCTCCGAGTGATGCCGGGCCCGGTTGGCGGCGATGAGCATCTGCGCGGCGAGACCCGGATCCCGGTCGACGAGGTCCATCAGCGGGTTGAGGCAGGAGGGATGGCCGTTGGCCGCCATCTGGAACGACGCGGCGGCGGAATCGATGATCGGGCAGCCGGCCAGGGCGTCGAGCTCCCCCTGGAGCTGCGGCCAGCTGGCGACCGGGCAGCGGTTCTCGGCCGGGGCGTTGAACCAGACCGCGCGGTCGCGGGTCTCGTTTTCACTGCGCTGCTCCTGCACGGTCAGGAAATCCACGGGGACCAGCATGGGATTGAGCTGCTGGAAGACCAGCCGGACGGCGAAATCCAGCGTGTCCAGGCCTTGGTCAAACGCCGTCCAGTTGTCGGCCCGGGCGGTGTCGTCGAGTATTTTCAGGCAGTCCACGACGCCCCTGGCGCCGGCGGCCTCCGCCAGGGCCACCAGGGGCGCCAGCGGATCATCGGCGGGCCGCGCGGCCTTGAGCTCCGCCCATTTCAGCAGCGGGACCCGCGCCTGCTCCAGGGCCGTGCGCAGGTCCTCGAGCATCTTTTGCCGCATCGCCGGCTCATAGCCCATCGTCTGGCAGAAGGATTTTTCCTCCTCGAAATGCCGGTTGCCCCAAGGGTTCGACACGGCCTTCGCGATCTCGGCAAAGATGACGTCATCGTGGTAGGGCTTGATCAGGAAATTCTGCACCCGCAGCTCGAGGCCGCGTTTCACGGCATCGCGATCGCCGCGCGCGGTATACACCGCCACCGGCAGCACCTTGAGGAGACAGTCGCTTTTCAGCCGTTCGATCAGGGGCAGCCCGCTCCCTTCCTTCAGGCCCAGCTCGACGATCACCAGGTCCACGCGCACATTGCGGCGGATGAACTCCCAGGCCTCCTGCACCGTGTCCACGGTCGCCAAACGGTGGTTGCCCCGCGCCAGGATGCCTTGCATCGCTCGGCGCGCCATTTCATTGGGGTCAAGGAGGAGAATGTTGGCCATGGCCGTGGACGCAAACATACCGGGCAGTCGCCTGACCGGCATGTTCATGCCTGTAACAATCGGCCGCTCCGGGCGATTCTGAACCGCATTTGGCCGGGGAGCTCGCCCGTTCCCGGCCGCCGCCGGGCCGGCGAAACGGTTCACTCCTCGGGCGGGGGCGGGGTGTCGCGGAGCAGGGACTCCTCGTGATCAAGCAATTGCTGCAGCGGACGGTGCACCTCGTCGGCGATTTTCCCGGAGCGCCACAGATCATCCACGGCGGCTCGTTCCGCCTGCAGCGCCGCGGACCGAAAGTGGTGGCCGGCCCTCCGGCGGCGGCGGGCACTCCGGCGGGTCTCGCCCTCGGCCTCCAATGCGGCCAGCCGGTGCTCGTATTCGGCGACCACCTGGCCCAGGGCGGCGCTGTGGTCGGGCGCATCGGCCTCGGCCCCGAGCGCACGCAGGGCCTTCAGGCCGGCCTTGATCGCGGTGGTCCGGGCCAGGCGTTCCTCCTGCGCGCGCGAGCTGTCCTCGCGCAGGCCCAGGCGCTGGATGAGGCGCTCCAGCGTCGTGCCCTGCAGGAGGAGCGTCACGGCGATGACCCCGAAGGCCAGGAAGATGACAATGTCGCGGCCGGGGAAGGGCGCGCCATCGGGCAGCAGGAGCGGGATCGAGAGCGCGCCGGCCAGCGTGACCGTGCCGCGCATCCCGGCCCAGCCGATCACCAGGGCCGAGGCCGGCCGGGCGGGCTTGGTGCAGACACCGATGGACAGCGCCGGCAGGTAGATCCCTGCAAACACCCAGGTCAGCCGGGCGAGGATGGCGGCGGCGGAGATCACCGCGGTGAAACCGAGCAACCGGCTCACGGTGTAATGGTCGCTCACCGCCGCCAGCAGATGGGGAAACTGCAGCCCGAGCAGCACGAAGGCGATACCATTGAGCCAGAAGATGAGCAGCCTCCAGACGGCGAAGGTGCTCTGGCGCGTCTCCACGTCCATGCGCACGGGGTCGCGCCAGCCGGAATAGAGGCCGGCGGCGACGACGGCGAGGATGGTCGAGGCCCCGATCAGCTCGGCCACGAAAAAAGCGGCATACGGCGTGATCAGCGACAGCGTGATCTCGATCAACGGATCCGAGCCGTGCACGTGCAGGAGCAGGTCGCGCAGCTTGCCGATGCCGTAGCCGACCGCGAGGCCGGTGATGAAGCCGCCGCCGGCCAGAAAGGTGAAATCGACGGCGCTGCGGCTCAGGGAAAAGCTGCCGGCGACGGCCGCCGCGAGGGCGAACCTGAACGCGACGAGCCCGGTGGCGTCGTTCATCAGGCTCTCGCCGTTGAGCACCGTGACCAGCCGGGCGGGCACGCGGAGACGCTCCGTGATGGCATTGACCGCCACGGCGTCGGTGGGGGAGACGATGGCGCCGAGCGCGAAGGCCATCGCGAGCGGCAGGCCCGGCACGAGCCACCACGCCACGAGCCCGACCGCCATCGTCGTGAAGATCACCAGGCCGATGGCCAGGGTGAGGATGGCGCGCCGGGCGCGGACGAATTCGCGCAGCGGCATCAGCCAGCCGTCCGAGAACAGCAGTGGGGGGAGGAAGCAGACGAAGAAAAACCCGGGATCGAGGGTGATCCGCGGAAACACCGGCAGCAGCGCCGCGCCCACGCCGCCGAGCAGGTAGGTGATCAGCTGCGGCCACGGCAGCCAGCGGCCGGCGACGCTCAGGCTGGCGATCAGCAGGAGCAGGATCAGCGCGTGTTCGAAGGCGGCCATGAGGGAGCAGGGAGCGTGGAGCGGAGAGCACGGAGCGGGCCGTTCTGGAACCGACCTTTGCAAGCCCGCCTGGTCCCGGCGAGAGGATTCTCAGGGCGGCCCGAAGAGCACACCGAGCCCTGTGACAAAGGCCATGGGCAGGACATTGAAATGGTTCTTCCGGGGGAAGCGGCGGGAGATGATCTCGAGCCTGGCGAACGGCCGGGCCGCCAGCTGGCGCTCCAGCTGGGCCAGGTCCCCCGTCATCGAGTCCGAGTCATCCTCGCCGACGCCCAGAAAAAGTTTTCCCGGCAGCGCCGCCTGGGCGGTTCGGAGCGCGGCCGCCTGCTGCAGGAGTGCGCGCTCCGCCCACCAGATCGACGGCGCACTGGCGAGGAAGTGCGTGAAAAACGGCTGCGGCTGGAAGAGCGCGTGCAGCACCAGCAGCGAGCCGAGCGAGTGCCCGGCGATCCCGCGGCGGGTGGGGTCGACGGGATAGCGCCTCGCCAGCCCGGGCCAGAGCGTGGCGGTGAGGAAACGCAGGAAGTCGTCCGCGCCGCCGCTCGCCGGTTCATCGGCGTGCCGGGCGGGCGTGTAATCGCGGCCGCGGCGGTTGACCGGCCGCCCGAAGCTCCCGCCGTAGCCGACGCCCACGAGCAGCAGGGGCGGGATTTTCCCGGCCGGCAGCGAGTGATACGCCGCCACCGCCGGGGCGAACAGGTCGTCGCCGTCCATGAAGGCCACCGCCGGCCAGGGTCCGGGCGCGGCGGGTGCCTCGGCGAAGATCCAGTATTCCGTGCCGGTCTCGGGGGAGGGGAGCTTGAACGCGGGTTTCACGCCGGCCGGGGACGGTCCGGTCACACCTGGGCGAGCGCCTGCTCCAGGTCCCAGATGAGATCGTCGGGATGCTCGACGCCGATGGAGAGGCGCACCAGGTCGTCGGTGATCTCGCCGAGCCGCTTGTCGGCCGGCGCCAGGCCCGAGTGCGTCATGGTGGCGGGATGCTGGGCGAGCGATTCGGTGGAGCCCAGCGACACGGCCAGGCGGACAATCTTCAGGTGATCGAGGAAGGTGAAGGCCTCCGTTTCGCCGCCGTGGAGATAGAATGAAATCAGCGAGCCCGGCCCCGTATGCTGCTTCCGGTAGATGGCATATTCCGGGTCGGCGGGGGTGAGGAGGCCCAGGTAGCAGACCTTCCGCACCTTGGGCTGCCGGGTGAGAAACGCGGCCACCAGCCCGGCGTTGCGCTGCTGCTCCTCGGCGCGGATCTTGAGGGTCTCGAGCGAGCGGGTGAGCAGCCAGGCGGTGTAGGGGTTGGGCATGCCGCCGAGCATGGCGCGGTGCTGCGCCAGGGCCGTGAGCAGGTCGGGGTCGTTGGCCAGGGCCACGCCGCCGACCACGTCCGAGTGGCCGCCGAGGAACTTCGTGGCGGAATACAGCACGAGGTCGGCGCCCACCCGGGCCGGCTGGGCGTGGACCGGGCCCGCCATGGTGTTGTCCACGATCACGAGGATGCGGCCGGTGTCCCGCCCCGCGGGTGCGGGGGCGTGGCGCAGCGCCAGGGCCTTCATCCGGCCGATGTCGGTCAGCCGGTTGTTGGGATTTGCCGGGCTCTCGATGAAGATCGAACGGGTGCGCGGGGTGATGAATTTCGCGGCCAGGTCCGGGGCGTCGATGCCGGCCGGCACGAAATGGGCCGTGATGCCGAAGCGGGCGAGGAACTGGTGGATCAGCGAGTCGGTGCCACCGTAGACGGGCGCGCAGACGATCATCTCGTCGCCCGGGCCGTGGGTCGCGAGCAGGGTGGTGGCAATCGCCGCCATGCCGCTGGAGAAGCTGTACGCGTCCTTCATGCCCTCCCACAGCGCCACCCGGTCCTCGAAGATCTCGAGGTTGGGGTTGTTGAGGCGCGAGTAGATGAGGCCCATGTCGTGCTTGGCCCGCGGCGCGCCCTCGCCGTGCGCCCAGGCGAAGAACTGCTTGCCGTCGGCGGCGCGCCTGAAGGCGAACGTGGAGGTGAGGAAGACGGGTGGCTTCACGGCGCCCTCGCTCAGCCACGGGTCGAAGCCGTAGCTGAGCGCGAGCGTTTCGGGGTGCAGCCGGGCGGTTTCGGCGTCGGTGAGTTTGGCCATGGGGTTGTCCTTTGGCCGGACACTAGCACAAAATCGCCGGATGTCTGCACCGCAGCGGCCCGCGGGCTTCGATGCCGGCTCCTGAACCCTCCGCGCCCCGTCGAAAAACGTAACATTCGGAACATTGCCGTCGGCGCCCCCGCGGGATAACCCTGAGGCTTGCACCGGAAACCCCGCCTCTGCCCATGACCACCAAAATCCCCGCCCCCGTCGCCGCGGCCAAGAAGAAGCTTCTCACCCGCATCGCCGCGGCCCAGAAACACGCCGACCACGCCAAGAAGGCGTCCAAGCTGGCCAAGGCCGGCTTCAAGGTCGCCCGGGAAAAGTTCAAGCACGCCAAGCGCGCGGCGAAGAAACTCCGCAAGGCCGTCAAGTCCCTCAAGGCCGAGCTCGCGGCGCTGACCGTCAAGCCGGCCCGGCGCAAGGCCGCCGCCCCGAGACCGGCCGCAAAACGTCCGCGCCCGGCCACGGTGGCCGCGCCCGTTCCGCCGGTGGTCGCACCGCCGCCGGACCTGCCGCCGGCCGACCCGGCGGTTCAGTAGAGCTCCGGCACGATCATCTCCGGCCGGATCGGCTCGCGCCGGTAGTCCGGGTGGTGGACGCGCGGCGGGAGCTTGATGGGCGTGTGCGCCACCTCCTGGTATTTCACCTGCGAGAGCAGGTGGTGGATGCAGTTGAGCCGGGCCTTCTTCTTGTCCGCGCCCTGCACCACCCACCAGCGGGCCTCGGGGATGTGCGTGCGCTCGAACATCACCTCCTTGGCCTTCGTGTAGAGTTCCCAGCGCTTGCGCGACTCGAGGTCCATCGGGCTGAGCTTCCATTGCTTGAGGGGATCGTTGATCCGGCAGCGGAACCGGAATTCCTGCTCCTCGTCGGGGATGGAGAACCAGTACTTGATCACCTGGATGCCGGAGCGCACGAGCATCTTCTCGAACTCGGGCACGGAGCGGAAGAATTCCTCGTACTCCGCGTCGGAGCAGAAGCCCATCACGCGCTCCACGCCGGCGCGGTTGTACCAGCTGCGGTCGAAGAGCACCATCTCGCCGGCGGCCGGCAGGTGCGCGACATAGCGCTGGAAATACCACTGCGTCTTCTCCCGGCTGGAGGGCGCGGGCAGCGCCGCCACGCGGGCCACGCGCGGGTTCAGCCGCTGGGTGATGCGCTTGATGACGCCGCCCTTGCCGGCGGCGTCGCGGCCCTCGAAGACGATCACCATCCGGTGGCCGGTGCCGACGATCCAGTCGTGCATCTTCACCAGTTCGCCCTGCAGCCGGAACAGCTCCTTGAAATAGCGGTTGCGGGCCTCGCGGGTGGTGTCGGTCTCGACGGGCCGCGCGGGGCCGCGGGCATCGACGTGCTCCCAGTCCTCGCGCTCCATCTCGAGTTCCTCGTCGTAGTCGTCGATCAGTTCCCGGTGGACGCGCTGGATGAGCTTGTTGTCGGTGTGCTTGGTCATGAAAAGGGCAGGATGGCGCCGGGATGGAAGCCGGCACCCCCGGGCGCCGCAAGCCGCCCGGGGCCCGGGAACGCCCGCCGGGGCGGGATTTAACACGGCTGTCACATTCCCCGCGGCGGAAGGGGTCTCCGGCCGGTCCGTCCCATCCCCGCTCGACATCGCCCGTGCGGCCGCCAGCCTTGCGGGCGCATGGCGAAAGCAAAGCAGCGGCTGCCGAAGCGGACCTACCTGAACCGGGCGCGGATCCTCCGCGAGCAGCTGGTGCAGCTGCAGGTGGCGCTGAAAAAAGTGCCCTTCAAGGTGCTGCTGATCCTCGCCGGGCCCGAGGGCGCGGGCCGCGGCAACCTGCTCAACACGCTCGCCGAATGGCTCGACCCGCGCGGGGTGGAGACCTTTTCCTACCATGCGCCGACCGACAGCGAACGGGCGCACCCGCCGCAATGGCGCTTCTGGCACAGCCTGCCCGGCATCGGCCGCATCGGGCTGTACGCGGGTTCCTGGTACACCGAGACCCTCCGGGAGGAGGCGCGGGGCAAGCGCGCGCTCGGCCATGTCGTCCAGGAGGCCGGGCGTATCCGCGACTTTGAAAAGCTCCTGGCCGACGGCGACACCCTCATCGTCAAGGTCTGGCTGCAGCTCTCCAAGGCGGCCCAGGGCCGCCGGCTGCGCACCCTGCGCGCCGACCCCGCCACGGCCTGGCGCGTGACGGACGAGGACTGGCATCACCACCGGATCTACGACCGCCTGGCCCGGACGGCCCGGCTCATCCGCGCGAAGACGGACCGCCCGGGCGCGCGCTGGGCGATCATCGACGCGGAGGACGAACGCGCCCGCGACCTCCAGGTCGGGCAGCTGCTGCTCGCCCGGTTCCGGCAGCAGCAGCGGCGGGTCGCGCGCCTCAACCGGGCCGGCGCGCCGGCGGCCGTGCGGCCGCTGCGTCCCGCCGGCCTGCGGCGCCTGCGGGCGCTGCCCCTGGACCAGGACCTGTCCGAGAAGGACTATGACGCGCTGCGCGAGAAATGGCTCGGCCGCCTCAACCGCGCGGTGCGCGCCGCGCTCGCGGCCGACCGCGCCATCGTGTTCGCCTTCGAGGGCTGGGACGCCGCGGGGAAGGGCGGCGCCATCCGCCGGCTGACCAGCGCGATCGACCCGCGGGATTACCGCGTGATCCCGGTGGCGAAGCCGACGGTGGAGGAGAAGCACGCGCATTTCCTCTGGCGCTTCTGGCGGGACATCCCGCCGAACGGCCGCATGGTGGTCTTCGACCGCTCCTGGTACGGCCGGGTACTCGTGGAGCGGCTCGAGCATTTTTGCCGCGGGGACGAGTGGCGGCGCGCCTACCAGGAGATCAACGCGTTCGAGCACGAGCTCACGGAGCATGGCACCATCGTGTTGAAGTACTGGCTGCACGTGTCGCACGCGGAGCAGCTGCGGCGCTTCCGCGAGCGCGAGGCCACCCCCCACAAGCGGCACAAGATGAACGCCGAGGACTGGCGCAACCGGCGGAAACGCGCGGACTACGAGATCGCCGTTGGCGACATGCTGGCGCTCACCGACCGGGAGAACGCGCCCTGGCACCTCGTGCCCGCGGACAACAAGCGCTACGCCCGGCTCGAGGTCCTCCGCTCCGCGAGCCGCCAGATCGAGGCGGCGCTGGAGGATTGAGCGGCGGACGGGGAGCCGGGAGCCCTGAGGCGACCCCGGCAGTTCAGGTGGTGCCGAAGGTTCTTTTGGCCGGCCGAAAATTGTCGCCCCGGCTGCCGCCGGGCATAAATTCCGCCCCATGTCCTCCGCCCCGGCCCGCCTGCCCTGGATCGATCACCTGCGCACCCTCGTGATCCTGCTCGTCGTGAGCATGCACGCATGCGTGACCTACAGCCATGTGGGCGACTGGTATGTGATGGCCGAGCGCGTGCCCTCGCTGCCGGAGAAGCTGGTCTTCATCTTCTGGCAGGCGCACCTGCAGTCGTTCTTCATGGGGCTGCTCTTCTTCATTTCGGGCTATTTCGCCCACGGGGCCCTCGGCCGGCATGGTCCCGGCCGTTTCCTGCGCGAGCGGGCGGTGCGGCTTGGTCTGCCCACACTGCTCTACATGCTGGTGATCCATCCGTTCATCCTGCTCGGCCTGAATCCCTGGCACGCCGATTTTCCGCCCTTTGCCGAATTTTATGTCCGTTACCTCCTGACCGGGCGTTTCCTGGGATCGAGCGGGCCGCTCTGGTTCGCCTTTGCCCTGCTTATTTTCTGCGTGGTGCTGGTCGTTTGGCGGCGCGTGCGGCCGGCGGGTGCCACCGCCGGCAACGAAGCGGTTCCCGGCGCGGCGCAGCTGTGGCGTTTCGGCCTGCTGCTGGCGGTGGGGACCTTTGCGATGCGTCTCTGCCAGCCGCTGGGCACCAATGTGCTCAACTTCCAACTCGGGTATTTCGTGCAATACGTCGCCGCCTTCGCCGCGGGGGTGGCGGCGGCCCGGTCAGGCTGGCTGCTGCCGCTCTCGGCCTCGGCGACGGCCCGTCGCGCCGGCCGGCTGGCACTGGTGGGCGGTCCCGTGCTGCTGCTGGTGCTGGTGGTGGCGCTCATTAAGCACCCGGTGGGCGGTGATCCGCAGAACGGGGGCTGGCACTGGCAGGCGCTGGCGCTGGCCGGCTGGGAACAGCTGACAGGCCTGGGACTCTCGCTCGGCCTGCTGGCGCTGTTCGCCCGCCGGTTCAATCGCGATGGGCCTGTCCTGCGCTGGCTGGCGGACCGGTCGTTCGCCGTCTATGTGCTGCACCCGCCCGTGCTCATCGCGCTGATGATGGCTTACCGCGCACTGCCGCAGGTTCCCCTCGCGCTGGCGGTCCTGCTCACGCTGACGGGTCTCGCGGCCAGCTACGCGCTGGCCGACCTCGCGCGCCGCGTGCCGGGGCTGCGGGCGATTCTCTGATCCGGCCGGGGGCGGCCCTCAGGGCTGGGTTGGCTTGAAGCCGAACTGGTGCCTGGTGCGGGTTTTCAGGTAGCGGAGCGCCTGGTCGTAGTTGAGCATGGTGCCCGAGGTTTCTGCGAAATGTTGGACCTGGGTCTTCTCGGTGCCGGTATCCTGTCGTTTCATGTGGGCGAGGAGTCCCTGTTGCAATCCGCTCAGGTGGTTCGCGCTGGAGGTGTCCCGCCACAGCAGCCGGAACGGCGCGGTGATGCTGGGCCAGTCCGTGAGTTTGTCCGCCGCTGGGCGCGTCAACACCCGGTCGAGCGTGGGTGCGTGCTGGATGCGCGGGCTCGGCAGGAACGCCCCGGGCACGGCGTCCAGCTGCAGCCAGTCCCGCAGGGTGGCCAGGATCGACGCATGGTCGTACGGGGTCTGGCCCGGCTCTTCCCGAAAAACCGTCCCCGGGCTCAGATAGGAGGAGATCAGGATCGTCGGCACGCGGACCCCGAAGCGGTCGAAGGGAAAGCCGTTCTTCACGGCCACGGGGCCGGGCTCCGGCGCGACCGAGCCCCAGGGCGGCGGCACGTGATCGTAGCAGCCGCCATGTTCGTCAAAGGTGACGACGAGCAGGATATCGTCGCGATAGGGGCTCGCGCGCACGGCATGGTAGACGTCGGCCAGGAACCGCTCGCCCCGGAGGACGTTGTGCGGCGGATGATAGTCGCTGGGGTAATACGGCCAGAAAAGCCGCCACCATTCGCCGGGCTCCGGCACGAACCGGGGCTCCACGAAGGAGTAGGCGGGCAGCTTCTCCCCCGGCCCGGCGGTGGCCTGGGCGGCGCAGCGCCGCTTGAACTCGGGGAATTCGTGGAAGTGATCCGTCTCGAGCCAGAGCTGGCTGAACTGGAGATGGGTCAGGGAGGGGACGTAGGTGGTGTCGTGAAACACCTCCCAGCTCCGGCCCTGCGCGGAGAGGACGTTGAAGATGGTCGGGTTTGTATAGGGCTCGTAGTTCTCGTTGTTGATGTGGCCGTCCGACGAGCCGGTGTGCACGAACCCGCGATTCGGCCAGGTCTGGGTCGGGGCCGAGGCGAACCAGCGGTCGCAGACGGCGAAGTTCCGCGCGAGGGCGTTGATCACGCCGGCCTCCGCGGGTCCGTAGGTTTCCATGATCTGGTCCGCACAGGCCGGGCCGGCCGGCGTGGTGGCATAGTTCTGGAGGAAACCGCTCATGGCGGGCGGCACGCCAAAAGCCGGGGTGGCCTGGCCGAAGAGCTGCCCCGTCACGTACTCGAACTCCTCATGGGGGTCCGGCGTGGGCACCTGGTGGGCGTTCGGGCACGCCGGCGGCCAGGCCCGGGGCGGACGTGTCGCAAAGACCCGGGGCGAACCCGCCGCGTCGAGCTGGTTGAAAAAAGTGTCCGGCACCAGTCCATCGAAGGTCGGCGGGTCCTGGGGCGGCAGGTTGGCCGGCGGGCGGTTGCCGGTGTCGGCGTAGAGCCAGCCGAGCAGGTTGTCCAACGAGCGGTTCTCCATCATCACGACGACGACGTGCTTGATATTTTCCATTCCCATGGGCGGCTCCGGTTTGAATTTTCGCGTGGATCGTCGACCCCGCCCTGCGTGGCCCCGCAGCGGAGGTTGGCCCATGGCCGACACGGCAGCCTCGCCGACGGTCATCATCCGGTCAAGCCACAAGCCAAACGCAAGAAGGGCCGTCCACCCCTGGACGGCCCCTCACACCTAACACGCTGCGAATATGCTCCCTTTTTGTTGCCGCGGCAATGGGGTGTCCACCGCCCGGTCCCGGCGCTCAGGGCTTCTGTTCGAAGCGGTAGCCCTTTTGCTTCGCCTGGGTCTCGAGGACCTCGCACGCGCCCAGTTCCAGCACGCCGTCCTTGCCCTTCATCGCCTTGAGCTTGCCCGCCACCTCGGCGTCACGCTTCGCCACCACGGCGGCGAGCTCGGACTGCAGGGCGCGGCGCGTTTTCACTTTTTCCGTGATGAGCGCGTTGCGCTCGGGCACGGGCAGCGCCTGGAGGGCGGGGTCGAGCAGCTTTTCATCGACGCTCTCGAGTTTCTGGCGGCCGCTGATCAGGTCGACGACCAGGTCGCCGCGGCCGCTGATGACCGAGCCGGCCACGCTTTTCCCGAGATAGGATGAGCGGTCGGCCATGGCCTCCGACGACAGGCTGGCGAGCACCGACTTGTTGGCGGCGGCATTGGCCTGCTCGGCCTTGGATCCGAAAAGGATGATGGTGCTGTCCAGCTCGAGGTTGAGCCGGATGATCTCCTGGTCGTAGGGGGTCTCGATCTTGATCGTGCCGCCGTCCTGCAGGATGGCCAGGTAGGTGCCGTTGGTCCGGCCCGCAATGTCGCGCCAGACCGCCTCGGTGCCCTCCAGCCGGCCGCATTGGAGCGTGTTGATCAGGATCCCCTTTTGATTCGCGAGCCGGCACGACTCCGGGTACTTGACATCGTCCGGGTAATCCATGTGCGGCCGGGCGTCGCCGACGAGGAAGATGACGCGGAGCACCGACGGGTCGCTGCTCCACTGCAGGTCGCGGACAGCCTTAAAGAGGGCCTCGTTGACCGACTCAGGTTCGTCCCCGCCGCCGTTGGCCTCGAAGGCGTACAGGTGGGTGTAGACCTCGTCGAGGTTGGCGGTCAACCTGAAGACCTTGGTGACATAGTCGTCGCCGCGGTCGCGGTAGCCGACGAGGCCGAAGCGGATCTCCGGGGTGGGCTGGGCGGACTTGAGCTTGTTGGCGATGGCCCAGATTTTCTGCTTCGCCCCGGCGATCATGCCGCCCATCGAGCCGGTGGTGTCGAGGACGAAGACCACCTCCATGCGCGGCTGCACGAGGGTTCTTCCCACCCCCATGATTTCGTGGGCCGAGAGTCCGGTGGCGGTCGATGCCGCCAGCGCGGCGAGGAGGAGGGGAAGTTTGAAGCGCATGCGGAGATGACGGTCCGGGGCGGAGGATCTTAGGCGCCGGGTTGAAAATTTTGCGGCGCCGGGAACGGGGGTTGACGCCGGCCGGGCGCGGTCTTGCGATCCGGCATGTCCTCCACCCCTGCCTCCCGCTACGACGACGAGATTGTCATTTCCTGGGCCGAGCTGCACCGCGATGCCCGCTATCTCTCCAAGTTGCTGCACGAGCTCGGGACATGGCAGGGCATCATCGCCATCACGCGCGGCGGCCTGGTGCCGGCGGCGCTGGTGGCGCGCGAGCTGGAGATCCGGCTGATCGACACGGTGTGCGTCACGAGCTACGGGGCGGCCGGGACCGGCGGCGCCGAGCAGCTGCAGGGCGAGGCGCAGGTGCTGAAGGGGGTCGCGGGCGACGGGGCGGGCTTCCTGCTGGTGGACGATCTCGTCGACACCGGCCGCACGGCGCAGGTGGTCCGGCGGATGCTGCCCAAGGCGCACTTCGCCACGCTCTACGCCAAACCGCTGGGCCGGCCGATCGTCGACACCTGCGTGAAGGAGTTCAAGCAGAGCAAGTGGATCTTCTTCCCCTGGGACATCGAGTACCGCTTCGCCCGCCCGATCAAGGAAGGCGGCGGCGGCACGGCGAAGGTGTGAAGCGGGCGCGGAAACGGCGTTGCCTCCGGCCCGCGGTTGGGGAAGCCTCGCGCCATGCCTTCCGAGTTCAGCATCACGCGCCAGGTGGAGTTCGCCGAGACCGACATGGCGGGGATCATGCATTTCGCGAATTTTTTCCGGTGGATGGAGGCGTGCGAGACCGGCCTCTACCGCTCGCTCGGGCTGCCGCTCATCTCCTTCCTGCCGGGCCAGGTGGTCGGCTGGCCGCGGGTCAATGTCAGCTGCTCCTACCGCGCCCCGCTGCGTTTCAACGACACCGTGGAGGTGAAACTCTTCGTGAAGAAGCTGGGCACGCGCTCCGTCACCTATCTGTTCCAGTTCCGCAAGGGCGGGGAGCTGGCCGCGCAGGGCGAGGTCACCGCCGTGTGCGTGACGGCCGACGCCCAGGGGGGCATGGCCGCCCAGCCGATCCCCGCCGACGTGCGGGCGAAGCTGGCGGAGGCGCCGGAGTCGGCGTGGGTCTGATGGTCAGTGAGGAGCAGGGCGCAGGCTTGCGGCGCCCCTACGAAGGTGGCGTTCCGCGCTCCGGCCAGGGCCGGGTCTGGATGTCGACGGCCAGGATGTTCACCGGCTCGGACTTGCCCTTGACCGTGACGCTGCCCAGCGGGCGCAGGACCTGGTGTTCGCCCGCGGCACGGGCGGTGGCTTCGCTGACGATCACGGACGTCCGGTAGGCCTCGTGCTTGGTCAGGGCCTCGAGCCGGGAGGCGAGGTTCACGCCGTCGCCGATGACGGTGTAATTGAGCCGCGTCTTCGAGCCCATGTTGCCGGCGATGACGCGGGCGGTGTTGATCCCGATGCCAAAGATCAGCGGGGCCACGCCCTCGGCGGCGAGCTCGGCGTTCAGGTCCGCCAGGGCGTCGCTCATCTCGCGCGCCGCCGCGAGGGCGCGCGCGGCGGAGTCGGGGGCGGCGACCGGCGCGCCGAAGAGCGCCATGATCGCGTCACCGATGTACTTGTCGACCACGCCGCCGTGCTTTTCCACGATGCCGCTCATGCGGTCGAGGTAGCGGTTGAGCAGCGCCAGCAGCCCGGCGGGGGTCATGCGCTCGCTCAGGGTGGTGAAGTCGCGGAGGTCGGAAAACAAGATGGTGACCTCGCGCTCCTCGCCGCCGAGCTGCAGGTCGGACTTGAGCAGCTGCGCGGCGATCTCGGGCGAGACGACCTTGCCGAGCAGGTCGCGCACGCGGTCGCGTTCGGCCAGGCCGGCGGACATCTGGTTGAAGGCGGTGGCGAGCTGGCCGAGCTCGTCCTCGCGGTCGAGGTGGAGGCGGCGGGTGTAGTCGCCGGCGGCGACATGCTTGGTGTGTTCGGCCAGCTGCTGCACCGGCTGGCTGATGCCGCGGGAGATCCAGAGTGCGGCGAGCGTGGCCGCGGCGAGCGCGGCGAGGGAGATCTGCAGCACCACGTTCTCCAGCTCGCGGGCCGGCGCCAGCTCGGCCGTGAGCGAGCGCTGGAGCGCGATGCGCGCGGGGTCGTCGCCGAGGAGGGTCAAGGGCCGGAACAGGCTGACGTACGGTTCGCCGCCGAGCCGGACCGTCTGGGGCATGTTGAGCGGGCCGGCGGCGGCGGAGCCGTACCGGGCGACCATCGCGGCCATGTCCGCGTTGAGCGTGGTGGCGAGGACGCGGGGCTGCGCCCCGTCCTCGGCCGAGGAGAAGGTCACCTCCAGCCGGGTGATGTCCTTGATCGAGCGGGCGAAGGCCGCGTCAATGGGATAGGCCAGGCCGAACCACGCGGCGATGTTGGGGTAGGGCGCGTAAAGCGGCACGACGACCAGCACGTGCAGCCGGCCCCCGAGGTAGGCGAAATCGCTGGCCTGCTCCATGTCGGCGGCCGTGGCCTTGCGGATGAGGTAGGAGAACGGGCCGACATTTTCCACTCCCAGCACCTCGTCCGTCAGGGCAAGCACGTCGCCATCGGGGGAAAAGAGGGTGATGACCGGGGCCTTCACCCGGTCGACGTAGCTGAGCAGCACGGTGCGCAGCGTGTCCTTGTCGGGCTTGTCCTGCATGAGCAGGGGCTTGATGGCGTAGTCGCCGCTCATCACCTTGGCGCTGCCGGCGAGGTAGTCGATGCGGTCGCGGACCGTGCGTTGGAAGATGCGCGCGCCGATCTGCAGGCTCTCCTCGATGTGCTCCCGGGCGTTGCGCTCGTTGGCGCGGGCCACGAGCAGGTAGACCGCCACCTGCACGACGGCGATCAACCCGGCCAGCAGGAGCAGCAGCCGGGTGCTGAAACGGCGGAAGCGGAGGACGCGGAAGGCCACGGCATCAACGGTAGCCGCTGTTCTTGCCCTCGGGTCCGCGCCGGATGCGGCGGTCGGGCTTGAGCGTGAGGACGAATTCGCGCCGGAGGGGCGCGCCGTGGGCGAGGGTGATCTCCTCGGCCAGCGGCGCCGCCAGCCGCGGATGCCAGACCGTCAGGCGGTAGCGGCCGGCAGGCGCGGTCACGCGGGCCGCGCCCGCGGCGTCGCATTTGGCAAACCAGGGCGTCGGCACCACGACGAGGTAGGCGAGCATCCAGTCGTGGATGTTGCAGCCCAGTGTGACGACGCCGGGCACATCGAAGACAAAGGACTCCTCCGCCCCGGGATTGTAGAGCGGCAGCTCGAATTTCTTGGCCTTGGAAAGCGAGTAGACGTGATGCTGCACCGTGTCCCGGTTGGGGAACCGGACGGTCGCGCCGGCCTGCACCACGGTGACGAAGGGGGAAAACTCCTGGTTTTGCTGGACGATCTCCTGGGCAGGGCCGGCTGCGGGTGCCGGCAGCGGCTGGATGTCATCGAGGGGGACGAGGGACACGACGGCGTCGGGCACGGCTTCACCTTTGCCGGTTTTGGCGGTGACCGTCAGTTCGGCGGCGCGGGCCCCGGCGGCCAGCGTGCAGGCCAGGAGCAGGAGCGCGGTCAGGGGTTTCATGGCCCCATTAGAACCGATGGATCCAGCCCAGACCCCACGATTTTGTCGGATAGCGGATATCAACGTAATTGATCACATAGGCGCTGTTATAGCGCAGTTCGAGCGTTGAATTTGCGGTGACCGCGTAGGCGAGGGTGAGCGACCAGAGATTGGCGTCGGCCTGCACATTGTAGGAAACCCAGCCGGGGCCGTAGAGGTTGGTGACCGAGGACGGGATCGAGGTGTAATAATCATAGACAGCCTCGCCGTAGCCGCCGGTGATGGCCTGCTGCCAGACGGCCCAGGCGGCGTTGGCGACCACCCGGCCGGTGAGGCGGCTGGCCGAGCCGCTCAGCCGCCAGTCCTCCGTGATGTCCCAGACGGCCTCGAACGACAGCGTGCGCTGCTGGAGGTCGAAGGTGGAGCTCGCGGCGTTGTGGTCCAGCCATTGGCAGCCGACAGCCACTTTGAGGGCCGGGTCGAGTCGCTGAGCCAGGCGGATGCCGCCCTCGGTGGTCCAGCCCCGGTCATCGGCGAGCCGGGCATCCTTGTAGGTGAAGGCGGTGTTGAACTGCAGCACTGGCGCCAGCGGGCCCAGGCCGAACTTGTACTGCAGCGCGGCCCGCGGGCCGGCCGTGAGGTTATCGGTCAGGCTGTAATCCGGCACCTGCTGCCAGCCGGCCCCTGCCGCGAGTTCGAGCAGCCAGCCTGGGCTCAGCTGCTGGTGCCGGCTGGCGTCGACATCGAGCTCGTAGCTGGTGGCGTTCTTGCGCGTGGGCGCGTAGGAGGTGCGGCTGATGTTGTCCACGGAGCTGGCCGTGACGGCGGCGCTGACACTGATGCCCTCCAGCCAGGTGGCGGCAGGCGAACGGGCGGGCAGGGCGGTGGTCTGGGCCAGAGCGGACCCGGCCGCGGCGACAAGGAGGAATGGCAGCACGCGCAGGAGGTTCATAGCAGGGGCAGGATGACCCGCCAGACATTGGCGGCGACAATCTTGTGGCCTTCGGCGGTCGGGTGGATGCCATCCGCCTGGTTCAGGCTGGCGATGCCGCCGACCCCTTCCAACAGAAAGGGGATGAGTGTGAGGTGGTTGGCCTGGGCGAGATCGGGATACATGGCGGCGAACTGGTGCGTGTACTCCGGACCGAAGTTGGGGGGGAGCTGCATGCCGGCCAGCACGATGGCTACGTGCGGATACCTGGCCCGGATGCGGTCGATCATGGTCTGCAGGTTGGCGCGCGAGGAATCCAGGGAAATGCCGCGCAAGCCGTCGTTGCCGCCCAGCTCGAGCACAAAGATGTCCACCGGCTGCCGCAGGATCCAGTCGAGCCGGCGCAGGCCGCCGGCGGTGGTCTCGCCGCTCAGGCCGGCGTTGACGGCCCGCCAGGGCCGGCCGGTTTCATCGAGTTTCTTTTGCACCAGGGCCGGGAACGCCTCCCCGGGGTCGAGCCCGTAGCCGGCGGTGAGGCTGTCGCCAAAGAAGACAATGCTCCTGGTCTCCGCCGCACCCAGTCCCGGGACCAGCCACAGGCACAATGCGACCATCCACCATGATTGGCTTTTGCCCTTTGCCGGAAGTTCACTCTTGTTCAGGCCCATATTGTCCAAAGCAATGAGTGTTCAATCCATCCTAAAAGTCGAGCGCCTCACCAAGACCTATGCCACGGCGGCCGGGCCCCTGACCGTCCTGCACGAAGTCTCGTTCGACCTCGCGGCCGGCGGGAGCTGCGCCATCGTCGGCCCGTCCGGCAGCGGCAAGACCACGCTGCTCGGCCTGTGCGCGGGCCTGGACCGGCCCACCGCCGGCCGCGTGACGCTCGACGGCCGCGAGATCGGCGGCCTGGACGAGGACGGCCGGGCGCGGGTCCGGAACGAGTGCGTCGGCTTCGTCTTCCAGAATTTCCAGCTCATCCCGACGCTGACCGCGCTCGAGAACGTGCTCGTGCCGCTCGAGCTCCGCGGCGAGACCGGCCAGGAGCCGGCGGCGCGGGCCCTGCTCGAGCGGGTGGGGCTCGGCGCGCGGCTGGACCATTACCCGGTGAAGCTGTCCGGCGGCGAGCAGCAGCGCGTGGCGCTGGCCCGGGCCTTCATCAACCGGCCGCGCATCCTCTTCTGCGACGAGCCGACCGGCAACCTCGACGGCGACACCGCGGCGGCGATGGTCGACCTGATCTTCGGCCTCAATCGCGAGCGCGGGACGACGCTCGTGCTGGTGACGCACGACCTCGACCTGGCCGGCCGCACCCGGCGCATCATCCGCCTGCGCAACGGCGCCGTCCTCGCTGACGAAAAGACCTGAGTCACTCAACCTCCAACCAGAGGGCCACCACGAAATACACCAAATACACGAAAAGGCTGAATCATGAGCACGATCATCTATCCGGAAGTCTCGTATAAAAAATAATGGGCGCATGCTTTGAGGTATATAAGGAGAAAGGCTGCGGCTTCCTTGAGGCGGTCTATCAGGAATGCCTTGAGTTGGAGCTGGCTGATCAGAGGATTCCCTTCATCGCCCGGCAAAGGTTGAAGCTGACTTACAAGGGTCGGCCTTTGCAGCAGACCTATGAACCTGACCTGGTGTGCGACGATAAGATCATCGTGGAGATCAAATCAGTTTCAGCACTGACGGATGAACATCGTGCTCAAGTGCACAATTACCTGCGGGCAACGGGACTTCGCCTGGGGCTGCTGGTGAATTTCGGTCATTATCCTAAGGTCGAATCCGAGCGCATCGCGCGTTAAGTCTGTTTTTGTGTATTTTGTGGTGACACCCTCATGAGCTTCATCCTGAAAATGGCCTGGCGGGACACGCGGGCCTCCCGGCGGCGGTTGCTGCTGTACTCGCTCTCGATCGTCCTCGGCGTGGCGGCGCTCATCGGGATCAGCTCGCTCGGCGACAGCCTGCGCGCCTCGGTCGACGCCCAGGCCAAGGGCCTGCTCGGCGCCGACCTCGCGGCCACGGCCCGGTCGACCTTCTCGCCCGCCGCCCTCGCCCGGTTCCGCGCCGTGGGCGGCGAGCTCGCGCAGGGCGTGGCGACCACCACCATGGCCACCTTCGGCAACGGCCAGCGCCGGCTCGTCCAGCTCACCGCCGTCGAGGGCGGGTTTCCCTTCTACGGCGACGTCGAGACGGCCCCGGCGGGCGCGAGCGCGCAGCTGGGCGAGGGGAACAACGCGATCGTCGAGGAGGCGGCGCTCACGCAGGCCGGGCTCGCGCCCGGCGGCGAGATCCGGCTCGGCGCCGTCACGTTCCGCGTGGTCGGCGCCCTCAAGAAATACCCGGGCCAGTCGCCGTTCGCCGCGATGTTCGCGCCGCGCGTGCAGGTGTCGATGGCGGCGCTGGCGGCCACGCAGCTGCTGAGCAAGGGCGGTTTCGCGCAGCACACCGCCTACCTGAAGCTCCCGCCGGGGACCGACGCGGCGGCGGTCGAGCGGCGGCTGCGCGACGCGCTGCACGGCGAGCGGGTGAATTTTGCCACCGCGGAGCAGCGCAAGGAACAGCTGGGGGACGGGCTGAAGAACGTGTTTTCCTTCACCAGCCTGGTCGGCTTCCTCGCGCTGTTCCTGGGCGCGGTGGGCGTGGCGAGCGCGATGCACGTGTTCATCCGCCAGCGGCTGGCGACCGTCGCGGTGCTGCGCTGCCTCGGCGCCAGCGCGCGGACGAGCTTCGCCATCTACCTGACGCAGGGGCTCGGCCTCGGGCTCGCGGGCAGCGCGCTGGGCATCGCGGCGGGTGTGGCGCTGCAGTTCGCGCTGCCGCTGCTGCTGCGGAATTTCCTGCCCTTCCACCTGGAGTTCGCGCTCTCGTGGCCCGCCATCCTGAAGGGCCTCGCCGCGGGCGTCGGCGTGAGCACGCTGTTCACCCTGCTGCCGCTGCTCGAGGTGCGGCGGGTCTCGCCCCTGCAGGTCCTGCGCGCCGGCGACGGGGAGGACGGCCGCGCCGACCCGCTGCGCTGGCTGGTTTACGCGGCGATCGCCGCGGCGGTGTTCGGCTTCGCGACCCTGCAGACCGCGAGCTGGAAGGCCGGGCTCGCGTTCAGCCTCGGGATGGGCGTGAGCTTCGCCGTGCTGGCGGGCGCGGCCCGCGGGCTCATCTGGCTGGCCCGGCGGACGCGGACCGGCTGGCTGCCCTACACCTGGCGGCAGGGCGTGGCCAACGTCCACCGGCCCAACAACCGCACGCTCCTGCTGATGATGTCGCTCGGGCTCGGCACCTTCATGCTGCTCACCCTCCTGCTCGCCCGCGCCTCCCTGCTCGGGCAGATCGCCGCCATGGGCAGCGGCGACCGGCCGAACCTGATGTTCTTCGACGTGCAGTCCGACCAGATCGACCGGCTCGACGCCCTCGCCAAGCGCGAGGGCGTGCCGCTGACCAAGACCTCCCCCATCGTCACGATGCGGCTGAGCGCGCTGCAGGGCCGCAGCGCGGAGGCCCTGGCGGCGGACAAGTCCGGCAGTCTCCCCAACTGGGCGCTGCGCCGCGAGTATCGCTCGACCTATCGCGGCGCGCTCGACGACGCGGAGAAGGTTGTCGCGGGCAGGTTCGAGGGCCGGGTCGCGGCCGGGATGGAGCGCGTGCCGGTTTCCATCGAGGAGAGCCTGGCCAAGGACCTGCGGCTGCAGCTCGGCGACGAGCTGGACTTCAACGTGCAGGGCGTGACGGTCAAGGCCCGCATCGGCAGCATCCGGCAGGTCGAGTGGCGGCGGATGCAGACGAATTTCTTCTTTGTGTTTCCGCTCGGGTCGCTCGACGGCGCGCCCGCGACGTTCGCGGCGGCGGCGAAGGCCCGCAACCCCGAGGAGACCGCGCGCCTGCAGCGCGCGGTGGCGCAGGAGCTGCCGAACGTGTCGGCGGTGGACCTCGGGTTCGTGCTCCGGCTGCTCGACGGGATCTTCACCAAGATCGCGTGGGCGGTCTCCTTCCTCGCCAGCTTCACCGTCATCACCGGGCTGGTGGTGCTGGTCAGCGCGGTGCTGATGGGCCGGCACCAGCGGGTGCGCGAGGCGGTGCTGCTGCGGACCCTCGGGGCCCAGCGGGTCCAGCTGCGCCAGATCATGCTCGCGGAATACACCGTCCTCGGCCTGCTCGCGGCGCTGACGGGCGGGGTGCTGGCGGTCGCGGCGAACGCCCTGCTGGCGAAGTTTCTCTTCAAGGTCTCCCCCGTGCCGCCGCTGCCGCTGCTGGCGGGCGCGGTGGCCGCGGTGGTGGCCCTGACCGTCGTCACCGGCTGGCTCGCCAACCGCGGCGTGAGCGGCCAGCCGCCCCTGGAGATCCTCCGGCAGGAAACTTAGCGCGGTGCCGGCGCGCGGGAGGGCGGAAAGGGCAATGGAGCCCGGTCCGGCCGGCGCTTGGCGGGTTTGGTCTTGTCACTGGTCGCCGGCCGCCTGTCATTGGCGGCCCATGGCCGCCGGCCCGCGCACCTTCACCTTCCACTACACGCTCCGCGACGGCGACGGCCGCCTCCTCGACACCTCGCGCGGCAACGCGCCGCTGCCCTTTGTCGAGGGGGCGGGGCAGATCATCGCGGGTCTCGAGGAGCAGCTGCGGCTCATGGCGCCCGGCGAGCAACGGCAAGTGGTGGTGCCACCCGAACAGGGCTACGGCGTCCACGATCCCACCCTGGTGCAGAAAGTGCCGCGCGCCAGCCTGCCGGTGGACGAACTGAAGGCCGGCGACCGTTTCCAGACCGGGCCGGACCGGGCGGACCCGGTGGTGACCGTGCTCGCGATCGAGGGGGACGAGGTTCTGCTCGATGCGAACCACCCGCTGGCGGGGCAGGTGCTCCATTTCGAGGTCGAGCTGGTGGGCCGGCGGCCGGCCGCACCGGAGGAGTTGCCACCGGCGCATCCGGCGCCGTAATTTTGCGGCCTTCCCATGAAGATTCTCGGCATCGACATCGGCGGCTCGGCCTTCAAGGGCGCGCCCGTGGACACGCGCACCGGCCGGCTGCTGGCCGAGCGGCACCGCGTGGAGGTGGCCGCCCCGTGCCCGACCGCCCAGGGGATCGCGGCCGCCCGGGAGATTGCGCGGCATTTCAAATGGCAGGGTGCGGTCGGCATCGGTTTTCCCGGCATCATCAAGGGCGACCGCATCGGGGCGGTGGGCAACCTCGGGGCGAACTGGGCGGATTGCAACGGCGCGGCGCTGTTTCGCCGGGCCACCGGCTGCCGGGTGCGGCTGTTCAACGACGCCGATGCCGCCGGGCTGGCGGAGATGAAATTCGGGGCCGGACGCGGCCAGCGGGGCTCGGTGCTGATGCTGACCTTCGGCACGGGCATCGGCTCGGCCCTGTTTTATCAGGGGCGTCTTTTTCCCAACGCCGAACTCGGCTGGGTGCCGTGGCGCGGCAAGCCATTCGAGCGCTATGCCTCCGCCGCCGTGCGCAAACGCCGCGGACTGTCCTGGCAGGAATGGGCCGGGCGCGTGAATGTCTACCTGGGGGTGGTGGAACGGCTGTTTTCCCCGGAACTCATCATCATGGGCGGTGGCGTGAGCAAGAAGGCGGACAAATGGTTCCGGTACCTCAAGACGAGCGCCCGGGTGGTGCCGGCGAGCATGCACAATGACGCCGGCATCGTCGGGGCGGCCATGACCTGGGAACAGGCCGCTGATTAAACCGGCGCGGCCCGGCGGATCCGGGCCGCCGTGGCGTGCCGGCCAGCCTTGCCCCGCCGGGGAGCCACTCATCCGGGCCGGGCAGCCGTTCATCAAATCTGGGTGCAACTTCGGCCGGAATTCGGGTGTTTTCGCCGCATGCCCAGTCCATCCTGTTGTCCCGCCCGCGGCAGTGCCCCAACCGGGCGGCTGCTCGCAGGAAAATCCGGTCCCCTGGCTCCGCTGGTTTCCTCCGCCCGGTCCGCTGGTGCCAGCTCCCCAACCGACGGGAGGGCGCGTAAAGCGCTGGCCAAGCCCCGATCTTTCCTATCAAGCTAACCGACCAATTGATTACCATGACCGCACCTACGACCCAGACCGCCCCCGCCGCTCCCGCCCCGGCCCCGAAGAAAAAGAAATCCCGGCGCACGCTTTATATCGTGCTCGGCGCCCTCGTGCTCGTCGCGGTGCTCGGTGCCGTCGCCGCCAAATCGCGCCAGAAGGAGGCGCCCATCCCGGTGACCACGGAAAAGGCGGTCGTGAAGACCATCACCCAGCTGGTGACGGCCACCGGCAAGGTGCAGCCCGAGGTCGAGGTGAAAATCTCCCCCGAGGTCGCCGGCGAGATCATCGATCTCCCCATCAAGGAGGGCGGCAGCGTCAAGAAGGGCGATGTGCTCGTCCGCATCAAGCAGGACACCTACCAGGCCCAGGTCGACCAGCAGGAGGCCAACCTCGTGGCGGCCAAAGCCACCGCGGTGCAGGGCAAGTCGCAACTGCGCAAGGCCGAGGACGATTTCAAGCGCAGCGATGATCTCTTCGCCAAGAAGCTGGTCTCCGACTCCGACTACGACGCCGCCAAGAGCAACCTCGAGGTGGCCCAAGCCAATTATGACAACGCCCTGGCGCAGATCCGCCGCACCGAGGGATCCCTGAGCCAGTTCAAGGACCAGCTCAACAAGACCACGATCTATTCCCCGATGGACGGCACCATCAGCGCCCTCGAGAGCGAGGTGGGCGAGCGCGTGGTCGGCACCGGTTCCTTCGCCGGCACGGAAATCATGCGCGTGGCCGACCTCGGCAACATGGAGGTCCGGATCAAGGTCAACGAGAACGACATTGTGAACGTGAAGCTCGGCGACCACGCGGCCATCAGCATCGACGCGCTGCCCGGGCAGAAACTCGTCGGCACCGTCAATGAGATCTCGAGTTCCGCCGCCACCACCGGCGCCACGGGCAGCGGCAGCAACGCCGTCCCGACCGACGACGTCACCAACTTCCTCGTCAAGATCCGGATCTCCGACCGCAACGCCGCGTTGCGTCCGGGCATGAGCGGCACCGTGGACATCGAGACCCAGACCGTCGCCAACGTCGTCGCCATCCCGGTGCAGAGTGTCACCGTCCGCTCCGGCGGCAAGACCACCGAGGAACTCCAGCTCCAGAAGGCCAAGGAAGCCAAGGAAAAGTCCGGCAACGACCTCGACCTGGCCAAGGAAAAGCAGGACGCCCGCCGCGACCTGGAGAAGCTGGACCGCGTCGTCTTCGTGAAGAAGGGCGGCACCGTCGAGATGCGCAAGGTCGAGACCGGCATCGCCGACACCACCTCGATCGAGATCAAGTCGGGCATCAAGGCCGGCGAGGAAGTCGTCTCCGGCAGCTACGCCGCCATCAGCCGCAAGCTCAAGGACGGGTCCAAGGTGGTGATCGACGTGCCCAAGAAGGACGAAACCAAGTAAAGCCTCGGCGGCGGCGCACCGCCCCCACCACCCACCATGAGTTCCTCCCCCTCCACCGTCCTGGCCGGCGCCCCGCGTCCCTTGCGCGCGCCCGGCCCGGTCGTGATCGAGATCGAGAATGTCACCAAGCTGTACAAGATGGGCGAGGAGATCGTGCACGCCCTCCGCGGCGTCGCGCTCACCGTCCGGCGCAACGAGTACCTCGCCATCATGGGTCCCTCCGGCAGCGGCAAGTCCACCATGATGAACATGCTCGGCTGCCTCGACACCCCGACCAGCGGCAAGTACCACTTCACGGGCAAGGACGTCTCGACCATGAGCGACGACGAGCTCGCCGACATCCGGAACCGCGAGATCGGCTTCGTCTTCCAGACCTTCAACCTGCTCCCGCGCTCCACCTCGCTGCAGAACGTGGAGCTGCCCCTGGTCTATGCCGGCCTGTCCCCGCACGACCGGCGCGAAAAGGCGATGCAGACCCTGCGCAACGTCGGCCTGGGCGAGCGCATGGGCCACAAACCCAACGAGCTTTCCGGCGGCCAGCGCCAGCGCGTGGCCATCGCCCGTGCGCTCGTGAACAACCCCTCCATCATCCTCGCCGACGAGCCGACGGGCAACCTCGACTCCAAGACCGGCGAGGAGATCATGCAGCTGCTCGAGGATCTCTACGAGCTGGGCAACACCATCATTGTCGTCACCCACGAGGAGGACATCGCCCGCCACGCCCGCCGCATCGTCCGGCTGCGCGACGGCCTGATCGAGTCCGACGTGCTGCAGCCATAGGCTCTGCCGGCCGCCGACCAAGAGAAACCCAGACCCAAACACAATCCCCGCCATGCAGCGCCTCTACAACGAGTTCGTCGAATCCTTTCGCATCGCGATCACCCAGATCCGGGCGAACAAGATGCGTTCCGTCCTCACCGCGCTGGGCGTCATCATTGGCATCGTGGCCGTCACCCTCATGGGCACCGCGATCAAGGGCATCGACACGGGCTTCAACAACAGCCTGGCCATGCTGGGCGACGATGTGCTCTACGTCCAGAAATGGCCGTGGGGCGGGGCGGAGGACTGGTGGAATTACGCCAACCGTCCGCCCATGCGCCCGGAGGACGCCGAAAAGCTCAACCGGATCATCGACCAGACCGCCAATTCCCTGCTGGTCATCGCCGTCCCGGTGGTCGGCAAGCATGACGCGATCCGGGCCGGGGACAACAATGTCACCGGCGTGACCATCTTCGGCACCACGGCCGAATACGGCCAGCTGATCAGCGCCGACTTCAGCGAGGGCCGCCTCTTCAACGAGACCGAGGCTGCCGGCGCCCGCTCCGTCTGCGTGCTGGGCTTCGATGTGGCGCAGGCCCTGTTCCAGGGTCGCTCGCCGTTGGACCAGCAGGTGGTCATCTCCGGGCATCCCTTCACCGTCATCGGCGTGGTGGCGAAGCAGGGGGCTTTTCTGGGCCTCATCAGCTTCGACAACCAGGCCATCGTGCCGATCGAGGCCTTCCGGCGCTATGCCGGCGTGCGGCAGGGGGCCGAGATCCGGGTGAAGATCAAGGACAAGAACCAGCTCGAGGATGCGAAGGAGGAGCTGATCGGCGACATGCGGCGCGTCCGCGGCCAGCTGCCCGGCGAGCGGGATAATTTTTCGCTCAACGGCGGGGAGGCGTTCAAGGCCCAGCTCGACCCGATCAAGCAGGGCATCGCCCTCGCCGGCCTCTTCATCACCGGCCTGTCGCTCTTTGTCGGCGCCATCGGGATCATGAACATCACCTTCGTCAGCGTGAAGGAGCGCACCAAGGAGATCGGCACGCGCAAGGCCCTCGGGGCCCGCCGCCGCAGCATCCTCCTGCAGTTCCTCATCGAGGCCGTCTCGATCTGCCTCATCGGCGGGGTGGTCGGGCTGTCGCTGACCTACGGCCTGGTCCTGGGCGTCGGCCACGCCTTCCCCTCGATGCCGGTCGAGTTCTCCCTCGGCCTCGTCTTCATCAGCATGGCGGTGTCCGTGGCCACGGGCATCGCCTCGGGCTTTGTCCCGGCCTGGGGCGCCTCGCGCCTCGATCCGGTCGTGGCGCTGCGTTACGAGTGATTCCGCGTCATGAGGCTCAATGAGATTCTCAAGATGGCGCTGGGTTCGCTCGGCGCGAACAAGCTGCGCTCCTCGCTGACGATGCTGGGCATCACCATCGGCGTGTTTTCCGTCATCGGCGTCATGACCGCGGTGTCCGCGCTCCGCCAGTCGGTCGAGAGCGGCCTGAGCTTCCTCGGTTCCAACATCATCCAGATCGCCAAGAATCCCATCGGTCCCCAGGGCGATGCGAACAGCCGCCAGCGGCTCCGCGCCCGGTCCGACATCACCCTGATCCAGGCCCAGCGCTTTGTGAAGCTGATGGAGGGGGTGACCGAGGTCATCTGCCTGAAGGCGTTCCAGAACGATGCCATCCCCCAGGCCACCTACCTGAACCGCCAGACCACCCCCGGCATCACTTTCGGCGGCTCGAACCAGTATTTTCTCGAGGCCAACCAATACAGCATCGGCTACGGCCGCAATCTCACGCCGGCGGACGTCGAGCTCGCCCGGCCGCTGACCATCATCGGCAAAGACATTGTGGACAAGCTATTCATCGGGGAGGACCCGCTCGGCAAGCGGATCAAGATCAGCGGCCACACCTACACCGTCATCGGCGTCTTCGCCGAGAAGGGCACCGCCTTCGGCGCGACCCAGGATGACATCATCATCGTGCCGGTCACCCGCTTCATCATCGACAACGGCATGGCCCGGCGCTCGCTCAACATCGCCATCCAGTCGCCCAGCCAGGACATGTACAATGACACGGTGGACAAGGCCATCACCATGATGCGCATCGTCCGCGGCCTGCGGCCGGACCAGGACAATGATTTCGAACTCTACTCCAACGATTCGCTCATCGCCGCCTTCGCCAAGATCGCCGACATCGTGAGCTCGGGCGCCTTCATCATCAGCGCCATCGCCCTGCTCGCCGCCGGGGTGGGCATCATGAACATCATGCTCGTCAGCGTGACCGAGCGCACAAAGGAGATTGGCATCCGCAAGTCCATCGGCGCGCGCAAGGTCAGCATCCTCGCCCAGTTCCTCATCGAATCCGTCTGCATCTCGGTGGCCGGCGGACTGGTCGGCATCATGATCGGCATCGTGGCCGGCAACGGCCTGGCCTTGATGCTGAAAGCGTCGCTGGTCTTCCCCTGGGGCTGGGCGTTCATCGCCATTCTCGTCTGTGGCGGCATCGGCGTCGGGTTCGGTTTCTACCCGGCCTGGAAGGCGGCCGCGCTCGACCCGATCGAGGCCCTCCGCTACGAGTAGGGGCGGGACCCCGGCCGGCGGGAAAGCCCTTACGGCACGTTTGGCCCCCGCTTTAGCCCGGCGGCGAAGTAAACAGAAATTTGATAAATTCCTCAAGCCGGGCCCGCGTGCGGCCGTAATGGGCTGGAATGAAAATCAAAAGCTCCTTCCCGGGCCAGGGCCGTGCTGTCCTCGCCTTTTTCCTCACCGGCGCGCTGGCCGCTGCCGGCCGTGGCGCCATCCCCCTCGGCAGCAGCAATGTCCAGATCGGCGGCTTTTTCTCGCAGGGCTACCTCTACGACAACCACGGCGACTTCCCGACCCAGGACGAGGGCGGCACGTTTGATTTCCGCGAGATGGCGCTGAACGCCTCGACCACCTACGGGGCGCACCTGCGCGTCGGGGCGCAGGCCTTCGCCCAGCGCTTCGGCAACATCGGTGGCGACCGGGTCCTCCTCGACTGGGCCGTGGCCGACTACAATTTCTCGCCCGCCTTCGGCGTGCGCCTGGGCCGTGTCAAGTACCCCAAGGGCCTCTACGGCGAGGCGCTCGACCTCGACATCGTGCGGCCGTTCATCTTCCTGCCGAACGCCGTCTACAACCCGGTCCTCCGCGACTTCGCCTCGGCCGTCAACGGCGGCAGCCTCTATGGCACGGTCAACGCCGGCCAGGGCTCCGTCGACTACAAGCTTTTTTACGGCAAGATCCCGATGGGCCCGAAGCAGGGCGTGGCGGAGTTCTACAATGACTTCGGCGCCTATTCCAACCCGAACGGGGGCGTGGCCCACCTGGCGATGGATTACGCCGCGGGCGGCCAGCTCGTCTGGAACACCCCGGTCAGCGGCCTGAAGCTCGTCTATTCCCGCTCGTGGTTCAGCAACCTCCAGTCGGACGGCCCGTTCATCGCGTATCCGCCGGCCAACTTGCACTCGAACATCCCGAAATTCACCTGGGACACGATCTCGGCCGAGTACGCTACCGGCAACTGGACCTTCGCCTCGGAATGGCAGCGCACCGGCGGCACCATCAGCTACGGGGCCGCGCCGTTCACCCCGCTCATCGTCTCGGCGGTGGGTTGGGATGCCTGGTACGTGTCCGCCGCCCGCCGTTTCACCGACAAACTGGAGCTCGGCGCCTACTGCGCCAGCCTGAAGCCCCGCTACCCGGGCTCCGGCGGCAGCGCCGCGAACAAGCAGAACGATCTGGCCGCGAGCATCCACTACGAGCTCAACGAGCATGTCAGCTGCAAGCTCGAGGTCCATTGGATCGACGGCAACTACCAGATGTTTAATACGCCGCGCATCACCAATCCGACCCTGCCGGATTCATCCACGGTCATCGCGGTCAAGACGACCTTCAGCTTCTGAGCCCCGGCTCGTCCCACCCCGCACCTGGAGACTTCCGCCCATGAAAACCATTTCGTTCCGCCGCCTGGGCCTGCTGGCCCTCGTCGCCTTCACCTGCCTCCGCGCCGGGGCCGCCCCGGCTCTCATCGCCAACAAGAACGTCGCCGGCGAGAAGCTCGACGCCGCCACCCTCAAGTCCGTCTTCCTCGGGAAGAAGGTCGCCTGGGACGGCGCCGGCCGCATCACCCTCGCCGTCCTCAAGGGCGGCCCCGTCGCCGAGGAATTCCTCAAGGGCGCCGTCGACCTGACCCCCAGCGCCTTCATCAACCATTGGCGCCGCCTCGCCATGACCGGCGGCGGCACCGCCCCCAAGGCCTTCGAGAAGGAGGAGGACCTCCGCAAATTTGTCGCCGAGACGCCCGGCGCGATCGGCTATGTCGACCGGGCCATGGCCGACGACTCCGTGGTCATCCTCACGCCCGCGCCCTGAGGCCGGGCCCCGCCCCCCCTCGCCATTCGCATCGCCATCCTCGGTTTCCGCCTCCCATGTCCGGTTCGCCCGCCCAATCCTCCCGCCTTAACCTCAAGCGCGCCTTCCTCGGCATCACGATCGGCTACGTGTTCCTCGCGGCCCTCATCCTGGTGCTGGGTGCGACCTCGTTCGGGCTCTCGAAGACGGGCACCGCACGCAGCGCGGAACTGAGCGAGCGCCTGCTGCCGGCCCTCCAGTCCCTCTCGGGCCTGCAGGAGGCCGTGCTGAAATACAACCTCGCCAACCTCGAGTACGTCACGGGCCGCGACGAGGAGATCCAGGCGCGCAAGCTTGCCCAGGCGGCCACCTACCGCAGGAACATCGACCTGCAGTCGGCCGAACTCGCCAGCCGGCTTGATTCCGGCGAGGCCCGCGCCCTCCAGGCCAGGGTGACGGAGGCGCTCAAGACCTACGATGAATCCATCGCGCGGCTGCAAAAATCACTCAAGGCGAGCGAATTTGACGAGGCGATGAAGATCCTCGACGGCGACGTGACCCGGAACTACACCGCGATCGAGGGCAACCTGACGGCGCTCAGCCGGTTCGTGTTCGATCTCTCCAACCACAACGGGATGGCGACCCAGGGGATCCTGGACCGCAACCTGCGCACCACCCTGGTGCTCAGCGCCGCGATCGCCGCCCTCGCGCTCCTCGCCGTCGGCCTCGTGCAATGGCTCTCCTTCCGCATCAGCCGCAATCTCGGCGCGATCTCCGGCACGCTTTCCGGCGTGGCGCAGGACATGCTCGGCAAGGCCCGCGGCTTCACCTCCACCAGCACCCAGCTGGCCGACGGGGCCAGCCGGCAGGCGGCCTCGATCGAGCAGACCAGCGCCTCCCTGGAAGAAATCACCGGCATGACGCGGCGCAACGCCGAGGCGGCCCACCATGCCAAGCAGATCGCCGGAGAGACTCGCGCCGCCGTCGAGGAAGGCGCCCGGGGCATGCAGCGCATGACCGGGGCGATGGATGGCATCAAGAACTCCAGCGCGGAAATTTCCAAGATCATCAAGACCATCGACGAGATCGCCTTCCAGACCAACATTCTCGCGCTCAACGCCGCGGTCGAGGCCGCCCGCGCGGGCGAGGCCGGCGCCGGCTTCGCCGTGGTCGCCGAGGAGGTCAGGGCCCTGGCCCAGCGTTCCGCCCGGGCCGCCCGCGAAACCGCCGACAAGATCGAGGTCGCGCTCCACAAGAGCAACGAGGGCGCCCGCAGCAGCGGCGAGGTGGCCGGCATGCTCGGCCAGATCGTCGGGCAGGTGCGCAAGATGGACACGCTCGTCGCCGAGATCGCCACCGCCTCCGGCGAACAATCCCAGGGCCTGGAGCAGATCACGAAGGCCATGACGGAAATGGACCGGGTCACGCAATCCAACGCGGCCACGGCCGAGGAGTCCGCCAGCGCCGCCCACGAGCTCTCGACGCAGTCCACGCAGCTGGGCGCAGCCGTCCAGCAGCTCAATGTTTTCACCGGGGCCGGCCGCCCTGCCGCGGCCGTTCGCTCCCCGGGGTCCACCCCGGCGGCCGGCAAAGGCAAGCCCGTCACCCCGCGGCTTCCGGCTGGAAAGCGGGCCGGACCGGTTCCGCCCGCCCCGGCCAACACCGGGGCGCAGGGTGACGAGTTCTGGGGTTAGCCCGCGCATTCGCCCGTCCGCGCCGGGCGCGCAGAAAAGCGCCTAATTGTTCGCGATGCCGTCGTCCGGCAGGAGGCCCTGGAGCTTCCGGCGGAGGCGCTGGGCGTCGATCTCGGACTGGAGCGAGGCGGCGAACAGCTGGAGCCGGCGGCGCGTTTCGAGGGTTTCCAGCAACTGCTGCTTGAGGCCGCTGTCCTCGCAGAGGTTGAACACGGCGATGTCGGCGAAGGTGTCGATGTCGTCGATGCTTTCGAGAAACTGGGTCATGCCCTTGGGCACGGGCGTGCCGAGCCGGCGGCGGAGATTGAGCAGGCGCATGACCTCGAACCGCAGAATCTCCAGCGCGGCTTGGTGGGTGCCGGCGATGGTCGTAACCGGCTGCACGGCGATGATGCGGTAGGGTTCCTCGCGGATGATTTTTTTCACCACGACCCGGCAGAGGCCTTGGAGCAGGAGATGGGAGGTGTCATGGTCCCCCTTCTGGCAGGCCCGGATGATCCCGACCGAGGCGATGGTGTGCAGGGGCTCGATCAGGTCGGATTTTTCGTTCCGGGTGACATCTAGCTGCGCGATGGCGAAGAGCCGGTTGCTGGCGAGCACATCGCGCAGCATCTCGCGGTAACGGGGCTCAAAAATATGCAGCGGCAGCAGTGCCTGCGGAAAGAACACCGTGTTGGGCAAGGTCATCACCGGCACCAACTCGGGCACGTGCAGTGTCTCCATGCGATTAAGGTAGGAAGGACAGGCGGGTTTTCAACCCGCGGTTATTGGCACAGTGGGACAAGGGACGGCGAGATGATGGGTCACGCTGGCACGGAATCAGGCTTGGCCCGGTTTCCATGAAGCTCCGAAAAATGTGCAACTGGCAGACCGTCAATGAACCAAGAAACATTCCGGGCTGAGGCACATGCATTGCTAGACAGTGAGCATGAGCAGAATTTTAGGCATCGATCTGGGTACAACCAACTCCTGCATGTCCATCATGGAGGGCGGCGAACCGGTGGTCATCCCGAACGCCGAGGGTGCCCGCACCACCCCGTCGGTCGTGGCTTTCACCAAGACCGGCGAACGCGTTGTCGGCCAAGCCGCCAAGCGTCAGGCCGTGACCAACCCGAAGAACACGATTTTTTCCGCCAAGCGCCTCATCGGCCGCAAATTCACCGAGGTCAGTGAGGAGGCGAAGAATCTCCCCTACAAGGTGGTGACCGGCAAGAACGGCGACGCCTACATCGAGGTGCAGGCCGGCGACAAGACCGAGCAGTTCGCACCGCAGCAGATCGCGGCCTTCGTGCTGGGGAAGCTGAAGGCCGACGCCGAGGCCTACCTCGGCGAGAAAATCACGCAGGCCGTCATCACGGTGCCCGCCTATTTTAACGACGCGCAGCGCCAGGCCACCAAGGATGCCGGCAAGATCGCCGGCCTCGAGGTGCTCCGCATCATCAATGAGCCGACCGCGGCCTCGCTCGCCTACGGGCTTGACAAGAAGAAGGACGAGAAGATCGCCGTGTTCGACCTGGGCGGTGGCACCTTCGACGTCTCGATCCTCGAGATCGGCGACGGCGTGTTCGAGGTGAAGGCCACCAACGGCGACACCCACCTGGGCGGCGACAACTGGGACGACGCCATCATCGGCTGGCTCGTGGACACCTTTAAGAAGGAAAACGGCATCGACCTTCGCAAGGACCCGATGGCGCTCCAGCGCCTGAAGGAAGAGGCCGAGAAGGCCAAGATCGCCCTCTCCTCGGCGACCACCTACGACATCAACCTGCCCTTCATCACGGCTGACGCCTCCGGTCCGAAGCACCTCAACATCCAGCTCACCCGCGCCAAGATGGAGCAGATCTGCGAGGCCCTCTTCGAGCGCTGCATCCAGCCCTTCAAGAATTGCATCAAGGACGCCGGGGTCGACGCCGCCAAGATCGACGAGCTCGTGCTCGTCGGCGGCATGACCCGCATGCCTCGCGTCGTCGAGATCGCCCGGTCCCTCGGCGGCAAGACCCCGCACCAGGGCGTGAACCCCGACGAGGTCGTCGCGGTCGGCGCCGCCATCCAGGGCGGCGTGCTCAAGGGCGACGTGCGCGACGTGCTCCTGCTGGACGTGACCCCGCTCACTCTGGGCATCATGACCGCAGGCGACGTGGCCACGGCGATGATCCCGCGCAACACCACCATCCCGACCAAGAAGGCCCAGACCTTCTCCACCTACAGCGACAACCAGCCGGGCGTCGAGATCGTCGTCCTTCAGGGCGAGCGCCCGATGGCCCGCGACAACAAGAACCTCGGCACCTTCAAGCTCGACGGCATCCCGCCGGCGCCGCGCGGCACGCCCCAGATCGAGGTCACCTTCGACATCGACGCCAACGGCATCCTGCACGTCTCCGCCAAGGACCTCGGCACCGGCAAGGAGCAGAAGATCACCATCCAGGGCTCCTCCGGCCTCTCCAAGGAGGAGGTCGAGAAGATGACCAAGGAGGCCGAGCTCAACGCCGCCGAGGACGCCAAGCGCAAGGAGGCCGTCGAGACCAAGAACCAGCTCGACACGACCATCTACCAGCTTGAGAAAACCCTGAAGGATGCGGGCGACAAGATCCCCGCCGACGTGAAGGGCAAATTCGAGGCCGCCCTCGCCGACGGCAGGAAGGAGCTCGAGAGCAACGACACGGCCCGCATGAAGGCCGCGCTCGAGAACCTCTCGAAGATTGGCGCCGAGCTCTACCAGCAGGCGCAGGCGGCGACCGCCGCCGCCGGGGCCGCCCCCCAGCCGGAGGCCGGCCCGGCCGGCCCGGAAGAGCCCCGGAAGCCCCGCCCGTCCGAGGGCAAGGTCGTCGATGCCGACGTCGAGATCGTCGACGAAGAGAAGAAGTGACTTTTGCGCGAACCAGTCCCCCTCCGGAACGGGTTCGTGTCATTTAACCCCAACGTCCAACTCAACCCCACCACAAACAATATGGCTAAAGTAAATATCAAACCCATCGGTGATCGCGTGCTCGTGCAGCACATCGAGGAAAAAGAACAAGTCCGCGGCGGGATCATCATCCCGGACAGCGCCAAAGAAAAGCCGCAGGAGGCCAAGGTCATCGCCTTGGGCACCGGCAAGAAGGATGAGAACGGCAAGGTCACGCCCTTCGAGGTGAAGGTCGGCGACCGCGTGCTCATCGCCCAGTACGGCGGCAACGAGGTCAAGATCGATGACGTGAAATACAAGCTCGTCCGCGAGGACGACATCCTCGGCGTCCTCGCCTGAGCCGCCCGCAACTCCCACAACTCAAACCTCAAAGCTTAAAACTACTACAATGGCAGCCAAACAACTCCTCTTCGACGAAAACGCCCGGCAGAAAATCCTCCGCGGCGTCGAGCTCCTCTCCCGCGCCGTGAAGGTCACGCTCGGGCCCAAGGGCCGCAACGTCGTCATCGACAAGAAATTCGGTTCCCCGACCGTCACCAAGGACGGCGTCACCGTCGCCAAGGAAGTCGAGCTTCCCGATCCCTACGAGAACATGGGCGCGCAGATGGTGAAGGAAGTCGCCTCCAAGACCTCCGACAGCGCCGGCGACGGCACCACCACCGCCACCGTGCTCGCCGAGGGCATCTACCGCGAGGGCCTGAAGAACGTCACCGCCGGCGCCAACCCGGTCTACCTGAAGCGCGGCATCGACAAGGCCGTCGAGGCCGCCGTCGCCGAGCTCGCGCGCGTTTCCAAGAAGGTCAATGACCGCGAGGAAATCCGCCAGGTCGCCACGGTCTCCGCCAACTGGGACGAGACCATTGGCAACATCATCGCCGATGCCATGGACAAGGTCGGCAAGGACGGCACCATCACCGTCGAGGAAGCCAAGTCCATCGAGACGACCCTCGAGGTCGTCGAGGGCATGCAGTTCGACAAGGGTTACCTGTCGCCCTACTTCGTGACCAACGCCGAGAGCCAGGAGGTCGTCCTCGAGGACGCCTATGTGCTCATCCACGAGAAGAAGATCTCCAACCTGCAGGAGATGCTCCCGCTCCTCCAGACCGTCGCCAAGAGCGGCAAGCCCCTCCTGATCATCGCCGAGGAGGTCGAGGGCGAGGCCCTCGCCGCCCTCGTGGTGAACAAGATCCGCGGCACCCTCAACGTGTGCGCGGTCAAGGCCCCCGGCTTCGGCGACCGCCGCAAGGCCATGCTCGAGGACATCGCGGTCCTCACCGGCGGCAAGTGCATCACCGAGGACCTCGGCCTCAAGCTCGAGAACCTCACCCTCGCCGACCTCGGCAAGGCCAAGCGCATCACCATCGACAAGGAGAACACCACCATCGTCGAGGGCGCCGGCAAGTCCTCCGACATCCAGGGCCGCGTCAAGCAGCTCCGCCGCCAGATCGACGAGACCACCAGCGACTACGACCGCGAGAAGCTCCAGGAGCGCCTCGCCAAGCTCGCGGGCGGCATCGCCGTCATCAACGTCGGCGCCTCCACCGAGGTCGAGATGAAGGAGAAGAAGGCCCGCGTCGAGGACGCCCTCCATGCGACCCGCGCGGCCGTGGAGGAGGGGATCGTCGCCGGCGGCGGCGTCGCCCTGCTCCGCACCATCAAGGCCATCGAGGCCCTCAAGCTCGAGGGTGACGAGGCCTTCGGCGCCCAGATCGTGCGCCGCGCCATCGAGCACCCCATCCGCGCGCTCTGCGCCAATGCGGGCGTCGACGGCGGGGTGGTGGTCAAGGAAGTCCTGGCCTCCAAGGGGAACACCGGCTACAACGTGGCCACCGACAAGTTCGAGGACCTCGTGAAGGCCGGCGTGGTGGACCCGACCAAGGTCACCCGCACCGCGCTGCAGAACGCGGCCTCGATCGCCGGCCTGCTCCTGACGACCGAATGCATGATCACCGACCTCCCCGAGAAGGACAAGGCCCCGGCCGGCGGCGGCGGCCACGGCGGCGGCGGCGGCATGGGCGGCATGGACTACTGAGCCCGGGCCAATTGTTCCGATGACAAATTCCAAGGCGCGCTCTCCGGAGCGCGCCTTTTTATTGGTGGTTCGCGGGCCGCTCGCCGGCCGGGGTGGCGGCCGCTCGCCGGTCACTTGCGCGGTTTTGCATTGTGGGGGGAGTGAGTGCGGCCCTAGATACCGTCATCCCATGAACCTCGTTGAGCAGGTCAGGCTGGCCGGTGTCGTCGGCGCGGGCGGCGGCGGCTTCCCGACGCACATCAAGCTGGCGGCCAAGGCCGACACCGTCATCGCCAACGGCGCCGAGTGCGAACCCCTCCTCCACAAGGACGCCGCCGTGATGGAGCATCAGGCCTTGGCGATGGTGCAGGGCATCCAGCTGGCCATGGCGGCCGTGGGCGCCGCCACCGGCGTCGTCGGCATCAAGGCCAAGAACAGGCATGCGGTGGAGGCGGTCGAGGCCGCCTGCCAGGGCACCGCCGTGAAGGTCCAGCTTCTGGGCGATTATTACCCGGCGGGGGATGAGTACGACCTGGTCCACGAGGTCACCGGCCGGCTCATCCCGCCGGGCGGCATCCCGCTCAACGTCGGCGTCGTCGTCTGCAACGTGGAGACCTTCGTCAACATCACCGCGGCCGCCGCCGGCCGGCCCGTCACCCACAAGACCCTCACCATTGCCGGCGCCGTGCGGGCGCCGCGCACGATCACCGTGCCGCTCGGCACCAGTCTCCGCGAGTGCATCGCCGCGGCGGGCGGGGCGACCGTGGCCGATCCGGTGCTCGCCATCGGCGGCATGATGATGGGTGAGACCACGGACGAGCTCGACCGGCCGGTCAGCAAGACGACCGGCGGGGCCATCGTGCTGGCGCGCGACCACCACGTGATCGAGCGCAAGCTCAAGCCGGCTCCCGTGCAGAATGCCATCGGCAAGTCCGCCTGCGACCAGTGCCGCTATTGCACCGAGCTTTGTCCGCGCTACCTGCTCGGCTACGCTGTCGAGCCGCACCAGGTGATGCGCAGCCTCGCCTTCACCGCGACGGGCGCGGCCCACTGGAACGAATGGGCGGCGATGTGCTGCGCCTGCGGCCTTTGCACCCTCTACGCATGCCCGGAGGAGCTTTTCCCCAAGGAGGCGTGCGACCAGTCCAAGGCGGAAATGAAGCTGGCCAACCAGAAATGGTCCGGGCCGACGACCGTCAAGGTGCACCCGATGCGCGAAGGCCGCCGGCTCCCGATCAAGACCCTGATGAAGAAACTCAACATCGCGCAGTATGAGCATCCCGCCCCCTGGCAGGATGCCGCTCTCGCCCCGCGCCGGGTGGTGCTGCCGCTCAAGCAGGGCGCCGGCGCGGCCTGCTTGCCGCTGGTGCGGGCCGGCGACACCGTGACCGCCGGCCAGCCGCTTGGTGCCATACCGGAGAAGGCGCTCGGCGCGATCATCCACGCCCCGTTCGCCGGCACGGTCGGGGAAGTCACGGCGACGTCCATCACCCTCAACCGGAACCAAGCAGGTTGATCACAGATGAACACAGGTGATTTGAAAATCCCCGCCTCCGGTCATTCTGAACGAAATGAAGAATCCATGCGTTCGCTGGAGGCAGCGCGTTCGATGCCGTGGATCCTTCGCTGCGCTCAAGATGACAAGCATTGCTGATTCAGCCGTGTCCTCCGTGAAATCCGCGGTCAAAATAACTTCCCATGACTGAAAAATCCATTGGCCTGGTCGAACTCTCCAGCGTGGTGGCCGGCTTTCTCGTCGCCGACGCGGCGCTGAAGGCGGGCACGGTGCGGCTGGTGCTGTCGCGCTCGATCTGCTCGGGCAAATACATGGTGCTGATCGCCGGCGATCCGTCGGCGGTGCAGAGCGCCATCGCGGCCGGGTGCGACGCGGCGAACGGCTGCCTGATCGACAGCTTTGTCATCACCAACATCCATCCCGACGTCATCACCGCGCTGGGCCGCACGTCGGTCGCCCCGCCGGACGGCGCGCTGGGCATCCTCGAGTCTTTCAATGTCGCCACGCTGATCAAAGCGGCGGACGCCTGCGCGAAAAGCGCGCCCGTCCAGTTGTTCGAAGTCCGGGTGGCGATGGCGCTTGGTGGCAAGGCGTTTGTCACGATGACCGGCGACATCTCCGCGGTGCAGACCGCGGTGGCGGCCGGCCGGAAGATCATCGCCGACGCCGGCATGCTCGTGAATGCCGCCGTGATCACCAAGCCGCATCCGGACGTTTACCGGGAAGTGGTCTGAGTTGCGGCGATCGGCGGATGAGCGGCGGCCCGCCGGCCCGGGGTTCCGCAAACCATCTCAATCCGCCGGACAAGCAACACATGGCAATCCCGGGAAAGGAGGTATACTGTGATCCTTCCCCCCGTTGCTTTCATCCCCCATGCCCCCATTCCTTCCCCCGGCAAGGTTGCTCTGCCTTCTCAGCCTGGTGTTGCCGACCATCGGCTTCGCCCAGACCCTCACGGTCGACGCCACGCAGGCCGTGCGCACCGTCGACGAGCGCGTGTTCGGCGTGAACGCCACTGCCTGGGACCCGCAGGCCGGCAGCGCCCAGACGATCGCGCTGCTCCAGGCGGCGGATGTGCGCGCGATCCGGATCCCCGGCGGCTCGCTGTCCGACGAATACCACTGGAAAACCAACACGACCATCGGCAACACCTGGACCTGGGCGGCGGGCCTCGACGCCTATGCCCAGCTCATCACCGGGCTCAATGCCCAGGCCTTTGTCACGGCCAACTACGGCACCGGCACCCCCGAGGAGGCGGCGGCCTGGGTCGCTTACGCCAATGCCAGTGCCACGCTCCTGGGCACGGGGGCGGACGTAACCATCGGGGTCGACGCCAAGGGCGTCGATTGGAAGACCGCCGGCTACTGGTCGAACCTGCGGAATTCCCCCCCGCTGGCCGTCAACGACGGCCTCAATTTTCTCCGGCTCAGCCGCGCGGCGCCGCTCAAGCTCAAGTATTGGGAGATTGGCAACGAGAACTATGGCACCTGGGAAACCGACGAGCAGGCGGTGAAAAACGATCCCTACACCTATGCCGTCCGCGCGAAGGATTACCTCACCAAAATGAAGGCGGTGGATCCCACCATCAAGGTCGGGGTCGTGGGGGTCACGGGCGAGACGTCCTATGCCAACAACACCGCGCACCCCGTGACCAACCCGCGCACCGGCAGCGTCCGCAATGGCTGGACCCCCGTGATGCTCGCAACGCTGAAAAGCGGCGGCGTCCTGCCCGATTTCCTGATCTACCACCGTTACGAGCAGGCCCCCGCGGCCGACTCCCCCACCAACCCGGAAGGCGATGCGAAGCTCCTCCAGTCCGCGAAGACCTGGCCGCAGGACGCGGCGGACCTCCGCCAGCAGCTGACCGATTATCTCGGCACGGCCGGGGCGGGTGTCGAGTTGGACGTCACGGAAAACAACTCCGTCTACAGCCAGCCCGGCAAGCAGACGACCAGCCTGGTGAACGGTCTTTTCCTCGCCGACAGCATCGGCAACCTGCTGCAGACCGAGTTCAATGCACTATTGTGGTGGGATCTGCGCAACGGCCAGGAAACCGGCAACAACAACAACAGTTCGCT
>CAYRDN010000028.1:0-44659 GCA_964423065.1 uncultured Oleiharenicola sp. | reverse complement strand
CCGTGCCGGTGTCGCCGCCGCCGATGACGACGACGTCCTTGCCCGTGCCGAGGATGGGGCTCGCGCCGTTGTTGCCGAGCACGGCCTTGGTGTTGGCGGTCAGGTACTCCATCGCGAAGTGCACGCCCTTCAGGCCGCGGCCCTCGATGGGCAGGTCGCGCGGCTGGGTGGCGCCGGTGCAGATGACGGTGGCGTCGTATTCCTTCAAAAAGATGCCGGGGTCGACGTTGTCGTCGTCCTCCGTGCCCACGCTGGCGCCGCAGATGAACCTGATGCCCTCCTGCTCCATGAGCTTGATGCGGCGGAGGACGACCTCCTGCTTGTCGAGCTTCATGTTCGGGATGCCGTACATCAGCAGGCCGCCCGGGCGGTCGGCGCGCTCGAAGACGGTGACGGTGTGGCCCGCGAGGTTGAGCTGCGCGGCGGCGGCGAGGCCGGCCGGGCCGGAGCCGATCACGGCGACCTTCTTGCCCGTGCGGACCTTGGGGGCCTCCGGGATGACCCAGCCCTCCTCCCAGCCGCGGTCGGTGATGGCGGCCTCGATGTTCTTGATCGTGACGGCCGGGGCGTTGATGCCGAGGACGCAGGAGCCCTCGCACGGCGCCGGGCAGACGCGGCCGGTGAACTCGGGGAAGTTGTTCGTCTTGTGCAGGCGGAGAAGCGCCTCCTGCCAGCGGCCGCGGTAGACGAGGTCGTTCCACTCCGGGATGAGGTTGTTGATCGGGCAGCCCGAGGCCATGCCGCTGATCAGCTTGCCGGTGTGGCAGAACGGGACGCCGCAATCCATGCACCGCGCGCCCTGGTTGCGCAGCTTCTTCTCCTCCATGTGGTGGTGGAATTCCTTCCAGTCGTGCGTGCGCTCGAGCGGCGTGCGATCGACGGGGATCTCGCGCAGATATTCGATGAAACCGGTTGGTTTGCCCATGTGTTTGGTGAAGTAGTGAGTAGCGAGTAGCGGGTAGCGAGTAGAAAGGCAGCCAGGGTGGCGTTGGTTTTATATGCTCACTACTCGCTACTCGATGCTCGTTACTTTCAATTTTAGTTTCCCCCGACGCGGGAGGTGTCGCGGGCGTTTTCCTCGAAGGCGGCCATGATGGCCTCGTCGCCGGTCAGGCCCTGGCCCTGCGCGCGCTCGATGCAGGCGAGCATGCGCTTGTAGTCCTTCGGCATGATCTTGACGAACTTCGGAACCGTCAGGTCCCACTCGTCGAGGAGCTGCTTCGCACGCGGGCTCTTCGTGTAATGGAGGTGCTGCATGACCAGCTTCTTCACCTCGGCGATCTCGATGCCCGCCTCGAGCTTCTCGATGGCGACCATCTGCTTGTTGACGCGCTGGGCGAAGTCGCCGCTCTCGTCGAGCACATAGGCGATGCCGCCGGACATGCCGGCGCCGAAGTTGCGGCCGGCGCGGCCGAGCACGACGACGCGGCCGCCGGTCATGTACTCGCACCCGTTGTCGCCGATGCCCTCGACCACGGCGTCGACGCCGGAGTTGCGGACGCCGAAGCGCTCGCCCGCCATGCCGCGGAGGTAGACCTCGCCGGCGGTGGCACCGTAGAGGGCGACGTTGCCGATGACCATGTTGTCCTCGGCCTTGAAGGTCGCGTCCGCGGACGGGTAGATGATGAGCTTGCCGCCCGAGAGGCCCTTGCCGACGTAGTCGTTGGCGTCGCCCTCGATGGAGAAGGTCATGCCGCGCGTCATGAACGCGCCGAAGCTCTGGCCGGCCGAGCCCTTGAAGTGGATCCGGATGGTGTCCGCCGGCAGGCCCTTGGCGCCCCACTTCTTCGTGACCTCGCCGCTGGTGATGGTGCCGGTGACGCGGTTGACGTTGCGGATGGGCAGCTCGGCGAGGACCTTCTCGCCGCGCTGGATGGCGGGCTCGCAGACCGCGAGGAGCGTGGTGACGTCGAGGGAGCGGTCGATGCCGTGGTCCTGCTTGATGGAGCAGAAGCGGCCGACCTCGGGCCCGACCTCGGGGGCGTAGAGGATGTTGGAGAAGTCGAGGCCCTTGGCCTTCCAGTGCGTGATCGCCTGGCGCGGCTCGAGGGCGCCGACCTGGCCGACCATCTCCTCGACGGTGCGGAAGCCCAGTTGGGCCATGAGCTCGCGAACCTCCTCGGCGATGAAGCGCATGAAGTTGACCACGTGCTCCGGCTTGCCCGAGTAGCGCGCGCGCAGCTTCGGGTCCTGGGTGGCGACGCCGGCCGGGCAGGTGTTGAGGTGGCAGACGCGCATCATGATGCAGCCCGTGGCGACGAGCGGCGCGGTGGCGAAGCCGAACTCCTCGGCGCCCAGCAGGGCGGCCATGACGACGTCGCGGCCGGTCTTGAGCTGGCCGTCGGTCTCCACGGCGATGCGCGAGCGGAGGTTGTTGAGGACGAGGGTCTGGTGGGTCTCGGCCAGGCCGAGCTCCCACGGGAGGCCCGCGTGCTGGAGGGAGGTCTGCGGCGAGGCGCCGGTGCCCCCGTCGTAGCCGGAGATGAGGACGACGTCCGCGTGCGCCTTGGCGACGCCGGCGGCGATGGTGCCGACGCCGACCTCGGACACGAGCTTCACGCTGATGCGCGCGTGGCGGTTGCTGTTCTTGAGGTCATGGATGAGCTCGGCGATGTCCTCGATGGAATAGATGTCGTGGTGCGGCGGCGGGGAGATGAGGCCGACGCCCGCGGTGGTGTGGCGGGTCTTGGCGACCCACGGGTAGACCTTGGTGCCCGGCAGCTGGCCGCCCTCGCCCGGCTTGGCGCCCTGGGCCATCTTGATCTGGAGCTCGCGGGCGTTGACGAGGTATTCGCTCGTGACGCCGAAGCGGCCGGAGGCGACCTGCTTGATCGCGGAGTTCTTGGAGTCGCCCCGCTCGTTGGTCCAGGTGAAGCGCGCGGGGTCCTCGCCGCCCTCGCCGGTGTTGGACTTGCCGCCGATGCGGTTCATGGCGATGGCGAGCGTCTCGTGCGCCTCGCTGGAGATGGAGCCGTAGGACATGGCGCCGGTCTTGAAGCGCTTCATGATGGCCTCGACGGACTCGACCTCGGCGAGCGGGATCGCGGTGGCCGGCTTGAAGTCGAGCAGGCTGCGCAGGGTGCAGAGCGCCTGGCCCTGCTCGTTCACCAGCTTCGAGTAGCTCTTGAAGGCGGCGTAATTGCCGTTGCGGGTGGCCTTCTGCAGCGCGTGGATGGATTCCGGCGTGAAGAGGTGGGCCTCGCCCTCGGAGCGCCACTGGTAGATGCCGCCGACGGGGAGGACATGGCCGTCGACGGCGCGGTCCGGGTACGCGGCGCGATGGCGCATCAGGACCTCGAGCGCGATGACGTCGAGGCCGATGCCGCCGACGCGGGAGGCGGTCCAGGTGAAGTAGTGGTCGATGACATCCTGGCGGAGGCCGAGGGCCTCGAAGACCTGGGCGCCGCGGTAGCTCTGGATGGCGGAGATGCCCATCTTGGACATGACCTTGATGACGCCCTTGGAGGCGGCCTTGACGAAGTTCTTGCAGGCGGCCTTGTGGTCGATGCCGGTCAGCGCGCCCTCGCGGATCATGTCGTCGATTGTCTCGAACGCCACGTAGGGGTTCACGACGCTGACGCCGTAGCCGATGAGGAGGGAGAAGTGGTGGACCTCGCGGGCCTCGCCCGTCTCGAGGACGAGGCTGGCGCGGGTGCGGAGGCCCTCGCGGATGAGGTAGTGGTGCAGGCCGGCGACGGCCAGCAGTGCGGGGATGGGCGCGAAGTCCTTGTTCACGCCGCGGTCGCTGAGGATGATGACGTTGATCTCGTCCTCCTCGATCATGCGGCGGGCCATCATGCAGAGTTCCTCGAGGGACTTGGCCAGGCCCTTCTCGCCGCGGGCGACGCGGAAGAGGGTGTTGAGCACGCCGACCTTGAGGCCCGGGAGCTCCATGCGGCGGATCTTGGCGAATTCCTCGTTGGTGATGACGGGCCACTTCAGCTCGACGCGGCGGCAGGCGGTCGGGCCGGGGTGCAGGAGATTGCCCTCGGAGCCCAGGCGGGTCTCGGCGGAGGTGATGATCTCCTCGCGGATGCAGTCGATCGGCGGGTTGGTGACCTGGGCGAAGAGCTGCTTGAAATAATCGTAGAGCAGGCGCGGGCGGTTCGAGAGCACGGCCAGGGCGGCGTCGTTGCCCATGGAGCCGATGGCCTCGACGCCGTCGCGGGCCATCGGGGCGAGGACGACGCGCTCGTCCTCGTAGGTGTAGCCGAAGGCGATCTGGCGCTGGAGGAGGGTCGGGTGGTCGGGCGCCGGGACCTCGGGCGCGGCGGGGAGGTCCTCCAGCGCGACGTGGTACTCCCTGAGCCATTCGCCGTAGGGGCGTTCGTTGGCTAGTTGCTGCTTGATCTCCTCGTCCTCGATGATGCGGCCCTGGACGGTGTCGACGAGGAAGATGCGGCCCGGCGAGAGCCGGCCCTTGCGGACGACGTCCTGCGGCGGGATGTCGAGCACGCCGGTCTCGGAGGCGAGGATGACGAGGCCGTCCTTGGTGACGGTATAGCGCGAGGGGCGCAGGCCGTTGCGGTCGAGGATGGCGCCGATCTGGCGGCCGTCGGTGAAGCAGATGGCGGCGGGGCCGTCCCACGGTTCCATCAGGCAGGCGTGGTACTGGTAGAAGGCGCGGCGGGCCGGGTCCATGTGCTCGTCGTTGGACCAGGGCTCGGGGATCATCATCATGATCGCGTGCGCGAGCGGGCGGCCGGCGAGGACGAGGAGCTCGAGGGTGTTGTCGAACATCGCCGAGTCGCTGCCGTTCGGGTTGATGATGGGCAGGATCTTCTTCATGTCCTCGCCGAAGGCCTCGGACTCGAAGAGCGCCTCGCGGGCGTGCATCCAGTTGATGTTGCCGCGCAGGGTGTTGATCTCGCCGTTGTGCGCGACGTAGCGGTACGGGTGCGCGCGGTCCCAGCTCGGGAAGGTGTTCGTGCTGAAGCGCGAGTGGACGAGCGCCAGGGCGGACTCCATCGCCGGGTGGTGGAGATCGGTGAAATATTCCTCGAGCTGGCCGGTGAGCAACATGCCCTTGTAGACGATCGTCTTGCAGGACAGGCTGGTGACGTACCAGATTTCCGCGCCGCTCATGGTGGAGGTGCGGATGTCGCTGTAGGCGCGCTTGCGGATGAGGTAGAGCTTCCGCTCGAACGCCATCTCGTCCTTCAGCTCCGGGTTGCGGCCGACGAAGGCCTGGCGCATGAACGGCTCGCAGGCCTTGGCGGTGTCGCCGAGGGTGGAGTTGTCGACCGGCACGGTGCGCCAGCCGAGGAAGACCTGGCCCTCGGACTGGACGATCTGCTCGAACTTCTGCTCGATGCGGCGGCGGACGGCGGGGTTGCGCGGGAGGAAGAGGATGCCGCAGCCGTATTCGCCGGGGGCGGGCAGGACGATGCGGGCCTTCTTCGCGGCCTCGGTGAGGAAGGCGTGGGGCATCTGCAGGAGGAGGCCGGCGCCGTCGCCGGTGTTGACCTCCGCGCCCGCGGCGCCGCGGTGGTCGAGGTTGCGGAGGATCTCGAGGCCCTGCTCGACGATCCGGTGGGACTTGCGGCCCTTCATGTCGACGACGAAGCCGACGCCGCAGGCATCGTGTTCAAACCACGGATCGTAGAGGCCCTGCTTGGCGGGCCGGCCGGCGGAACGGGAAACGGACGGGGAGGACATGAAAGGGGGACGGACCGGGCGCGAGGGATTCTTCACCGTGTTGGGATCGGGTATTGTATTACAGCTATTGTTGTGCCACGCCCCGGGCAGATTCTGGTGGTCTGAGGCCCCCGGACGGGAGGACAATCAACGCGCCACTCCGGCGGTCGTGGCAACAATGTTTTTTGCCGCTCGGCCGAAGACGGGGGCAAGTGTAACGGTTCGCCGAGCGATCCGGACCAGGGACCGACCCCGGCGCAAGCCTGTCATAAACGCCGCCGCGGCCGGCGCGCGCGGCTGTGCCGGAGACCGCTCCGCCCCACCCCGCCTGCGGCCGGCAAACAGCCCGGCGAATGGGCCGTGAAATTGATTCTTACTGTAAGAGCACAACCCCGTTGAAACCACCCCTTCCCGTGGCCAAACCGGAGCATCCCCACCGTGGGACCTTCAGGGTCCCGCTTGTTAGCCCCACCACACCCTAACGCAACCCGTCACCTCTCCGGAAATGCTACCGCATTTCCCTGTGCTCCCGCACCCCAGCTACCGCACCCCTGCTCTCGCACGAAGAACCCGAACCTAGACTAGACATGTCCATGAACCAAACACCCCGCAACCCCTCGCGCTGGCTTCTGCTGGCGCTCGCCAGTGCCCTCACGCTGGCTCCGTCCACCTGGGCGCAGACGAAAGACAACAATGCCGACACCACCGCCCCGGACGCCGCGAAGAAAGTCCCGGTGGAAGCCGTGGAGAAGAAGGACGACAAGGTCGTCCTGTCCCCCTTCGTCGTCTCGACCCAGAAGGATGCCGGCTATTTCGCGGCCAACACGCTGGCGGGCAGCCGCCTCAACACAAACCTCGCCGATTTGGCGGCCTCGATCACCATCGTCACGAAGCAGCAGATGACCGACACGGGCTCGGTGGACATCAACGATGTGTTCCGTTATGAGGCGAACGTCGAGGGTGCGTCCAGCTACACGCCCTCCTCCGTCAGCCGCGGCATCTTCCGCGACAGCATCGGCGGCTGGAGCAACGACGTCGACGGCGGCCCGCAGGGCATCGCCACGGCGAACCGCGTGCGCGGCCTGGGCTCGGCCGACACGGCGGAAAACAACTACCCGACGATCACCCGCCTGCTCTTCGACTCGTACAACACCAACTCGGTGGAAATCAGCCGCGGCCCGAACTCCCTGCTCTTCGGCACGGGCGGCGCCTCCGGCATCGTGAACCAATCCGCGGCCGAGGCCGTCATCGGCAAGCAGACCAACGAGGTCGAGGCGCGCGGCGGCAGCTTCGGCGCCTACCGGGCCAGCTTCAACAGCAACATCCCCGTCGGCGACAAGATCGCCATCTACGTCGCCGGCCTGTATGATTCCAAGGGCTTCGAGCGGAAGCCGTCCTCCGACATCTATCGCCGCCAGTACGCCGCCTTCACCATCCAGGCGACCAGCAAGACGAAGATCACGGGCAGCTACGAGCACTACGACAACTACAACAACCGCCCGAACTACACCACGCCGAGTGACCTCGTCTCCGAATGGGTCGCGGCGGGCAAGCCCGGCTGGGATCCGACCACCCAGATGATCACCTTCGCCAACGGCACGACCAAGGGTCCCTACCTGCTCGGCACGCAGGACTCCCGCTACGTCTCGGCGGCGGTGACCCCCCTCGGCAGCACCCAGATCAACACCACGACCTCCCCGCTCTACGTGCCCAGCCTGCAGTTCCCCGCCCGCCCCACCGTCCTTTACTTTGACAACGGCCAGCTGGTGAATTCCTGGGCCGACAACGCCCTGTCCGGCGCCGGCGCCACGACGCTGCCGCTGTCCGTCTTCGCCGCCCCCGCCGCCGGCGCCCGCACCCAGGCGCAGTGGGTGGTCGCCGGCGCCCGCGTGACCTCCACGCAACCCCGCCTCGCGCCCGCCGCGCCGGCCGGCTCCGGCGCCACCGGGTATGGCCAATGGTCGGAAGTGGGCCTGTCCGACAAGACCTACTACGACTACACGAAGTACAACCTGGTCGGTTCCAATTATGGCACGCAGAACGCGAACACCTACAACCTCGAGTTCCAGCAGACCATTCTTCCGAACCTGAATTTCAGCGCCGGCTGGTTCCGGCAGGAAATGAAGGAAAAGTACACCTACGGGCTGGGCCAGGCCAACGACAACAGCCGCCTGTATGTCGACACCAACACCAAGCAGCTGAACGGGCAGCCCAATCCGTACTTCGGCTCGCTCTTCCTGCGCGACTACCAGCCGGACAGCTTCTCCCGCCCGGAGAACAACAACAACCTGCGCGCCCTGCTGGCCTATGAGCTGGACTTCACGAAATACACCGGCTTCCTCCACTGGCTGGGCCGGAACCGCTTCCTCGGCCTCCGCAGCCAGCAGAAGCAGTGGGTGGACAACCTGCGCTACCGCTGGTCCGACGACGGTGGCGACGCCCGCTTCCTGCCCGTCGCCTCCACCCTGACCGCCGCCGGCAATTCCCGCGGCAGCTGGGGCGCCAATGCCGCCAACATCGCCGACTATTTCTACGTGAGCAAGGGCGTGACCCAGGTCACCGAGGGCAACAAGAACCCCAACATCGGTTTCAACGGCCTCAACACCGCGACGATGGGCTTCTACGACTGGACCACCAATGCATGGAGCACGACCCAGATGCACATGGACCCCAACCTGTTTTACGCCGGCGCCGGCTTCGGCGTGACCACCCGCAAGACCGATTCCTCCAGCATCAGCTGGCAGAGCTGGCTCTGGGATGACCGCATCATGCCGACCGCCGGCATCCGCCATGACCACGTGGTCATCGCGACGAACGACCGCAGCACGCTCACCAACGCCGACCTGTACTCCAACGGCTACGGTGTCCTCGGCGGCGACGCCAAGCTCGGCACGCCCGTCACCTTCGCCGGCACCACCAAGACCTACGGCGGCGTCATCCGGCCGTTCACCGGCTGGGCCTCCATCGACCAGAAGGTCGCCAACGGCAGCCTCGTGGCCGACGTCCTGCAAAACCTGAGCTTCCACTACAACCGGTCGGACAACTTCAATCCCCCGGCGACCATCCAGACCGACTTCTTCGGCAACCGCCTGCCCACCCCGTCCGGCACGGGTGACGACTATGGCATCGCGTTCAGCATGCTGAAGAACAAGCTGGTGCTCCGGCTCAACTGGTACAAGGCCACGAACGACCACGCCGTCTCCTCCGCGGGCTCGACGCCCGCCGGCCGCATGGTGCGCATCGACACCTCCTCCGGCCGCGACTGGGCGCGCGAGGTCGTCCGCATCCGCCACGGCGAGAATCCCTCGGCGACGGACTTCGACAACAACACGACGCATCCGCTCACCTCGCAGATGCAGGATGAGATCGCCGCCCTCCAGGGCCTGCCCTTCACCTGGCCGGACGGCCGGAACATCCAGGTCACGGAATCCAACCTGTCGAGGGGCTCCGAGCTCGAGCTCACCTACAACCCCTCGCGTGCCTGGACGATGAAGGTGACCGGGGGCAAGGTGTACGCCCAGTATTCCAACGCCGTCGGCGAACTCACGGCCTGGATCAACTACCGCCTGCCGCAATTGCAGGCCCTCGTCGCGCCCGACATGGCCCCGTCGTACCTCCGCTCCAACGGCAACGTGCTGCAGCTGCAGAATTACTGGAACGGCACGGGCTTCAGCGGTGACGCCACCTCGGGCCCCACCGGCCCGTCGACCTCGAGCTCGACCCCGACCCCGAACCTGACCTACCAGGGCATCGTGGCGCCGTCGTACTACCAACTGAAGGGCGAGCAGAACACCGCGGAGGCCAACCTGCGCAAGTACACCTTCAGCTACCTGACCAACTACACCATCCAGGATGGCAAGTTCAAGGGCCTCGGCGTTGGTGGCGACTTGCGCTGGGCGGACAAGGCGGTCGCCGGCTATTACGGCCTGCTCGATCCGACCACCTACACGCACCCGACACCCACCACCGCGAACATCGTGTATCCTGATCTCAACCGTCCGATCTACACCCCGTCGGAAGTCAACGTCGACCTGTGGGTCTCCTATGCCCGAAAGATCATGGCCGACAAGGTGCTGTTGAAGATCCAGCTGAACGTCCGCGACGCCAACAAGAGCGGCGGCCTCCAGGCTGTGCAGTTCAACCCGGATGGATCGGGCGCGGCCTACCGCATCATCGATCCGCGGCAGTACTATGTGACGACCACGTTCGAGTTCTGATCCGTAGGCATCCGTCAGTTTCAAGCACCCCGGCCCCGCGGCCGGGGTGCTTTTTTTTGGCCGCCGTCCCGGGGCGCCGGCTCACCGGGGACGACTCGCCCGGCCCTCCCGGCGGCGGGAACTCTTGACCTTGCACCGGCCGGCGCAGAACTTCTTCCGGCCATTTTTGTCCGTCCCTCTGTCACCGCCATGCCGTCCGCATCCGTCCGCCTTCCCGCCATCCCGGCCTGAGCCTGGCCCATCCGGCCGCACCCCGCATGTCCCCGTCCCTCCCCAGCCCGGACCCCGCCGCGACCTCGGCGACCGGCCGCCGCGCCGGGCTGCTGGCCGTCCTGACAATCGTCCTGGCCGTATCGGCCGCCTATGTGACGAGTTTTCAGGGGGCCCTGGTCTTCGACGACATCCCGGGGATCGCCCGCAACCCCACCATCCGCAATCCGCGGCTGGACCTGCTCATGGTGGCGATCGGTCCGCAGGGCGGCACCCTGTCGGGCCGGCCGGTGCCCAACCTCACGCTGGCGCTGAACCATGCGATCAGCGCGGACCGGCTGTGGAGTTATCATGCCGGCAACCTGCTGATCCACGTGCTGGCCGGGCTGGCCCTGTTCGGGCTCGTGCGGCGCACGCTGCTGCGCCCCCCGCTGGCCGCGCAGTTTGGCGCCTCCGCCCTGCCCCTCGCCCTCGCCATCGCCGGCCTGTGGTCGCTGCATCCTTTGCAGACGGAGAGCGTCACTTACCTCGTGCAACGCGTCGAATCGCTGATGGGCCTGTGCTACCTGCTCACGCTCTATTGCTTTGTCCGGTCCGTGGACTCGCCGCGACCCCGCGCGTGGCAGGCCGCGGCGTTCCTCAGCTGCCTGACAGGCATGGGCTGCAAGGAAGTGATGGTCTCGGCGCCGCTGGTGGTGCTCCTGTATGACCGCACTTTCGTCGCCGGTTCATGGAGCGAGTCGTGGCGGCGGCGGCGCTGGCTGCACACCGCGCTGTTCAGCACCTGGCTGGTGCTCGGGGCGCTGATCCTCGCCACCGAGAACCGCGCCGGCACCGCCGGACTCGGCACGCCCGTGGCCTGGTGGGAATATTCCTTCACGCAATGCCAGGCCATCGTGCATTACCTGGGCCTGGCCGTGTGGCCGCGGCCGCTGGTCTTCGACTACGGCACCACCGTGGTCCGCAGCCTCTGGCCGGTCGCGCCGCAGGCCGCGCTGCTCGTTCTGCTGCTCGCCGGGACTGGCTGGGCCCTCGTCCGCCGGCCGGCGCTCGGTTTCCTCGGCGCCTGGTTCTTCCTGATCCTCGCCCCGAGCTCCAGTGTGGTCCCGGTGGCGACGCAGACCATGGCCGAGCACCGCATGTACCTGCCCCTGGCCGCGGTGGTCACGCTCGCGGTGCTCGCCGTCCACCGCTGGTTCGGCCGGGCCGCGCTGCCCGTCTGGCTGGCCGTCGGCGTGGCCTTCGCCGCCGTCACCGCGCTGCGGAACCTCGACTACCGGTCGCCACAGGGTCTCTGGGCCGACGTCGCCCAAAAGCTCCCGGAAAACGGCCGGGCCCACAACAATCTCGGCGCGTACCTGCTTATCGACGGACGTTTTGCCGAGGCCCGCGCGCGGTTCGACGAGGCCCTGCGGCTGGATCCCCGGCACGCCTCCGCCCACTACAACCTCGGCAATCTGCTCTCCAAGACCGGCCGGAAAAACGAGGCCATCGCCGCCTACGAGGAGGCGCTCCGCCTCGACCCCGGACTGGCGGACGCCCAGGTGAACCTGGGCAATGCGCTCGACGAACTCGGCCGGCCGGCCGAGGCGGTGCCCCATTACGAGGCGGCGCTCCGGCTCGATCCCGGCGCGCCGGATGCCAACACCGACCTCGGCGCCGACCTGCTGCGGCTGGGCCAGGTCCCCGCGGCGATCGACCACCTGCAGGCCGCACTGGACGCCGAGCCCGCCCGCGCCGAGACCTGGAACGACCTGGCCGCGGCCCGGCAGGAGCAGGGCGACGTCGCCGCGGCGCGCGCCGCGGCCGGACAGGCGCTGAGGCTCAAGCCCGATCTGCCCGCCGCCCATTACACCCTCGGCAACATCGAGGCCGGCGGCGGCAATTACCCCGCCGCGATCGACCATTACCGCCGGGCCCTGGCCCTCGCGCCGGACTACATCGCCGCCCGCAACAATCTCGCCAACGCCCTGCTCGTCAGCGGCCGGGTGGACGAGGCTGTCACCGAATACCGGCAGATCCTCCGGCAGACGCCGGACGACCGCTCGGTGCAGGAAAACCTCGCCCGGGCCCTCGAATTGCAGCACTAGCCGCGCCCGCGCCACCCGTCCCGATGCCCCCCGCAACGCCAACACCGATCAGATCCGGGCCGCTGTCCTGGGGACTCCCCGCGCTGCTGGTCGCCGCCGTGACCCTGGCCTACTGGAACAGCCTGGCGGCGCCGTTCCTCTACGATGACATCAGCGCGGTCGCCACGAACCCGACGATCCATCATTTCGGCATTTCCCTGACGCCGCCGGCGGACGGGAGCACCACTTCCGGCCGGCCGGTGGTCAATTTTTCCTTCGCCGTCAATTATGCGCTCAGCGGGAACTCCGTCTGGAGCTACCATGCCCTGAACATCCTCATCCACGCCGCGGCCGCCCTCGCGCTGTGGGGCCTGCTGCGGCGCACCCTGGCCAGCCCGGCGCTGCGCGGGCGCTTCGCCGGTGCGGTGGAACCGCTGGCGTTCGCGGTCGCGCTGCTCTGGGCCCTGCATCCGCTGCTGACCGAGTCGGTCACCTTCGTCTCCCAGCGGACGGAATCGCTCTACGGCCTGCTCTGCCTGGCCACGCTGTACTGCTTTGTGCGGGGAACTGCTTCCCCGCGCCCCGGGCTCTGGTCCGGGTTGTCCGTGTTCACCTGCCTGACCGGCATGGCCACAAAGGAAGTGATGGTGACCACGCCCCTGCTGGTCCTGCTCTACGACCGCACGTTCGTGGCCGGGAGCTTTGCGGCCGCCTGGCGGCAGCGGCGCGGCTATTACGGGGCCCTGGCCGTCACCTGGTTGCTGCTCGCCGGGCTGGTGATCGCGGCCGGTGGCACCCGCGGCCACTCCGCCGGACTGGGTCTGGGCGTCGACTGGTGGGCGTACCTGCTGAAGCAAAACCAGGCCATCCTGCTTTACCTCAAGCTCGCCGTGTGGCCGCATCCGCTGGTGGTGGATTATGGCGCGGATCTCGTCCGGTCCTGGACGGAGGTCTGGTGGCAGGGACCCGTGGTGCTCGCCCTGCTGGCCGGCACGGTCTGGGCGCTGTATCGCCGCCCCGTGCTCGGTTTCCTCGGCGCCTGGTTCTTCCTGATCCTCGCCCCCAGTTCCAGCGTCATACCGCTCGTCACGCAGACCATGGCCGAGCACCGGATGTATCTGCCCCTGATCCCGATCGTGGCCGCCGTCGTGCTCGGCGCCTATCTTTTGGCCGGATCCCGCAGCCTGCCGATCGTGCTGGCGCTGGCCGTTGGCGCGGGCGTGATGACCTTCCGGCGCAACCAGGTTTACCACAGCGAGCTTTCGGTCTGGGCGGATGTGCTCGACCGGATACCCGGCAACGCCCGGGCGCACAACAATCTCGGCATCGCGCTCTATGACGCGGGGCGGCTGGACGAGGCCGTGGCGCAATACCGGGAATCCATCCGCCTCGATCCGACGAAGGACTGCGTGTACTCCAACCTGTGCAACGTCCTGACCCACCTCGGCCGGGCCGAGGAGGCCGTGGCCCCGGGCGAGCAGGCGCTCCGGCTCAAGCCCGATTCCGCCGACGGCCACGTCGATCTCGGCCTGGCATTCGCCCGGCTCGGCCGGAACGAGGAGGCCGTCGGCCATTTCGAGACGGCGATGCGGCTCGAACCTGAGGCCAATGATGTTCCGGGCTACCTGGCCTCCGCCTACTTTGAACTCGGCAACCGCGCCGCCGAGGCGGCGGACTACCCCGCCGCCATCACGCGTTACCGTCAGGCCCAGGGCCTGGCGCCCGGCGACCGGTCCACGGGCAACAACCTGGCCAACGCCCTGCTCGCCGCCGGCCGGACCGACGAGGCCATCGCCGAATACCAGCGCATCCTCCGCCTGCACCCGGATGACCGGGCGGTGCAGGAAAACCTGGACCGGGCCCGCGAGTTGCAGCCGGCCAAGTGATGAAGGCCGGCCGGCAATATCCGTTCCTGGCCGGACTGCTCATCACGGGCGCCGCGCTGGCCGCCTACGCGAACACCCGCCATGTCCCGTTTGTCTTCGACGACATCCCGTCCATCGTCGACAACCCCACCATCCGCCGGCTCTGGCCGCCGGGCACGGCCCTGTCCCCGACCTCGGGCTGGGGCCTGACGGTCAGCGGCCGGCCGGTGCTCAACTATTCCCTGGCGCTCAACTACGCGATCGGCGGCCACGCGGTCGAAAGCTACCATGCGCTCAACCTGCTGATCCACGTCCTCGCCGGGCTGACCCTGTTCGGCATCGTGCGGCGGACCCTCGACCGCCCGCCGCTGGCGGAGAAGTTCCGCCACCAGGCCGGGCCGCTCGCCCTGGCGATCGCCGCCGTCTGGACCCTGCATCCGCTGCAGACCGAGGCGGTCACCTATGTCGTGCAGCGGGCCGAGTCATTGATGGGGCTTTTCTTTCTGCTGACGCTCTACGGCTTCATCCGCGCCGCGGACTCCCCGCGGCCGCGCCGGTGGTGGATCGTTTCCTTTGTCGCCTGCCTGCTGGGCGTCGGCACGAAGGAGGTCGCGGTGCTGGCGCCGGTGATCGTGTGGCTCTATGACCGGACCTTCGTCAGCGGCAGCTTCCGGGCCGCGTGGCAGCGGCATCGCGGCCTCTACCTCGCCTTGGCCACGACCTGGCTCCCGCTCGCCTGGCTGCTGGCCGGCACCGGCGGCAATCGCGGCGGCACCATGGGGTTCGACGTGGGGCAACCGTGGTCCGGGTACTGGCTGACCCAGTTCGAGGCGGTCACCCGTTACCTCTGGCTCTCGTTCTGGCCGCATCCCCAGGTCTTCGATTACGGGAAAATCCCGTCGCCCGGCCTGGCCGGGGCGCTGCCGTGGGCGGTGCCGGTCGTGGGACTCGCCGCCGCGACCCTGTGGGCGCTCTGGCGCCGGCCGGTGGCCGGTTTTCTCGGCGCCTGTTTTTTCCTCCTGCTCGCCCCGACCTGCCTCGTGCCCGGGACGGCCCAGATGATCGTCGAGCACCGGATGTACCTGCCGCTCGCCGCCGTCATCACGGTCGCACTGGGCGGACTGGCCCTCCGGCTGGACCGGCGGGCGCTGATCGTGACCGGCACCGGGCTGGCGCTGGCCGCGGGAGTCCTGACCGCGCGGAGAAACCACGTTTACCGCGACGCCGAGGCGTTGTGGCAGGACACGCTCGCGCAGCGGCCGCAAAACGCCCGGGCGCACAACAACCTCGGCCTGCTCCGCTACGATGCGGGCCGGTACGCCGAGGCGATCGCGCTCTATCAGGAGGCGGTGCGGCTGGATCCCGACGTGGCGCTGGTGCGGTACAATCTCGGCATCTCCCTCATGCGGGCCGGGCGCATCCCCGAGGCGGCCGCGGCGCTCGGGGAGTCCGTGCGCATCCTGCCGGGTTATTTCATCGCCCAGCTGGAACTCGGCGTCGTGCTGACGCAGCTCGGCCGCGCCACGGAAGCGCTGCCCCACCTGCAGGAGGCCGCGCGGCTGGATCCCTCGCCCGCCGAGGCGCATTTCCGGCTCGGGGTCGCTTTGATGGACCTCGGCCGCGAACGCGAGGCCATCGCGGAATATGCCCGGGCCATCCAGCTCAACCCCGCCCACGTCCAGGCGCACACCAATGCGGGCGTCACGCTTTTCCGGCTCCATGCCGTCCCCGCCGCCATCGGGGAGTTCGAGACGGCGCTCCGGCTGCAGCCGGACCTGGCCGACGTGCATTTCAACCTCGGCATCGCCCTCACGGCCGCGGGCCGGACAGACGAGGCCTTTGCGCACTACGCGGAAGCCGTGTGGCTGGATCCGCAGCATGCGCTGGCCCAGCTCAACCTGGGCATCGTGCTCGCCCAGCAGGACAGGCTGACGGACGCCATCGGGCATCTCGAGCAAGCCGCCCGGCTGCGACCGGATCTGCCGGCCACGCAGACCAATCTCGCCCGGGCACTCCTGCAGGCCGGGCGGCTCCCGGAGGCCGTGGCGCACTATGAGGCGGCGCAGCGCCTGCTGCCCGACGACGCCAAGGCCAGCTACAACCTCGGCTTCGCCCTCTTCTCCGCACGCCGGTGGCCGGAGGCCCGCCGGCAGCTGGAGGAGACGCTGCGCCTCGATCCGGGGTTCGCGCCGGCGGGCGAACTCCTGCGCCAGTTGCCGGAGCCGGCGACGCCGTGAAGTGGTAAACGAAACCACGGCGGGGTCGCCGTGGCTCCATGGGGATCGCTCACGGCCGCTTGCCCGGGGGCAGCAGGCTTCGGGCGAGACGCTGCAACGCCGGGTCGGGCCAGGCAACGTCCAGGGCTGCGCCCAGGGTGAGCAGGTCGGACAGGGTGCCGGTGGTGAGATGCCGCACGCTCCGTTCGTCCGCCTGGCCGACGGCCACGCGCAGCTGTTCGCGCGCGAGCTCGACCTGCTGGCCCACCACCAGCACCACCACCAGGTGGATCCGGTCCTCCAGGGAGAGCGCCGGCGCGCGGGGCAGCAGGGCGAGGATCCGGGCAGACAACGCGGCAAAACCCGTCGAATCGGACAGCCGCGACGTGATCGCCGCCAGCATCACCGTCGCGACCAGGTCGTCCGGATACCCGGCCAGCGCGGGGGCGAACCGGGCCGCGAGCTCCGGCCGGTCGAGCTCGAGGTAGAAATCCGCCGCGTGCGCCACGGTCTCCGCCGGCGTCTGCTCCGGGACGACCTCCCAGATGCGGACCTGCTCGTTCGCCAGGTCCGGATTGTCCGGCAGCCGGTATGGGATCGCGCGCAGCCACGGTGGCGGCACGGAGGCGGACAGCAGGTTGGCGAAAAACAGGTCGGCGGGCGACCGCGTCGTTTCCGGGATGCCGCGATAGAGCTTCGCCTGCACCAGCTCAAACGCGTCCCAGGAGAAATACACCAAATGCGTCACCCCGAGCCGCCGGGCCAGGTCCCGGGCCTCCGCGGGCGAATGCGCCGCGAACAGCGCCGAGGCGTGCTTGAGCCCGGCGGCATTTTCCCAGTACAGGGTGTCCAGGCCGGTGATCCCGCCCAGGAAAATCAGCCGGGTGGTCGGGCTCGGCGCGGCGGCCACCACCAGCGGATCCCCGCCGCCGCGCAGCCGCAGCCAGTGGGCCACGTCGCGTTCCGCCAGGCTGTGGACCTGCTCGGCCGTGATCTCGCCGGCCGCGAGCATCCGCTGGCCGGACGCCACCAGCCCCGGCAGCAGCACCAGGACGCCGGCGAACGTCCAGAGCGCGATCGTCCGGCGCGTGGCCCCGCCCGGCGCGGCGAAGATCCGGAAGGAAACCGCGAGCACCGGCACGGTCAGGGCAAAGGCGAGGCTCAGCCAGCGGATCTGCCACCAGCCCAGCACCCAGCCCAGCAGGGCCGGCAGCAACACGAGCCCGATTTGCGCCCGGTCCTCCGGGGTTGTCGCGCGGCGGCCGGCCAGCCACAGCGCCGGGGCCAGCAGCAGCATCGGCAGGCACAACTCGATCCCGTTCCATGTGAGGCCCTGCTCGGCGAGGCAACGGACCAGACCCTTGAATTCCGAGATGTAGAGGGCGTGCAGCCGATACACAAACGGATCGGCCACGGTGAAAGTCTCCGCCCGGCTGACCGCCATGACGGCCGGCAGCAGCGCAACCAGCCCGGCCGCGACCACGCCCCCGACCCGGTCGCGACGCGACAGGCTGCGAGTCCCGTTGCGGAAAGCGAGGATCAGGACCCGCAGCGCCTCGCCGCCCCCCACCCACGCGACCGCGTAGAGCGGATGGTTGACCTCCAGCCGCAGGCCGAGGTGGGAGGGGAAATACTCAATCAGGTAGGCCGCCAGGCTGACGCCGCCCCCGGTGAGACCCCAGAAACGCAGGAGGCCCGGATCGGCCAGCCAGGTCAGCGGCCGGGACGCCTTGCGCGCCAGCCATCCGGCCGCCAGCACGCCGAGCCCGAGTCCGATCAGGGCCGGCACTTCCGTCGCCGCACTGATCCAGAGCCCCACCCCGCCGGCCAGGGCCGAGCCCGCCAGCCAGCGGCGCGCGCTCCACGTGGTCGGAGCCACGGAGCCGGCGGCGAACAGCAGCACCGTGAGCAGGCAGCAGATGTTGACCAGACCGTGATGGTCCGCGCAGGCCGCGGCAAAATCGTCATAGAACGGAAAGACGGCGACGATCCCGAGGGTCGTGAGCCCTGCGGCCGCCGGGGAGAATTTCCAGGCCAACAACGGCGCGAGCCCGATCAGCAGCAGGACCAGCATCACCGGACCGGCGGTCAGCGTCGCCCGCTCGACCGCGATGCCGAGCGGCCGGCCGGACCAGAGATGGTCGATCCAGGCGAGACCGGCCAGCCACCAATGGAATGGCGCGGCCCAATGCACCTCCCGGCCGTCCGGCGCGTTGTCGTAATCCACGTGCCGGATGCGCCATTCCCCGCGGGCGATCATGGTCTGGGTTTGCATGACCCAGTGGGCGGTGTCCGCCGCCGGCAGCAGGATCGACCGCCGGCCCCCGGCGTAGCCGGTCGGCGACGCCGGATCGATGGCCGGCGCGTCGACCGCGACCCCGTAGCGCGCGGAAATCTCCAGCACCGGCCGGCTGCGCGCGATGGCGTCCCAGATCACGAAACCCACGACGAGGACCCACACCGCCACCCAGCCGAAAGAGAGCCGCCCGGGGGAAAACGCGTCGCGATTGCTGGTCATGCGCAATCATCGCTATCCACCCCCGGTCACCGTCGATCAAGCTTCTTTCTGCCCCGACCGGTCCCGGGCGCCCCGAGGGCGGCTTCTTACTGTAAGACTTGCCCCGAATCGCCCGGCCCAAATCCGACTCGCAATCTGGCGGTTGCCTCCCGTTCCGGGAGGCGCCGGATACCCCACCACCCGGCCGGTCACCTCAACCCTTTCGCCGTCTCCTTACCCGTGCCTTGTCACGGACTACCGCTCGCATGAAGCCCCCCTCCCTTTCCCGTCCGCGCGTCGGGTTGATCGGGGTCTCCGGCTATGCCCGGATCTACCTCGACCTGGCCCGGGCCGCGCACCAGCGGGGCGAGATCGACCTGTGCGCCGCGGTGATCATCAATCCCGGTGAAGAGGCGGCCAACGAGGCGCAGCTGCGCGCGCAGGGCTGCGTGATCTACCGCGATTACGAGGAGATGCTCCGGGCGGAGGCCAGGCGCCTCGACCTGTGCCTGATCCCCACCGGCATCCCGTGGCACGCGCGCATGACGCTGGCCGCGCTCCGCGCCGGCGCGCACGTGCTGGTGGAAAAGCCCCTCGCCGGCTCCAGCGCCGAGGTCGCCGCCATCCGCGAGGCCGAGCGCACCACCGGCCGGTTCGTCGCCGTCGGGTTCCAGGACATCTACAGCCCGGTGAACCGCGCGCTGAAGGCGCAGCTTTGCGCCGGCGCCATCGGGAGGCTGCACACCGTGCGTTTCCTGGGCCTCTGGCCCCGCCCGGCCGCCTACTTCACCCGCAACCCCTGGGCGGGCCGCCTCCACGCCAACGGCACGCAGGTGCTCGACTCGCCGCTTAACAACGCCTTCGCCCACTTCGTCAACCTCAGCCTCTACTTCGCCGGCACGCGGCCGGAGGAGGCAGCCGCGACACAGGTCGAGTCGGCCGAGCTGCTCCGCGCCCACGCCATCGAGAGCTTCGACACCAGCGTCGTCCGCGCCCGCTCGCCGGAGGGCATCGCCTTCTGGTTCGGCGCCACCCACACCTGCCACGAGGTCCGCGAGCCCGAGATCTACCTTGAGGGCAGCGCCGGCCGCGTCGAGTGGAAGCACGAGCGCACCTGCACCCTCATCCGGCCGGACGGCAGCCGCGTCGAGCAGCAGCTGCCGGACATCACCGCCAACCGGCAGTCGATGTTCGACGCCGTGCTGGCCAAGCTGCGCGACCCGGCCCACCTCGTCTGCACCACCGCGCTCGCCGAGCGCCACACCGCCTTCGTCGAGGCGGTGCACGCCGCGACCAAGGTCCAGGTCGTGCCCGCCGGGCTGATCTCCTGGGAAACGCCCGCCAACAGCGGCGCCCCGGTCCCCGTTGTCAACGGGCTGGAGGCGGCCCTCTATCGCGCCTTTTCCACGCAGGGCCTGCTGCGCGATACCGGATTCGTGCTCGCGCCCGAGAAAACCGCCTGAAACCGGCGGTCACCCGGCGCGCCCGCCAGCGTCATTCCCCCATGCCCGCTCGCCAGACGCGCTCCCCGTCGCTTTTTTCCCCCCACCGCAGCCGGGGCCTCTGGCTCGGCGTGGCCGTCCTGCTCGGCACGACCGCCGGTACGGCGGCGCCGGCGGAATACAAATTCGCCTTCGGCGCCGGCCCGGCCGCCGCCGGCTGGACCGCGGTGGGACCCGACACGGCCTACACGGCGGCGCGGGGCTACGGTTTCGAGGCCGGGGCGGCGGTGACCGCTCCCGGCGATTTCTGCACGAGCGCCAAGCCGTTTTTCTTCTCGGTGGACCTGCCCGAGGGCAACTACCGGGTGCGGCTGCGGCTCGGCGACCCGGCGGGCGAGTCGCAGACGGTCGTCCGGGCCGAGTCGCGCCGCCTCATGCTCGAACCGGTGGTCACGAAGCCGGGCGAGCGCACGACCGCGACCTTCATCGTCAACCTCCGCACGCCGCAGATCCCCGGTGGCGGCCAGGTGCGGCTCAAGCCGCGCGAGATCGGCGCCCTGCACTGGGACAAGCGGCTGACGCTGGAATTCAACGGCGCCCGTCCGTGCGTGGCCGCGCTGGAGATCGCGCCGGCGGACGGGGTGCCCACGGTTTTCATCGCGGGTGATTCCACCGTGACGGACCAGCAGATCGAGCCGTGGGCGGCCTGGGGCCAGATGCTGCCGGTCTTCTTCGGGCCGACCGTTGCGGTCGCCAACCACGCCGAGTCCGGCGAGACGATCAAGTCGTTCGTCGGGGAGCGCCGCTTCGATCGTGTCATGTCCCTGATCCGGCCGGGTGACTGGCTGTTCATGCAGTTCGCCCACAACGACCAGAAGATGAACGCCGAGCACACCGACGCCGCCACCGGCTACAAGGACCTCCTGCGCCGCTTCATCGCCGCCACGCGGGCAAAGGGCGCGTCGCCGGTGCTCGTCACGTCGATGGAGCGCCGCCATTTCGACGCGGAGGGCCGGCACATCGTCCCCACCCTCGAGGGTTACCCGCAGGCGATGCGCGAGGTCGGCGCCGAACTGGACGTGCCGGTCATCGACCTCAACGCCATGAGCATCCCGTTCTACGAGGCCCTCGGGCCGGAGGAGGCGAAGAAGGCCTTCGTGTATTTCCCGGCCCACAGCTATCCCGGCCAGGACAACCCGCTGGCCGACGACACGCATTTCAGCAGCTACGGCGCCTACCAGCTCGCGAAATGCGTCGTCGAGGGCATCAAGGCGAAGGTGCCGGTGCTCGCCGCACACCTGCGTCCGGGCCTCGTCGCGTACGATCCGGCGCACCCGGACCGCTTCGCCGACTGGCACCTGCCCCCCAGCCCGCCCAAGCCCGTGGTCAAGCCCGAGGGCAGCTGAGCCTTGCGCCGCCTGCTTTCAGTCTGCGCCCTTTTCACCGTCCTGCTGGCCGGCCTGGCGGCCGCGACGCCCGCGCCCAAGCCGCTGTACCGCGACCCGCATTACGACGGCGCGGCCGACCCGGTCGTCGTGTGGGACGCCGCCCGGTCGGAGTGGCTGATGTTCTACACCAACCGCCGCGCCAACGTCCCGGGCCTCTCCGGCGTCGCGTGGGTGCACGGCACGCCCATCGGCCTCGCCGCCTCGGCGGACGGCGGGGTCACCTGGAAACCGGCCGGCACGGCGGATATCACCGTGCCGCCGGAGATCGGCGGCGCCGAGCCGACCTTCTGGGCGCCCGAGGTCGTCAACGCGCCCGACGGGAGCCACCACATGTTCCTGACCGTGGTGCCAGGGATCTTCGAGGACTGGCAGCATCCGCGGCGCATCGTGCACCTCACGAGCCCCGACCTGCGCCACTGGCAATACGCGTCGGCCCTCGTGCTCGCCTCCGACCGCGTGATCGACCCGTGCGTGTACCCGCGGCCCGGCGGCGGCTGGCGCATGTGGTACAACAACGAGCGCGACCACAAGTCCATCTACTTCGCGGACAGCCCCGACCTCGCCACCTGGACTGACCGCGGCAAGGCCGAGGGCGTGGGCGAACGCCCCGGCGAGGGCCCGTTCGTTTTCCAGTGGCAGGGCCATCACTGGATGCTGGTGGACCTGTGGCATGGCCTCGGCGTCTACCGCTCCGACGACCTGCTGCACTGGCAGGCGCAGCCGGACGATCTCCTCGGCGTGCCCGGGCACGGCGCCGACGACGGCGTCAACGGCGGGCATCCGGCCGTGGTGGCGAGCGGCGGCCGCGCCTTTTTGTTTTACTTCACCCACCCCGGCCGCGCAGGCACGATCAAGCCGGAGGACAAGGATTCGCCCGATCTGCGCCGCAGTTCCATCCAGGTCGTGGAACTGAGGGAAAAGGACGGCCGGCTTTCCTGCGACCGCGATGCCCCCACCTACATCCAGCTCGTGCCCCCTGGTCGCCGGCCCTGAATGGGACCGATTCAATCCGTCAGATGCGGTTTCGCTTGAGGCCGGGCGGCCGGTCCGGCCACGCTGATTCCTCTTTTCCCATGGAAACCACCCCGCCCCAATCCGGCGACTTCACCCTGCCCGGGGAAGCCGGCTACGAAAAACTCACGCTCGACCTCGCCCGGAAATGGGGCGCCGACACGATCCGCGACTCCGACGGCACCCAGTTGTCGCCCGAGATCGTCCGCGCGGGCTACAAAATCTACTCGACGATCTGCCTGGTGCGCTCCGTGCAGCCCTGGGCGCGCCAAAACCCGGACAAGCTCCAGCAGAACTTCCTGATGAGCTACCCGGTCGTCGCGGCGAAGGGCACGGTCGTGATCGACCTGCTCGCGGGGTTCTTCCGGGAGCAGTTTGCGGTCAATGCCAAGGACGCGCCCAAGACCTGGTGGCAGGTCCATGACCGCACGACGGGGCGCGTCGTCCCGAAGACGCGCTGGGACTTCCACCCGCGCCGGGGCACGGTCAGCGTCCGCGGCGCGGTCGCCGGCCACCAGTACACCGTGAACTTCCTCGCCTTCCGGATCTGGGAGGAGATCTCGATGTACAACCACCTCACGAACAACTGGGGCGACCGCGAGCACCTCGCCGCCGTCGACCCGATGCACCCCGAGACGCAGCGCGTGCTCCTCGCCTATCTCGACCAGTGGCTCACGGACCACCCCGGGACGTCGGTCGTGCGGTTCACGTCGATGTTCTACAACTTCTCCTGGTTCTGGGGTTCCGACCGGCGGACGCTGCGCGACGTCTACTCCGACTGGGGCGACTACGCCATGACGGTCAGCCCGCGCGCGCTGACGCTCTTCGCGAAGCAATACGGTTACAGGCTTACGGCGGAGGATTTCGTCAACGGCGGCCTCTACAACTCCACCCACAACGTCCCGTCGCGGCGCTACCGCGACTACATGGGGTTCATCCACGACTTCGTGATCCGGTTCGGCCGGCAGTGCGTCGGGCTCACGCACCGGCACGGCAAGCAGGCCTACGTGTTCTACGACGACCACTGGATCGGTGTGGAGCCGAACAGCCCGCGCTTCGCCGAGTTCGGCTTCGACGGGCTGATCAAGTGCGTGTTCAACGCCTTCGAGGTCCGGCTCTGCGCCCACGCGCGGGGCGTGAAGACCCACGAACTGCGGCTGCACCCGTATCTCTTCCCCACCGGGCTCCGGGGCGAGCCGACCTTCCAGGCCGGCGGCAACCCGACGCTCGACGCGAAGAACTTCTGGATCGACGCCCGCCGCGGCCTGATCCGCGCCCCCATCGACCGCATCGGGCTCGGCGGCTACCTGTCGCTGGTGCAGCCGTTCCCGGACTTCTGCGACTATGTCGCCGGGCTCACGCAGGAGTTCCGCCTGCTGAAATCGTTTCACCAGGGCGACAAGCCCTACACCGCGCCGTTCAAGGTCGCCGTGCTCACCGCCTGGGGCGACCTGCGCGCGTGGATCTGCTCCGGCCACTTCACCCGCGGCCTCGAGCTCAACGAGATCATCGAGGCGCTCGCCGGTCTGCCGGTCGACGTGGCGTTCATCAGCTTCGACGACCTCGTGGCGCGCGGCGTGCCCAAGGGGGTGAAGGTCATCCTCAACGCCGGCCGCGACGGCAGCGCGTGGAGCGGCGGCCATTGCTGGCAGGACCCGGAGGTCAGCGCGATCCTCACCCGCTGGGTGCGGGCCGGCGGCGGCCTGCTCGGCGTCGCCGAGCCCTCGGCCTCCGCCACTCCCGGCTCGCTCTTCCGGCTCTCGCACCTGCTGGGGCTCGACCGCGACCGCGGCGAGCGGCTCGCCAACGGCAAATACAAGTACACCGTGCCGCCCGCGCCCTGCGCCCCGCACTTCATCACCGCCGACCTCACCGCCGCGCCGGACTTCGGGAAGGACGTCGACGGGATCTACGTCCTCGGCCCGGACACGGCGGTGCTGGCCGACCGGGACGGCTCGCCGCGCGTCGCCACGCATCGCCCCGGCCGGGGCCGCGCCGTGTATTTCTCCGGCTTCAGGTTCACGCCGGAGAACACCCGCCTGCTGCACCGCGCGCTCTTCTGGGCCGCCGCGCGGGAGGCGGCGTGGCCGGTGTGGAACACCACCAATGTCCGCACCGAGGCCGCCTGGTTCGGGCAGGCGAAGAAACTGGTCGTCATCAACAACGCCGGCGAGCCGCAGGAAACCACCGTGACCCTCGCCGACGGGAAAACCGCCCGGCCGGTCAGCCTCGCCGCCCACGGCATCGCGATCCTGGACGTGTGAGTTTGCTGTGGGGCGGGATCGCCGATCCCGCCGCGAATAAGCCATCACCCACAAAGGCGGGATCAGCGATCCCGGCCTGCAGTTCGCGGCTCCGCCGGGGGTGGCGGCGGGTGCCGGCAAACTTACCGCTGGTCAGACGGCCCCGAACCCGTCTAGATTCTTACAGTAAGACCTACCCCTGATGAGCGCCCCCTCCATCCGTGAGATCGCCCGCACGCTCGGCCTGTCGCATACGACGGTGTCCGAGGCCCTGCGGGATTCGCCGCGTGTGAATGTGGCGACCCGCAAGCGGGTCCAGAAGGCCGCCAAGGCCGTGGGCTACCGGCCGAATCCCCTCGCCGGCGCGCTGATGTCCGAGATGCGGCGGGCGCGCTCGGGGACGTTCCGCGGCGTGCTGGCCATCCTCGATCTCGACGGACCCGACCGCCGGCCGGCCAGTTCCAACCGCTATCATCGCGAGCTGGTGCGCGGCGCCACGGCGCGGGCGGCCGAGCTTGGTTTCAAGGCCGAGACCATCGTCACCGGCACGCAGGGAATCTCCGACGCCCGGCTCGACACCATCCTGCAGGCGCGCGGCATCCGCGGGCTGCTGCTGCTGCCCATCGCGGGCCACGCCGACCTGAGCGGGCTGGACTGGTCGCATTTCGCCGGCATCTACACCGACTACCTGATCGAGCGCCCGGCGCTGCACTCGGTCTGCCCGGACCACTACCGGTCGATGGTCTTCGCGGTGCAGCGGCTGCACGCCCTGGGCTACCGCCGGCTCGGGCTGGTGCTGCACACCTCGAATGACGCCCGCCTGCTCTACCGCTGGGAGGCGGCCTACCGGACCTATCACGCCCACCACTCCCAGAAGGAGGCCCTGCCGCCCCTGTTCCTGCCGGAATTCGACCGGAAGACTTTCATCCAATGGTTCAAGGCCAGGCAGCCCGACGCCGTGCTCTGCCAGCGCGCCGAGGTGATGGAGTGGATGGAGGAATGCGGCGCCCGCATCCCCCAGACCCACGGTTTCTGCTGCCTGAACGTGACCAGCAACGTCGCCCCCTGCTCCGGACTGGACCTGCAGCCCTGCCTCCTCGGCGCCCGCGGGGTCGAGCTGCTGATCGCCGCCCTCCACCGCAATGACTGCGGGGTGCCCGAGCATCCGTCGACCACCACCATCCCGGCCCTGTGGGTCGACGGCCCGACCCTGCGGTCGGGGTGATGGTCCTTGGCCGGCTGGAGGCGGGACGAACCGTCACGCGAGGCGACGGCAGCGCATGCAGCATCCCGCGGGAGGGGTCGTCCCGCCTCCACCTAAGGATTGGACCCGGCAGCGGGTTACGGAACCGGAATATTTTGTTTGCTACCCGCCGGCCTTTGCGGTCTTTTGACCGCTCTTTTCCGGCCGGAGCCGGAGGAAAATCGGGGCGTAGCTTAGCCTGGTAGAGCGCTTGCTTCGGGAGCAAGAGGTCGCGAGTTCGAATCTCGCCGCCCCGACCATTTGGAGAAGCCATTTACAAGCGTAAGTGGCTTTTTTGCGGCCCGCGCTGCCAGCGCCTTCCTCCCTCAGGGTTTGCCGGGCGAGAGCCGGTAGAGCCCGGCGCCGTGCCAGGGGATCCCGGGGGCGAACCCGTCCCTGAACTCGCCGAGATCCTGGTGCGTCCACAGGTCGCGGATGCGCACCGGGCCGGACAGGCCCAGCTCGGCAAGCTGGACCGCCACCGGCAGGCCGGCGGCCGCGGCCGTGTTTTCAGGCGTGGCGACGATCACCAGGAAACTCACGGGGCCGGGCGTCTGGCCGCGGCCGTTGTCCAGGACCACGCCGGTGGCGCGGAACCGGACGGCGCCGGGCGGCAGCGCGTATTCGACCACCGCGGGTATCTCGGCGGCGATGCCGAGAATCTTGCCGGCCTGATCCTTTTTCACCGCGGTGCTGTCCCAACAGGCATCGGCCTGCGTCCAGGTCCAGTCGGTGAGCGGACGCTCGGATCCGTCGGCGAACACCAGCCGCGGGTCGCGCCAGAGCACGCGGTTCCATTCGCCCGCCGGGGCCAGCGGCCGGACATAAAGAAAGAGCCGGCTGCCGCCGCGCACGTCGGCGTCGATGCCGGCCGCCGTGACGGCATCACCCGTGACCGGGGTACTGCCGTAACGGGCGTTTTCCGGCGTGAGCCGGACGCGGTCGCGGGCGTTGAAGACCGCGAGGTATTTGTCCGGCGAGCCGGGCACGTCGGCCGTCCACGCGATGAGTCCGTCGCGGTTGAACACGGGCCGGTTGTTGCGGCTGTCCTGGTTCACGGCGATCACCTCGGGATTGGTGAGCAGCGAGAGGGTGAAATCGTCCGTCCTGGTCAGGTCGCCGCCGTGCATGAGCGGCGAGCGCGCGATGGACCACAACGACAGCACGGTGCGCTGCTCGTCCGGCGTGAAGCGGGTGGTGCGCGAGCCGAGGACGAGGACGCCGAGCGGGAGCATGTCCGCATCGGGCCACGCGCCGGCGGTGCGGTGCGGGTTCCATTGCTCGAGGCGGCCAAACTGCTCGCGGAGCGCCAGCCAGCGGTCCCAGAAATCGTCGCTGATGCGCCAGAGGTTCGCGTGGAGTTTCACGTGCTCCGCCGCGGCGAGGCTGGTCTCCCCGGGCGAGAGGCTCAGGACGATCGGCCGGCCGGTGCGGTCGATCGCGGCGCGGATGGCCTCGATTTCCCGCACATGGTCGAAGTAGGGCCGCGCGATGTCGTCGACCTTCACGTAGTCCACGCCCCACGCGGCGAAGAGAGCGAACACCGAGTCGTAATAGTCCTGCGCACCGGGTTTCGTCAGATCGACGCCGTACATGTCGGGGTTCCACGGGCAGATGCTGGTCCGGTCCGCGATGTCCTGGGCGTGCCAGGCGGTGCCGTAGACGGGCAGGTTTTTCTCCACGGCCTGCCGCGGGATGCCGCGCATGAGATGGAGGCCGAATTTCAGTCCCAGACCGTGGACATAGGCGGCCAGGGCCTTGAAGCCGGAGCCGTCCGCCGCGGACGGAAACCGGTTCGGCGCCGGCTGCAGGCGGCCGTAGCCGTCCATGACGAGCACCGCGTCCTTGCGGTAGCCGTGGTCCCGGGCGCCGGGCTCGTACCACTGGATGTCAACGACGATGTATTCCCAGCCGAACGGTTTCAGCTTGGCGGCCATGAAGTCGGCCTGGGCCTTCGTCTGGGCCTCGGTGACCGTGGTCGCGAAGTTGTCCCAGCTGTTCCAGCCCATGGGCGGGCGCAGCGCCCACTGGTGGAAGGCCGGTTCCGCGGCGCCCGCGACCAGGGCGAGCAGGAACGGGGCGAAACCGAGGGCAAACATTCGCATGGCGATCAGGGCTTGAGTGGAATCCGGAGCACGGTGAAGGAGTTGGCCGGGAGCGTGCGCGCGAAGGTGGCGCCCTCCGGGGCGAACGGCTCCTCCAGCGGGGCCAGCTTGCGGGGTTCCTCGAAGGTGTTGGTGTCGTCGGGGCTGGCGCTGGTCAGCACGAACGCCCTCGCCCCGGCCGCGGGGCCGGCGGAGCCGCGCAGCTCGATGGTGGCGGCGCGGGGTTCGGGGAACGGGTTGACGAGGAACAGCACCGCTTCATTCGCGCTCCGGTCCTGGCCGGCGGCCACGAAGAGCGCGGGGATGGCCTCCGGCTTGAAGGGCGGCAGCGCCTCGGCGCCGTAGGTCGCCACCGCGGCCGGCGGCAGCAGGGTCACCGGGACGGGTGCGGCCTTGACCGTGACGGGCAGGACGACATCGGGCCGGTTGCGGCTGAAGAGCGACTGCACGTAGTACGAGCCGGTGCCGTAGACGCGGGTGTTGTCGAACCAGATGAGGTCGGGCTGCCACTGGAAGGCCCCGGCCCGCGCGAAGAGCGGCGCGTAGGACGACATCGCGACGACGTCGCTGTTGCGCACGAGCCCGGTCATGAACGCGGCCTCCGCCAGCGCGGCCCGCAGGGTGGCGCGGCGGCCGCGGTCGTGCGCGGCGAATTCGCCGGCGAAAATCTTCGGGCCGGCGCGATCCTGTTTATCGTAGCGCGTGGCGTTCTCCAAAAACCATTGCGGCGGGCGGTAGTAGTGCTCGTCGACGACGCTGGCCGGCAGGCCGGCGCGGAACTTTTCCCAGGCCAGCCGCCAGGACTTGTCGTCCACACCGGGGCCGGCGCCGCTGGCGAGCTTGATCTCGGGATGCTGCGCCTGCAGCGCGGCGGCGAAGACCCGGTAGCGGGCGAAATAATCCTCGCCCCACTGCTCATTGCCGACGCCGAGGTATTTGAGGTTGAAGGGCGCGGGGTGGCCCATCGCCGCGCGCTTCGCCCCCCAGACCGAAGTGACCGGGCCGTTGGCAAACTCGATCAGGTCGAGCGCATCCTGCACGAGCGGCCCGAGCTGGTCGAGCGGCACGAGCTGCTTGCTCTGGTACTGGCAGGCCATGCCGCAGTTTATGATCGGCACGGGCTCCGCCCCGATGTCCTCGCAAAACTGGAAGTATTCGAAGAAGCCAAGGCCGCAGGTCTGGTAATACTGCGGGGCCGGCTCGCGGGCGATGGCGTCCTGCCAGCGGTTCCAGTTCTGCGGGCGCCCGGCGATGTCGCCGATCGTGTCCTTCCACTGGTAGCGGTTCGGGAGATCCATGCCCTCGACGATGCAGCCGCCGGGAAAGCGCACGAACGCCGGGTGCAGGTCGGCCACCATTTGGGCGAGGTCGGCGCGCAGGCCGTTGCGGCGGTCCTTGAACGTGTGCGCGGGGAAGAGCGACACGACATCGAGGTCGGCGCGGCCCGGGACCGTCGCGAGCACCACCAGCCGTGCATGCAGCGCGGTGCCGGAGCTCCTGATGGTGCTCTCGAACCGGTTCCACTCGCGGTCCAGGGCGGCGAACTTCGTGCGGCCGAGCACGCGGCCGGTCTCGTCCTCGAGCATGGCCGTCAGCTCCCCGGCGTCGCCCCGGGCGCGGACGCTGACAAGATAGTCCTCGCCGGCCTGGAGCGCGATGCCGGCGTAGCCGTAATTGGCGAGGCCGAACCCCTGCCCCGCCTCGCGGACCGTCAGCCGGGCGTAGTGCGGGTTCTTGGCGTTGAGCGGGTCGGCCGTCCCGATGGTCACGTCGCCGCTGCCGCCGCGGTTCACGGTGCCCCAGGCAAAGAGGTGCTCCGCGTGCTCGAACGAGCGGTTCTGGACCAGCTCGGCGTACAGGCCGCCGTCCGCCCCGTAGTTGATGTCCTCGAAAAACACCCCGTGCAGCATCGGGCTGACGGCATGGGCGGGGTGGGCGACGTCAACGGTGACCGTGACGGGTACGGGATCCGCCAGGGCGGTGAGTACAAAACATGCGGCCGGGGCGGACCAGCGCAGGGAACGAAGGGGCAGTTTCATGGGCGGGGGAGGATCAGGCTGGAACGCAGGCGGCTGCGACCCGCCCGGCGGGGAAGACTCAGAACGCGCTGCCGTCGGCCTTGGTGCCGCAGAACGACACCTCGATCCCGAGCTGGGCCGCGAGGGAAGCCTTGGTGTAGGCCGCGAGGTCGGCCGCGGCCGCCGAGCTGGCGTAGGCGACCTGGATGTGGTTGGCCTGGTGCCGGGCCATCATCAGGTCGCGCGTGACGCCGTAGGTGACCGCGTGCATGATCGGCCACTGCAGGGTCGTCTCCCGCCAGCGGCGCTCGGTCTCGGCGCGCGGCAGGTGGATGACCTTGGCGCGGCCGATGTCCAGCTTGAGCCGGCCGGCCTGGACAAAGATGCGGCTCCAGACGATCTCGCCCGGCTTGGCGATCCCGCGGAGGGTGCCGCCGCCGAGCCGGAAATACATCGGCGGCTGCCGCCGCGAATCCGAGCCCGCCCAGCCGCCGACGTGATGGTCGGCGGGCGCGCTGCCGGAGATGAGGAAGACCCAGACATAATCCCGGGTCGTGCCGGACCGGTCCCAGTCGCCCCAGCGCAGGTCGTGGAGCGTGTTGGCCACGGGCTGGCCGAGGGCGGCGTGGACGCGGTTGGTGAACACCCCGTCGAGCCCGGCGCACTCGTCCACCTCGTTGAAATGCACGATGGGCCGGCCGGGCCGGATCACGCGGCCGGCGGCGTTCTTCACCGGCGGCCGGCGGGTGGAGTTGAGCGTGCCCTCGACGAGGTCCGAGGCGGGCAGGAGGTCCTTCAGGCCCTGCTGGTACTGGATGCCGATGCTCTCACAGCCGAACTCGTCGGCGATACGGCAGGCGGCGATGTAGGTCTTGCACTGCCAGAGCACCTGGCGCCGCGTGAGCTCGGTCGCCTCGTCGCGGCCGAGATGGAACGTGAAGCCCTGCCGGCGATACCAGGCGAAGACCGCGCGCGCCTCGCGATCCGGCACCTGGGTGGCGGCGTAATAGAGGGCGGACTGCGACAGGCGCTCCTTGCAGACGCCGCACGCGTAGAGGAGGTCGTCGGGGATGATGGCGTTGTACATGCCCATGCAGCCCTCGTCGAAGACGCCCATGATGGATTTCCGCACCCGGAGATCGGCGGCGATCTTTTTCGCGACGGCCTGCGCCCGCGCGGGCACGCGGGCCCGCGCAAACGGCCGGACATGCGGGGTGCGGTGGGTGGTGACACCCGTTTTCAGCCAGCGGGCCAGGCCGGAGAGAAATTTGTCGTCGTCGAAGTGGTCGCTCCAGAGCGTGGAGTAGCGGACGCCGGCCTTGGTCAGCGAGCCGTTGAGGTTGAGCATGCCGACCAGGCCCGGCCACTGGCCGCTCCAGTTGGCGACGGTCAGGAGAGGGCCGCGATGGCTGAGCAGGCCGCCGAGCAGGTGGTGGGAGTACTGCCAGACCGCCTCGGCCACGATGAGCGGGCCGTCGGGATCGAGCCCGGCGAAGACCGCCAGCCCTTCCTTCTGCGAGGCGATGAAGCCGTGCTTCGCCGCCGGCTTGTACGGATGGGCCCGGACCAGCCGGTGGCCCAGCGCGGCGACGGCGGCGGCGAGCTTTTTTTCCATGGCCGCCTGGGCGGGCCAGCACACCTGGTTGGCCGACTGGCGCAGGTCGCCGTTGGCCACGAGCAGGACGGTTTTCGGGGGGCTTTTCTTCATGGGATTCGAGCCGGCGCCGGCGGGACTATTCCGCCAGGAACGGGTTGAAGCGGCGTTCGTTGGCGGCGGTGGTCAGCGGCCCGTGGCCGGGCGCGATGACGGTGTCGTCGGCCAGCAGGGCGAGGATGCGCCGCGAGTGCTTGAGCTGGCGCTGGCAGCAGAAATAGCCGCCGCCGAGCGAGCCGGCGAAGATGAGGTCGCCGGAGATGAGGAGCGCGGGCCCCTGCGCGCCGGTGGTGTCGCGGACGAGGTAGCAATTGTGCTCGGCGGCGTGGCCGGGGGTGTTGAACGCCGTGACGGCGAGGCGGTCGTATTGCACGGTCTCGCCCTCCCCCAGCCCGCGGCACTGCGGCCAGCGGCCGGTGGGCGGGCCGTAGAAATGGTCGAGCCCGGTTTCCTGCAGCACGACCTCGAGGCCCCCGATATGCTCGGCCTCGTAGTGGGTCGCGTACACCGACTCGATCTGCCGGATCCGGGCGGGCCAGGCCCGGTGGAGCTCGGCGTGGCTGGCGCCGGTGTCGAAGAGGATGGCGGTGTCGCCGCCGGTGTCGACGAGGTAGGCGTTGGCCACGCCGACGCCATAGGGCATGCGCAGCGGGTGGACGGAGAACGCCAGGCCGTCGAGCTCGGCGCGCGGGTAGGCGCCCCGGGCGAGGGCGTTGAGCCCGACCTCGTTGAGCCCGAGGACGCGGGCGAGCCGGCCGAGCTCGGCCTGCGACAGCTCCGGACGGTAGTCGAGCGCGTCCTGGATGCGCGCCAGCTCGACGTCGGCGAAGGCCGCGAGCCGCTCGTAGCTGAGGTTGGCGTGGCGGGCGGCCTTTTCCAGCACGTCGCCCAGCTCGTCTTCCAGCGCGGGTTTGTCGAGGGAGGGTTGCACGGGAAACAGGTTAGCCAAAAATGATTTCCCTTCCACCCCGGATTGTCACAGCTTTTTTCGCATGGATGCCGTCCAGGCCGAGGTCACCGACATTTTCGTGCGCACAAAGGCGCTGCTGCAGGGGCATTTCATCCTGCGCTCCGGCCTGCACAGCGGGCATTTCTTCCAGTGCGCGCAGGTCTGCCAGGACATGCCGGCGGTGGAGCGGCTCGGCGCCCTGCTCAAGGCGAAGCTCGGCGGCCTGGCCTTTGACACCGTCCTGGCCCCGGCGATGGGCGGGCTCGTCATCGGCCAGGAAGTGGCGCGGCAGTCCCGCTGCCGTTTCATCTTCGCGGAGAAGGAGAACAACGTGCTCGTCGTGCGCCGCGGCTTCACCCTCCGGCCGGGGGAGAGGATCCTCGTGGTCGAGGACGTCATCACCCGCGGCGGCCGCGTGCAGGAGTGTCTCGACCTCGTGAAGAAAATGGGCGGCACGACGGTGGGCGTCGCGCTGCTCGTGGACCGCAGCGCGGGCGCGGTGAAGTTCGACGTGCCGCTGTTTCCGCTGATGGAGATGAGTTTTCCGACCTACCCCGCCGACCAGTTGCCGGAGTCGCTGGCCAGGCTCCCGGCCAGCAAGCCGGGGAGCTGAGCGGAGCGCGAGCGAGCTCGCTGGCCCACGGGCTCAGGGGGCCTCGAAGACCACGAAGCGGCGGCCGCCGCGGTAATTGACCAGCGCGAGGTTGCGCCCGGGGTGCAGCACCCGCTTGGCCGCGGCCAGGTCCGCCACCGGCACGCGGTTGACCGCCTCGATGACCGCGCCCTGCGGGAAGATGTCGCGGTAAGGCGAGGCCTCGGTGATGTCGGTGATGACGATGCCGTCGATCCGGTCGTCGATGTGCAGATCCTTGCGCAGGTCGCCGGTCAGCGGCGTGACGGAGACGCCGGGCAGCAGCTCACCCTCGGTGGCGTTGTCCTCGGGCAGCTTGGAGAGCGTGACCTCCACGGACGCGGGCTTCCCATCGCGGAGGTAGCCGACCGTGACCGGCGTGCCGGGGGCGGTCTGGGCGATGATCAGCCGCAGGTCCTCGCGCGAGGTGACCGGCTTGCTGTTGATGCCGGTGATGATGTCCTCGCGCTTCAGGCCGGCCTTGGCGGCGGGGCCGTCGGGCGTGAGGTCGGTGATCAGGACGCCCTTGGTGTCCTTGGGCGCGCCGAAGGACTCGGCCATGTCCGGCGTGAGCGGCTTGGGGTTGGTGGTGACGCCCATGAAGCCGCGCGCGACGGTGCCCGTCTCGATCAGGCTGTGCATGATGCTGCTCACCAGGTTGACGGGGATGGCGAAACCAATGCCGATGTTGCCCGAGGACGTGGAGATGATGGCGGAGTTGATGCCGACGAGCCGGCCGCGGGCGTCGATCAGCGCGCCGCCGGAGTTGCCCTGGTTGATGGCGGCGTCGGTCTGGATGAAATCCTCGTAGCCGCCCACCTCGTCGAGGATGCCGACGCGGCGGCCGGTGGCGGAAACGATGCCCATGGTGACGGTCTGGCCGACACCGAGCGGGTTGCCGATGGCGAAGACCACGTCGCCCACGCGGAGCTTGTCGCTGTCGGCGAGGGTGGCGGCCGGCAGGTTGTCGGCGTCGATCTTGATCACGGCGACGTCGGTCTTGGGATCGGTGCCGATGACCTTGGCGGTGAGCTCGCGGTCGTCGTTGAGGAGGACCTTGACCTCGTCGGCCTCCTCCACGACGTGGTTGTTGGTGATGATGAAGCCGTCGGCCGAGATGATGACGCCGGAGCCGAGCCCGCGCTGCTTCTGCTCGCCGCCGCGGACATTGAACTGGCGGAGGAACTCCGGCACTTCCTGGCGGACGAGCTTGCTGGAATAGACGGAGACGACGGCGGGGCGGATGCTGTCCAGCACGTCGGCGTAGCTGGTGACGACGGGGGACTTGGTCTCGCCGAGCGGGGTGGCGTCCACCTTGAGCACCGGCTTTTTCAGCGGGGTGGCGGGCCTGGCCGGCGCCTTGTCCGCCGCGGGCAGGCCGGTGGCGAGGCCAAGCAGGGTGGCGAACAACGCGAGGCTCAGGGCAACCGGCTTGGTTTTCATTTGGAAAGGGTGCGCACACTGACCGCGGGCGCAAGCGGCGGTTCCGCCGGGGCTAAAATCCCTTGATCTTGAACAGGCTGGTGACGCTTTCGTTGGTGTTGATCCGGAGGATGGCCTCGCCGAGGAGCGGGGCGATGCTGAGCACGGTGATGGGCAGCCCGCGGGTGTCGATGGGCACGGAGTTGGTGGTGATCAGCTCGTCGATCAGGCCGCCCGCCAGGCGCTCGTAGGCGACCTCGTTCAGCACGCAATGGCTGACGGCGGCGCGGATGCTCTTCGCGCCATGGTCCTTCAGGATCCGGGCGGCGGCCGTGAGGGTGCCGGCGGTCTCGGTGATGTCGTCCACGAGCAGCACGTCGCAGCCCGCGACCTCGCCGACGACGTTGATGGCCTCGACGGTGTTGGCGTTGATGCGCTTCTTGGCCACGAGGCCGAGGGAGGCGCCGAGGATGTCGGCGTAGGCGGAGGCCATCTTCATGCCGCCGACGTCGGGGGAGAAGACGACGAGGTTGCTGCTGCGCTTGGTGGCGAGGTACTGGAAGAAGACGGGCGAGGCGAAGAGGTGGTCGACGGGGATGTCGAAGAAGCCCTGGATCTGCTGGCTGTGGAGGTCCATCGCGAGCACGCGGTTGGCGCCAGCCGACATCAGGAGGTTGGCCACGAGCTTGGCGGTGATGGGGACGCGGGGCTGGTCCTTGCGGTCCTGCCGGGCGTAGCCGTAGAAGGGGATGACGGCGGTGATGCGCTGCGTCGACGCGCGCTTGGCGGCGTCGATCATGATCAGCAGCTCCATCAGGTGATGGTTGGTCGGCGGGCAGGTGGACTGGACGATGTAGATGTCCGCGCCGCGGATGTTCTCGTTGATCTTGACGAACGACTCGCCGTCCGGGAAGCAGGTGACGGTGGCGTCGCCGAGGGGGACCCCGATGCTCTGGCAGATTTCCTCGGCGAGGGCGCGATTGGACGAGCCGGAAAAGATCTTAAGTTTCGTGTCCCTCATGCAGTGGCGTGGTAATGGAGATTGGAACGGGCGGGAAGTTTAATCTTTCTTCTCGAGAACCGCGACGCGCTTGAACAGGTCGGGCAGCCGCTGGTGCAGCACCTGCAGCCGGCGCTCGAGCAGGTAGGGGATGGCCGGCGTGCCGTTGACGTAGGTGCCGGGCGGGAGGTTGAAGGCGATGCCGGTCTGGCCGCCGGCCTTGGCGCCCTGGCCGATGGTGATGTGGCCGCCGACGCCCACCTGGCCGCCGAGGATGACGTAGTCCTCGAGGGTGGTGCTGCCGGAGATGCCGACCTGGGAGCAGAGGATGCAGTGCCGGCCGATGACGACGTTGTGCGCGACCTGGACGAGGTTGTCGATCTTGGTCCCCTCCCCCACGAGGGTGCGGCTGAACCGGGCGCGGTCGAGGGTGGAGTTGGCGCCGATCTCGACGTCGTCCCCGATGGCCACCGTGCCGATCTGGGGGATTTTTTCGTGGCGGCCCTGGACAAACTCATAGCCGAAACCGTCGGAGCCGACGACGACCCCGGGCTGCAGGCGCACGCGGTTGGCGAGCGTGCAATAGGCGGCGATGACGCAGCCGGGCATGATCCAGCAGTCCGCCCCGATCCGGGCCCCGGCGCCGACGAACACGGAGGCCTGCAGGACGGTGCCGGCGCCGACCTGCGCGCCCGCCTCCACCACGCAGAGCGGGCCGACGTGCGCCGCGGGGTCGACGTGCGCGGTGGCCGCCACGACGGCGGCCGGGTGGACGCCCGGCGCGGGCCGGGGCCAGAGCGACTGCTCGATGCGGGCGCAGAGGCGCGCGAGGGCGACGGACGGGTGGTCGACGAAGAGGAAGACCTGGCCGGCCCGCGGCTCGCCCGCGTAATCCAGGGGCAGCAGCAGCACCGTCGCCTGGGAATCCGCCACCTGGGACCGGTACTTGGCGTTGCCGAGGAACGACAGGTCGCCAGGCCGGGCCGCGGCCAGCGAGGCGATGTCGCGGATGGTTTCCGCGGTCGAGCCGGCGGTGCGGGTGGCACCGACGATGGCAGCGACCTCAGCCGGGGTGTAGGCGACCTGCATGGCGACAAAAAAGCCCTGTTCGGTGGAACAGGGCTTGGCAAGAAACTTACGGCTTCTTGGTGGCGTCGGGCTTGGCGACATTCGGCACCGTGAAGGGCGTGGCGGCCGCATCCGCAGGCTGGGCCCCCGCGGCGGCGGGGGGCGCGGGGACGGCGGCGGGCGCCGGGCGGTCCTTGTTCACCTCGGCCACCACCTCGTCGGTGATGTCGTAGCTGGCGTCGGAATAGATCACGCTGGGGATGCCGAAGAGGGTCGGGCCGGACTTGTCGAGCACGAGGGTGGCGCCCTTCTTCTTCGCGAGGTCGACCACGACCTTGGAGATTTCCTCGAGGAGGAGGTCGCGGTGGGTCTTGATCCGCTGCTGGAGCGAGCGCTGGGTGTTGGTGCGGAAATTCTGCACCTCGGCCTGCTTGCGCTGGATGTCCTCGAGCTTCTTCTGGCCGTCGGCCTCGGCCTTGCTGCGGGCCTCGGCGGTGAGGACGGTGTTCTTGGACTGCTCGATGAGCTCCTTGTATTCGTCGACGAGGGTCTGGCCCTGCTTGTTCAGCTCCTCGACCTGCTCCTGGGCCTTCTGCTCGGCGTCGCGGAACTTGGCGTTGGCCTCCTCCGTCTTGTAGTGGCTGTCATAGACCTTGGCCATGTCGACCACGATCAGTTTCACGGCCGTCTGCGCGAAGACGGCGGTGGCGCCGGCGCCGAAGGCGGCCAAGGCAACGAGGGTGCGGATCAGCTTGTTCATAATGGATGGGATGGATGGGGGTGGTTAAAAACGGGTGCCAAACGAGAAATTGAACTGGGTGCCCTTCTTATTAAACGCATCCCCGGTCAAGGGAATACCGAAATCAAGGCTCAGCGGGGCCCCGGCCACGAAGAGCCGGAGGCCGATGCCGAAGTTGTCATTGTACTGCACGGGGCTGAAGTCGTAGGCGTTCTGGTTCACGAAACCGCCGTCGTAGAAGAGCGCGACGCGCACGGGTTTGACCACGTCGAGGGAGTACTCGAAGCTGATGAAGCCGTAGGTCTTGCCCCCGAGCGGCTCGCCCGTGGTGTCCTTCGGCCCGACGGTGCGGAACTCGAACCCGCGCAGGTCCTGGGGCCCGCCGAGGAAGAACCGGTCATAGAACGGGACGTCGGGGATGAAGCTGACGGGCAGTTCCTGCAGGGTGCCGTTGGCGTCGGGGACCTGGATCGTGCGGGTCTGCAGCCGGCTGCTCTTGCCGAAGCTCTCGGCCACGCCGGCGCGGGCGATGACGGCCAGCACCTGATCCTGGAATTCGGCCAGCGGGAAGAACTGGGAGCCGCGGAACTCGAGCTTGTAGTAATTGTTGTAGCCGCCGAGCGGGCCGCCCGCGACGGTCGCGGTCAGGTTCGCATAGTGGCCGCGCGTGGTGTTGATGATCTTGTCGCGGGTGTCCTGGGACAGGGAGAGCGAGAGCTTCGAGGTGGAGGTGTCGCCCTCCTCGACCAGGACCGCGATCGGGGCGTTGGTCGCCACATTCTTGATGCCAATCACCTCATAGGTGTAGGACAGCTGGCCCTCCAGCCAGTTGAAGAGGCGCTTGCGGAGGTGGATCTCGGCGCCGGTGCGGATTTCCTGGTAGTAGGCGCTGTTGTAGTCCGACGTCGTGCGGTAGAGCTGGAAGCCGAGGGAGAGCTCGCGCTCAAACAGCCAGGGTTCCTCGAACGCGAGGATGGCCTCGCTCGACTGGGAGCCGATCTGGAAGCGCAGGCGGAACTTCTGGCCGTCGCCCTGGAAGAAGGAGCGCCGGTTGAACAGGTCGAAGTTGGACTGGGTGACCTCGGCGAAGACCACGGCCTTTTCCAGCGAGCTGAAGCCCGCGCCGAAGGTCAGGTTGCCCGTGCGGGCCTCCTGGACCGAGATCTTCAGGTTGCGCCGGCCGGGGATGTTGGTCGATTCCGGGGTCACGTTGACCGGGTCCTCGAAGAAGCGGGTGTTCTCCAGGCGCAGCTTGCTGATCTTCATCAGCACCGAGCTGAAGACGTCGCCGGGGCCCAGCACGAGTTCGCGGAGGATGACGACGCTCTTGGTCTTGGTGTTGCCCTCGATCTTGATCGACTCGACCTGGTATTTCTCGCTCTCGGTGATCTGGTACTCGACGTCGATGTTGCCGGTCGTCAGGTTGGGCTTGCGCACGAGGCGGACGCGGGTCTCGAGGTAGCCCTCGCGGCCGTAGAACTCCTCGAGGGAATCCACGTCCTTGTCCAGCTTCGACGGGATGAAGACGCCGCCCTTTCTTTCCCGCGGGATGAAGTTGAGGAGGCGCGCCGAGTAGAGCTTGTTGCCGGTGAAACTGATGTCGCCGATGTGGTAACGGCGCCCCTCGTTGACCCGGATGGTGATCACCAGCCGGTCCGGCTTCGGGTAGTCAAAGGTGATCTTGTCCTCCGCGATCTCGACGTCGAGGTAGCCCTGCTCCTGGTAGTAGTCGCGCAGCTTGGTGAGATCCTCGTCGAACTCGTCATCCTTGAGCCGGCCGCCGCCCGTCAGCCAGGAGAACATGTGCCACTTCGAGGTCTCCATCTCATGCCGCAGCTTCTTGGCCTTGACGTGGTCGTTGCCGATGAAATTGATGCCCGCGATGCGCACCTTGAGGCCCTCCCGGACCTTGAAGGTGACCGTGCCGAAACCCGTGCTGCGGTTGCGGTCGATCGAGAAGGTGACCTGCGCCTGGTTGTAGCCGTTCTTCTGGTAGAACTCGTAGAGCTTCTGCGAGTCGTCCTTGATCTGGCGCTCGTCGAGCGGACCGTTCTGCGCCGACTTGATCTCCTTGATCAGCCGCCGCTGCTTGTAGGCCTTATTGCCCTCGAACTTGATGCCCAGCACGCGGAATTTCGGCGTCACCTCGATGACGAGGTTGACCACGTTGTTGGCCAGGGACTCGCGCTTGACCTCGATGAACTCGAACAGCCCGGTCTTGTAGAGCGAGCGGATGTCGCGGTCGATCAGCGCCTCGTCGAGGTCGGTGTCCTCGCGCAGGGCCATGTTCGCGCGGACGATCTGCTCGTTCACGTTGGCCATGCCGACGAACTTGATCGTGATCGTGCCGATGTGCTGGATGGGCGCGGGCGCGGCGTGCTGTTCATCCGGGGCCGATTGCGCCCGCAGGCCGGTGACCGCGGAAAACAGGAAAAAGGAAGCGAGCAGAACCCGCCGGAACGGGTTAAGGTGTGAAGTTTTCAAAGCGCGTAATTTCTTGGAGGAAAGTTAGTTTCAAATCACCTACTGGCCCGTTGCGCTGCTTGGCAACGATTAAATCCGCCGCATTGGCGGCCGTCTGGAACTTTTCGTCGGAATCCTTGGGGCGGGACAGCATGATGACCACGTCGGCGTCTTGCTCAATGGAGCCGGATTCGCGCAGGTCCGAGAGGCGGGGCGTGCGGTTTTCCTTTTCCGACGAGCGGTTGAGCTGGCTTAGAACAATGACGGGCAGGTCTAGTTCCTTCGCCATGGCCTTTAATCCGCGGGACACCTCCGCCACCTGCTGTTCGCGGGGTGCCCGGGGGTCGCTGCCGTTGATCAGCTGGAGATAATCCACGATGACCAGCCCGAGTTTCTTGCGGGCGTAGATGCGGCGCGCCTTCGCCCGCAGCTCCATGATCGTCAGGGCGCTCGAGTCGTCGACCAGGATGGGGCACTTCTTGAACTCCTCGGCCGCCTGGCCGAGGGCGTTCACCTCGCGGCCGTCGCGGCCGACCAGGCCGTCGCGCAGGAGCTTCATGTTCACCCGGGACCGGGCGCAGAGCATGCGCAGGGCGAGCTGGGAGGAGCTCATTTCGAGCGAGAAGATCAGCGTCGGCACCGGGTCCGCCCGGCCGGCCTTGGGCAGCGCCGCCGCCTCCGCGATGTTCAGGGCGAAGCTGGTCTTGCCCATCGAGGGCCGGGCCGCGATCACGATCATTTCCTGGCGCTGGAAGCCGAAGGTCATCGCGTCGAGGTCCTTGAAACCGGACGTCACGCCGGTCAGCTCGCCCTTCTTCATGAGCAGCTTGGCGATGACCGTGTTGGCCTCCTTGATCGACTCCTTGATCTCCTGCGCGCTGTCGCTGACGCGGTCCTGGGTGACCTTGAAGAGGTCCTGCTCGACCTTGTCGACGAACTCCGCGAGTCCGCCGGTGAAGCTGTAGGCCTGCTCGACGGCGCCCGTCGCCGCCTTGATCAGCTCGCGCAGCAGGTGCTTCTCGCGCACCTTCTCGATGAAGTAGCCGGCGTGCGCCGTGGTCGGGATCTTGCCCGTGACCTGCATCAGGTAGGGGAAGCCGCCGACGGCCTCGAGCTGGCGGCGCGTCTTCAGCTCCTCGGCGATCACCTCGAGCGTCACCGGCGGGCTCTGCTGGTAGAGCTCGACGATGATCTCGAACAGCAGCCGGTTGGCCGGGGTGTAGAAGCAGTCCGGCGTGATCCGGGCCTCGAGGCAGCGCGCGATGGTGTCGCTGCCGTCGAGCAGGCAGCAGGCGATGACATGCTCCTCCGCCTCCGCGCTGTGCGGCGGGGAGCGGTCCGACGGCGCGGACGGCAGCGCCGGCTCGGGCGCCGGCCGGTCGCGCCGGGAGATAACGGGCGTCTGCGCCATGTCCGGTCGGGGTCGACGTCGCGGTGACGTTACGACGCGGCGGGCTCGATCGGGTTTTCGGAGACGACGTCGAAGCTCAGTTCGACGCTGACGTCGGCGTGCAGCTTGATCCTCACCTCGTGCTTGCCGAGGGTCTTGATCGGCTGGCCGAGGTGGATGCGGCGCTTCTCGATGGTGATGCCGGCCGCGGTGAGCTTCTCGTGGATGTCGTTCGCGGTGACGGCGCCGAAGAGCTTGCCGCCCTCGCCGGTCTTCACGGCGATGGCGATGCCCGCCTTCTCGATCTGCCGGGCCAGCGCCTGGGCGCCGTCGAGTTCCTTGGCCTCGCGGAGGCCGCGGGCGCGCTTGAGGGCCTCGACCCGCTTGCGGTTGGCCCCGGTGAGCGGCACCGCCATGCCCTGGGGCAGGAGGAAATTGCGCGCGTAGCCGGCGCGGACTTTGACCTGGTCGCCTTCGGCGCCGAGGCCGTCGACCGGTTTGAGGAGGAGAACTTCGCTGTTAGCCATGATCGGATGAGTTGGTGGTTTTGAAATGGTCGGGCCGTCGGCCCCCGGGCGCATGCCGGATTAGAACGGCACGTCTTCGTCGAGATTTTCCTGGGCCGCGGGGGCGGCGGGCTTGGCGGGGGGGGCGCCGCGGGGGGCGGGGCCGGAGTAGCGGGCTTCCCCGCCCTCGCCGCCGCCGGCGGGGGCGCCGCCCTCGGCGCGGCCGCTGCCGAGAAACTGGAAGTTGTCGCAGACCACCTTCATGCGGCTGCGCTTCTCCTTGGTCGTCTTGTCCTCCCACTGGTCGAGGCGCAGGCGGCCCTCGACGAAGAGCGGGCGGCCCTTGGTGCAATACTTGGCGATGTTCTCACCGGACTTGCCCCAGGCCTCGATGTCCACGTAGGTGACCTCCTCGCGGTCGGCGCCCGACTCGTCGCGGAACTTGCGGTTCACGGCCAGGCTGAACTGGCAGATGGCGGTGCCCTTGGGCGTGACCCGCAGCTCGGGGTCGCGCGTCAGGTTGCCGATGAGCATCACTTTGTTGAGATTGGCCATGGTAGGTGGGGCGGCGGGCGGGACGCGTTCAGGCGTTCTCGACCAGGGCGCGGTAGACGGTGTCGTTGAGCCGCAGGCGCTCGTGGAGCTGCGCGGGGGCCGCGGCCGGGGCGGAGAAGTTCACCTGGACATAGACGCCGGCGGGAAACTTGTCGTCGGTCTTGCGGACGAACTCGCGGCGGCCGATGTTCTCGACGGCGGTGACCTCGCCCTGCACGGCGGCGATCTCCTTCTTCACGCTCTCGATGATGGTCTCGACGGAGTCTTCCTTGCCGCGGTTGTCGAGGATGAAGGTGGCTTTGTAGTTACGCTTGGGCTGGGTCATGGGGGTCTCGGCGGTTGAGGGTGTTCATGGCTTCGGCCGGCCCGCGGTTGAGCAGCAGGCGGAGTCCGTCCACGAAGGTGGTTAGTTTTTGGTCAATGAGTTTGGATTGTTCTGGTGAAAATTTCCCGAGCACGAAGTCCTTGAGGTCCATCTCCGCCGGCCGCGGGGCGCCGATGCCGAGCCGGTAGCGGATGAATCCGTCGCCGAGGTGCTCGAGCAGGCTGGCGGCGCCGTTGTGCCCGCCGGCGCTGCCGCCGGTGGACACCTTCACGAGGCCCAGGTCGATCGTCAGATCGTCGTAGGCCACGATGAGGCTGGCGGCCGGGACCTGGTGAAAGTCGAGCAGGGTGCGCAGGACGGGTCCGCTGTCGTTCATGAAGGTCTGCGGCTTGACCAGCAGGCGTGTGACGCGGTTCCGGACATCCCAGCGGGCGATCTCGGCCTGGAAGTGGGAATCCTTCTCCCACCGCAGGCCCTCGGCGGCCGCCAGCGCCTCCACCACGGTGAAACCGAGGTTGTGGCGGGTGCCGGCGTACTCGCGCCCGGGGTTGCCCAGACCGGCGATCAGCGTGACGGACATGACTCAAAGAACAGGGTGCAAAACGGCCCGCCCGCGGACGGACGGACCGGGAACGAAAATTACTTCTTGGCGGCCTTCGCGTCGCCCTTGGCGGGCACGGCGGCCTTGGTCTCGCCCTTGGCGGGCGCGGCGGCCTTGGCGTCGCCGGGTTTGGCGTCGCCGGGCTTGGCCGCGGCGCCGGCGGCGGCCGGGGCGGCGGTGCCATCGGCGGCCGGGGCGGCGGCACCGTCGGCGGGCACGGCGCCCTCGACGGGCGCCGCGGCGACGGCGACGACTTCCTCGGCCGGCGGCTCGACGCAGAGGACGACGGTCAGGTTCTTGTCGTCCAGGTACTCGACGCCCGCGATGGGCTTGAGTTCGCCGACGTGGATCGCGCCGCCGACCTTGAGGTCGGTGACGTTGACCTCGATGAAGGCGGGCAGGTCCTTCGGGAGGCAGCGGATGCGCAGCCGGTGGGAGGCGGTCTCCAGGATACCGCCCTCGGTCTTGACGCCGTAGGCCTCGCCGACGACGTGGACGGTCACGTTGATGATCATCTTCTCGTTTTCCTTCACTTCCTGAAGGTCGAGGTGGAGATAGCGGTCGGTGATCGGGTCGCGCTGGATTTCCTGGAGGAAGGACAGGGCGGCGGCGCCGGCCTCGCGTTTCAGCTCGATCAGGGCGGCGCTGCCGCGGATCTCCTTGAGCAGCTTGACGAATTCCGGCGCATTGACGGCCAGGTTCTCGGGTTTCGTGTGCTTGCCGTAGAGGATGGCCGGGATTTTCTCAGCCTTGCGCAGGCGGCGGGAGGCGCTGCGGCCGGTGCCCTCGCGGGGCGTGACGGTAAGTTGGTATTTTTTCATGATTTCGTTCCCCCTGAGACTCCGGAATTGGAGGCAGGCGTAATGGAAAAGGGAGTTGAGTTGATGGAGCGCGCCACCCTGATGCAATCAAATCTTTCAAGCCCCTCGTAAAAACGCCGATTTTTACAGGAGACAGGGATTGACAAGGCCTGCGCACCGTCTCTTTTTGGCCATTCTTTCCCCCATTGCCTGGTAGCTCAGTGGTAGAGCAGGTGACTGTTAATCACTTGGTCGTTGGTTCGATCCCAACCCGGGCAGCCATTTTAGAATAGTTTAAGTTTCAAAGTTGTTGGTGCTGTCCATCAACTACATGC
>CAYRDN010000027.1:0-45065 GCA_964423065.1 uncultured Oleiharenicola sp. | reverse complement strand
AACATCAAGGCCGAGCACGAAAAATATACCACTTCCATCAAGGGCATCTTCGCCGCCGGCGACTGCCGCCGCGGGCAATCCCTCGTCGTCTGGGCCATCAACGAAGGCCGCGGCGCCGCCCGCGAATGTGACCGGTATTTGATGGGCTCAACCGATCTGCCATAAGCTAGAAGGGAGGGCGCATCCACTGCAATTCGAGTTGCCCGGCGTCCCGGGCCAGCCGCATTCTGTCTCCCGTCCATGTTTCAGATTCACCAGGTTGACGCCCCGCCCGACAGCCTCGAGTATCTCGGGACCAAGCGGAAATTCTGGTATCGGCAGGGTGAGGATCGCTTCCTCTTCAAGGCCGAGGAACGAGGCACGGGTGAAGACTGGGCGGAGAAGGTGGTCTGTGAACTCGCCCGCCTGCTGGGCCTACCGCACGTCGAGTATGAAATGGCCTATTATCCCCCCGAGGCCCTACGCGGGGTTATTTGTCCCAACCTTGCGCCACGGCCGCTTTCGCTCGTCATGGGTAACCAGCTCCTGCATTTCTTGGACGAGGCTTATCCGGCGGAACTCCGCAAGAAATTCGGCATTCCCAAATACACCGTCGAAGCCGTCACGTCTGCTCTGAACCTGATGCACGCGCCTTCCAGTCCGGCGGCTGCCCGGGTTCCCCCGGCAGCTGATTCGGCCATAGGAGTATTCATCGGATACATGCTCCTCGACGTCTGGGCAGCCAATCAAGATCGGCACCACGAAAACTGGGGCGGAGTGCTGAGCGTCAGTCGGTTCGAGCTGGCTCCGACTTTTGACCACGGTTCCTCCTTGGCTCGCAATCTTACGGATGGAGAACGCGAGGACCGGCTCACTACAACCAACCCGAACCGGACGGTGGGTTATTTCGTCGGTCGAGCGCTGTCGGAATTTTACCCGGCCGACGGAACCAAGCCTTTGTTGCTGATCGACGCCTTCCGCCGCTTTGCAGCAGTTAATCCTCCCGCAGCGCAAGCCTGGCTCGCCCGCCTCCACGCCGTTACCACCGCCCAGATCGACGTCATTCTCGAACAGGTGCCCCCCGAAAGAATGTCCCAGCTGACTCGGCGTTTCACCCGTGAGGTGTTGACGCTCAATCGAATCCGATTACTAGAGAGATATACCGCATGAACGCCCTGATTGTAGCCTCCCGCTCCGACAGCACGGATAACGGTGGCTGGAGCCCGGTCGGACGACTGGATTTCGACCACGGCGTATATCGTTTTGTCTACACTGAGGGAGCCCGCTCGGCAAAAAAGTTTCGTCCCTTCAACGGTATGGATGATCTTAGCCTCGTCTATGAGTCACCGGAATTGTTTCCGGTCTTCGCGAATCGGCTGCTACCCAAGTCCCGTCCCGAATACGACGCATTCCTTCGCTGGAGCGGCTTCGATCCGGCAAACCCGCCGGAGCCCATCGCCATTCTCGGGGTCACCGAAGGCATCAAGCCAACGGACATGATCGAAGTTTTCCCCTGTCCGGTCCGAGACACGAACGGCCTCTATCAGAACAAATTCTTCCTGCATGGCCTCCGCTACATGCAGCCTGCGGCGCATGAGCGCTTGGGCCGGCTCAATTCCGAGGAGCCACTCCGCTTCATGCTTGATATGCAGAACGACGCGGATCCGCACGCCGTGGCCCTTCGCACGGATGATGATCGCATCCTCCTAGGATACGTGCCGCGCTACCTTGCACAGGATGTTTGGGCGCTTTTTAATGGGTGTGGAACTGAATACATCAATTTCTTTGTGCACCGGGTGAATCTCGACGCCCCGCTCCAGCAACGACTACTTTGCCGCGTAGAGGCCTGCTGGCCTGAAGGCTTCAAGCCCTGTGATGGCGAATCCTTTCAGCCGATCCCGCAGGGTGTGCCAGTCCGCTGTGATACCTGAAGGAGTGAAAAAGTGTCATTTAGGATAACGCGTTCGTAGAAAATTGAACGCCTGCCGAATTGTAGGTGTGACTTTCCGAATATCATCATAGTTATCTTCGGCGAGGGCTTCATCCAAGTATTCATGGGAGGTTGTATTGCGACGATCGATCATAAGTATTTCAATACGTGTTAGGCTAAGCGCGTAAAATCAGGCGGTGGATGTGAATGTCGGTGGGGCAGCATCGGGCGGGAAGGCGCGCGCGATGATCCGTTTCACGAGGTAGCGGTGGAAGAGGTAGAGCCCGACGGTGCAAGCGAGGAGCCCGTTCGACAAGCTCAGGGCAGGCACCGAGCCGGAAATCTTGAGGCTGGTGCCGACGGGCCACACGCCGCCCATCACGATCAGGTAGATCGCCGTGCCGATCATGTCGCGGACGGTCCCGGCATCGGGGTGCCGCAGGTGCAGCAGCGCCCGCGAGGCGATCAGGAAACCCAGGAAGCAAAACCCTCCGCCCATCAACAGGAGCATCAGCCACCTCAGGTCAGCGGTGAAGGGTGGGGTCTGCTTGAAGCCCGTGAACAGCGCCGCAACCACCATCGCGGCACCCGCGACGCCGAACAAGCCGCTCATGGCGCCGATGATCACTGCCAGGATGTTGAGGAGCTTGCGCATGGCTAGCGAAGAGCAGGGAGCGGGGAGCAGAGAGCCAGAAAGAAGAGGGACGCGTGCATACTTCCCGTCTGGCCCGACGAGGCCGTCACTTAGAATCCACATCCGCCCCAAGGGCAATCCCGGACTGTGGGCAGAGAATCAGCTGAAGACTTTCCTTCGTTTGATCACCGTCGTAAAAGCGCGAGCAGGTTCACGGCGTTCATGCACGAGGGCGAGCACGGAGGTAGTGCGCCGGTCCGTATGGTAGAGCAACAGATAGGGAAAGCGCGCGAGCCGGATACGCCGGAAGGGCGGGCGCCACGGAGTGTGGGCGGTGGGGTGCCGCTGCACCCGTTCAAGCGCGGCGTGAAAGCAAACGACAAAATTTTCCGCCGCCAAGGGACTGAGTCCAGCATACCACGCCCAGACCTCACCAAACTCGAAATCCACCAGATGATGGATGCGGAATCGCGGCATCAGCGGGGTCTGGTTCGCGCTCGAATCACATCGAGCGACAGCCAGGCCCCGGGGCTGCGATCTGAGAGCCGGCGACGCACCTCGGCCTCAAGGGCCGGATCATCACTGCTCCGAATGGTGGAAGGTTTCTTATGCGCGCCCGCCTCGGTCAGCAACTGATCAGCCAGATTGAGTTTCTGGCGCTTGGTCAGCTTGGTGAGCTGTGCCGCGAGTTCGGTCGTCATGCCCGCAGTTTGCCGATTACCGGACCGGTTTCAAGCGGGGAGAAGCCTGCTGGGGCTACCCTCATCGAGTCGGGTTCAGCGACGCCTGCACCGAGGCTATAGCCTCCTGATACGGTCGGCTGGTTCCTTGGCCCGAAAGTGATTCCTGCTGGCGCTGAAGCGCGACCAGCAGGGCCGGATCATCTCGCTCGATCTTTAGCATAAAGGCGGAAACCTCGGCCAAACCCTCCGGCGGCAGACCTTTGATCTCGGCGGCTTTCATTGAGTGCAAAATCTGTCCATCGCGGTGAAAAGGCAAACTCGTTGTCAGTTCAACAAACCAGACCATCGCGGGACCGTCATCGCAATTTGGCCCGTGTTGGGGTTATTTGCTCCTTCGGTCTGGCATCGTACTGCCTTCGTACATCCTTGCACCGTCCCTCGTGCTGCCCGCATACCTGAAAGAATGGCCCAGGAGGCAACGGAGCTGACCGAGTGATTCCTCCGGCTCCGTTTCCTCCTGTGCAGATCCATCCGGGTCATCCGTGAATTCCGTGGTTGGCTCGTTGCACTGGGTTTTCGGTCGCAGATCCCAGGTCTTGGCCTCCCACCTCCGACCTCTGTCCTCTGTCCTCCGATCTTCGCCCCCCATCCTCAGTCTTCCGGCTTGTAGCTCGCCGCTCCACGCTCTACGCTCCCCGCTCCCATGAACCTCCGCTCCCTCCTCGCCGGCCTCGCGCTCGGCTCTGTCATTTTATCCGTTGCCGTGGCGCAGAATCCCGCCCCGCCTGCCCCTGCCGCCACTCCCGCCGCTCCAGCGGCCGGTCCCGAGGCCGATCTCAAGGTGTTGGTCGACGACATCCGGGCCCAGCTCGCGGCCGGCAAGCACACCCCCGAGGAACTCGCGCCCCAGCTCGCGCAGTTCGATACGCTCCTGGCCAAGTATGCCGGACAGAAGACGGAGGCGGTGGCGACCATCGCCTTCATGCGCGCCACCCTGTACATGCAGGTGCTCAACAACCCGTCGCAGGGCCGCGAGCTCCTGGACAACGTGCGGCGGGAGTATCCCGGCACCCAGCCCGCCGTCGCGAGCGAACGCATCATCGCGCAGCTGGACCAGATGGCCAGGGCCAAGGTCGTGCAGGCCGCCCTCATCGGCCACGCGGCGCCCGAGCTGCATTTCAAGTGGTCGTCCCGGGACGGCCTCAAGACGCTGTCCGCCCTCAAGGGCAAGATCGTGGTGCTGGACTTCTGGGCCACGTGGTGCGGTCCCTGCATCGCCTCCTTCCCCGAGGTGCGCGCCAATGTCGTCCGGTTCAAGGACTCGCCCGTCGTCTTCCTCGGTGTGACCAGCCTGCAGGGTTTCGTGGCCAACCTGGGTCCGCGCATCGACACCAAGGACAATCCCGGGCATGAGATCGCCCTCATGCCCGATTTCATGAAGGCCAAGGAGATGACGTGGTCCGTCGCCATCAGCGACGAGCAGGTCTTCAATCCCGACTACGGCGTCGAGGGCATCCCGCACATCGCGATCATCGCCCCCGACGGCACCGTCCGCTTCAACGGCCTGAACCCGAACGACCCCGCCGCCGACGTCGCCGGCAAGGTGGGCACGCTTTTGAAGGAATTCCACCTCCCGGAGCCGAAGGCGTAGGGGCGGGGAGCAGGGAACTGAAGCCCGGCAGCCTGCCGGTGGAAAACTGCTTTTCCCGTCAGATCCAGGCGGCAAACCTTGGCGCTCCGTTTTTGCGGCCTTGCCGAATGACCGCTGCGGAATAGCCTGCCAGGCCATGAGTCCACGACCCACGCCACCGTCACTCTACGAATGGGCGGGCGGCCAGCCCGCCCTGGAGAAGCTCACCGAGGTGTTCTACCGGAATGTCTTCAAGGACGCGTTGCTGGCCCCCGTCTTCGCGCAGATGGGCCCGGATCATCCGCGGCATGTGGCCACGTTCATCGCCGAGGTCCTGGGCGGGCCGGCGGCGTACAGCCGGGGCCACGGCGGGCATGCCGGCATGATCACGAAACACCTTGGCAAGCACCTGTCCCAGGAGCAGCGCGCGCGCTGGATGCAGCTCCTGCTCCAGAGCGCCGACGAAGTCGGCCTGCCGGACGACCCCGAATTCCGTTCGGCGTTTGTCGGGTATATTGAATGGGGTTCCCGGCTGGCGGTGATCAATTCCCAACCCGGCGCCGTGGCGCCGCCCGCGGATTCGCCCATGCCCAAATGGGGGTGGGGCGAGGTCGGCGGCCCCTACCAGCCCTAGGCCGCGAGCCAGGACCGCCCGGCGCCGCCTGCGCCCCGCCCCGATCCCAAAGTATATTATTAGTTGACAATGCATTGCTCGCTTCGGGCCGCCGCCATCCGGCCCCACCCCGGGTGCCGGGGCTGGCCGGCCGCTGGCGATCTCCGCCTGCAACCGCCGCCTGTGTCGTTTCAGCGTCGGTGGCACCAACCTGTGCGGGCGGAAATCTCCCGTTGCATGACCCCGCGTGGGATTGCCTTGCTGCGGGCCGGCCCCATGTTGGGGCGCATGAAGATCACCCGCAGCGGGGTCGGGCCCGAGGTCGCGTTGCAGCCGGCCGCGAGCGACTGGTTCAACTGCCTCTGGACGGCGGCGACGTGCTGGTTCATGGCGTGGATGTTCGTCCGGGCGTGGTGGTGGCCGCGCGAGCTGGATGACGGCCGCTGGGTGCGGCTCGGCGTCGGCGTGCTGCTCCTCGAGTTCATCCTCATCCATTCGGGGGCGTTCTTCAACAACCTGATGACGCAAAAGTCCGGCTGGGCGCGCAACAAGGCCGTCATCGGGCTGACGACCCTGTATCTCGGGTACGGGCTGGCCATCGCATTCGTCTTCCGCAGCTGGTGGATCCTCGGCACGTTCGCCCTGGTGATGTCCGGCCGGCTGTGGGCGGTGTTCACCGGGGAGCAGGAGATCGATCGCGCCATCTCCCAGCGGCGGGTCGCGGCCAGCGCCATGCTCTTCCTCGGCCTGACGTTTGCCACGGTCTTCTTTGCGGTACCGCGCGGCGGGCTCACGCCGGAACTGCTCAACGAGGTCTGGCCGGCGCGCAAGGGCGGCTTGTGGGAAAGAAGCCCGGAGCGCGCCCTCGCGATGGGCGTCGTGTATTTCTTCGTCCTCGGGCTGGTCGAAGCCCGCCCGCCCCGCAAATGGCAGCCGCCCCTCGCGAACAGCGGGGGGTGAGGAGCACGTGTCAGGCCGCGGGTTTCAGCTCCCGGGCTTGGCCTTTTTCTTCGCCGCCTTGAGCGCCGCCTGCTGCTTCGCGGCGGTCGAGCCGGGCCGCACGTGGACGGAGACGTCGACCAGCGTGGCGGAGATGCTCTTCCACAGCGCCTCGCATTGGAAGGCCACGGTGCCGCCGCCGCGCTTGCGCTGGGCGATGGTGAAATTGATGTCGCCGATGCAGACATAGTGCGTCTGCTCGCTGCGGGCGGAGATCGCCAGCTTGGCGTGGTCCTCGGGCAAGTCCCACTTGATGTCGATGCCCAGCGGGTTGAGGTCGATGCCCTTCATGTCCACGACCGTATGGATCTTGTCGCTGTCGAGCGCCGCGGGCGTGGGATCATGCTCCCAGGTCTCGACGTCGAGGTTCTCGTGGAGCGTCGGGCCGACGAGGTCGTTGTAGAAATCATTGCCCCAGGTCTTGTTCTTGGCCATCGACATGAACTTCACGCCGCCCTTCGAGTTGAACGGGATGACGACCTGCACGGGCGTGTTGCCGCTGGCGACGAGGTTCTGCATCAGTTTCATGCGCGGGTCGTTGGGCACGTTGGCCAGGTCGACGGGGATGTTCGAGGCGAGGTAGACGTTGGGCTGCTGGGCCGCGAACATCTCGTTGGCGATGGCCTGGGCGATGGCGGCGTTCTCGAGCGTGATGCAGAGGAGCGTCTGGGCATTGGGCCGGCCGGTCAGCGGGAAGGCATACTTGCCCTTCGGCGGGAACTTGGGTGTGGACTGGATCAGCCAGAAGGCGGTGTCGCTGGCCAGGTCGAAGGCGAGGACGCCCTTGGTGTGGCCGCGCGCGCCGACGACCTGGCCGGTGATGGGGTTCTCGTCGTTGTAGAAGAACCAGCCCTGGTGCCGGGTCGCCGGCCCCTGCTTGGCGTAGACCTGCTGCAGAGTCTGGGGCAGCGCGCCGTCGGTGTCCACGTGGTGGGGCGACAAGACGAGTTTGCCGTCCGCCGGCGTGTTGGCGTCGAAGTAGACGTACTCGGTCCCGGCGAGCTTGCGTCCGTCGCCCGTGGTGGAATTGCCGGCCACCTTGTACATGAACCACCAGTCGACCGGGTTTCCATTTTCATCCTTGGCGCTGAAGGGCATGACATCCTCCGGGTTGGTTGCGTGGTGGCTGATCTATTACCACGAAGGGCGCGAAGGTCACGAAGAATGAGCGGGGATCGGAAAACTGAGACCTGAAGGCTGAAACCTGAAATCCATTTCGGGGCATATTTGCATTTCACCCCAGGTCTCAGGCTTCAGCGTTCAGGTTTCTCATTCTACATGCGGGTTACTTCGCCTGCCATCCGGGGTCTTAGCTGATATGAGCTCAAAACAGGACCGTGATGCCATCTTCGCCCAGCGCGCCGGCGCGACCGCCGCCACCGGCAAAAACCACACCCATCTCGCCAACGCGCACGGCATCCGCCAAAACGGCGGCAATCACTCCAAGATGACCCGCCAGAGCAACCCCGGCCGCAGCAATGTGCAGAAAGGGAAGGGATGAGCGGGGAACGGGGAGCAAAGAGCTGAAAGCTGAGACCTGAAACCTGAAATCGATTTCAGAGGTCAGCGGTATGACCCTTCAGGTTTCAGGTCTCAGCTCTCAGGTATCGTTTTTCGGGCTCCGCCCGCACCGCACCTCACCGCACCGTGAACCGGAAGAAATCGTGGTAGAGGACGATCTTGAAATCGGCGGTATCCTTGACGTAGCAGCGGAGATCGTAGGGCCCGGCCGGCAGGGCGATGGCGTAGGTGGCCTCGAAGCGGCCCGCCACGTCGGTGGTGATCGTCTGGAAGTCGTAATACTTTTCGCGCGCGTTGCCCGGCACCGTTTCCGGCAGTTGGTTGTTGCCGGCGCGCTCGGGATTGCCGTTGAGGGTCAGGATGAACCGGTGCGAAGGCGGCAGCCCGTGCAAGGCGACCTTGACGACGAAGCCGCCGGGAAAGGACTCGTGGAACTGGATTTGCCCGCCCGCGCCCGCGACCTTCCGGCCGTACTGGGGGAAGTCCGTCAGGGGGATCGGGGCGAGGAAGGGCTGGGCCTGGGCCAGGTCGTGCAGGAAGGCGTCGAGCAAGGTGGCGCGGACGGGATCCGCCGGCAGCGGCGGGGTCGCTCCGGCCGTGAGCAGCGCCACGTCACCCTGGGCATAGACGATGAAGGTCTCGGCCTGAAGCGACGGGCCGGCCAGCAGCAGACAAGCGAGGAGGAGCTTTTTCATGGGGCAGGGGACAGGGAAGATCACGCCGCGGCTTTTGGCAAGGGAGTCCGCGGTTCTGTACCCGTTCGATCAATCTGTCGCCGCGGTCTGGGACCGCCGTCCGGCCACGGGCCGAAACAATCCACTTCGACGCTTGACGCGGCCTTTTCTTTCAATACTACCTTGACGAATAAAGGTAGCTTGAAACGTTAACCCAACATGGCTTTCTCCGACAAATTCGCGCCGATCACCAAGGGGCTCCTGGAGTTCCTGGTCCTCAAGATCATCGCGGCCGACAAGGTCTACGTGCCCGACATCCTGCAGCAGCTGAGCGTGACCGAGTTCGCCACGCAGGAGGGCACGCTCTACCCGCTGCTGAGCAAGATGCGCCGCGAGGAGCTGGTGGACTACGAGTGGAAGGAGTCCGAATCCGGCCCGCCGCGCAAATACTACGAGCTGACGGCGAAGGGCCGCGCGCAGCTGCGCGAGACGATGGAATTCTGGTCGCAGATCAACGAAACCGTGAAGAACCTCGGAAAAAAATAGGGTCTTCGCATCGCCGGCAATCATCCCATGAACAAAGTAATCACCATCAACCTGAACGGCGTCGCCTACCAGCTGGAGGAGGCCGGCTACGAGGCCCTGCGCGAATACCTCGACCACGCCGCGCGCCGGCTCGAGGGCAACCCGGACAAGGACGAGATCATCGCCGACATCGAGCAGGCGATCGCCGACAAGTTCCGGGCCCTGCTCGGGGCGCACAAGACCGTCGTGATCACCAAGGAGGTCACGGCCGTCATCGCCGAGATGGGGCCGGTGCAGGATGCGTCCGCGGCAGGTCCCGCCGCCGCGGCCGCGGGCGCGCGACCGGCGGGCGGAACGCCGGAACCGGAAGGATCGGGCGGGCTGCGGGCCCCGCGCCGGCTGTACCGGATCCTCGACGGGGCCATGTTCAGCGGCGTCTGCAACGGCCTGGCGGCCTATCTCAACGTCGATGTCACGTTCGTCCGGATCGCCTTCGCCCTGCTGGCCTTCTTCTGGGGCACCGGCGTGCTGGTCTATTTCCTCATGGCGTTCATCGTCCCGGTGGCCGAGACCCCCGCCGAAAAGGCCGCCGCCTCCGGCGCGGCCGCCACGACTGAGGAATTCATCCGCCGCGCCAAGGCGGGCTATTACGAGGGCATGAAGACGTGGCACGACAAACAGGCCCACCGGGAATGGAAGCGGAAATTCAAGCAGGAGATGCGCGGCTGGAAGTACAATTTCCAGCGCTCGATGCACGAGGGCGCGCAGCAATGGCAGCAAGGCTGGGCCCGGCAGGGACCGCCGCACCCTTACCACTGGGTCGGAATGGGCTTCACGCTGCTGGTCCTGAAGTGGGTGCGGCTGCTGGCCCTCGCGCTCCTGATCTACGCCATCTACTCGCTGGCGGTCCATGGCGGGGTCTTCGGCTTCTGGCTGCCGTCCGGTGTGCCCGCGTGGATCGGGATCATCGTGGCGGTCATGCTCTACCAGTTCGTGGCCTGGCCGATCCGGGCCCTGCGCCACTCGTACTATTACCACGGCCGGCCGTTTTGGGGCTTTGGCGCCGGCCCGCTGGACGGGCTGGTCGGTCTCGCGTTCCTGGGCGCATGCATCTGGGTGGCCGACCATTATTCACCGGCGTTCCACGACTGGCTGCAGACCGTGCCCCCGGCGATCCATCACACCACGGACGCCGTGCGCAATTGGTGGAACCAGCACTAAGGCGTGCCATCACATTGGCCTTGTGGGCCAGCGAGCTTGCTCGCGCTTCATCCGCGCCCGCACCCTAAACCCCGGCGTGTGCCGCGACCGACAGAAACGCCGCCAGCGCCGGATCCGCCGCGGCGGCCGGGCGCCAGCCGATCACGAGCCGGCTCTCGGGCGCCGCGCCGACCAGCGGACAGAACGCCACCTCGGGCGGGAGCGGGCGGGCCTCGGACGGACACATGAACGTGGCCCCCAGCCCCGCGCGGACCAGGCCGATGGCGTTCGCGCGCGGCCACACCTCCTCGGCGATCCGCGGCGTGATCCGGGCGCGGGCGAAGGCCGCGAGGATGCGGTCATAAAACCCCGGGTTGTGGGCGCGCGGGAAAAGCACGAACGGGGTGTCGGCCAGCTCGCGCAGCCGCAGGCCGGGCCGGCGGGCGAGGGGGTGGTCGGCCGGCAGCAGCACGCCGTTCTTCTCGCGCAGCAGCTGCCGCGTGCTGAGGCCGGGCGTGGCCGCATCCGGATGGAAAAACCCGCAGGCGAGCTCGTCCGCCGCCAGCGCCTGCAGCTGCACCGCCGTCGGGGATTCGTTCAGCTCCAGCCGGATGCCGGGATACCGCCGGTGAAACTCGCGCAGGATCCCCGGCAGCACCGTGGCCATCGCCAGCCCGGTGAAGCTGACCCGCACCTGCCCGGTCCCGCCCGCGGCCAGCGTGTGCAGGTCCGCCGGGAGCTTCGCGAGGGTGCGCAGCACCGGCTCGATCCGCTCCTGCAGGGCCTGTCCCGCGGCCGTGAGCTCCACGCGCCGCCGGGTGCGGGTGAACAGCGGCAGCCCGAGCGCGGCCTCCAGCTGTGCCACCTGCCGGCTGAGCGCGGGCTGGGCCACGGCCAGCGTCTCGGCTGCCCGGCGGAAATGCAGGTGCCGGGCCACCTCCCGGAAGTAGACCAGGTGGCGCAGCTCGAATTCGTATTGATACTCACGAGGCATCACCGGTGACTAAAAAGGTATTTCCCGGCATGGCAAGTTTCTGGTAAAGTCATTCGCAATCCTTGTGGGCCGGGTGACCTCACCCGGCCCACATCCAACCTTCACTTTCCCCCCATGCCCCGATCCCTCTTCCAGAAAGTCTGGGACGCCCACACCGTCCGCACCCTGGCCAACGGCCAGACGCAGCTGCTCATCGGCACGCACCTGATCCACGAGGTGACCAGCCCGCAGGCCTTCGGCATGCTGCGCGACCTCGGCCTGCCGGTCAGCATGCCGCACCGCACCTTCGCGACAGTCGACCACATCGTCCCCACCGACCAGCTGGTCGAGCCCTACGCCGACCCGCTCGCGCAGGCCATGATGGACGAGCTGCGGAGGAACTGCGCGCAGTTCGGCATCACCTTCTTCGACCGCGCCTCCGGCCGGCAGGGCATCGTCCACATCGTCGGCCCCGAGCAGGGCATCACCCAGCCGGGCACGACCATCGCCTGCGGCGACTCGCACACCTCCACCCACGGCGCGTTCGGCGCGATCGCGTTCGGCATCGGCACCAGCCAGGTGCGCGACGTCCTCGCCACCCAGACGATGGCGCTCGGCGCGCTCAAGGTCCGCCGCATCGAGGTCAACGGCGCGCTCCGCCCCGGCGTCTACGCCAAGGACGTCATCCTCCACCTCATCCGCACCCTCGGGGTCAACGGCGGCACGGGCTACGCCTACGAGTACGCCGGCAGCGTCTTCGACGGCTTCACCATGGAGCAGCGCATGACCGTCTGCAACATGTCCATCGAGGGCGGCGCCCGCGTCGGCTACGTCAATCCCGACGCGACCACCTTCGCCTACCTCAAGGGCCGGCCATACGCGCCCAAGGGCGCCGACTGGGACGCCGCGGTCGCCCGCTGGCAGTCCTTCGCTTCCGACGCCGACGCGCCCTACGACGACATCGTCCGGATCAACGCCGCCGACATCGCGCCCACCGTCACCTGGGGCATCAATCCCGGCCAGGCCATCACGATCAACGAGAATGTCCCGCATCCCGACACGGCCACCTCGGCCGACGACAAGGCCGGCATCATCGAGGCGCTCGCCTACATGAAGCTGCCGCCGGGCGAGCCGATCAAGGGCACGAAGATCAGCGTGGCCTTCCTCGGCTCGTGCACCAACGGCCGGCTCTCCGATTTCCAGGAGGTCGCGAAATACGTCCAGGGCCGCCAGGTCGCCCCCGGCGTCAAGGCCATCGCCGTTCCCGGCTCGCAGATCGTCGCGCTGCAGTGCGAGCAGCTCGGGCTGGACAAGATCCTCGCCGCGGCCGGCTTCGAGTGGCGCGCCGCCGGCTGCTCGATGTGCCTGGCGATGAATCCCGACAAGCTCGTCGGCGACCAGCTCTGCGCCTCCTCGTCCAACCGCAACTTCAAGGGCCGCCAGGGCTCGACCACCGGCCGCACGATCCTGATGAGCCCGCTCATGGTCGCCGCCGCCGCCGTCACCGGCGCCGTGGCCGATGCCCGCGAGGTCTTCGCCGTCAACTGAAACAAGCCGCCCTATTTCAACGCCAAGATGCCAAGACGCCAAGCGCTGAAGAAGACCTCTTCGCGCCTTTGCGCCTTCGCGTTTAACCCACCATTCCCATGGCCCTCGCCAAAATCACCTCCGTCACCGGCCGCGCCGTCTGCGTCCCGGGCAACGACATCGACACCGACCGCATCATCCCGGCGCGCTTCATGAAGTGCGTCACGTTCGACGGGCTCGGCGCATACCTCTTCAACGACGTCCGCCGCCAGCTCGACGGCACCGAGAAGCCGCACCCGCTGAACGAGGCGCGCTTCCAGGGCGCGAAGATCCTTCTCTCCGGCGCCAACTTCGGCTGCGGCTCCTCCCGCGAGCACGCGCCGCAGGCCATCGCCAAGCACGGCTTCAAGGCCATCGTCGCCGAGAGCTACGCCGAGATCTTCTTCGGCAACAGCACGACGCTCGGCCTCCCCTGCGCCAGCGCCGCCCGCGAGGACATCGCCCGGATCGCCGCGGCGGTCGAGGCGGACCCCGCGCTGGAAGTCGTGATCGACGTCACCAACCAGGAGATCCGCTTCGGCGGGCAGAAGGTGAAGGCGAGTTTCCGCGAGAGTGCCCGCGATGCCCTGATCAACGGCCGGTGGGATGCCATCGGCGAGTTGCTCGACGGCCGCGACGCGGTGAAGGTCACCGCGGCGAAGCTGCCGTACCTGGCGGTGTGAGGCGGCGCCACACCCCGTAGGGCCGGCGGGGTGGGTGGGCCAGTGAGCTTGCTCACGCCCTCTCCGCGCCAGCAAGCTGGCTGCCCACCCGAGCAATCCTACCCCCGCACCTGGCCCGTGCCGCGGACGATGTACTTGTAGGACGTCAGCTCCTCGAGGCCCATCGGGCCGCGGGCGTGCAGCCGGTCGGTGCTGATGCCGATCTCGGCGCCGAAGCCGAACTCGTAACCGTCGTTGAAGCGCGTCGACGCATTCCAGAGCACGACGGCGCTGTCGACGCCGGCGAGGAACTGCTCCGCCGTGGCGGCGTCCTCCGTCACGATGGTGTCGGTGTGGTGCGACCCATGCGCCTCGATGTGTGCGATGGCGGCGGCGCAGTCGTCGACGACCTCCACCGCGAGGATGAGGTCGAGGAACTCGGTGCGGAAATCCCCGGCGGTGGCGGCGCACACCGGCACGCCGGCCTGGTGCAGGAGGGCCAGCGCCCGCGGCCCGGCGCGGAGCTGGACCCCAAGCCCGGCGAGCTCGCGGGCCGCCCCCGGCAGGAACCGGTCCGCGATGTCGCGGTGGACGAGCAACGTCTCGACGGCGTTGCACACCCCGGGGCGCGAGACCTTGGCGTTGACCGCGATCTTCACCGCCATGGCCGGGTCGGCGGCGCGGTCCACATAGAGCGCGCAGAGGCCGTCGTAATGCTTGATGACCGGGACGCGCGCGGTCTGCACGACGGCGGCGATCAGGCTCTTGCCGCCGCGGGGGATGAGGAGGTCGACGACCCCGACGGCCTCGCCCAGCAGGCGCACCGCGTCGCGGTCCGTGACCGGCACGAGCTGCACCGCGGCGGCCGGGAGGCCGGCCCGGGCGAGGCCGCGCCCGAGCGCGGCGGCGAGCGCGGTGTTGGAGCGCAGGGCCTCGGAGCCGCCACGCAGGATGACGGCGTTGCCGCTCTTCAGGCAGAGTCCGGCGGCGTCGACCGTGACGTTGGGCCGCGACTCGTAGATGAAACCGATGACGCCCAGCGGCACGCGCACCTTGGCGAACCGCAGGCCGTTGGGCTGGGTCCACTCGCGCAGGACCTCGCCGACCGGGTGGGGGAGGGCCGCGACCGCGCGTAGGCCGGCGGCGCAGGCGGCGAGGCGTGACGGATTGAGGGTGAGGCGGTCGACGAGCGCGGCGGCCCGGCCGGCCTGCACCGCGTCGGCGACGTCGGCGGCGTTGGCCGCGAGGATCTCCGCCTGCGCGGCGAGCACGGCGTCGGCCATCGCGAGCAGCGCGGCGTCGATCTGCGCGGGCGGCGTGCCGGCCAGTGTGCGCGCGGCGGCGCGGGCCTGGGCGCCCAGCTGGGAAATGATCTGGGCGAGGTCAGACATTTTGGACAGCCGTGGGCCAGCGAGCTTGCTCGCGCCGGGTTGAGCGCGAGCGAGCTCGCTGGCCTACCAATTCAAATTTGTCTGCCGTCTTCACTTGGCCGGAAAGTGCGTCCCCACGCGTTTGCCCGCCACGATGGCGTACACCAGCCCGGCCTTGCGGCCGCTCGCGATGCTGACGGGGATGCCGGCCTTCACGGCGAGCTGGGCGGCCTGGAGCTTGGTGACCATGCCGCCGGTCGACACGCGGCCCTTGTCGGCGCGCACGAGGCCGGCGACCTGGCTGAAATCGCGGACGACCGGCACGGTGCGGCCGGCGGCGTCCTGCAGGCCGTCGACGCTGGTGAGGATGATGAGCAGGTCGGCCCCGACCATGATGGCGACCTCGGCGGAGAGGCGGTCGTTGTCGCCGAAGTTGAGTTCCTCGACGGCGACGGAGTCGTTCTCGTTGATGATGGGGACCACCGTGCCGCGGTCCAGGAGATGGCCGAGGGTGTTGCGGGCGTTGAGGTGGCGGGTGCGGCTGTCGAGGTCGTTGTGCGTCAGCAGCAGCTGGGCGACGGCCAGCCCCTCGCGGGCGAAGGCGCTGGCGTAGGCGTGCATGAGCTGCGACTGGCCGACGGCGGCGCAGGCCTGCTTGGCGGCGAGCTGCTTGGGCCGGGCGGCGAGCCCGAGGGTGGCGAGGCCGGCCGCGACCGCGCCGCTGGACACGATGACGCACTGGTGGCCGGCGCGGACGAGCGCGCCGACCTCGCGGGCCAGCCGCGCGATCTGGCGCCGGCTCAGGCCGATGCCCTGCGCGGTCGACAGGATGCCGGAACCGAACTTGAGGACGATGCGCTGGGAGCGTTTGGCCATGAAATTTCGAGCGTAGCCAGGGACGCCGGGGCAACAAGCCGGAATCGCGGTTTGCCCGCTTTTTGCCCCCGGAGGGAGGGTATGACACGTTTTCGGCCGCGGGGCAGAAAAGTATGACACGTCCCCACCTTGTCTCGACTCCGCGGGCGGCCGTCTTATGAATCCAACATAAACCAAGGATCCCCTCCCATGTACACTTATTCCGCCCTCCGTCCGTCCTCCACCCGCTGTCTGTCCAACGGGGGTGATTATGTGACGGAAGCCATGGCGGTCATGCAGCAATTGTCCGCCGGCGCGTTGACGCCGGCCGCCTGAAATGGAAGCATCATGCCCTCCATTCTCATGCCGACCGTTGCTGCTTTGCCGCGCAGTTTTGACCTGGCTTTGCCCGACCTTGCGCTTGCGCATGGCGGCGTAGTCCGGTCCCACCGCGCCCGCGGCTGGTGGTGGAGTCGCGAGGGCGACACCCCCGAGACACCGCTCAAGGACGTGCCCACCGTCCTGCTCGTGCACGCCCTGACGGGCAGCGCGCAGGCCGGCGGCCCCGACGGCTGGTGGGATCCGTTGATCGGGCCGGGCCGCGCGCTCGACCCGGCGTCGCACCGCATCCTCTGTTTCAACAACCTCGGCTCCTGCTACGGCAGCAGCGGCCCCGGCACGGCCGGGTTCCCGGCGGACCAGGACCTGGCGCTGACCAGCCTGGACATCTCGCGCGCGATCCTGCTCGGGCTGGACCAGCTGGGGGTTGAACGCGTGCACCTCACCACGGGCGGCTCGCTCGGCGGCATGGTCACGCTCGCGCTCGCCGCGCTCGATCCGGCGCGGTTCGAGCGGGTGCTGCCCCTGGCGACGAGCGTGGCGGCCAGCGCGTGGGTCGTCGGCTGGAACCACGTGGCCCGGCAGATCCTGCGGCTGGATCCCGGTTACCCGGACAAGGTCACGCGCGGCCTCGAGCTGGCACGGCAGCTGGCGATGCTGACCTACCGCGCCGAGGCCGGCCTCGAGGCGCGGCAGTCCCGGCCCGCGCCGGCGCAGCCCGCCGCGGCGGGTTATCCCGTGCAGAGCTACCTCGAGCACCAGGGCGCGAAGCTGCGCAACCGGTTCGACGCGCAGGCCTACGAGCTGCAGCTGGCGGCGATGGACCACCACGATCTCTTCCAGCCGCTACCCGGCGACACCCGGTCCGCCATCAGCCGCGTCCGCGCCTCGGCCCTCGTGGTCGACGTGGACACGGACCAGCTCTTCACCCCGGCGCAGGCGGACGCCCTCGCGGCGCAGCTGCGCGCGGCCGGCGCGAAGGTGGAGCGGACCACGGTGCACAGCATCCACGGGCACGACGCGTTTTTGATGGAGTGGGAGACCCTCGGGCCCATCCTGAGGCGCGCCCTGCAACTCCCGGCGCCTTGACCATGAGCGAACGCTGGCAGGTTTACAAGTTTGGCGGCTCGTCCCTCGGCACCTCCGGGCGGCTGCCCAAGGTGCTGGAGCTGGTGGCCGCGGCGCCGCGGCCGCTCGCGCTGGTCGTCTCGGCGCTGGGCGACAGCACCGACTGGCTCATCCTCGCGGCCCGCTCGGCCGAGGTGGGCAACATCAGCCAGGCCCGCCGCGAGCTGACCCAGGTGCGCGACCTGGCCAACGCGACGGCCCGCGCCGTGCTCAACAGCCAGGGCCAGAAGGGCGTGAAGCACGACCTCGACGAGATCCTCACCCCGGTCGAGCGGCTGCTCTCCGGCATCGAGCTGACCCGCGAGTGCTCGGCGCGCACCTTGGATTCCATCGTCAGCGTCGGCGAGCGCATCTCCGTGGCCCTGCTCGCCCGCGCCCTCACCGAGCGGGGCGTGCCGGCCATCCCGGTCGACGCGCGTGACTTCGTGGTCACCGACAACACCTACGGCGCGGCGACGGTGGACAAGGCCGAGACCGCGGGGCGCTTCGCGGCCATGCAGGCGAAATGGACCGGCTCCGTGCCGATCGTCACCGGCTTCATCGGGCGGACCCGCGACGGCACCACCACCACGCTCGGCCGCAACGGCTCCGACTACACCGCCACGCTCGTGGCCGGCCTGCTCAAGGCCAGCGCTGTGACCGTGTGGACGGACGTGCTCGGCGTGATGACCGCCGACCCGGCGCTCGTGCGCGAAGCCTCGCCGGTCGACCGGCTGTCGTACGACGAGGCGCTCGAGCTGGCCTATTTCGGCACGCGGATGTTCCACCCGCGCACCATCATCCCGCTGCGCGAATGCGGCGCGGCGCTCGTCATCCGCAGCACGACGCAGCCCGACGCCCCCGGGACGCGCATCGACGCGACCGGCAATCCCGACCCCAACCGGCCGACCTGCGTCACGAGCCTCGAGCGGCTCACGCTGCTCGGCGTGCAATCGCGCCGGACCGGCCTCGGCCGTCCGCTCGGCGGCCGCATCCTCGCCGCGCTCAGCGAGGCCGGCGTGCGCGTGTGGCTGACCACCGAGTCCACGCTCGGCCAGTCGTTCTCCGTCGTCATCCCCGAGATGGACGAGGCGAGCGCCCGCCGCAGCGTCGCCGAGGCCCTCGCCCCGGAACTGCAGTCGGGCGACCTGCGGATCGAGCCGGTGCTGTCGCCGGTTTCGCTCGTCACCCTGGTGGGCGAGAACATGGGGGCCCAGCCGAACGTCGCGGGCAAGTTCCTGAACTCGATCGGCGCCGCCGGCATCGCGGTGCGCGCCGTGGCGCAGGGTGCGTCGGCCCGCAGCATCTCGTGCGTGGTGGACGCCGACCAGACGGCGACCGCGGTGCGCACGGTGCACGGGGCGTTCAACCTGGCCCACACCCAGCTCAGCGTGCTGCTGCTGGGCAAGGGCGTGGTGGGCGGCAGCCTGTTGAAACAGATCGAGCGGCAGAACCAGGCGCTGGGCCGCGAGCACGACGTGCAGGTGCGGCTCGTGGGCATCGGCTCGAGCAAGGGCGCGCTGTTCGACCCGGAGGGCCTGCCGCCGCTCGAGGCCATCGCCCAGCTGGAAAAAGCCCTCGGGGCGGGCAAGGCCGTCAAGGACGCCAGCTCGCTGCTCAAGAAATTTTCCCAGCTGCCCAACCCCGTGCTGGTGGACTGCTCGGCCGCGCCCGGGATGGAGAAGATCTACCGCGCGGCCTTCGAGCACGGCATCAATGTCGTGTCGTCCAACAAGCAGCCGCTCGCGCTCCCGCAGGCCGAGCGCGCGGCCCTGCTCGACGCCGCCCGCCGGCATTTCCGCGCCTACCACTATGAGACGACGGTCGGCGCGGCGCTGCCGGTCATCGAGACCCTCAAGAACCTCGTGCGCACCGGCGATCATGTCATCACGATCGAGGGCGCGTTTTCCGGCACGCTCGGTTTCCTGTGCGACCAGCTCGCGCAGGGGCAGCCGCTGTCCGTGGCGGTGCGCCGCGCGAAGGAGCTCGGTTACACCGAGCCGCATCCGCGCGACGATCTGTCGGGGCTCGATGTGGTGCGCAAGGCCGTCATCCTCGCCCGCGAGCTCGGGCTGCAGGTGGAGCTGGCCGACGTCGAGCTGAAGCCGTTCGTGCCCGAGCAGTACCTGCGCGAGGACGACCCGGAGAAATTCCTGCAGTCGCTGGCCGGGCTCGATGCGGAGGTGGCCGCGCGGGTGGCGGCGAGCAAGGCGCAGGGCCGGCTCCCGCGCTACCTCGCGCGCATCACGCCCGGGGCGGCGGGCGCGAAGGTCTCGGTCGGCCCGGTGGAGGTCGAGGCCACACACCCGGCGGCGGCGCTGCGCGGGGCCGAGGCCTTCGTCGCGTTCCACACCGAGCGCTACCGCGAATACCCGATGGTTGTCCGCGGCGCGGGCGCCGGCGGCGATGTCACGGCGGCCGGCGTGCTGGCGGACATCCTGCGGCTGGCCCAGAACATCCGCGGCCGGCGGTGAGGGTGCCGCTCCCGTTCCGAACCCGGCGGTCATAGACCGCCGCAACAATGCAGTCCCCTGTGCCAGAATAGCCCACCTCATGTCATAAATTTAAGACTAGTGTTGACAGGGAATGGGCCGATTAACACCTTCACCGCGCCTTCCATGAATCTCAGCGTCGTACTCGTCGCGCTTATTACCGTCGTCCTGGCCATTCTGGCCGCGGACCCGAACACACATGGGCGGCTCGCCGAAGCCACTAGCTCCTAAGAGAAAAGACTCTCAAAACCAGGAAGCCGCCCACCGCAAAGGGGCGGTTTTTTTATTTTCCACATATGACGCAGACCTGTTATACCTCACTCTCGCTCCGCGGCGAATGCATCGCCAGCGTGGCCTGACCTATTACCCCCATGGATACCGGCAAACGATTCAGCCACGTGGTCACCGAAGGCCCCAACCGCGCGCCCGCCCGCGCCATGATGAAGGCCATCGGGTTCACCGACGAGGATCTCAGCAAGCCGTTGATCGGCATCGCCAACACGTGGACCGAGATCGGACCCTGCAATTTCCACCTCCGCGCCCTGGCCGAGCACGTCAAGGCGGGGGTCCGCGCCGCCGGCGGCACGCCCCTGGAGTTCAACACCGTCTCCATCTCCGACGGCATCACCATGGGCACCGAGGGGATGAAGACCTCCCTCATCAGCCGCGAGCTCATCGCCGACTCCATCGAGCTCGTCGCCCGCGGCAACAGCCTCGACGGTCTCGTCTGCCTCTCCGGCTGCGACAAGACCAATCCCGGCGTCATGATGGCGCTGGCCCGCCTGGACATCCCCGGCCTGGCGCTTTACGGCGGCTCGATCGACCACGGCCACCTCCACGGCAAGTCCCTCACGGTGCAGGACGTCTTCGAGGCGGTCGGGGCGTTCAACGCCGGCAAGATCGATCAAAAGGAATTCCTCAGCGTCGAGAACGCCGCCTGCCCGACGGCCGGCTCCTGCGGCGGCCAGTTCACGGCCAACACCATGTCGACCGTCATGGAGGCCATCGGCATCTCGCCCGCGGGCCTCAACGGCATCCCGGCCACCGCCGCGGCCAAGCACCAGGCGGCCTTCCGCTGCGGCGAGCTGGTCATGAACCTCGTCCGCCAGAACCTGAGGCCGTCGCAGATCCTGACGCGCCCGGCGTTCGAGAACGCCATCGCGTCGGTCGCCGCCTCGGGCGGCTCGACCAACGCCGTGCTGCACCTGCTCGCGCTCGCGCACGAGATGAACCTTCCGCTCCAGATCGACGAGTTTGACGCCATCAGCTCGAAGACCCCGACCATCGCGACGCTCAAGCCCGGCGGCCTCTACACCGCGGTCGAGATGCACAATGCCGGCGGCATCTCGCTCCTGCTCCGCCGCCTGCTTGAGGGCGGCTACCTCCAGGGCGGGTGCCTGACCGTCACCGGCCGTACCCTCGGCGAAGAGGTGAGCGGCGCGCCCGAGACACCCGGCCAGCAGGTCATCCGGCCGACCGGCCGGCCCTTCAAGCCCACCGGCGGGCTCGTCATCCTCCGCGGCAACCTCGCCGAGGAAGGCTGCGTGCTCAAGGTCGCGGGCAGCGCCATCAAGCATTTCAAGGGCCCGGCGCGGGTCTTCGACAACGAGGAGGCCGCCATGGCCGCGGCCGGCGCCCAGCAGATCAAGGCGGGCGACGTCGTCGTCATCCGCTACGAGGGCCCCAAGGGCGGCCCCGGCATGCGCGAGATGCTCGGCGTCACCGCCGCGCTCGCCGGCGCCGGCCTGTCCGACAGCGTCGCGCTGCTCACGGACGGCCGCTTCTCCGGCGCCACCCGCGGCTTCTCCATCGGCCACGTCGCCCCCGAGGCGCAGGTGGGCGGGCTCATCGCCTTCGTGCGCGAGGGCGACCTGGTCGAGATCGATGTCGCCACCCGGCGCCTGTCGGTTGACCTCCCGGCCGCCGAGCTGGCAAAGCGCCGCGCCGGCTGGACCCCGCCGGCCCCGCGCTACCGGCGCGGCGTCATGGCCAAGTACGCCAACACCGTTTCCTCGGCCGCCACCGGCGCCGTGACCGACTGATTGTTTTGAAATCCAGCCAAACTCAAGGGACACCATGAAACTCACCGGAGCAGAAATCATTTGGGAGTGTTTGCAGAAAGAGGGCGTCGACGTCGTGTTCGGCTACCCGGGCGGCGCCATCCTGCCGACCTACGACGCGATGACGAAATACCCGCAGATCCACCACGTGCTCGTGCGCCATGAACAGGGCGCCACGCACATGGCGGACGGCTACGCCCGCGCCAGCGGCAAGGTCGGCGTCGCCATCGCGACCTCGGGTCCCGGCGCGACCAACATGGTCACGGGCATCGCCACCGCCATGATGGATTCCTCGCCCATCGTGTGCATCACCGGCCAGGTCGGCTCGAAGGCCATCGGCACGGACGCGTTCCAGGAGACCGACGTGACGGGCGTCACGCTGCCGGTGACCAAGCACAATTACCTCGTGACGAAGCCCGGCGACATCGCCCGCGCCATCCGCGAGGCGTTCTACATCGCCAGGAGCGGCCGGCCCGGTCCGGTGCTGGTCGACATCACGAAGGACGCGCAGCAGCTCACCGCCGAGTTCGACTGGGAGGGCGCCGCCCCGCGCCTGCCCGGCTACCGCCCGAGCTACCACGCCCCGGCGTCGGAGTTTGCCCGCGCCGCCGAGCTGATCAATTCCGCCCGGCGCCCGCTCATTCTCGCGGGGCAGGGCATCCTCAAGTCCGGCACCACCGCCGATGTCCTCAAGCTGGCCAGGACGGCCGGCATCCCGATCACCACGACGCTGCTCGGCATCGGCGTCATCCCCGCCTCCTCCGAGTACAACCTCGGCATGATGGGCATGCACGGCGAGGCCTGGGTCAACGAGGCCATCCAGCAGGCCGACCTGCTCATCGCCCTCGGCATGCGCTTCGACGACCGCGTCACGGGCAACCTCAAGACCTACGCGCTCAACGCGAAGAAGATCCATGTCGACATCGACCCGACCGAGATCAACAAGAACGTTCCCGTCGACGTCGCCCTGATCGGCGACCTCCGCGAGGTGCTGGCCCTGATCCAGCCGCAGGTGAAGCAGGCCGAGCACGCCGAGTGGTGGGCCGACATCAAGGCCCGCCGCGGCGACTCCGCCGTGCGCGACATCCAGACCCTGCCCGACAGCGGCCACCTCTACGCCGCGCACGTCATCAACGACCTCTGGCGCCTCACGCAGAAGCGCAACACCATCGTTGTCACCGACGTCGGCCAGCACCAGATGTGGGAGGCCCAGTATTACCGCCACGAGAAGCCCCGCTCGCTCATCACCTCGGGGGGCCTCGGCACCATGGGCTTCGCCCTCCCCGCGGCCATCGGCGCCAAGTTCGCCTGCCCGGAGAAGGACGTGTGGGTGGTCGTCGGCGACGGCGGCTTCCAGATGACCAGCTGCGAGCTGGCGACCGCCGAGCAGGAGGGCATCAAGGTCAACGTCGCCATCATCAACAACGCCTTCCTCGGCATGGTGCGGCAGTGGCAGGAGTTTTTCTACGACAAGCGCTATGCCGCCACCCCGATGACCGGCCCGGACTTCGTCAAGCTGGCCGAGGCCTACCGCCTCACGGGGCTCCGCTGCAACCGGCGCGGCGACGTCAGGGCCACCGTCGAGCAGACCCTCGCGGACAAGAAGACCGTCGTCATCGACTTCGTCGTGGAGAAGGAGGACACCGTCTTCCCGATGGTCCCCGCCGGCGCGGACCTGGACAAGATGATCCGCCGCCCGAAGCAGGACGTGATGCTGGAATCCGGTTCCGACAAGGACTGGGAGATGCCGTCCGCCGTCCTGCCGAACGTCTTCACCGAGGCGAAGGTCGAGGCCGGCCTCAACGGCCACGGCAAGGCCGCGCGCAAGCCCGCCAAACCCGCGAAGGCGTCGCCCAAACGCGCCCGCGCCGTCGCGGCCAAACCCGTGAAGTCAACCCGCCGCTAACCCACCGCTCCCATGGCCAAACACACGCTCATCGCCTACGTGGAAGACGTGCCCGGCGTCCTCAACCGCATCGCCTCGCTCTTCCGCCGCCGCAACTTCAACATCGACTCCCTCACGGTCGGCCGCACCGAGCAGCCGGGCGTGTCGCGCCTCACCGTCGTCGTCGACGCCACCGAGGCCGGCGCGCGCATCGTCGAGGCCAACCTCTACAAGCTGGTCAACGTCCTCCGCGTCGACGACCTCACCCACAAGCCCTCGCTCTTCCGCGAACTGGGCCTGGTCAAGGTCAAGGTCACGCCGCAGACCCGCAGCGAGGTCCTCCAGCTGACCGAGGTCTTCCGCGGCCGCGTCGTCGACGTCGACGAGTCGACCCTCGTCATCGAGGTCACCGGCACGCCGGAAAAGATCGGCAAGTTCGAGCTCGTGCTCCGGCCCTACGGCGTGGTCGAGATCGTGCGCACCGGCGCCGTCGCCATGGCCCGCGGCCACGAGCTGATCTCCGCCGCACCGCCCCTCGTCCGCACCAAGGAGGCCGGCGAGCACCCGCCTGACGCCGGCATCTCCATGTCCGTCTGAACCTGATTACCACGACAACTTCCAACCTCCAACCCCCAGCTTTTCCACACCATGGCTAAAATATACTACGACAAGGACGCGAACCTCTCGCTCATCCGCGGCAAGAAAGTCGCGATCATCGGCTACGGCTCCCAGGGCCACGCCCACGCGCTGAACCTCAAGAACAGCGGCGTCAAGGTCCGCGTCGGCCTGGCGCCGACCAGCAAATCCGTGGCCAAGGCCAAAAAGGCCGGCCTCGCCGTCGGCGCCGTCGCCGCCGTGTCCAAGTGGGCCGACGTCATCATGGTGCTCGTGCCGGACCACGTCCAGGCCCGCCTCTACCGCGAGGAGATCGCCCCGTACCTGACCGCGGGCAAGATGCTGATGTTTGCCCACGGCTTCAACATCCGCTTCAAGGGCATCGTCCCGCCGAAGGATGTCGACGTGACGATGATCGCGCCGAAGTCCCCCGGCCACCGCGTCCGCGAGGTGTTCCAGGAGGGTGGCGGCGTGCCGGCGCTCATCGCCGTCTACCAGAACGCCACCGGCCAGGCGAAGAAGCTCGCGCTGTCCTACGGCCGCGCCATCGGCTGCACCCGCGCCGGGGTGCTCGAGACGAGCTTCAGCGAGGAGACCGAGACCGACCTGTTCGGCGAGCAGGCCGTCCTCTGCGGCGGCTGCGCCGAGCTGGTCAAGGCCGGCTTCAAGACCCTGGTCGACGCGGGCTACCAGCCCGAGATCGCCTACTTCGAGTGCATGCACGAGCTGAAGCTGATCGTCGACCTGATGTACCGCGGCGGCCTCAACTACATGCGCTACTCCGTCTCGGACACCGCCGAGTGGGGCGACTACGTCTCCGGCCCGCGCGTCGTCACGAAGCAGACCCAGAAGGAAATGGTGCGCATCCTCAAGGACATCCAGACCGGCAAGTTCGCCCGGCGCTTCATCGCGGAGAACAACAAGCACGGCCGCAAGACGATGAACAAATTCCGCAACCGCGAGCGAGGGCAGAAGATCGAGGTCGTCGGCGCCAAGCTCCGCGCGATGATGCCGTTCCTGAACCCGGTCGTCATCTCGAAGTAAGCCGGAAGGAAGAGTGTTCATGACCGCCCCCCATCCACGCCTCGCGTACCACACCCCTTGCCGGGTGCGGCCGCTCGGCGCGGGTCCGGGCGGCCTGCGACTGCGACTTACCCAGGAGCTTTCGGCCGGTCCCGGATCCCTGCGCCTTGCGCACAGGCCGGGGTCCGCCGGCAGGCTCCCGCTCCCGTCCCCCGCAATCGTCTGAACCAATCATAAACACTTTTATCTTCCATGAATCCTTCCTCCGCCAACTACGTCCGCATCTTCGACACCAGCCTCCGCGACGGCGAACAGGCGCCCGGCGCGTCCATGACCTCGGCCGAAAAGCTCGAGGTCGCCCGCGCGCTCGCCCGCCTCGGCGTCGACATCATCGAGGCCGGTTTTCCCGCCGCGTCGCCCGACGACCTCGCCGCCGTCCAGTCCATCGCCGCCGAGGTGGGGCGCCAGCCCGTCGAGGGCCGGCCCCAGGCCGAGCCGCCGGTCATCTGCGGCCTGGCCCGGTGCACCCGCTCCGACATCGACGCGGCTTGGAACGGGGTCAAGGGCGCCAAGCACCCGCGCATCCACACCTTTCTCGCCTCGAGCGACATCCACCTCCAGCACAAGCTCCGCATCTCACGGGCGGAGATGACGGCGCGCGCCGTCGAGATGGTGGCCTACGCCAAGACCCTCTGCGCCGACATCGAGTTCTCCCCCGAGGACGCCGGCCGCAGCGACCCGGAGTTCCTCTACACCGTCCTCGCGGCCGTCATCAAGGCCGGCGCGACCACGCTCAACATCCCCGACACCGTCGGCTACACCCTGCCCGATGAGTTCGGCGCCCTGATCGCGGGCATCATCCAGCACACGCCCGGGGCGAAGGACGTCGTCATCTCCGTGCACTGCCACGACGACCTCGGCATGGCCGTGGCGAACTCCCTCGCCGGCCTCCGCGCCGGCGCCCGCCAGGCGGAGGTCACCATCAACGGCATCGGCGAGCGCGCGGGCAACGCGTCGCTCGAGGAGGTCGTGATGGCCATCCGCACCCGCGGCGAGAAGCTCGGCCTGACCACCGGCATCGACGCCACCCAGCTCTGCCGCACCAGCAAGCTCGTCTCCCGCAGCACCAGCTACCCGGTGCCGCCCAACAAGTCCATCGTCGGGACCAACGCCTTCGCGCACGAATCCGGCATCCACCAGGACGGCATGATCAAGAACGCCCTGACCTACGAGATCATGCGGCCCGAGGATGTCGGCGCGACGCAGACCATGCTCGTGCTCGGCAAGCATTCCGGCCGCGCGGCCTTCTCGAAGCGCCTGGCCGAGCTCGGCTACCCGCTCGAGGGCGACGCGCTGCTCAAGGCCTTCAACGAGTTCAAGAAGCTCGCCGACCGGAAAAAGGCCGTGCACGACGCCGACCTCATCACGCTCGCCGCGGACGAGCGGACCACCGTGCCCGAGCTTTGGGCGCTGGAGAACCTCCAGGTCGTCTGCGGCACGACCGGCCTGCCCACCGCCACGGTCCGCCTCCGCGACCCCGACGGCAAATTGCACAGCTTCGCGGCCATCGGCACCGGGCCGGTCGACGCCGCCTACAAGGCCATCGACGCCATCGTCAAGCTGCCGGTCACGCTGCTGGAATTCGGCGTCAGCGCCGTCACGGAGGGGATCGACGCCCTCGGCGAGGTCTCCGTCCGCGTCCGCCACGAGGACCAGCGCTCGAGCCACGGCCACGGGGCCGACACCGACATCATCGTCGCCAGCGCCAAGGCCTACATCGCCTCCCTCAACCACGTGCTGTCCCGCGCGGGCACCGGCCGGGCCGAGCACCCGCAGAAGACCGGCGTGCCCACCGGGATCCCCGTCTGAAACCGCAACCCCGATCCACCCCCGGCATGGCTGAGCAATCCCCCCGTCCTTCCGTCGAGATCTTCGACACGACCCTGCGCGATGGTGCGCAGACGGAGGGCATCTCGTACTCGGTCGACGACAAGCTGCGCATCGCGCGCAAGCTGGACGAGCTGGGCGTGGCCTTCATCGAGGGCGGGTGGCCGGGTTCCAACCCCAAGGACGCGGTCTTCTTCGAGCGCGCCCGGACGCAGGCCTGGCACCGCGCGAAGATCGTGGCCTTCGGCGCGACACGCCGGGCGAGCCTGACGCCGGCGGACGACGCCAGCATCCGCGCGCTGGTCGGGGCCGGCACGGAGGTCTGCGCCATCTTCGGCAAGTCCTCGGTCCTGCAGGTGAGGGAGGTTCTCCGCACCACCCTCGAGGAGAACCTCAGGATGATCGGGGACACCGTGGCCTACCTGCGGGCGCAGGGGAAGCGCGTGATCTACGACGCCGAGCACTTCTTCGACGGCTACCGGCTCGACGCCGCCTACGCGGTTTCGACGCTGCAGGCCGCGGTGCGCGGCGGCGCCGAGACCATCGTGCTGTGCGACACCAACGGCGGCTCGCTGCCGTGGCAGGTCGAGGCGGCGGTGGCGGACGTGATCGCGCAGCTCGGCGCCGTGCCCGTGGGCATCCACGCGCACGATGACACCGGCTGCGGCGTGGCCAACAGCCTGGCGGCGGTGCGTGCCGGCGCCCGGCACGTGCAAGGCACGGTCAACGGCTATGGCGAGCGCTGCGGCAACGCCAACCTCTGCGTGGTCATTCCCAACCTCGAGCTGAAGCTCGGTCTCCGCGCGCTGCCCGCGGGCGCGCTCGCGCACCTGCACGAGGTGGCGCGGTTCGTGGCCGAGGTGGCGAACCTCGCGCCCAACGAGCACATGGCCTACGTCGGCGACAGCGCCTTCGCCCACAAGGCGGGCGTGCACGTGTCCGCGATGCAGCGGCATCCCGACGCCTACCAGCACATCGACCCCGCGATGGTCGGCAACCACATGCGCGTGGTGGTCAGCGAGCTTTCCGGCCGGGCCAACGTCGTCTCGAAGGCGGGCGAATTCGGCTTCGAGAACGTGGATGCGGCCACCAGCGCCAAGGTGGTGGAGCTCATCAAGGCCAAGGAGCACCAGGGGTTTTCCTATGAGGCGGCGGAGGCGAGCATCTCCCTGCTGGTGCGCCGGCTGGCGCCGGACTACCACGCGCCGTTCTCGCTCCTCGACTACCGCGTGATCGTCAGCCGCCACGGCGAGCGCAGCTCGGCCGAGGCCACGATCAAGCTGCAGGTCGAGGACCAGGAGACGCACACCGCGGCCGAGGGCGACGGCCCGGTCCACGCCTTCGACAAGGCGCTGCGCAAGGCGCTGCAGCCGCATTTCCCGGCGGTGAAGGCGGTCCAGCTGGCGGACTACAAGGTCCGCATCCTCAATTCCAACAGCGGCACGGCGGCGATCACCCGCGTGCTCATCGACTGGCACGACGGCGCCACCCGCCGCTGGAGCACGGTCGGCGCCGGCCCGAACATCCTGGAGGCCACCTGGCTGGCCCTGGCCGACGGCTTTGAATATGCCGTGGCGGAACTCGCCGCACCGAAGGCGTCCCCCCATTCATGAAAGCAAACATCGCCCTCACGCCCGGTGACGGCATTGGCCCCGAGGTGGTCAATGAGGCCCGGCTCGTGCTCGAGGCCGTGGCCCGGCGCCACGGCCACCAGTTCCATTTCTCCACGCACCTGCTCGGCGGGTGCGCCATCGACGCGCACGGCACGGCCATGCCGGACGAGACCCTCGCCGCCTGCGCGGCGGCCGACGCCGTGCTGCTCGGCGCGGTCGGCGGCCCGAAGTGGGACGATCCCCAGGCCAGGGTCCGCCCGGAGCAGGGCCTGCTGGCCATCCGCAAGGCGCTCGGCCTGTACGCCAACGTCCGCCCCGTGCGCCCGTACCCGTCGCTGGCCCGGCTGTCGCCGCTCAAGCCCGAGCGCGTGGCCGGCGTCGATTTCGTCGTCATCCGCGAGCTGACCGGCGGCCTCTATTTCGGCACGCCCAAGGGCCGCACGATGACCCCCGAGGGCGAGCGCGCTGTCGACACGCTGGTCTACACCGAGGGGGAGATCCGCCGCATCGTGCAGCTTGCCTTCCGGATGGCGCAGCCGCGCCGCAAGCTGGTGACATCGGTCGACAAGGCCAACGTGCTCGAGTCGTCCCGCCTCTGGCGCAAGGTCGCCATCGAGGTCGGCCGGGAGTTTCCCGACGTTAAGCTCGAGCACCAGCTGGTCGACTCCTGCGCGATGCGGCTGATCACACACGCGCCGTCGTTCGACGTGATCGTGACCGAGAACATGTTCGGCGACATCCTGACGGACGAGGCCGCGGTGCTGGCCGGCTCGCTCGGCCTGCTGCCCAGCGCCTCGCTCGGGGCGGGGCGGCTCGGGCTCTACGAGCCGATCCACGGCTCGGCGCCCGACATCGCGGGGAAGGGGATCGCCAACCCGGTTGGCACCATCCTGTCCGCGGCCATGCTCTTGCGCCACTCGCTCGGCCTTGAGACGGAAGCGGCCGAGGTCGAGGCCGCCGTCAACCTCGCCCTGCAGGCAGGGCAGCATACGGCCGATCTGGGAGCGGCGGCCCCGCTGTCCACTTCGCAGATGGGCGCGGCGATCCGCGACCAGCTCCCGGCCGGCCCCCGTTAACCAAGACCGCAACCTTTTCCTCCCATGCCAACCTCCACCACAACGCCCCTCGATACCACGCGCTTCATCGCGCGGCACGTGGCCGGCCTTCGCCGCTCGGGCATCCGCGACTTCTTCGAGCTGGTCGCCAAGACCGACGGCGTCATCTCGCTGGGCATCGGCGAGCCCGACTTCGACACCCCGCAGCCGATCCGCGACGCCGTGACGACGGCGATGAACACCGGCAAGACGCACTACACCTCGAACATGGGCCTGCCCGCGCTGCGCACCGAGATCAGCCGCTACGCCGAGGGGCATTTCAAGACGAGCTACCGGCCGGATGACGAGGTCCTCGTGACCGTCGGCGTGTCCGAGGGCCTGGACCTGACCTTGCGCTCGCTGCTCAATCCCGGCGACAAGGTGATGTACCACCAGCCCTGCTATGTCTCCTACGCCCCGTCGGTGGATCTCGTCCACGCGGTCGGCGTGCCGGTGGCCACGGATGCCGCCAACCTGTTTTCACTCGACGCCCCGGCGCTGGCCGCGGCGTGGCAACCCGGCTGCAAGCTGCTCCTCCTCAACCTGCCGTGCAACCCGACCGGCGGCGTGTGCTCGCGCGAGCAGCTTGCGCGCATCGCGAAGTTCGCCATCGAGAAGGACCTCATCGTCGTCAGCGACGAGATCTACTCGGAGCTGGTCTTCGAGGGGACGCACACGAGCATCGCGAGCCTGCCCGGGATGCGGGAGCGGACGATCCTGCTGCATGGTTTCTCGAAGGCCTTTGCCATGACCGGATTCCGGCTCGGTTACGCCTGCGGGCCGGCGCCGCTGATCGAGGCCATGATGAAGGTGCATCAATATTCGATGCTCTGCGCGCCCAGCATCAGCCAGGAGGGCGCCCTCGCCGCGCTACGGCTGGGGGACGACGCGACCAAGTTCATGCGCGACCGTTACCGGGAGCGCCGCGACCTGTTTGTCCGGCGGATCAATGCCGCCGGCCTGTCGTGCCATCTGCCGCGCGGCTCCTTCTACGCTTTCCCCTCGGTGGTCTCCACCGGGTTGGACGAGGGCGAGTTCGCCCGCCGGTTGCTGACCGAGCACAAGGTGGCGGTTGTGCCCGGCACGGCCTTTGGCGAAGCCGGCAAGGGCCATGTGCGCGCCTGTTTCACCGCCAACGAGGAAAAACTTACGGCGGCGTGCGACCGCATCGAGCGGCTGCTGAACACGCTCCGGCCGGCGGTCTCGGCCTGATGCGCGGGATGGTATGGCAGGGCCGCCAGCATGCCCGGCGATCCCGGGGCACAAAAAGGCCCGGACGGCTGCCGTCCGGGCCGGGAAGTTGCCGCGCCACCAGCGGGTGGCGCCGTCAGATCAGAAGGTGTAGGCGTAACTGAGCGTGAACACGGTGCGGCCCACGGCGGCGCTGTTGGGATACTTGCCGTCGGTGCCGATCTTGATGAAATTGTCGGAGCCCTTGGTGTAGGCGACGCCGACAGTCAGCTTCGAGGCGCTGGAGAGCTGGAACGGCGCCGCGATCCCGACCAGGTAGTAGTTGCCATAGTTCTTCACGTCGGCCGGCGTCCCGACGGTCATCGTCGCGTTCGGCGCGGCGGCGGTCCACTTGAATGTCCCGGCGGTCGCCGTGAAATCGATCTCCGTCTTGGCGTCGGGCAGCGGAATGGTGTAGGCGGCGGTGAACTCATAAGTCGGCCCCTTGAGCTTGAGGTCGTAGTAGACCTTCGGGGTTAAGGTCCAGCCCGCGACTGTGTATTTCAGCGCCAGGTTGGGCTCGTAGGTCGCCTTGTAGAAGCCATTGCTTTCGTTGGCGTCCGGATAGGTGTAGATGGTGAAGCCGGGAACCCAGGAAAGGGTGTCCTTGATCATCTCGAGGGTGTAGGAGCCGTAGAAATCGAACTCCGGGTCGGACTGGCCGGGCACCTTGTCGGTGATCGGGGTGTTGGCCCAGACACCAAGCGCGAGGCTGCCGGAGTCGAACTCGAGCGAGGGCTCGAACGAGGGTCCGCCGAGCCGGACGCCGCGGAACATGTACTGGGAGGCCACGGCTGGCGTCAGGACCCACGAGGATGACGGGGCCGCCGGTTCGGGGGCCGGCGCGGCGGGAGGAGTCTGGGCTTGGGCCGAAAGGGCGACGAGGGCCAGGACGCTGAGGAGGAGGCAGGTTGTTTTCGTGTTCATGCTTGTTGGAGGATGAGTAGTCCTGAACCGGAACCGGGAGTTCCGTCGAATTGCTCATAAGCAGATGCCTTGCCAAGCGAGGGGTAGGTTAATTTTATCTAATTCTATCGGCCGGGGTTGAGCCCGGCGAAGGCGGCGCGGGCCGGAGCACGGGCGAGCGCCCGGCGAGTGGAAGCGGCCGGGCGGGTCACGGATTGCAGGGAAGGGAAGGGGAAAATCAACAACCGGATGCGGCCTTATGACAGCAAAGAATCCACCCGCTGGCAAACTAGCTGCTCACGTTGCAGGAATGGATTCGCCACGCCGGACTCCGGTGGGGCGGGTTTGTCTTAACACTAACTCAGAAAAACCTACCGAACACATGACCAAGTATTCCTTCAGATTCGCCGGTTGGGCGGGTGCCCTCCTGGCCCTGACCGCGGCAAGCCAAGCTGACGTGAAATTGAACGACAATATCACCTTCAGCGGCTACGCCGCCGGTGCGTACATGAACTACAAGGCCGATGGAGCTCCGTCGGTGGATTCTCTGTTCGATGCCTCCAAGCCCATCCCGGGTGGCGGCGATTCCAACGATGTGCTCACAAAGTTCACGCTTAACTTCAAGCCGGTCACCGGCGTGATCAGCATGAACTATTTTCCGAACGTGGGCGGCAGCAGCGAATTCACCCTCCTGGATGCCTATGCCGTCTATGATGCGGGCGACGGCCTGACCGTGACCGCGGGGAAATTTCTCAGCTACATGGGCTATGAATCGTTCTATCCCGCCAACATGGACCAGATCTCCTATGCGGACGGCGATTTCCTGGCTCCGATCCCGGGCTACCACTCCGGCGTGAAAGTCGACTATGCCGACAAGATCCAGGGCGTCGGTTTCGCCTTCGTCGATTCCGCCTACTCCCCCTATGGCGGGACCCGGGGCGACGGCGAGCTGAAGCACAACGCCGGCCTGGAGGGCTATTACACCTACACCGGCGTCAGCAATCTCACGCTCTGGGCAGGCTTCTGCTACGACACCAAGGGCGGTTTCCAGCCGCACAATGTGCTCACCCTCGACTTCTGGGCCAGCTACCAGGCCACCAAGGACCTCCGCCTCGCGGCCGAATACGTCTCGAAGGACGGCGGCACCGGCAACAAGGGTTACAACTGGATCGCCTTCGCCAACTATGCCTCGTCCGACAAGGTCAGCACGACCTTCCGCGTGAGCGGCGAGGAAATGAGCAACGGCGGCCCCAAGTTCACCAAGTACACCATCTGCCCGCAGTACGCACTCACCGCCAACCTGAGTGTGCGCGCTGAATATTCCTACTACGAATACAGTAATTACTGGACCAAGAACGCCACCTTCTACGGCGTGCAAACCATCCTGAAGTGGTAAGTTTGCCGGTCCGCGCGGCAGCCGATTGAACGCGCCGGGGTCCCCACGGCCCCTGCGCCCTCCCGCCACCGCTTGTTTTGCTCCACGCCTGAGCCGGCGCCGGCCCGCACCTCCGGCCCTTCCGGGCTCCTCCGAATTTCACAACCCTGCAATCCCATGATCAAGAACCTCCGTTCATTCCTCACCGCGGGCGCTCTCGCCGCCGCCGCGTTCCTCCCCCTTCGCAGCCTCCATGCCGACGACGCGGTCGTCAAGGTCGGCGTGCTCCACGATCTCTCCGGCACGATGGCCATCAGCGAGACCTCGCTGCGCGACATCCTCCTGTTCACCTTTGACGAGATCAACGCCAAGGGCGGCGTGCTCGGCAAGAAGATCGTCCCGGTGATCGTCGACCCCGGTTCGGACTGGCCGACCTTCGCCGAGAAATCCAAGCAGCTGCTGGAAGTGGACAAGGTCGCGGTCGTCTTCGGCTGCTGGACCTCGGTCAGCCGCAAGTCCTGCCTCCCCGTCTTCGAAAAGGACAACGGCCTGCTCTTCTACCCGGTGCAATATGAGGGCGAGGAAGAAAGCCAGAACGTCTGCTACACGGCCGAGGCCGTCAACCAGCAGGCCATCCCGGCGGTCGACTACCTCCTCGCGCAAGGGAAAAAGAAGTTCTATCTGCTCGGGACCGACTACGTGTATCCGCAGACGACCAATCTCGTGCTCCTGGAGTATCTTCTGAGCAAGGGGGTGCCGCTCGCCAACATCGGCGGTGGCTACAAGAAGGACAGCTCCGGCAAGATCATCTCCGCCGGCAAGTACACGCCCTTCGGCCACAAGGACTACCAGCAGATCGTGGCTGAAATCAAGGACTTCGCCGCGAGCGGCGACGCTTGCGTGGTCAGCACACTCAACGGCGACACCAATCCCCCATTCTTCAAGGAATACGCCGCCGCCGGCCTCACCGCCGACAACTGCCCGGTCGTGTCGTTTTCGATCGCAGAGGATGAATTCCGCAGCCTCCCGGCCAAGGATCTGGTTGGCCAGCTCGGCTGCTGGACTTACTTCCAATCCATCGATACCCCGGCCAACAAGAAATTCCTGGCGGACTTCCAGGAATGGCTCAAGACCACCACCGCGGATGGCGTGGTCAAGGAAGGCCGCGTCGTGGATTCGCCGATGGTGCTGAGCTACGATGGCGTCTACCTGTGGAAAGCCTGCGTCGAGAAAGCGGGCAGTTTCGATGTGGACAAGGTCCGCGCGGCCTGGAAATCGGGCGTCTCGTTTGAAGGCCCCGGCGGCAAGGTCACCACCCAGCCCAACATGCACCTGACCAAGACCGTCTACATCGGCGAGTCGAAGGCGGACGGCCAGTTCAAGATCCTCAAGACCTTCCCGGATGTCTACGGCGAGCCGCATCTGAAGGGCACGTTCAAGTAAAGCTTCCGGGCCGGAACCCGGCAGCCGCCGGCATTCCGGCCCAAGCCTGCAGTCGAGGGGCGGTTCCCATGGGGACCGCCCCCTCTTTTTAAATTTGTTGAGCGACCCGCTTGTGCAGCCGGTCGGCATTCTACCTGCTATCCTTTTTTTCATCATCGCCGTCCAATACCGTCACCTTCCCATGGCTTGGATCTCATTTCTCCGCCCGCGGCTCTGGCTCATGGGTGTGGTTCTCGGCCTCCTCGCCCCGGTCCCCGCCCTCGCGGCGCCGGAAAGCGCGCGGGCGACCATCGTCCGGGCGATCCTCACGCCCGACGACGCGCAGAAGCGGGCGATCATCGGCTCGCTCGCCGGCCGGGGCGACGAGGAGATCCGGGAGCTGCTCACGGCCTGGCGGCAGGATGGCCTTTTTGTCTTCACCGCGCCGGACGGAACCAAGATCCCCGTCGAACTGACCGAGGACAAGGATGCGAAGGGCGCGCAGGCTGCCATCCGGGTGGACAATGGCGGCCCGTTGCTGAACCCCGCGGGTCAGCCGCAACGCCTGGTGGCGGCCACGCTGACAGCGGTGGAGCATGATGCGAACCTCCGGCGCGCCATGAAGGCGGTCGTCGACCTGCTCGATCTCGGCTCCCCCGTGCTGAGCAAGCGCCTGCGGGCCATCCAGACCCTCGGCTTCGCCCAAAAACCCGACAAGCTTCCCGTTCTGCAGGCCCGCTTGCAGGTGGAGACGGAAGATTCGGCCCGGGTCGCCCTGCGCCTGGCGATCGCCCTGATCAATCTGGCCGATCCCGCGGAGGAAGTGCAGCTGAAGGGACTCGCGACCTTGCGCGACCTGCATGCCACGGCCAGCTTCGACCTGATCAAGGCCGCCGGGACCAAGGCCAGGGCCGAGTCCCGGCCGGCGGTCGCCCGGGCGGCGGACCAGGCGCTCGCAGCCATCGAGCAGCACCGCTCCGTCGTCAAGTTCTTCGGCACGCTCTTCCGCGGCCTCAGCGCCGGTAGCATCCTGCTCGTCGTGGCCCTGGGCCTGTCGATCACCTTCGGCCTGATGGGCGTCATCAACATGGCCCACGGCGAGATGATCACGGTCGGCGCCTATGCGACCTACATCACCCAGAACGTCTTTGGCGAAGGCATGAATTTCACCCTGCCGTTCATCAAGGTGGCGATCCACCTGCCGGGGCTGCACCTCATGGGCTGGGGCTACCAGCTCTATTTCGTGGCCGCCATCCCGATCGGCTTCCTCAGCGCCGCCCTGGTCGGCATCGCGCTTGAGCGCAGCGTCATCCGCTTTCTCTACCGCCGCCCGCTCGAGAGCCTGCTCGCGACCTTCGGCGTCTCGCTCATCCTGCAGCAGCTGTTCAAGCTCACGTTCGGCTCGAACAACGTGAACGTGGACAGCCCGGTCTACCTCAGCAGCAACTGGACGGTGTTCGACATCACCTTCGACTGGAACCGGATCTTCGTCATCGGCTTCGCCGCGGTGATCGTGTTCGGTGTCTGGCTGGCGCTGAACAAGACCCCCCTCGGCCTGCTCATCCGCTGCGTGATGCAGAACCGGATGATGGCGTCGTGCATGGGCGTGCGCACGGACCGGGTGAACATGCTCACGTTCGGCCTCGGCAGCGGCCTGGCGGGGCTGGCGGGTGTGTTCGTGACCCAGCTCGGCACGGTGGGACCGTCGATGGGGCAGGAATACATCGTGGACAGCTTCATGACCGTGGTCGTGGGCGGGGTCGGAAGCATCTTCGGCACGGTGGTCAGCGCCCTGGGCATCGGCCTGGCCGACCAGTCGCTCCAGCAGATCCTCCTCAATCCCGTGCTGGGCAAGATCCTCGTGCTGCTGGCGATCATCCTGTTCCTGCAATGGCGGCCCACCGGCCTGTTCTCGGCCCGCAGCCGAAGCCTGGATTGATCCCGCCCGCCGCACCCACCGCATGAGCCCACCCGCCCCCGGCAATGCCCTCTTCCGCTCCCGCCGCATGGAGTTCTCGGCCATCGGCGTCATGCTGGTGCTGCTGGCCGTGGTCTTTCCCGTGCTCAACGCCCACGGTCTGCTCAGCGATTACACCATCACCCTGTGGGGAAAATATCTGTGCTACGCCCTGCTCGCCCTGTCGGTGGACCTGCTCTGGGGCTACACCGGCCTGCTGAGCCTCGGGCAGGCCCTGTTCTTCAGCCTGGGCGGCTACATGTTCGGCATGTATCTCATGCTGCAGATCGGCATGCTGGGCAGTTATGCCAAGTCGGGCCAGAATCCGGCCGGCCTGCCGGATTTCATGGTGTTCCTGGGGCATACGTTCCTGCCGCCGTTCTGGCGGCCGTTCCACTCCTTCGGGTTCGCCGTCTCGATGGTGGTCGCGCTGCCGGGCCTGCTGGCGCTCGTCTTCGGCTTCCTGGCGTTCCGCTCGCGCATCAAGGGGGTTTATTTCTCCATCCTCACCCAGGCGCTGACCTACGGGGCCTGCCTCATGTTTTTCCGGAACGACTTCACGATGGGCGGCAACAACGGCTTCACCGACTTCAAGTTCATCCTGGGCCACTCGCTCGTCGACAAGGACGCCGGGCCCGCCACGATGCGCGCGCTCTTCGTCGTCACCACCCTGGTCCTGCTGCTGGTCTGCCTCGGCTGCTACTGGCTCAACGGGACCAAGTTCGGCCTCGTGCGGCAGGCCATCCGGGATGGCGAGAACCGCGTGCTGTTCAGCGGCTACGCGACCGCCAACTACAAGCTGTTTGTCTTCGTCGCCGCCGCGATGATCGCCGGCGTGGGCGGCGCGCTGTTTGTCCCGCAGGCCGGCATCATCAACCCGGACCAGATGACCCCCGCGAAATCCATCGAGGCCGTGGTCTGGGTCGCGGTCGGCGGGCGCGGCACCCTCATCGGCCCGCTCATCGGCGCGATCAGCATCAACGCCCTCCGGAGCTGGGCCACCCAGGCCTATCCCGACTCGTGGCTCATCATCCTCGGGTTGATTTTCCTCATCGTGGTCCTTTTCCTGCCGGGCGGCATCGTCAGCCTGCCGGCGAAGATCGCGGAGTGGCGCCGCCGCCGCTCGCCTTCGGCCGCGCCGCCCGCCGCCACCCGGCCCGCCCCCGACCGCCCATGAGCCATCCCATCCTCACCGTCGAAGATGTCTCGAAGTCCTACGATGGTTTCAAGGCCATCACGGACCTCACCTTCTACCTTTTCCCGGGGGAGCTGCGCACGGTCATCGGGCCGAACGGCGCCGGCAAGTCCACGTTCTTCGACCTCATCACCGGCCGCGCCCGCCCGGACAAGGGCCGGATCGAGTTCGGCACGGATCCGCACTCATGCGACCTGACCTCGCTCAACGAATACGAGATCAACCGCCTCGGCATCGGCCGCAAGTTCCAGACCCCGAGCGTCTACGTCGAGCACACCGTCTTCGACAACCTCGTGCTCTCGCTCAAGGGCCCGCGGGGCGTGTTCGCCTCGCTCTTCAAGCGCCTCACCCGGGCCGACCACGACCGCATCGCCGAGCTCCTCCAGCTCATCCGGCTCGACGCCAAGCGCGACTGGAAGGCCGGCCTGCTGGCCCACGGGGAAAAACAGTGGCTGGAGATCGGCATGCTGCTGGCCCAGGAGCCCAAGGTGCTCCTCGTGGACGAGCCGGCCGCCGGCATGTCCGACGAGGAGACCCATCGCACCGGCGAGCTGCTCATCAGCCTGGCGGGCAGGCACAGCATCGTCGTCATCGAGCACGACATGACCTTCGTCAAGCAGATCGCCCGCGACAACCCCGTCACCGTCCTCCACCAGGGCCACGTGCTGTGCGAGGGGAAGTTCGAGGAGGTCCAGTCCAACCCCAAGGTCCGCGAGGTCTACCTCGGCCGCGGCAAGCATGGCACCCGATGAGCGCGCTCCTCCAGCTCTCCGGGGTCGAGACCGACATCGGCGGTTCCCGCATCCTCCGCGGCGTCACCCTGGAGGTGAACTCCGGCGAGGTCGTCGCCCTCATGGGCCGCAACGGCGTGGGCAAGACCACGACGCTGAAGTCGATCACGGGGGTCCTGCCCGTGCGCACCGGCTCCATCCTCTTTGACGGCCGGCCCATCGCGTCGCTGCCGGTTGACGTGCGCGCCCGGGCCGGCATCGGCTATGTGCCGCAGGGCCGCGACATCTTTCCGCACCTGACGATCGAGGAGAACCTGCAGGTCGGCCTGGTGGTGCACGGGCGCCGCGGCCCGGAGGCGCGCCGCATGCTCGACCGCGTGTTCGCGCTCTTTCCCGTCCTGCAGGAGATGCTGGCCCGCAAGGGCGGGGTGCTCTCCGGCGGGCAGCAGCAGCAGCTGGCCATCGGCCGGGCGCTGCTGACCAACCCGAAGCTCCTGATCCTCGACGAGCCGACCGAGGGCATCCAGCCCTCCATCATCGACCAGATCGGCGACACCCTGAAAAAACTCAAGATCAGCAACATCTCGGAGGAGGAGGCGACGGCCCAGTCCCGGGCGGAGGCGGCGAAGATCATGGGCGCCGTCCAGGAGCTCAAGCGCGAGGGCGCCCTCGCCATCCTGCTGGTGGAGCAATACGTTGATTTTTGCCGGGAAGTCGCCGACCGTTTCTACGCCATGGACCGCGGCTCCGTCACCATCACCGGCCCGATCACCTCGCTCACCGACGAGGTGGTGAAGAAACACCTGCAGGTATGAAGCCAGCAGCGGGCAGTGAGCAGCGGGTAGCGAGCATCAGGGTGCTCGCTGCCAATAATTGTACGCCACCGGAGTCGAGGGACTAGGCGGGTTATCGGCCCTGCTCCCTGCTCTTTACTCGCTACCCACTACTTCCGCCCCATGCACCTCACCCCGCGCGAGCGCGAAAAGCTCCTGATCGTCACCGCCGCCGACCTGGCCCGGCGCCGGCAGGCGCGCGGCCTGAAGCTGAATTATCCCGAGGCCATCGCCATCATCACCTACGAGATCATCGAGGGCGCCCGCGACGGCAAGACGGTGGCCGAGCTCATGAGCTATGGCACCACCATCCTCAAGGCCGCCGATGTCATGGAGGGTGTCGGATCGATGATCCACGACGTGCAGGTCGAGGCCACCTTCCCCGACGGCACCAAGCTCGTCACCGTCCATCACCCGATCCGCTGATGTCCGCGTCACTCGTCACTCATCACCGGTCACTGTTCCCATGATTCCCGGCGAAATCATCACCGCTCCCGGCGCCGCGGCGCTCCCGGCCAACACGGGCCTGCCCCTGGTCACCCTCGACGTGACCAACACCGGCGACCGTCCCGTCCAGGTCGGCTCCCACTACCACTTCTACGAGACGAACGAGGCCCTGCGCTTCGACCGGCCGGCCGCGCGCGGCTTCCGGCTCAACATCCCCGCCGGCACCGCCGTGCGCTTCGAGGCCGGCGACACCAAGCGCGTCGAACTCGTCGCCCTGGCCGGCCTCCGCGAGGTCTACGGCCTCAACGCGAAGATCAACGGCAAACTCTGACCCGCCATGCCCCTGAATCTTTCCCGCCGCCAATACGCCGAGATGTTCGGTCCCACCACCGGGGACCGCGTCCGCCTGGCCGACACCGAGCTGTTCGTCCAGGTCGAGCGTGACCTCATCGCCGAGGGCGGCGGCTACGGCAACGAGATCAAGTTCGGCGGCGGCAAGGTCATCCGCGACGGCATGGGCCAGTCGCCCACCGCCCTCGACGCGGAGTCGCTCGACCTCATCATCACCAACGCCCTCATCCTCGACCCGGTGCTCGGCGTCATCAAGGCCGACCTCGGCATCAAGCACGGCCTGATCGTCGGCATCGGCCACGGCGGCAACCCGGGCATCCAGAGCGGCCTCGGCTCCGTCTTTGTCGATCCGCGCACGAAAAAGAAAAACCCGATGATCGTCGGCGCCGCGACCGAGGTGCTGGCCGGGGAGGGCTGCATCATCACGGCGGGGGGCATCGACAGCCACATCCACTTCATCTGCCCGCAGCAGATCGACGAGGCCATCAGCGCGGGCATGACCACGCTGCTCGGTGGCGGCACCGGGCCGGTCCACGGCACCTTCGCCACCACCTGCACCCCCGGCGCCTGGAACCTCCACCGCATGCTCGAGGCCGCCGAGGCCTACCCGATGAACCTCGGTTTCCTCGGCAAGGGCAACTGCGGCACGGCTGCGCCGCTGCGCGAGCAGGTCATCGCCGGCGCCATCGGCCTCAAGCTCCACGAGGACTGGGGCACCACCCCCGCCGCCATCGACACCTGCCTCGGCGTGGCCGACGAGCTCGACGTCCAGGTCGCCATCCACACCGACACGCTCAACGAATCCGGCTTCGTCGAGGCGACGATCAAGGCGTTCAAGGGGCGGACCATCCACACCTTCCACTCCGAGGGCGCCGGCGGCGGCCACGCGCCCGACATCATCCGGGTCTGCGGCGAGGCCAACGTCCTGCCTTCCTCCACCAACCCCACGCGTCCCTTCACGGTCAACACCATCGACGAGCACCTCGACATGCTCATGGTCTGCCACCACCTCGACGCGAAGATCCCGGAGGACGTGGCCTTCGCCGAGTCGCGCATCCGGCCCGAGACCATCGCGGCCGAGGACCGGCTGCACGACCTCGGGGCCATCTCGATGATGTCGTCGGATTCGCAGGCGATGGGCCGCATCGGCGAGGTCATCATCCGCACCTGGCAGACCGCGCACAAGATGAAGCTGCAGTTTGGCGGCCTCTCCGGCCTCTCGCATCCCGCGGCCGACAATTTCCGCGCCCTGCGCTACCTCGCCAAATACACGATCAATCCCGCCATCGCCCACGGCATCGCGCACATCGTCGGCTCGCTCGAGGTCGGCAAGCTTGCCGACCTGGTCGTCTTCAAGCCGGCGCTGTTCGGCGTGAAGCCCGAGCTCGTCCTCAAGGGCGGCTTTGTCGCCTGGGCCAACATGGGCGACCCCAACGCCTCCATCCCGACGCCGCAGCCGACCTTCTACCGCCCGCAGTTCGGCGCCGCCGGCCGGGCCATCGGCTCGACCAACCTGACCTTCGTCAGCCAGGCCTCGCTTGATCACGGTGTGTTGCAGGGCCTCGGCCTGCGCCGCCGGCTGGAGCCGGTGAAGCACTGCCGGAAGATCGGCAAGAAGGACATGGTGCTCAACGACGCCCTGCCGAACATCGAGGTCGACCCCGAGACCTACACCGTCAAGGCCGACGGCGTCCACCTGACCTGCGAGCCCGCCAAGGTGCTGCCCATGGCGCAGAGGTATTTCTTGTTCTGACCGGACGGGGCTGCTTCCTTGGGTCCATGCAGTTGATTACCGCCCCGCTAGTTTCAAGCGAATCCGCCCTGCCGGCAATCGCCTTGCGGGTGGAACGGCTTAAGTTGGCCAAGCGGCTCTGGCGCGGCACGGCGGAGGACGGCACGGAGTTCGGTTTCGAGCTGGTGGGTCCGCTGAAGCACGGCGACACTTTCTGGCAGACGTCGGCCGCGCGCTACGTCCTGCAGCAGCAACCCGAGGCCGTCGTGGAAATCTCGCTCGACGTGGCGCCATCGGCAGCGGCCGGCATCGGCTGGGCCATCGGCAACCTGCACCTCGAACTTTGCGCCGAGCCCACGCGGCTGCTGGTCCCCGACGAACCCGCCGTGCGCCAGCTGCTGGAAAGGCTCCAGGTGCCCTTCCAGGCCACCACGGCAATTTTCCGCCCCGGACGCTTTGCCCGCGGCCCGCGGCCCCTCCATGAGCTCGGACCCAGCCACCAGCACTGAAGAGGCTGAACCGCTGAAGAACCGAATGGCTGAAAATTCACAACCGCCCTTGCCCATTGGAACTGATGCCTGGCCGACAGCGGTTCAGCCATCCTCTAGCTGGCTCATCGGCCTGCTGCAGGCGGGGGACTCGTTCTACCCGACGGGCAGCTACGCGCACTCGTTCGGGCTCGAGGGCCTGGTGCAGGCGGGCGTGATCCACGACCGGGCCACGCTGCGGGAGTTTCTCCTCCGCTCCGTGCTGCCCTCGCTCCGGCAGGCGGAATTGCCGCTGGCGGCGCAGGCCTGGCGGGCGTTCGCGGCGGAGGACTGGCCCCGCGTCGGTGAACTCTGCCGCCTGTCCGCGGCACTCAAGGCGCCGCGCGAACTCCGCACGGCGGCGGATAACATCGGCCGGCAGCGGGCCGAGCTGGCGGCCGCGCTGCGCCCCGCGGCGCTGGCCGGGGATTACCTGCGCCGGGCCGCGGCCGGGAGCTGGCCGTTTTCTGCCGCCGTGTCCGCGGCCTTGGAAGGCCGCATGTTGGGGGCGCCGCAGACCGCCGTGCTGGCGGGCGTGTATTATGCGGGCACCGCCTCGCTGCTTTCGGCCGCGATGAAGCTTCTCCGGCTCGGCCAGAACGCCGCGCAGTCCCTGCTGACCGAGGCCCTGCAGGCCGCCCCGGCCGTCATCACGGCGGCGGAGCGGGTGCCGTTCGACGAGATCGGCTGGTTCAACCCCTGGCTCGACATCGCGGCCGCGCGCCACGAGACGGCGGACAACCGGATGTTCATTTCGTAGAAGTAGCGAGCAGCGGGCAGTGAGTAGTGAGCAGATCAAACCATCGGGCCGCACCGCTTAATTTCTACTCGCTACCCACTACCCGCTACCCACTACTTTCCCCATGACTCGCCCCCCCCGCATCGGCATCGGCGGACCGGTTGGCTCCGGCAAGACCATGCTCTGCCTCAAGCTCTGCCAGCGGCTCCGCGCCCGTTATTCGATGGCCGTCGTCACGAACGACATCTACTGCTCCGAGGACGCCCGGTTCCTCATCCAGCACAGCGCGCTGCCGGCCGAACGCATCGCGGGCGTCGAGACCGGCGGCTGCCCGCACACCGCCATCCGCGACGACACCACGATGAACGAACAGGCCTGCCGTGCGTTCGAGGCCGCGTTCCCCGACCTGCAGCTGCTGCTGGTCGAGAGCGGCGGCGACAACCTGACGGCCACGTTCTCGCCCGAGCTGGTGGATGCGTTCATCTACGTCATTGACGTGGCGGAAGGGGACAAGATCCCGCGCAAGGGCGGCCCGGCGATCCGGTTCAGCGACCTGCTCCTCATCAACAAAATCGACCTCGCCCCGCTGGTCGGGGCCGACCTCGGCGTCATGGACCGCGACGCCCGGGTGCAGCGCGGCGACCGGCCGTTCCTGTTCTGTGACCTGAAGCGCGAGCACAATCTCGACCAGGTGGTCGCGTGGGTCGAACACGAGGTGCTGTTCGGCCAGAAGGCGAAGACCAAGGCATGAATGGCCACCAACAGCACAAGAAACGCAGGATGGAACCAGCCGCGGCATTCCATCAGCGGCAGGGTCTTGTTTTTGTGATGCCTGCGTTTTTTGTGGCCAACTTCTGAATTGCACATGGCGGAATTTTCCGGACACCTCTCGCTCCAGGCCGCCGCCGCGGCCGACGGCCGCACGGTCCTGGCGGCGCAGTCGTTCCGGGCACCGTTCCACCTCAGCAAGCCTTACTGGGATGCGGACGCCGGCATCCTCATCGTCCAGGTTGTCAACCCGACGGCCGGGATCCTGGCCGGCGACCGGCTGGAGTCGTCCATCGCCGTCGCGAGCGGCGCGGCGCTGCTCGTGACAACACCCAGCGCCAGCCGGATCTTCAAGATGGACGGTGATGGCGCGGCGGAGAGCCGGCAGCAGTTCACCGTCGCGGCGGGCGGCTGGCTGGAAGTGGCGCCGGAGCCGCTGGTGCCGCACCGGGGTTCGCGTTTCCGGCAGGCGACGGTCGTGGACGTCGCACCAGGTGGCGGATTGTTCTTCGTCGACCAGCTCCAGCCCGGCCGGGTGGGCCATGAAGAAGCGTGGCAGTGGGCCCGGCTGCGGCTGGAGCTGACGGTGCGGCTCGGGGGCGAACTCATTTTGCGGGAGCGGCTGGACCAGACGGGGGACGAGCTCCGGGCCTTGGCGGAACTGGCCGGCTCGGGCCGGGCGGCGTGCTTCGCCAATGCGGTGCTGATCGGACCGGAGGCCGGCGGCGGCTGGCGCGACGGAGTGAACGCGCTCCACGGCGACGGACTCTGGGTGGGGGTCAGTACGTTGCGCCAGGGCGGGTGGAGCCTGCGGCTGGTGGCGGCGGACAGCGTGAAACTGCGGCAGGGACTGCGCCACACCCGGCGGATCCTGGCCGGGAGTTTTCCCCGGCTCGCGGCCGACCTGCGGAAGCTTTAGAGCA